>CBFIEF010000068.1:0-2377 GCA_965661545.1 Alphaproteobacteria bacterium | reverse complement strand
AACCGCCGGACGAGTTGGCTGAGCCGTAGCCGAAGAGACCGGAGGATCCCAGCAAACCGGTACCATAGCCGTACCCGCTAAATAATGATGAGCCAGATCCACCCCCGAACAGGGAGCCACCGTAACCGCTGCCGCCGATCAGCGACGTTGAGGTTAGAGTTGAGATGGATGAGCCGCCAAACAGCGAAACCTTGGTACCTAACGACATTATTAGTCCTCCTAGGGAGTAGCGGTTAGAGGGTGCCGTTGCACCCCTCTAACCCATTCTTCATTGTGCGCGACGATCGTTAGATCGCGGTCTATGCAACCAAATCGCCCTCGGAGAGGTTGAATTGAACGTAATCCAAACCGTCAGTAATCAGACCGATAGAGCTAGAGTTTGCGCTGATAACTTGAGCGGATGTGATGGCGGAACCAGCAAAGTTAATGGCACCAGCTGGGAGCAACGAGCCCGTCAGATCCACCAAGGTATCACCGTCAGACAACTCGCCGTCGCCATCATAGTCGTAGATGAAGCCACGCTGTACGGCGCCCGCGTTCATACCAAAGACGATCACTGCGCCCTGCTCGGAACCTGCAATGTTGACGCCATTGGCATCGACCGCTGCAGCATCTGTGAGGATCGTTGAGACATCGTCTTCGAAGTCGATGTTGATGCCAGTGGCTTGGCCAAAGTCAGAAACGTTCGCCACGTTAACCGGTGTCGCCGCTACGACTGCATCGGCCAGCGCACCCAGATCTTCCAACTCGTCAATGCTGACTGTGTCGTGATCGTCTTGGTTGGCGCGAGCAACGTGCAGAGTAACATCGTCCACCTGCGCGGAACCCAGAACCACTTCAACCGTGTCATCGCCACCGCCGAGGTAGACATCAACGTCCTTCGCAGCTTGAGCGAGGTTGTTGGTCGCTTGAACGCTCACACCGGTGATCGGTGAACTGGAAGACAAGACTTGCAGCATGTTCAAGGTGCCGGTTGCCAGCGTACCCGCGGTCACGGAAACCGTGTACTCGGATTCACCAACGACCAGATCAACCACGTCATCACCTGGCGTCATCTGAATTTCCAGATCATCGTCACTGACGAAGCCGTCAAGCATCCGAATGCCAGATGTGCCGGTCGCAGCTGCTGCCGTAAACGGCGAGAACGCTGAGGTCTGGTCAATCGCGATGGAAACGCCGGGATTGGATACCGACAAGTCACCACGCAGAAGCACGGAGCCATCTTCAGACAGATCGGACAGGTCAACCGCACGAAGCGTACTGACGTCTGCACCAGAGCCGTTGAACTGCAGGTGTGCTTCACCGTCGCCGCCTGGGGCATCGATGTCGATGTATTCAACGTGATCAATGTCACGACCGAAGCCGATGGTATCAATCTCGTCGCCGTTCAGGTTGATGTTCAGGGAGTCTTCTTCGTCCCCACCGCCATCAAACTTGAACTCACCGTCTTCGATATCGCTGTCGAGGATCAGGTCAACATCATCATCGTTATCGCCACCACGAATGCGCAGCATGTCGTCGTACGTTGCGAAGATGTTGGAGTCACCATCCAAACCTGGCGTGGTGAAGCTGTCACCGGCCATGTCGATCAACGTGATCTTTGGGTTTTCGCGCGTGTCGATCATCACGTCGCCTTCGATTTCAAGCGAACCGTAAGCAACAATCTCGCGAACGTCCTCATCGTTCACACCGTCAAGCGTCAAGCTATAGCTGTAGTTACCGCCATCGAGGCCGAGGCGCGTTACAGCTTCTGTTGCCAGATCGCCGGATGCGAAGTCGTAGTTAAACTGGCCCGTGAACACCAACGTTGACTGGGTGTCGCCCATCACCTTGTCGATCCCGTTCAGGTCGGCAAAGTCGACGGTCAGGTCGCGGTTGTTCATGTCGATGGACGCGATGTTCGTTACTGTCACGTCAAGGCCGAGGTCAGCATTGGCGTTGACCAAAGTAACGTCGTTGTTGCCTTCACCTTTCAGGTGCTCAATATCGCCCGATGCCGTGCTGTCCAGAACGCCGCCGTTCAGCTCGAGATCAACGTCTTCCATCAGAACCAGCGTTTCGAAGCCGGAAACGTCTTCGAAGCCGTTTACCCAAGTTGGGTCGAGGTGATAGGTCGCGTTTGCCTCAGAGAAGTAAACGGTATCATCACCGCCCAAGCCGTCCATGACGAAAGAGTTCGCCAAGTGTGAAGCCTCAGGCACTTCGAATTCGTCATCATCGTTCGACGTCAGATCAGCATCCGTAATACGGACACCTGATAGCGTCGAGAAACCGGCACCGATGGAGTCAAAATCAGCGCTGACGCTATTCCCGCCCCCGTTTTCGCCGGAACCGGCGGTCACGTTGATGCTGTAGGTTTCTGTGTCTGTTTCGACGG
>CBFIEF010000067.1:0-3865 GCA_965661545.1 Alphaproteobacteria bacterium | reverse complement strand
ACGCTGCCATCAGGACGAACGAGCCGCCAATCAGCAGACTCCCTTGGCCCGTAAACGCATCGCGCGCCAGCATGACCGTGACGCCCAGCATCCCCAGCAGAATGCCCGCAATTTTTGGCACCGTGATCTTTTCATCGGCGAGAAAAAACTGCGCGATGATGACCGTGAACAGCGGGACAGTGGAGTTAAAAATCGATGACATGCCGCCGTGAAAGCCCGGCTGTGATTGGCCGTTGACGATCAGAAAGAACGGCAGGGCGTTGTTCAGCAAGCCCATGACGATCAAGGCCATCCAAAGCTTTGGATCACGCGGCAGTCGAACACCCGTCGCACGCAACATGATCAGCAGGAACAGCGCCGCAACCCCGCACCGGCCAAAGACAACAGCCAGCGGCGATAAACCATCCAATGCTATATCGTAAAACAGAAAGGACAGGCCCCACAGGAATGATAAAACGCCCAAGTCCAGCCATGAACGAGGGGTCATGCCCAAGGGGGCGGCGGTTGATGTCATGGAAATTCCAACTGTTTTGAAAGGCCTCGAGCGCATTAGCCACAGGCGGTGGGGAGCGTCTATCTGTTTCTTGCCCAATAATGGGTCGCAGAACATCACATTTGGCCTCGTTATGCTTCTCCCTTTTTGGCGATTTGATTATAACCTTTTCAAACATACGCAGAATTCTGCTGATCGAATGAGGAGCCGCCCTTGCGATTGTTGGGCCACAACGGAGTCGTGCGCCGTATCCGTGCCGTCGCCGTCAACCTGCTGTTTCTGACCTGTACTTCGTCCTTGGCTTGGGCGGAAAGCTATCAGGCTGGTATCGCAGCGGTGGATGCGGGGGATATGTCGCGCGCCGTTGAGATTTGGCAGGATTTGATCGACAGCAACGCGCCGGACCGCTCCCGCGCCGAGTACGCGCTTGCGCTGCTGTACGAAACCGGTCGCGCGGTACCGTGGGACGAGGCACGCGCGGCGGAGCTTTACGCCGCTTCTGGCTTGCCCGAAGCTCTGACCAATCTTGGTTTGATGCACGCCGAAGGGCGCGGGGTTCCCGTTGATCCCGCTAAGGCGGCTGAGCTTTGGCAGCAAGCAGCCGATCAGGGCCATTCGTTTGCCATGTTCAACCTTGGCTTGGCCTATTATGGCGGCGATGGCGTGCCCAAGAATTCCGTTCGTGCGCTCGAGTTGATCTACGACGCAGGCGAGGGCGGCTTGGCCGAAGCGCAATGGGCCGTCTGTCAGTTCTATGAACGCGGCGTTGGCGTCACAGCCGATATTGATAAAGCCATCGAGTGGTGTGGACTCGCCGCTGAGCAGGGCCAGCTCCAAGCCGTCGATGCCGTCCAACGCTTGGCTGCGCGCCAGAGTGTGCAGGAGGCAGAGGCCGATTCTCAACCTGTCGAAAGCCCAAATGAGAATTCCGACAATGTTGATTTGAGCGCCGAAACACCACCGCCGCCAAGCAGCACAGACCCAGCCAACGAATTCGTGACAGAAGCGCCTGTTGCGCCGGACGCCGAGGCAGAAGATCTGGCGCCAGGGGTCAAGAGCACAGCGGACCCTTCCAAGCCTCAGCCCCCAGTCATCGACCCAATGATCCTGTTCGGCTCTGAGTTCGAAGAATTTGCCGATTTGCTTGAGCCAGTCGATCAAGCCGAGGACTCTAAGACCGTGGATGATTTTTCACGCGAGTCGTCAGACTTGAGCCTGCTTTCTACGGAAGCAGACGAGATTGCCGCTTTGATCGATTCAGCCGGCCTGCCTGCTGCGGAACTTCCTGATCTGAATATTATCGAGCAGCCGGAGAGTCCAGCGGTGCAACTGAACTTGCAGGACTTGGTGGACGGAACGCCCGTTTCCGACCCTGCGGCAGCGCCTTTGCCGCCCCTGCCCAACAATCGTCCAGCCGTAGTCTACGCCATTCCACCCATTCTCGATGGTCCCGTTTATGCCGTTTGGCTTGGAACCGGCGAAGATGTGGAGGAGGCGCGGGCGCTTTACGATCGCGTGCTGAAGATTGCCCCTGATGTCCTTGGGATCATGCAAGCGGCCTATCAGAACGATGTTCTAACGCGGGAAGATACAGGGTCGTCGCGGGATCAATCGATTGTCCGACTTCTCTTCGGGCCATTGCCCGGTCAGGACTACGCTTGGCAAATCTGCAATTTGCTGAAGCTCAAACAGTCTTCGACCTTCTGTCTTCCGGTCGAGGTGGAGGGCTGATCGCTCAGCCCTCCCATTAGTCTAGCAGCGAGGCCGCCGTTTTAGACTTCGGTCGGCTGGTCGATCATTTCTTCAATCTTGTCCGGGTCCGTATCAATTTCGGTAACGTCCGCAAGTTCGAGGATGTAGTCGATCGCCTTGTCTTCCATCATCGGAGCAATCAGGGACTGACGCGCGTTTGGATCGGTGGTGTAGCGGGTGAATATTTCCGCTTCGTTACCCGGGTTCATCGCCATTTCACGCTGGATCGCAGCGTTAAACTCTTCAGGGCTGACGTCCAGCTTGTTGGTTGTCGCAACTTCGGACAGTACCAGGCCCAAGCGCACACGACGCTCAGCAATGGTGCGGTATTCTTCGCGCAGCTCGTCTTCCTTCTTGCCGCGGTCTTCCGCGTCAACGCGGCCCGCCTTGGCTTCCGCCATGATCTGTTCCCAGATGGCGTTGAACTCGTTGTCGACCAGACCTTGCGGCAGTGGGAAGTCGTGGGTGTCCATCAACTTGTCCATAACTTCACGCTTCATCAGGAAGCGGGAAGAGCGGCGGTGGATGTTGTCCAGCTCCTGCTTTACCTGCAGCTTCAGGTCAGCGAGGTCTTCGCGACCAAACTTCTTGGCGAACTCTTCGTCAACTTCAGGTGCGTCAAGCTTCTTGATGGCTTTGACGGCCACTTTGAAGTTAGCCTCAACGCCTTGAAGCTCTTCGCTGTTGTAGTCTTCAGGGAAGGTGATGTCGAAATCGAACGCGTCGCCAACTTTCCTGCCGATCAAGTGCTCTTCGAAACCCGGAATGAACATTTTGGAGCCGACCTGAACCATCACGTCGTCGCCTTTCATGCCGTCCTTCTCTTCACCGTCAACAGAGCCCTGGAAATCGATCACGGCAATCTCGTCCGATGCGATTTTGTGCTTCTTGTCGTCGATGTCGACCGGCTGGGCGCCGCGGCGCGAAAGCACTTTCAGCGCTTCGTCGAGGTGACGGTCTTCGATAACCGGGTTCATGCGATCAAACGCCAACTTCGAAAAGTCGGTCAGTTCGATGGTTGGCATGATGTCGATCGAAAAGCTGAACTGGATGTCTTCGCCTTCGTCGAAAGGCTTGATTTCCGTCACGTTCGCTGGCGCAGCTGCGCTCAGCTTGTTTTCTTCGAGCGCGCTGCGAACGGCTTCTTGTACGGTTTCATTCATCACTTCTTCCATGATGGAAGCGCGGTAGCGATGGCGGATTACGGCCTGTGGCACTTTACCCGGACGGAAGCCCGGAAGTTTCAGGTCTTTAGCGAAACCAGCAAGGTTTGTGTCGACCCGCGTTTCGAAATCCGTAGCGGGGACAGTTACGTCAAACCCTCGGTTCAAACCTTCTTCGGAAACGAGTTGAATCTGCATGGTCATTCCTGTTCTTTTATCTCTTCGGTAAAGTGCGTCGAACAACGCAACCGTCCTGTCGTGCCGCAAGGAGCGGCGTGGTGCGGATGAAGGGACTCGAACCCCCACGACCAAAGTCACTGGAACCTAAATCCAGCGCGTCTACCAATTTCGCCACATCCGCATAGCCAACAGGGCGGCGCAAAGACTACGCCACCGTATTTCAGACGGTCGCTATACGATTGCGACAACCTCTGTGCAAGCAGCAACAAGGACAGTT
>CBFIEF010000066.1:0-3989 GCA_965661545.1 Alphaproteobacteria bacterium | reverse complement strand
TGTGGCTAATTGATGCATAGCTTGACCATGCCGTCACGCCCTTCCCCGTTTTCGTAATTGCCCATGCTTTGCCTGTACCATCATACATTCCAACACCAGCAACGTACCCCAGGTCCACAGAACCACCATAGCTTGTAGCTAAGTTAGCTCGGCCAGCAATCTTACAAATATTGTGAGAACCGAAAGCGCCGAGCGGGAGCGTGTATTCAGTCTGACCCTTATCGATGCCTAGCCAGGAAGAGTTAATCTTCACGGATACAACTTGCGCTCCCTCTACCGCACCGCCGCCAGAAACATTCCACAGGTTCGCTGTAATGTCAGTCCGGCCATCTACGGTACGCTTAGCGAGGAACTTGTCGCCAGCAGCGTCTGCATATGGATCAAACTCGATAGAAGCAGTAGTGCCCAAGCTGAAAGCGCCACCAAACATCAAACCACCGTCCGTGGTATGGGCCGCTTTAATGGACAGGTTTACTTCATTGAAAGCCGAGCTGAATGCCAGGTTGTTGGCGTTCTTGCCGAGGCCGAACTCAACGCCCATGTCGATGGAACCACCAAGGGTGACATCAACAGCACCAGCGGAGCCGGCCGCAGCCACTGCGGCGAGGCTTGAGCCCGCAATCAAAAACTTTTTCATCTTACACTGTCTCCAAGACGGCGCATTACTGCGCTCTGTATTGGACGGATAGTGGCAAGCAATAGTTCTTAAGGTCCAGTTCTTATAATGCGATTACATTATGGTGTATATAAATGTGTGCCAATTTTGCACCACTCTATGGCTCCTAAGATCAGAGCTATGCCCTCACAGCCTTCGGGGACAAGACGTGACAGGTCTGTGATGATTTAGGAAAAGGACGTGCGGTCTCAAAGCATCCACCAGTGTGATCCCGGCAAGTCCCGCTCCAAGCGCCAGCAGTGGCAGCGGGAGCATCCTGTCGCGGTCGGTTCGATCATTCCGCTCGGTAGGCTGTTCAGTGCGGTCAGCATTTTAGGACTCTTTGCACAAATCGGTGCGCATTTCTGTGCGCTCCCGCAATCGCCTTTGGCGCCATCACGCAGGAAACGAAACCCACTGATCTCGAAAAAACGAGAGGATAACTTTGCGCGCGCCGAAGAGAGACTTTATGGATCTTCGCCCTAGTTCATTAATGGAAGAGTCATAAGACGGAGACTGTACCATGCTGGAGCACCCTCACCGCCGCGCTCTCATTGACGAGCTCCACGCCCGTCCCTTTGCGGACATTGCTGCCCCTTGCGACGTTGTTTTTCTGGCGTGCAAGCACCCTGAAAACGCCGTTGGACGAGACCGCGACGCGGAACGATCACAGCTTGCCGATGGCTTGGCTGAAGCCGGTCTTGATTCACACCGTCTGGGCAACAATCATTTCCTTGGCCCCATCGGTGATAGCCCCAGCGCAGACTTGCTGAAGTGGGAGCAACATTCCGAGTTCACCAGCTTCGCTTTGTTTCGACGCACCATCGCACCAGAGGCCTTCGCGTTTGACCAAGCAAGAGCGACGCTTGAACATTGGGCGGCGGGCATCACTGCGCCAGTGCTGGTGAAAGTCTCGCTGCGGGTGGAACACATCCCGGACAATTCCGACGCCATGGGGGATCGGCTGGCAAGTTGGTTCAATGCCAAGAGCCTCGCTGCAGCGCGCATTCTTGACGGTGCTGCCGTTCTTGCGGGGGACTTCCAGCTCGATGACCACGGCCATATGCGCTTCGCATTGTTTGTACCGCCAAGCTGCAGTCCGGCTCGTGTTGGGCAGCTGGTCCAGTCCGTTCTGGAAATAGAGACCTACCGCGCCATGTCCATGCTTGGGCTATACCGCGCTCGAAAACTAGCCAAGGCGTTGACTGATTTTGATCAAAGGCTCGAGGACGTTGTGCTTGCCATGACTAAGGCCGATTCTGATCCTGAAGCCTTGCTATTCGACCTTTTGGACATCTCCTCAACCCTTGAAGAACAAGCCGCGCTCATGACTTTCAGGTTTGGCGCGACCGAGGCCTATAACGCCATTGTACACGACCGGATAGAGCTGCTGAGAGAACAGCGGTTTGAGGGGCTTCAAACCTTTCACGAGTTCATGATGCGCCGCTTTGACCCCGCGATCCGGACTGTGAATTCAACTCAAGAGCGCCTCAACAGCCAACTCAACCGGACCACTCGCACCGCTGAGCTGCTTAGGACTCAAGTGGATGTTTCTCGCTCGGCGCAAAGTCAGTCGTTGCTGACCAGTATGGACCGACGAAACGCCGTGCAACTGCGGTTGCAGCGAACGGTCGAAGGCCTGTCGGTCATCGCAATCAGTTATTACGCCGTGAACTTGCTTGCCGGGTTCCTGTTTCCGCTGGCTCAAGCCTTCGATTTATCCAAGGCGCAACTGACAGCAGCTTTGGTGCTGCCAGTCGTGTTACTGGTCGCGCTGCTGATTCGACGGGTGCGACTGGGTGAAGGGAAGGCCGAAGACGCGAAGGACGGAGAAGGCTAGGACCGCCTGCTATCGGAAAGCGCACTGCACGGCGATCAATATAGCCCCATGTAAGCGCGAGATTTACCCACAGGCGAATCAGGCGACTCTGGTCGTTACGCGCCGCGTCAGCCAAAGAGCATGATTGAGTGGGTATGAACTATGTTTGCCACAGTATAGGGTTTAGCGATGGTTTCCGTACGTGAGCATGGGGGTCGGTTCAGACTAAAATGAACGAGCGATGAGCCCGCACACACTGGAAAATTGAGAAAGACGCCATGAGAAAGTTCATGTTTGCAGCCTCCAGTCTCGCTCCCCTATTTTGTGCTGCAACGGCTGGCGCCGTAGATATTACGCTGGGCGGCTCGGTCGACATGGGCCTCGAGTTTGGGCTTGGAAAGAATAGCGACGAGTTGTCGGTCAAGGCTGGCTACAGTCACGTCGCTTTGTCCATAAGTGCGGCGCACACCACCGATGGTGGCTTAGCCTTTGGCGGTAAGTTCGGGTTGTCAACTTCAACTGAGATTGGCTTTAATCCCTACACCGACGCCAATGGCGATAAGTTTATGGCGAAACGAACTGTCGACGGGCGCACCAATATCACGGCCAACATATACAATGTATCTGGCGGCGCCAAAGTTACGTCGGACAACGTTGTATCGGTCAAGATCAACTCTAATTGGCTGGGCGTTGACCAAGGGCAAGTTGAGCACACGCTAGCGCTCGTGTCCTTTACATCTTCGAACATATGTAAGCTCGCTGGTCGGGGTACCGTCTATGGAGGAGGTCAATATGGTGGTGTGTACACAACCGACCCTTCCGGCAAATACTTCGGCGACAGCATAAAAACGGTGACGGGTGGTGGTGACTTTGCAGCTGACTCTGCGGGAGATGACTACTTGCCCGCTGGCCAGTTTTTAGGCGCACTCTCGGTGCGCGTACATGCCGCTAACCCGACGTATACCGTGAGCAACGATTTCAATACAGGATACCAATCACTGAAAACGACGCACGGCGGCGTGGCTATGATTACCGCCGGGTTGGGTGAAAACCCGACAGATAAGCAATCGCTTAAAGCGACATGGGCCGACAGCGGTAATCTCGTGACTAGAATAGTTGAAGCTTACTCCAAAGCTGCAGTCGATGTTGATGCTGACGGTAAATTTGACGTGCTCAATGCTGCAGTATTTGCCGGCCCGTTCATGGAAGTCATGATGTCGTCTTCTGAAACCAAAATGGTTGTTGGTGCCGCTTGTCTGGAAGGCAACGAAGCTTCTAAAACTGCGTTCTTCTTGGACAACGCCTCTGACGTGATGACCGTGTCCGATGCTTCGGTCTACATCGAAGGTGGCTTCGGTAAGTTGACGCTGCAAACGGGCAGCTACGCGGGTGGTGTAACCTCGATCGCGGGTGCTGGTGACGTTGCAGACATCAACGCTGGTGGCTTGGTCGTTATCACGCAGGGTGTTGGTCTCTTTGGCGCTAACCCATACTTGGCCGTCGACCTCGCTAAGG
>CBFIEF010000065.1:0-4668 GCA_965661545.1 Alphaproteobacteria bacterium | reverse complement strand
CGGGCGCGACGGAAGTTCACGTCCGCATCGCAAGCCCGATGATCCGCTTTCCGTGTTTTTACGGCATCGATACCCCGAACCGCAGCGAGTTGGTTGCCGCGAATCATTCGGTGGATGAAATCAACAGCCTGATCGGTGCGGATAGCCTCGCCTTTGTCTCGCTGGATGGTCTGGCCAAGGCTGTGAACCCGCCACAAGGCGTTTCGCGCAACGGGGGCCGAGACTACTGCGATGCTTGTTTCTCCGGCGTCTATGATGTGGCTTTGCCGGATGAAGAGTTGCAGCAAGAAATCGCGGGCGCCGGTGCCTCTCTGATGGGGAAGCCAGTCGCATGAGGGTTCTGATCATCGGTAGCGGTGGCCGAGAACACGCCTTTGCCCATGCTATGCGCCAATCCGACAAGCTCAGCGCGCTGTTTGTTGCGCCGGGAAATGCCGGTATTTTGGAACTCGCTGACAGCGCCCCGGTTGATGTCGCAGACCATGGCGCGGTCGCGCAGTTTTGCGCCGATGAGCGGATTGATTTGGTTGTTGTTGGCCCGGAAGCCCCTTTGGTTGATGGTTTGGCTGATAGCCTAAGGGCGAAAGACATCGCTGTGCTCGGTCCGTCTAAGGCGGCAGCGGAGCTCGAGGGCTCCAAGGCGTTTGTAAAGCAGTTGGCCTTTGCCAACGGTGTGCCAACAGCGGATTCGCAGACACACGATCAAGTCGATGCAGCACTCGCGGCTTTGAACGATTTCCCGGTGCCGGTGGTGATCAAAGCCGACGGTTTGGCTGCTGGGAAGGGCGTGATCATCGCCGAGACCAAAGCCCAAGCAGAAGACGCTGTTCGCGCCTGTTTTGACGGCGCCTTTGGTGCTGCTGGCTCACGCGTGGTGATCGAGGAATTCTTGACCGGCGAGGAAATCAGCTGCTTCGCCCTGTGTGATGGCACTGATTACCGGTGGCTGGGCAGCGCGCAAGATCATAACGCGCTTATGATCTTGCGCGCAAGATCATAAGCGCGTTGGCGAAGGCGATACCGGCCCGAACACCGGCGGTATGGGCGCTTACACTCCGGCGCCATGCCTGACCGATGCGCTCGAAGCGCAAGTGCGGCAGGACATCATCGAACCGAGTCTGCGCGCGATGGCCGACGTGGGAACGCCGTTTCAGGGGATTTTGTTCGCTGGAATTATGCTCACTCAGAGCGGGCCAAAATTGCTGGAATACAACGTTCGCTTTGGCGACCCAGAAGCGCAGGTGATCCTGCCACGTCTGGGTGAACGCGCGCTGGATCTGTTCCACGCCGCTGCGACTGGCGGCTTGGGAAAGCTGGATGCTGAAGTTGTCTTGGACGACCGCCACGCGCTGACGGTTGTGATGGCGACCAAGGGCTATCCCGGCAGCTACCCCAAGGGGTCTGAGATTACTTTGCCCAAGGATAGCGACCCGCAGGTCATCATTTTCCACGCTGGTACGCAGCAGAGCGACGATCGCTTGCTGGCCAGCGGTGGCCGTGTGCTGACCGTTACCGGCCTCGGCTCCAGCCTTATCGAAGCGCGGGATCGTGCTTACGAAGCTGTCTCTTCAATTCAGTGGTCGGAAGGATTCTTCCGCCGCGATATCGGTTGGCGTGCTCTGTCGCCCAACCTTGACTAAAAGGAAAGAAAACCGCCCATGACGACCTTTGCTGAAGGCAAAACCAAACGCATCATCGAAGGCCCAAAGCCCCACACCGTGCTGCTGCAAGCTGTGAACCGCCTGACTGGCGGTGATGCAGCACGCGTTGCCGAAATCGATGAAATTGGCGTGTTCAAAACTGAGCAAGCCGCAAACTGCTTCGAGCTGCTGTCCAAAGCGGGCATCCCCACGGCCTATGTCGGACGGCATTCTGATCACGAGCTGCTGTGTCGTAACTGCGATATGCTGCCGATCGAGTTTGTCGTTCGCCGTTACGCTTTTGGCTCGTACCTCAAGCGCGCACCTCAGTTCAAAACTGACGGTACGCCGCATCGCTTTGATGAGTTGGTGTTGGAGCAATTCCACAAGATGTCTGTGGTTGCCGCACCCGTGTCCGACACGGCGATTCTGATGACCGAGAACGATGCACGGGACAAGTACCTCGCGCACGGAGCTTGGGCCGACGGCGTGTACACCGATCCGTTTATTGTCACCGGTGATGATGCTTGGAAGCTCTACTCGGCAAAAGCGCCGGTTGAGGGCGAAGCGCTCACCGCGATCAAGCCGGAGCTGTCAGGCGAAGACCTTCAGACCATTCTCGACACCATCGTGCGCCCAACTTTTGACGTGTTGGAGCAGGCATGGGCGAAGATCGAGACGATCCACGGCCCGGTGACGTTGGTTGATGCCAAGTTCGAAATCGGCATTGACCGTGAAACCGGCGCGTACGTGCTGTCGGATGTTGTTGATAACGACAGCTGGCGCATTTGGCCCGGGGGCGACCCGTCCAAGCAACTGGACAAGCAGGCCTTTCGCGATGGCCAAGCTGAGTCGCTCGTTACTGAAAACTACAAACTTGTTGCGGCGCTCACCGGCCGCTTTCTGGAGGACTGAGAACCATGTCAGCAACCGAACCTAAAGTCGCCGTCCTGATGGGCTCCAAGAACGACTGGAACATCATGCAAGCCGCTTGCGACCAGCTCACCGCGCTGGGTATCGCCAACGAAGCCCGTGTGATCTCCGCTCATCGCACCCCGCAGCGGCACCATGATTTCGTCACTGAGCAAGCCCCGGCTGAAGGCGTGAAA
Source organism: Alphaproteobacteria bacterium (assembly GCA_965661545.1). Classification (GTDB taxonomy): domain Bacteria; phylum Pseudomonadota; class Alphaproteobacteria; order UBA7985; family UBA7985; genus UBA7985. The sequence continues at coordinate 1,919 of CBFIEF010000065.1, read as the reverse complement.
GTCTTTATCTGTGGCGCAGGCATGGCGGCGCACCTCGCCGGTGTTACCGCAGCGCTGACCAGCTCGCCCGTAATCGGTGTTCCGCTGGAAAGCGGCGGCATGGGCGGCATCGACTCCCTGCTCTCGACCGTTCAGATGCCGGGCGGTATGCCGGTTGCGACGGTGGCCGTTGGCAAGGCTGGCGCGAAGAACGCGGCCATTCTCGCCGCACAGATGCTGGGCCTGGCGCATCCGGAAATCGCGGATCGCGTGAAGGATATGCGGGCCAAGCAAACAGCAGGCGTTCCGGACTTCCCGGAATAAGCCACGTCCGATAGCACCAAAGCCCCACAAGCCTAAACAAAGCGCGGCGGAGATAAAATGAGCCAAGCCTGGTCCGAAATCGTGATCCTTCCTTCCGAAGGGCAAGCTGGGCCGGGCTTACGCCTTACAGTCCCTGCTTTGGCTAATGAAGCTGCTGCGTTGAGTGCTTTGGGGGCTTTTGTCGATCCTGTGACGGAAACTGGTGCTGTGTTTTCGTCGTGGGGGACGGTCGCGCGGGAGGAAACACTGACCGCGCGCACAGTGCTCTCTGTTGGCCCGTTGCCGGGCGTAACGGACCCAATCGCGAAGACTGCGCTGGAAGTGCTGGCCGATTTGGGTTTGATCCCTGCTGACGCTCAGGGCTACGCCGAACGCCTGCGCGTCGTGGAAAGTGCCACTGGCGCGCCCGCCACACTGGCCCGCCTATTCAACCCGCTGATTGAGCGTGGATCCGTGACCACCACCACCGCACTCTGGCGTTTTGTCGGCGAGGAGCCGCCAAAAGTTCGCCTGACCGGTGAAGAAGTCGGCTTGGTGCTGGAGGTTGATCTTCATGACAGTGACGAGGACTTGCTCGCCTTCTCCCGCCACGGGATCCCGGGGCCAGACGGCACGGGGCGGGGGCCTTTGGGACTGCAACTCAGCGATCTACGCGCCATTCGCGAGCACTACGCCGCTTTGGGCCGGAAGCCGACCGATATTGAAATCGAAACGCTCGCCCAAACTTGGTCCGAGCACTGCAAACACCGCCTGTTTAATGCGGATCTCGAGGGCGCAGACGGCGGATTGTTCAAGACCTTTATTGCCGGTGCGACCAAGAAGGTTCGCGCGGCTCGTGGCAAGGACGACATCTGTTTGTCCGTCTTTTCCGATAACGCGGGCGGCATCGTCTTTGACGATGACTATTTGGTGTGTGACAAAGTCGAAACCCACAACTCACCCAGTGCGCTTGACCCCTACGGCGGGGCGATGACCGGTGTGGTTGGGGTAAACCGCGACTGTTTAGGCTTTGGTCAGGGCGCACAGCCGATCCTGAACCGCTATGGCTTCTGCTTGCCGCGCTATGATGATGCGTCCGTGCTTTACCGGGACAAGGACGGCGATTCTGCGCTGCCAAGTGCGCGCCGACTGATCGACGGCGTCATCAAGGGCATTGAGGACGGCGGCAACCAATCCGGCATTCCAACACCCCAAGGCTTCATCATGTTTGATGAGCGCTATCGCGGGAAGCCGTTGGTGTTTGCGGGCACAGTTGGCCTGATGCCGCGCATGCTGCCCGATGGCCGCGACGCCACCATCAAAGGCACCCAGCCGGGCGACGCAATCGTTATGGTTGGTGGCCGGGTCGGAAAGGACGGCATCCACGGCGCTACATTCTCGTCTGTTGCGCTGGACGAAAGCTCGCCCGCGACGGCGGTTCAGATCGGGGATCCGATCACGCAAAAGCGTTTGTCCGACGCGCTGATCTTTGAGTTGCGAGACCAAGGTTTGATCCGCGCCCTGACCGACAACGGCGCAGGCGGCTTGTCGTCTTCGATTGGCGAGATGGCCGAGGAAACGGGCGGCGCAGAAATCTGGCTCGATCGTGTACCGCTGAAGTACCCCGGCCTCAGCCC
>CBFIEF010000064.1:0-5012 GCA_965661545.1 Alphaproteobacteria bacterium | reverse complement strand
CCAGAACCCGGACCATCAACTTGGAGATGAACCGTTTGGCTGGCTTGACCTCGCCATTGCAGTGGTTGACCGACGCTTCGACGAATTGAGACTGTTGAGAGAAAAACGACTTGGAGCCATAAAACCGGAAGCTGCTTCGGGTCAAAAACTCCTCGGAATCGTCGAAGCCTTTATTCTACCGATAGCAGAAAAGACGCAAACGGATCCCGAAGGTTGGGGCAACTACAATCGAATCATGGCTCAGCTTGCAGCGAGCGGTGAATGGAACAAGGATCCTTATCTGCAAAAGGTTAACGATTCAGCACGGCGATTTATCACCGCATTTCGCGAAGCTTTTCCAAACTCCCCAAGTCACAGCGAATACAAAGCCTACCAATTTATGCTTGGTGCCGTTTTGATTGCGTTCGCAAGCGACGGTAGCGATCGCGCGCTGCAAAATAGCCAAAAGCCCCTGCCGCCAACGAGTTCGTCGCCGGAAGATCTCGTAGATTTTCTAGTGGCTGGTCTCGGGTACATTCTGGATAAATAACGTCAAACTCAGCCGTACCGCTATCTCTGGTAACTTCACTTCGCTAAACCGCAGTGCCTCTCGGCTATCCAACAGGCCACTGGGTGTGGACCGAACTTGTTCTTGTCTGTGGCGTATTTGTTCGTCGGATACATTGCTGAGGCTATCTAAGGGAAGTGGCCGCTTGCCTTTTACAAAATCATGGCGGAGAGGATGGGATTCGAACCCACGATACGGTCTCCCGTATACTCCCTTAGCAGGGGAGCGCCTTCAGCCGCTCGGCCACCTCTCCGCGCTCGTGTTACTTCGCTTAATCAGCTTCAAGTCACTGCGGAGCTGCTTATAAGTCGGTTCGTGCCGACCTGCAATCATGCATTTCTTCACGTTTCAGCGTGTCGGCTATGAATGCAAGGTCTCGCTTTGCGGCACAAATCCAATTAACTAAGGCCCATGCAAACTGATACCGCCATTCTGACCGTCAATCAGGCCGCGATCTTCGCAATTTTCGGCCTCACCATGATCTCGTTTGTGTGGGGACGCATTCGCTATGATGTCGTTGCGCTCACGGCGCTGGTCGCTGCTGTGCTGCTAGGCGTGGTCCAATCGGGTGATGCCTTTATGGGCTTTTCCCAAAGTGCCGTCATCACCGTGGCGATGGTTTTGATCATCTCCAAGGCCATTCAGAACAGCGGCGTGATCGATCGGCTCGCTGCGCCGTTGGAGAGTGTTTCCGACCGGCCTTTGCTGTTCATGGCCATGCTGACGGGTATCGCTGCGCTGCTTTCGGGCTTTATGAACAACGTGGGCGCGCTGGCCCTGCTCATGCCTGTGGCGATATCGCTGTCCAAGCGCCCGAGTCAGATCCTGATGCCACTGTCGTTCGGTACAATCTTAGGCGGCCTGACGACGCTGATTGGCACCCCGCCGAACATCATCGTGTCCAACTACCGCGAGCAAATCACCGGTGAGCCCTTCGGTCTGTTTGCCTTTTCGCCAGTGGGCGGGGTTCTGGCATTTGTTGGTTTGGTGTTCTTGCTGCTCATCGGCTGGCGCCTGATCCCAACCAAGCGCAAGTCCCCGACAGAAGACACGGCGCATTTCGAGATTAAAGACTACGTTACCGAAATCCTCGTTCCCGAAGATCACCCCCTGATCAACGAGCAAATCTTTCGCCTCGAAAGTCTGTCCGATGGCGGCATTCAGGTTGTTGGGATCATCCGGGGCGCGACCAAGCTGTTCGGCAACCTGCGTCTGCGCCATATCCGCAAGGGCGATATCCTGATGGTCCAAGCGGGTCCAAACGTGCTGCAGGACTTCCTTGCCGCGCAAAAGCTGGAGCTGGCCGGCGCTGATGAGTTCATCGAAGAGCACATGACCTCCGAGCATGCCGCCCTGATGGAGGCTGTGGTCCTTCCCGGCTCTCGGGTCGAGGGTCGCTCACCGCGGAGCCTGTACCTGCGTCGGAAATACGGGGCTAACTTGCTCGCCATCGCGCGGGAAGGCACACCGATTCAAGACCGGATTGGCCGTGTGCGGCTGCGGGCTGGTGATGTCCTGCTGCTCCAAGGCGAACCATCGACCTTGCCGGATACGATCAACGACCTCGGTGCTGTTCCCCTAGCACAGCGCGCGCTAATGCTTGGCCAGAACCAGCGGGAAGACTGGGCCCCGCTTGGGTTCTTTGCGCTCGCGATTGCGGCAACCGCGCTGTTAGGCATTCCGGTGGCCATCGCCTTCTCCGCTGCTGTCGTGGGAATGCTGCTGACGGGCCGGATCGATCCGCAGAAGCTCTATCAGGCCATCGACTGGCCCATTATTGTCCTGTTGGGCGCGATGATCCCACTCGGTGATGCGCTGGAAAAGACGGGCGCAACGGCTTTGATCGCCGAAAGCGTTGTGTTGACCGCAGGCTCGTTTGGCCCGCTGATCCTGCTGGCGATTATCATGATCGTGACCATGACATTGTCGGATATCATGAACAATGCCGCCACTGCCGTCGTCATGGCGCCCATCGCAGCCACGGTCGCGAACGAAATCGGATCCTCCCAAGACGCCTTCCTGATGGCCGTTGCCCTTGGCGCCTCGTGTGCGTTCCTTACCCCCATTGGGCATCAGAACAATTTGCTGGTCATGGGGCCGGGCGGATACAGATTTGGGGATTACTGGCGGATGGGATTACCGCTGGAGATCCTGATTGTTCTGCTGGGAACGCCGCTCATCGCCTTTATTTGGGGCATTTAGTACCGTCCTCTCTGCGCAGTTTTGAGAAAGAACTCTTGCAATCTCCCGAATCAACTCCGATTTAAGGGGAAGCGTCGGGGGCCGCATCATTCTTAGAGGAGAGGCTTCACCTTGAACTCGCCAACACTTCGAAACCTTGGTCTCGCAGTTTACATGATACTCGCTGTTGTAACGGCATTTGCCGCCATTTCCGGCACGGTTTTCTAAGCCATGTCTCAGGGAAAACGGGTTTCTTCAAAATCAATGAAAGCAGGCGCCTATGCGGACCCTAGCGAAAAGACAGTAGCGCCCAAAGGCGGTCTGAAGGCCGGTCTGGCCCGGTGGTTGGTCGCAGCGCCGCTGCCGGTCATGGTGCTCGCACTGCTGATCGAGACAATCAGCGCCGACATCTTTACCGCCCTTGCGCTGCTGGTTGCCATTGCGCTCCAACTTGCGGGTATTGGGCTGGTGCGGCGGGGCTTGACTGTTCGACAATCCGGCGGCGTGGAAGCAGCGCTCAACAGCCCTTCTCCCGTTCTGGCCCTGGGCATCGCGGCTCTAACCGCCGCGCTCTTTCTGCTCTGCTTGTCCGGCCCAGCGGGCGTCCTGCAAGCCATAGGCGTTGCAGCTCTAGGGGCCATCTCTCTGTGGCTGGCGCTCTTTACCGCAACGGGCGCAGAACACGCGTCTAGCGGGTTGAATGAGAAAGTCGCCGGCATCGATATGGGCGATTTGCGCAAGCAACTGGCCGTGGCCCATGACTTCGTCAAGCGCATGCGGACCAGCGGGCTTCAGCTGTCTTTCACCAGTGACCAAGCGCAAGTGACCCGCATCGCTGACCGCGCCGAAGATGTCCTTGGGGGTATTTTGGCAGACCCCGGCGACATCCGTCGTGCACGCCGTTTCATGGCAACCTACCTCGAACGCGCTACGACATCGGTTGAGCAGTTCGCAACCGCTGAAGCCAAGGGCAAAGCAGACGGCCACCGCGCCGACTTCAACGCCACGCTCGACGTGATTGAAAAAGCCTTTAACGACCAAAAACAACGGTTGGACGCCGAAGATTCCATAGATCTCGAAGTCCAGCTCGACGTCCTACGCAAACAAATGGAGCGGGAAGGTCTCTAGAAAGAGCCACCGCATTCCAAGCCGAACCAAGAGGGATAATTTCCAATGGCTACCGAAACCAAAACCGCCGTCGCTGAAGTCATTTTTCCAGATGTGGCCGAAAATGGATCCGTGACCAACACTGCGCTGGTGCCCATTGATCGGGACGACCCAACCAATCAGGCCGTGGTGAACAAGTACATGTCCGAGCTGGATATGTCGGACACCAACTCGATCATCTTTTTTGGGTCAAAGGCGCAGCAGGAGCTGACGGCCATATCTTCGACCATGCTCGACGGTGTGCGGAACAAGGACGTTGGGCCTGCGGGCGACGCCCTGACGAATATGGTTTCGGCGTTGAAGGGTTTTGATGCTCGCTCCTTGGATCCAAACCGAAAACCAAACTTCTTCATGCGCCTGCTGGGCATGGGTCAAGACAACTTGGTTCGGTTCCAGTCCAAATTTGACACGGTTCAAGGCCAAGTTGATCAGATCGAAATCGACCTGGAGAAGCAAAAGACGGTGATGCTCACCGATATTGAAAAGCTCGATAAGCTGTACGACGCCAATCTGGACTACTTCCATGACCTCGAATTGTGGATCGACGCGGGCGAGAAGAAGCTGGCCCTTCTGGACGAGCAAGACATCCCAGCGCTGGAAGCCAAGGCCGAAGAAACCGGTGAAATGCTGGATGCTCAGGCCGTGCGCGACCTGCGCTCTGCTCGCGATGATCTTGAGCGTCGCGTTCACGACCTCAAGCTGACCCGCCAAGTCACCATGCAGTCCCTGCCGTCGATCCGGTTGGTGCAGGAAAACGACAAGGCACTGGTGAACAAGATCAACTCGATCGTCGTAAATACCAAGCCGCTTTGGCAGCAGCAGCTGGCCCAAGCGATTGCCATTCACAACATGGCCAAAACCGGCCAAGCGGTGGAAGCAGCGCAGGATCTGACCAACGATCTGCTCAAAGCCAACGCCGAAAACCTCCGCTCCGGCAACGCGCAAGTCCGCGAACAGATTGAACGCGGTGTCTTTGACATCGAAACGGTGCAAGAGGCCAATGACAGCCTGATCGGGGCGATCAATGATTCGCTGCTGATTGCGGATGAAGCCAAAAAGAAGCGCGCCGAGGCTGTTATCGCCATGCAATCCATGGAAAATAATCTCAAGACCGTAC
>CBFIEF010000063.1:0-5139 GCA_965661545.1 Alphaproteobacteria bacterium | reverse complement strand
TGATATCTGGCTTCTGCGCCAGCACGGTTTCAATATCTGCCACCTGCTTTTCTGGCTTAAAGCCAGCATCGGTTACCGCAATAACGTCGATACCCATGGCAGCAAACTGGGTCTCCAGTCCGTTGATCTGCGCCTGGCTCCAGTCATTGCCGCCGTAGTGCATCACAATTGCTGCGGTGGCGTTCATGCCCTTAATCTTGGCCAGTTCATCATCCGTCAGGGTGATATCGGCAGCTGAAGCAGGGTCTTCACCGTTTGGTCCTTTGGACAGGACCGAGGATTGCAGACTGCTCAGCTTTTCTGCGGGATCAGCATAGAGCGTCCCGCTCATAGCCAGCGTGGTAATGAGAGCACCAAAGAGTGCCATCGTAGACTTCGTTTTCATGTTTTCCTCCCAAGGAATGTTTTGGGCTCAAGCGCCCGTAGGTCGGAACTTAACGGTTCCGCAAATAACTCATGCTGAGCCGAGCGCCTTCTGCCGGGTCATCCCAGGCATCCAGCTCGGTGCAGACCCAGCCTGAGAACTGGACCTCACGCATTGCTGTGAGAATTTCATCAGTTGGAACGTCACCCCGATCCAGCGGCGTGAAGGCAAAGGGGTCGCGCTGTAGCCCTTTGAGGTGGACGTAGGTGATTCTGCTGGCGTGCTCCCGGATTAGATCGCTGGGAGAACCCCCTGCTGCCGCCAGGTGCGCGGTGTCAGGACAGAAATTGATCGATGTCAGCTTGAAGATCCGGCTGACATCGTCTGGCCCTTCGACAATGGTCGACAAGTGCGGGTGATAGTGGGCTTCGATACCTCGGCTCTTGCCGATGTCGTTAACCCGGTCGAGCGCCGCGCCGAGGCGGTAGTAGTCTGTATCAACCGTGCCGTTGTAGCGCTTGGCGCCACCGCCAACGACCAGGTGCTCCCCGCCCAATTCCGCAAGTCGGTCGGCGGACTGCACAATGCGCTGCAGCTCTTCGGGCAATACGTCGTCAAAGATGAAGTTGGCACCAGCATAAGCTGCAACGAGGCTCAAACCGTTGTCGGCCAGCATTTTCCGCATCTCAGAGGCAGAGTAGTCGAGAAGGTTACCATCGAAGAGTTCGACCCCTTCATAGCCAGCCGCAGCGATCTCAGCGAAAGCGCGATCCATGTCTCCGAAAGTGCGGTAGTGGAGCTTTGTGATCGACGTCACACCCTCTGCGTTACCGCCCAGGTCGCCCCAGCAATTAGCTTGATACGCAAACTTCCAGTTCATCGTCATCCTCCTCAATTTTCCGTAACCGCGGCTTGAACTGATTCCTTTCATCAGCTCAGACAGACCTCTATTCCGCCGTTTTAGAGCGTATAGAACGGTGTTTTGCGCAAAATCAACCCTATTTTGGGCAGATACACATGATATTTGCTGTTTTTCTGCAAAATAAGGAGCTTGAAATGCTGAAATTGTCACTATAGATCATCCTAACTGGAGTCTGCCGGGCGGGATTCGGCGAATAACGCGAGAGAGTCGGTGCAAAAAAACAAACGTCAAAGAGCACGATCCAAGGAGTCGGTCGTAGCCAGTCTGGCCGAAATCCTGACGTTGATTCGGCTCGGTCGCGCGAACACGCGCCTCGCCATTGAAGGGTCCAGCGAATACGGCAGAGCTATCGTTGCCGATCGGCTGGCGACCCTGACCGAACTGGGCCTTGTTCACGAAAACGATGCAGGGGAATCCACACGCGGACGTGCGCCGCGACTGGTTCAGTTCTGTGCTGACCGGGCGCTGATCTTCGTTGCAACGCTTGGCTCGAACTCCATCGGCGCGGGGTTGGTAGACCTTTGCGGAAACTTGGTGACCGAGCACCATGAAACAGCGGATTTGTCGGAGCGACCAGACGATATTGTGGATCGCATCCTGCGCCTTGTTGACTGGACCATGAGTCGACAGCCTGAAGGACGGGAAATCTGGGGCATCTCAATCGCTCTGCCAGGGCCAGTAATCGGCTTGTCATCGTCTCCGTTTGAAGGTCAGAACCAGATTGTCGAGCCCACGCTGGTGAACGCGGACGCATTAAAGACGCTTTTCCAGGCGCACCGCGTACCCATCTGGCTGCGCTCAAGCCTCGAAACGATGACCATGGGTGAATACACGCGTGGGGTCGAAGGCGACGTGAAAAACATGCTGTTTGTCAAACTTGGCCGACAGATCGGAGCAGGACTGGTTTCCAACGGGCAATTGTATCGTGGTGCCATTGGTGCCGTGGGTTTGATTGGTCATTTGCCCGTCGCCAGCGAACCAGTAGGGACGCTTGATGGATTGGCTGGAACCGAAATGGTGCTTCGCGAAGGGCAAAAGGCGGCGGAGGCTGGCTCCAGTCCCAGATTGAGGGAGATATTCGACCGCACAGGCGTCATTACCGTTAACGACGTCTGCCAATCGGCTCAGATGGGTGATATCCCCAGCATCGACATCATCAGCAAGAGTGGCCATCGGATCGGCGAGACCATCGCCACGCTTACCAATATGCTAAACCCAGAGCTGGTGGTCCTTTCTGGCGATCTAGCGCAATCTAACGACATTCTGCTGGCAGCAGTGCGCGAGAAACTGTATCGGGCTGCGCACCCGCTAGCGACCAGAGACCTGCATATAACCCGCTCTCAAATGGGGGGCTCAGCATCATTGATCGGTGCAGGACAAATTGCAGTTGAGGCGCTGTTTGAACTGCAAACGCTGAGGCAGTGGGTCGATCTTGGTTCGCCGGTACTCCACCCGATTTTTGCCGATAACTCTGACAGCACCCCTGCAGCCACACTCGCAGGCCGAGACGAACAGGAGCGATGAACATGTCTATTTCAGGTCTTGGACCTCATGGCGAATCTCCGTCACCGCCAGAACGCGTGGTCCTACTCCCCGAAGACATTCGCCGAGCCAAGGAACGCGACTTCCGGGTCGGCATCGCCATGCACACGCTTGAAGGCGACTGGTCACGGCTACTGCTCAACGGGATGATAGGCACCTTTGGTGAAAGCGGTGTCGTTGTTACCGAAATCATCGATTGCAAGTTCTCGCCTGACCGCCAGATCGAGGCGCTTGAGCGCCTGAGCAAGCAAGAACTCTCGGTGTTGATTTCACTTCCCGTGGCTAACGCGCCAGTGGCACAGGCGCACAAGGACATAAGTGCCAATGGGATCGAGCTGATGTTGCTAGAAAACGCACCAGCGGCTTTGATTCCGGGCAAAGACTATGGCGGCTTGATCTCTGCTGATAACTTTGGCCTCGGCCTAATGGCGGCCAAGTCCTTAAGCCAATTCGTCGCGCCAGGTGCCCAAGTCGGCCTCTTGGGCTTTCAGGCGGACTTTTTCGCCACCAACCAGCGGGAACTGGCGTTTTCGCGCTGGATGGAGCGCAACCGACCGGATATCGAACTGGTCTCAACGCGTTTTGAAACGGTTGAAGATGCCGGGGCTGTCGGACGCCGACTGCTGCTGGAGCACTCAGATATGGCCGGCCTGTTTGTCGTATGGGATACGCCAGCAGAGAGCGTTCTCAGTGAGCTGTCCGAGCTGAAGATCCCCATGACAACCGTTGATCTGGGAAAGTTCTCAGCAAAGTCGCTGGCCAGCGGCGGATCGATCGTCGGCATCGCGGGCCAGCACCCGTTTAGGCAGGGTGTCGCAGCGGCCCGAACCACCATCAGCCAACTGCTGGGCCACAAAATACCAGAGTGGATCGCGATCCCCGGTGTCCCGATCAATCGCGCAACAGTGCTGGAGCAGTACCAGTCGATATGGAGGACAATTGCACCGCAGGATATCCGTGACGCCTTCTTTGCCAACCAAGCAGACTAATGGGCACATAATACCGCTCGGATTGAACGAAACCGATCTTCACCGCTCCAAGATCCACCCCCCGCGTTAGCCCCAGCCCGACACAGTGCCCAGCCTGTCATGCCGATCGGTTTGGGCGACGTGGCGTGGCGGCGGTGTGGAGCTAGCGCGCGGGCTATCGAGCGGAATAACGGCTGCGACACGGTTGAGCCCCCGTCGCGCAAGAACGCTGGGGGCAGCATTATTTCAGTTTCGGAGGGCTATAAAGGTGGGCAAGATAGACGCGTCGGATTGTCAAAACGCAAACCCCACCCCACGCGTTAGCCCCGCTCCGATTACCTCGACACAGCGCCGTCATGGCTATATCGCGCGTGTCGGTCGGGGTTGTCGTGGTCGGGGCTAACGCGCGGACTCACGGTTCGTCAGACGCTTAGTTGCGTGCGGCTTGCAATCATTGTTGTCGCTTCCGCCATCACGCCAAAAACACGGGGTGCCGCGCTATTTCGCAATGTCCGGACACGCCGGACGCCTCTATGTACGCTGATTTTTGAGATTGGGTCTTACGGAACCGCTGTTACCACCAAAAACGACAATGGAAATGGACGTCCGGCGTGCCCGAAGGGGTGAACGGGGCCGCCTGTGACGACATCCTCGCTGTTTTTAAAACCCGACCAGTTCACGTCGAAGATCGTCGTCAAAATGGTCCGGCTTGCTGTCGCCACGCCAGTAGACCCGCTGTTCTTTGATCTTATCGATTGACCAGCCGCCGCGTTTTAATGCCTTGGTGCGGTGTGTTGAGATGATCGGAGCGGGGCTACCGCGTGATGGGGGGATAGGCTATGGCCCTTCGTTCACGCATCAGCTAGTCATACGGCACGTCGCTATGGCCGTCCGATGTCGTCTCGGATTGGGAGTCGCGGACGTAGGATATGAGAGCGTAGTTGACTTGCGCATGTATACGATCGTCAATCAGTCTACGCTTGCCTCGGCCGCATTACGATCATTGGCACTATGGTTGTTTTCTCCAACCTAGTGCCGCCGAGCTGTGGAACGAGAAATATTTTTTATCGGTATCCTAAGCAGGAGAAGAATTGTGACGATCGAAACGAGTGGACCAAACCGGGCACTGATTTTGTTAACAACCCTCAACTTATTCCAAGTGTTGATCTTGGCTTTGTTCCTCACCCTTCTTTTAACCCTTGGCGCTGTGCAACCAGCATTGGGACAAGCTGCGGCCCCGGAACTAAAGATTGGGAGCTGCGACTGCGATCAATCCTGCTTCACGGACGAAGTCAAGCATCTCCAGTGCACGCCTACGCACTACCAGTTCGAAAGCACAGGTC
>CBFIEF010000062.1:0-5625 GCA_965661545.1 Alphaproteobacteria bacterium | reverse complement strand
CAGCAGTCCGCGTTCTTCACACGCATCGTCGATCATTTGACCCAACTGTCTTTCTGCTTCGAGGTTCTCGGCCTTTCCTTCGATGCACCCCAAAAGACCCATGCCGCGAGCGTCACCAACGATAGAGAAACGGGACAGGGCGCGCAGGCGTTTTTGGAAGTAGGGTGCGATCTCCTTAACGTGGTTGAGGATGCCTTCTTCTTCCAAGATCTCGATGTTTTTCAGTGCCGCTGCACAGGCAACTGGATGGCCGGAATAGGTGTAACCGTTGGAAAACAGCACTGGGTCATCGGGATCAGTGCACTTTTCCATCACGGCATCAGAAATGATGCAGGCCCCAAGAGGAAGATAGCCGGAGGTAATGCCCTTGGCGCAGGTGATCATGTCCGGCTGAATGTCGAAGACGGTTTCTGAAGCAAACCACTCCCCTAATCGCCCAAACCCGGTAACGACTTCATCGGAGATATAGAGGATGTCGTGGGCTTTGCAGACGTCAAAGGTGCGGCGGTGGTATCCCGGTGGCGGAACTATGACGCCGCCTGAGGCCAAAATCGGTTCTGCGATAAACGCACCAATTTTGTCCGCGCCGACCTCGGCGATCATCCGCTCCAGGTCCGCGACCTTCTCATCACACCACTGCTCGACGCTCATTCCGTCGGGGCGGCGATAGGGGTTTACGTCAGGCAGGAAGCGCACAAGCCGTTGCTCGGTATCAAACCGCGTCTTGTCACGCTCTTTGCCGGTGACTGTTTGGGCGAGGTAGGTGGACCCGTGGTAGCCTTTTTCTCGAGCCAGAACGATCTTCTTGTCCGGTCGGCCCAAGCGGTTGTTCATAAAGTGCATGGTCCGCAGCGCGGTATCTACGGCCGTTGAACCACCAGTGGTGAAAAATACGTTGTTCAGATCGCCCGGCGCCATCTCTGCGAGCTTCTTGGCGAGAATGCTCGATGGCTCGGTCGTATTGGTAAATGGCGATGTGTAGGGCAGCTTGAGCACTTGCTCAGCGATGGCGCTGGCCATTTCGGCGCGGCCATAGCCAATCTGCATGCACCACATTCCCGCAGGACCATCGAGCAACTTTCGGCCCTTGTCGTCGGTCAGGTAGATGCCTTCTGCGCGATCAACGAGGATGTTGTCGTAGCCCCGCCAAGCATCCATTGCGGCCCAGGGGTGGAGCTGATGGTTGCGGTCCCATTCATGCAAAGTGGCAGCGTCAGGTTGGTTCGACAGTGTCATGGTATGAATGCCTCAGCGTTTCGATCAAAATGGGTGCGGCGGTGTTGCGCGCGCCCGAGGGTGGGAGAAGAATGGACTGGTTTGGACGGTGACGGGGACCAAGCGGCGGTCCCACTGGCCTTCTTCGTGGACATAGATTTCTGCCCAGAGGTCGCCTTGGATTTGCCCACCGTAAGGGGCCTTAAACTCGGCCAAGGCGATGTTTCGTTTTGTGGTTGGCGACCAAATGCCGGAGGTTACATGCCCGACTTCTTTAGTTTTGCGGTGGTAGAGCAACGCGCCGTTGGATGGTTTGAAACCGCCCAACTCGATCTTGACCAAATGGGTGCGCAGGACGTCTTGCCGTTGCTTTAGCAGAGCGCGGCGGCCATTGAAGTGGCCCTTCTCGAAGTCCACCAGACGCTCAAAACCAAGCTCGAGCGGCGTTCGGCCTCTTCCGAGACGCAAGGTCGAGTGGATGGGTTGGAAGTCAACTTGCGCGGCGATGAAACCCGCTTCGATCCGGGCGAGGTTGAGAGCCTCGAAGCCTATCGCCTTTAAGCCCCAATCCCGCGATGCAGCCCAAAGCCGATCCCAAAGGTCAAGACCATTGGCGTTCTCCATCCAAAGTTCGTAGCCAAGGTCGCCGGTGAACCCTGTTCGCGAAATCCACAAGCCCGGTTCAATTTCCGCGAGGTCAAAGGGTTTGAGAGCTGACGCAGCGTCGAGCCCTGCTTCCTTCAGGATCGAAAAGCTGGTTGGACCTTGGAGCGATAAACCGCTGATGGTCTCGGACTCGTCTGTGACGCTAACATCAAAGCCCCAAGCGGCATCGAGCACCCAGCCCAGCATGCGCTCTTGGCAGCAGAGTCGAAAATCGTCGGGTCCGAAGCGAAACAGCGTGCCGTCGTCGATGACCATTCCTTCCTCGTCACACCAAAGGGTGTAGCCCACACGGCCCGGACGGATCTTACGGACATCGCGCGTCATCATGCGGTTGAGCATGGCCTCGGCATCGGCACCCTGTATCCGGTACTTGTGCATGGGGGAGACATCGAACAGCGTGGACTGGTTTCGAATGGCGAAGTACTCGAACTCCATGTTCTCGATCACCACAGCGGACTGATAGCCCGCCCATCCCATCCAGCTTTTGGCGGAGCTGAGCGCTTCGAGACGGGGTTGAAAGACTGTTGGGATCAAACCCAGCGGAACGGCCTCTTCGACAGTGCGGGCTATGTTCATATCGGCCATTACAACGCTCCGTCCTTGAGCGCTTGAAGTGCGCTGTTGCGGCCCGGTGCTCCGTTAATGTCACCGCCGGGGTGGGCAGACGCGCCACACAAATACAAGCCGTCAACGCCGCAGTGATAGTGCGCCATGCCGTTGATGGGGCGCACGTTCAGGATCTGATCGATCCCCATTTCGCCGTGATGCCAATGACCACCGGCCGCGCCTGTCTCTGCCTGAATATCTGCCGGGGTAAGCAACTCGCTGGCTTGAGCCAAAGCGCCGATGCCGGGTGCGTAGGCATCAAGGACGGCCATGATCTGGCTTGTAGCGTCGTTTCGCAGGGCTTCAGTCCAGCCGCCGGGAGGGTCATGCGGCATATAGCCAACGACAGCAGACAGTGTTTGCGTCGCGTCCGGTGTGCTGGCGGTCGGAAGAACAATTTCGAGCGTGGGAGCGTTGGAGAAACCGCCGTACTTCACTGGATTAAAGGCGTTCTCCACGTAGTCAGAGCTTGGGGCGATCAGCAGGCGAGCTTTATGCAGTGCAGCGGGAAGGCCGTTGAACTCTGGAACCGCCTTGAGCGTCAAGTTCAACTTCCCAGCAGTTCCCTTAGCGCGGAGGTACTTGGCGCGCCGAGCGATTTCAACATCAAAATGCTGAACGCCCGCGAGGTTGATGGTCGCTTGAGGGCCCACACTCGAGAATACGGCCTTAGAATTGAGGATGGTTCCATCGTCAAGCTCAACACCCTGAACCCGGTCGCCTTCGATCAACACAGCGCGCACAGCGGTTTCACGATGGATTACACAGCCTGTTCGTGCTGCAGCATCTTCAAAGGCATGCACCGCTGCGGCCATGCCGCCAGCAGGGGCGCTAACTTGGCCACCGTTACCCAGACGGTACAGCAAGCTAAACAGCGTTCCGGGCGCTTTGGGCCCCGAAAACGAGCCTCGAACCGCATCAGCCGCCATGGCACCGGCGAGAGGGCCATCGTCGAGCTCATCGACCATGAGATCATGAACATTGGTCAGCAGCGACCGAAGGAATTCCCGCATCTCAGTCGTGCCCATGCCTTTGAGCCCTAAACCAAGGCGCGCTAGGCCCATCAACTCGGCAAAAGTATCAGGATCGGTCCAATTGCCGCTGAGCTTAGGCGGGGTTTTCAGAGATAGACGAGAGAGCAAAGTCGCGAAGCGTCGGAGGCGACTTTGGAGGTGTGCAAAGGCTTCGGCTTTTGGATGCGGGCTCCCATCCATCAGGCGTGCTCGGTTGCCATCGATTTCCACGTGCTGGCCATCGGGCGAAAGCGACACGGTGCTGAGGTCCTCAGTCTTTAGCCGCAGACCCAGCTCGCGTTCGACTTTTGGGTTAAGGTTGTAGAGCAAATGAGCCAGCCTCGATGGGAAGTGTGGCGTGCTGGCCCCCATCATTCCACCCAGGACACTCGAGCGTTCTAGCACGCAGACACTCCGGCCCTTGCGGGCCAACGTTGCCGCTGCAGTGAGGCCATTGTGGCCACCACCGATAATCACGGCATCATAACTTTGGGTGACGTTGCTCATCGGATGCCGCCTCAATCCGTATAGACAGGCATGGCCTGTCCTTTGCCTACATCGCGCAAGATCTCGCGCGCTGCATTGGCACCCGGTGCCCCCATAACGCCGCCACCGGGGTGGGTGGAGGAGCCAACGATATACATACCGCCAATCGGGGTTCGATACTGCGCGTAACCGGGTACCGGGCGGTTGAAGAGCAACTGATCGAACGTCAGCTCGCCCTGAAAGATGTTACCCTCCGTCAAGCCGACTTCTTGCTCCAGCTCATAGGGCGAGCGGACTTCGGCATGAAGGATGTGATCTCGGATGCCGGGGCAGGCCTGTTCCATCTTGTCAAAGACACAGGTTGCGAAGGCCTGGCGCTGGGTCTCGTTCCAATTGTCGGGACTGCGGACGCCATCGACTTCGAGGTCATAGGGCGCGTACTGCACGAACACGGTCATCATGTGCTTGCCCGGCGGGGCCATCGTTGGGTCAATCTGGGTTGGGATCAGCATGTCGAAGTAGGGCTCTTTGGACCAGCGTCCCGCTTTCCAATCGTCGTAGGCTTTTTCAAGCTCGTGCAGACTGGTCGAGCAGTGCATATCGCCGCTCAGGAACCGTGCGCCTTCGGGGGCTGCTGGGAAGGTGGGGAACCGGTCGAGCGAAACGTTAATTTTGCCGCTCGAACCCCGAGTTTTGAAACGTTTAACAGCGGTTACGAACTCGCTGGGCAAGTCGCCTTCATCGGTGTGATTGATGAACGTTCGGCGCACATCCATGTTCGATGCCACCACAGAAGCGTGATAAACGTCGCCGTTTTCCAGCGCGACGCCAGTGACTTTGCCGCCCTTGGTCAGGAACTGATCCACACCAGAACCTGTCACGATTTTACCACCTGAGCTTTCGAAGCTTGCTGCGAGCGCTTTGGTAATCGATCCCATACCCCCACGGGCAAAACCCCAAGCGCCGATGGTGCCGTCAACATCCCCCATGTAGTGGTGCAGCAGCACGTAGGCAGTGCCCGGGGAATACACGCCCAAGCCCGTACCAATGATCCCGCCGCCGGCAATGTGGGCTTTGACCAAATCGCTCTCAAAGTGCTCGTCGAGAAAATCGGCGATCGACATGGTCCAAAACCGTTGCGTCTCGCCCAATTCCCGCGCGCCCAGATCGTTGGCCTTCTTGACCAAGTAAAGCAGCTCACTCAGGTCTCGCGGCTTCAAGGAGGCGGGATCAGGGGCTGTGCGCAACAAAAACGGACGGATGAAGCGGCACTGTCGCATGACCGCCTGCGAGAAGCGCTCATAGGCATCAACGTCCCGAGGGTTTTGGCGGGCCAGTTCGCGGTTCAGGGCGTCATGATCGGAGTAATAGGCGAAATAGTCCCCTTCACGAGTAAAGGTCGCGCCGCCTTCGTAAGGGATGACCTGCAGACCAAAGCGTGGGAGCTCCAGATCGCGGATGATTTCGCGACGCAAAAGAGAGCAAACGTAGGAGCAATTCGAGTATGTCCAGCCGTCGTGCAAAGACCGGCTGACTGCGGCACCGCCGATCCAGTCGTTCTTTTCGACCACCAAAACACGCAACCCGGCACGGGCAAGGTAACAGGCCGTTGTCAGGCCGTTATGTCCTGAGCCCGCAA
>CBFIEF010000061.1:0-5791 GCA_965661545.1 Alphaproteobacteria bacterium | reverse complement strand
GATCAACCTCGTTGGCGCTTACAACGTCATGTCCAAAGCAGCCGCTGAAATGTCCAAAGTTGATCCAATCAACAGCGACAACGAGCGCGGCATTGTGATTTCGACCGGCTCGATTGCAACGCAAGAAGGTCAGGTTGGTCAGGCGTCTTACTCTGCGTCCAAAATGGGCCTCATGGGCATGATGCTGCCAGCAGCGCGTGAATTCACGCGATACGGTATCCGGGTGAACACCATCAACCCCGGCGTTTTCGAAACGCCGATGCTCACGAACATGCCGCAAGAAGTTCAAGACTCCTTGGGCAAGCAAGTGCCTTTCCCGGTTCGCCTCGGCACCTCCGACGAGTATGCCCGCCTTGCGATCCACATGATCGAGAACGCGTACATCAACGGCGAAACCATCCGTCTTGATGGCGCGATGCGGATGGCTGCACGCTAGACCGCAGCAGTGCTCAGCTTAGGCTCCGACCTTCGGGTTTGGGCCTAAGCCTGAATACGCCTGGCGATTGCCACAGATTATCGGGCTTTCAGCTTAGCGAATATGGGGGTTCTCAATCGCAGCAGGTGACAAGCCCCCTCGCCCCCGGTACATCAGGAACAGTCGATTTATCCACAGACCGGGACCAGCAGCATCATGACTGCGAGCGCGGCTACAGCAGCCACAGACTCAAAACGCATCTACCTCTTCGATACGACCCTCCGCGATGGCGCGCAGACCCAGGGCGTGGATTTCTCTGTCCATGACAAGCGTATGATTTCCGATGCGCTCGATACCTTGGGCATTGATTACATCGAAGGCGGCTGGCCCGGCGCTAATCCGACGGATACCGAGTTCTTTGCCAAGGATCCGGGCTTTAAGCATGCGAAGTTTGTTGCGTTTGGCATGACACGCGGCAAAGGCCGCTCTGCTGCCAACGACCCCGTTGTTGCCCCCATCCTGAACGCGCCAACCGTTGGCGCGTGCTTCGTTGGCAAATCGTGGACTTATCAGGTCGATGTCGCCCTGAAAGTGTCTTACGACGAAAACCTCGCCATGATCGGTGATACGATCGCTGCGGCCGCTGCGGCGGGCAAAGAAGCGATGTACGATGCCGAGCACTTCTTCGATGGCTACAAGGCTGATCGGGACTATGCCATCGCCTGCGCCAAAGCCGCCTTTGATAACGGCGCGCGTTGGGTGGTTCTGTGTGACACCAACGGCGGAACCCTACCGCATGAAGTCGAAGCAATCATCGAAGACGTGCTGACCGTTATTCCAGGTGAACGGTTAGGCGTGCATTTTCATGATGATACCGGGCACGCCGTCGCGAACAGCTTGGTGGCCGTCCGCTGTGGGGCACGCCAGATTCAAGGCACGTTGAACGGTCTCGGGGAGCGGTGCGGCAATGCCAATCTGACATCGCTCATTCCTTCGCTGAAGCTGAAAACCGACTTCGAGATCGGCGTGAATGACGATGGCCTGCAAAGCCTGACCAAAGTCAGCCGCTTGGTTGACGAAATTCTGGGCCGCGCCCCGAACCGTCATGCGCCTTATGTTGGCGCGAACGCGTTTGCGCACAAAGGCGGCTTGCACGCCTCAGCAGTTGCAAAAGACCCGCGCACCTACGAGCATGTGCCACCCGAAACCGTTGGTAACGAACGCCAAGTGCTGGTTTCCAACCAAGCAGGCCGCTCGAACGTTCTGGCGCAACTCAAGGCCATGGGCCTCGAGGTTGATGCCAAAGATCCCCGAATCAACGATCTGACGTCCAGCATCAAAACGCTGGAAGCAGAACAGGGGCTCACCTTCGATGGTGCTGATGCCTCGTTTGAGCTCTACACCCGCAAGCAATTCGGCCAGAGCATTTCCTTCTTCCAGCTCGACCGCTTTCGCGTGATCGACGAGCGCCGGCACAATGCCAAAGGCGATCAGGTCACAGAATCTATGGCGATGGTGCAGCTCGAAATCGCAGACCGCATGTTCATCGAAGCTGCGCCGGGCAACGGTCCAGTCGATGCGTTGAACGCTGCGCTTCGTAAGGCTTTGCTGGAGGTTTACCCCAGCCTCGCCGATATGCACTTGACGGACTACCGCGTGCGCATTCTCGATGGTCGCAGCGGCACAGCGGCGAAAACTCGTGTGATGATCGAAAGTGAAGACAGCGTGGGACGGACATGGACCACAGTAGGCGTAAGCACGAACATTATTGATGCGTCGTTTGACGCCCTGCTCGACGCGATTGCTTGGAAGCTGCTGAAGGAAGGCGCAAATGCCATCTGAGGCTGGAACAGCGCCCTGCGTGATCCTATGCGGCCCGCAAATGGGCGAGAATATCGGAGCGTGTGCGCGGGCCATGAAGAACTGTGGCTTGAGCGATCTGCGGCTGGTTGATCCTCGAGACGGCTGGCCGAACCCGGCTGCCAACGCCATGGCGGCCCACGCCGAAGATATTGTTGAAGCCGCCACGGTCTTCGAAACACTCGAAGAAGCCGTCGCCGATCTCACCTACACCTACGCCACCACCGCCAGAGGGCGCGATCAGGTTAAGCCGGTGTTCACCGCCCGAGGCTTTGCGACAGACGCTCGAGAACGCAGCACAAGGGGGCAGCGCCTTGGCCTGCTGTTCGGGCGCGAGCGTGAAGGACTGTGGAACAGCGAGATCAGCCTTTCATCAGCGATGATTACCGTCCCGCTCAATCCTGGGAACACCTCCCTGAACATCGGGCAAGCAGTTCTGCTCGTTGGCTACGAATGGTGGACGGCGGCGGGCGATACCCCGGCGTCAGTGTTAGAGAGCAGTGGCGCAGCACCTGCGTCTCAAGAAATGCTCGACAATTTCCTGAACCGGTTGGTTGCCGACCTCAGCGATCGCTCATTTCTAGCGATTCCAGAAAAACGCGAACGGATGATCCGGAACGTACGCAACATCTTTCAGCGTAACGATCTAACCGAAAACGAAATCAATACTCTCCACGGTATCTTTTCTTTCCTTAAAGGACAGGGTGGACCCCGCTAGGTCCCCTTTCCGACTGGCCTCGGCTGTGCCAGTCTTGGTCTAAGGATGAGAGAAATTCACGGGAGGAATTTTCATGTTTCGATTGGATGGCGAAGTCGCCCTGATTACCGGCTCTAGCCGCGGCATTGGCCGGGCCATTGCTGAGCGCATGGCCGAAGCGGGGGCAAAGGTTGTTGTCTCTGGCCGTAATGCTGAACCTTGCCAAGAAGTCGTGGACGCGATTACGGCTGCCGGTGGTGAAGCCATGGCTTACCCTTGTCACATCGGTCGCAAGGAATTGGTGCAAGCCATGTGCGCCGAGGTGAAGAGCAAGTTCGGCAAAATCGACCACTTGGTCCTGAACGCCGCGACGAACCCGCACATGGGCCCGTCCCACACGATCTCTGACGAGGCCTTTGACAAGACCTTCACCACCAACCTGAAATCGGCCTACTGGTTCATTCAGGAGTGCGTGGAAGACATGGCGTCGCGCGGTCACGGCTCTATGACCTTCCTCGCCTCAATTGCTGGCATCAGCGGCAACGGCGCGATCGGCACGTATGGCATCACCAAAGCCGCGAATGCGCATTTGGCGAAGAACATGGCAATCGAATGGGGGCCCAAGGGAATTCGCTCGAACGCGATTGCGCCGGGCTTGATCAAGACGGACTTTGCCGAGGCGCTTTGGAAGAACCCAAAACTGGCCGAAGCAACAATCAACGCAACGCCGCTCCGCCGCCTGGGCGACCCCGATGACATCGCGGGAATCGCAGTTTTCCTTGCGTCGAAGGCAGCAGCGTTTGTTAACGGGCAAACCATCGTCGCTGACGGCGGCGTTACGGTGGCAGACCGCTTGGCGGGCGCACACTAACCCCGGTCATGCGCAAGTGCATTACAGCTCTTCGCCCCATAATGAGGCGCGCCCTTTGACAGCGGCGCGCCTTGCCTTTAATCACCCCTTATCTCGTTGAGATACGCCGGGAAAGTTGGTGTCACCCCTGATCTAAGTGGCTCCACGCTCAAGTGTTCGCATTTGGGACTACCGGCACCATCAAAATAACACCTCGCAAACGAAGGGTTACATATGTCAAAGCGTATTTCCGCTAAGTACAAGATTGACCGCCGCCTCGGCGTCAACCTTTGGGGTCGCCCAAAGTCCCCAATCAACAAGCGTTCCTACGGACCAGGCCAGCACGGCCAAGGTCGTAAGAAGAAAGATTCTGACTTCGGTCTGCAGCTGAAAGCCAAGCAGAAGCTCAAGGGCTACTACGGCAACATCACAGAGAAGCAGTTCCGCAAGTACTACGCCGAAGCTGTGCGCCGTAAGGGCGACACCGGCGAGAACCTGATCGAGTTGCTGGAACGTCGTCTGGACACGGTTGTTTACCGCTCCAAGTTCGTACCGACCGTATTCGCAGCACGTCAGTTCGTGAACCACGGCCACGTGACCCTGAACGGCAAGAAAGCCAATATCGCATCCATGATGGTGCGCGACGGCGACGTTGTTGAGGTCAAAGGCAAGTCCCGCGAAATCGCAATGGTGCTGGAAGCCCTCGCTTCCCCAGAGCGTGACGTTCCGGACTACGTCGAAGTCGACGTTAAAAAGATGACCACTCAGTACCTCCGCGGTCCAAAGCTGGAAGACGTTCCGTACCCAGTGACCATGGAACCAAACCTGGTGGTGGAATTCTACTCTCGTTAAGCGTAACGAGTTCGGATTTCAAAAAGGCCTCGCACTTCTGGTGCGGGGCCTTTTTCTTTGGTGGAGCCAAATGCTGAGCATGGAATCAAAAACGCCCCCGCGAGGCAATCTCGCGAGGGCGTTCAAATGTCTTTGGAGGCTAAGGTCGCTTAGGCCTTTTCCACCTGGCTGTAGTCCAGCTCGACCGGTGTTGCGCGACCAAAGATCGATACAGCAACCTTCAAGCGTGCCTTCTCCAGATCCACTTCCTCTACCACGCCAGCAAACGACGTGAAGGCACCATCGGTGACGCGAACGTTCTCCCCGATCTCGTAGGTGATGGACGGACGCGGCTTTTCTGCGCCTTCCTGCATGGACTGCATGATCTGCTTAGCTTCGCGCTCTGAGATCGGAACAGGGCGACCCTGCCCGCCCAGAAAACCCGTCACACGCTGTGTGTTCTTCACCAGGTTCCAAGCTGCGTCGGACAGTTCCATCTTTGCGAGGATGTAACCCGGGAAAAACTTACGCTCGGCGTTGTACTTCTTGCCGCGGCGGATCTCGACGACCTCTTCGGCGGGGACCATCAGCTCAGAGAACTGATCCTCAATCCCTTTCTTCTCAGCCTGCTCCTCAATCGACTCAACGATCTTGGACTCAAAGCCGGAGTAGACGTGGATGACGTACCATTTATGGTTTTCGGACATGGTTCAGCTCAGCACTTCTTGTCGTGATGGGGATTGGCGCGAAACGCTGCCTTAGCCAAGGTTGATGCCCAGCAAGAAACCCATCAGGTTGCGGAATACGAAATCAACAGCGATGAAGAACAGCGCAGCCAACGTCGCAAGGATCAGGACCAGAATGGTCG
Source organism: Alphaproteobacteria bacterium (assembly GCA_965661545.1). GTDB lineage: Bacteria > Pseudomonadota > Alphaproteobacteria > UBA7985 > UBA7985 > UBA7985. Next base: position 270 of record CBFIEF010000061.1, on the reverse strand, counting down.
TAACCGTTGTTTCGTTGCGCGATGGCCAGGATACCCGAGCTATTTCTTTTCGCACTTGGCCAAAAAACCGAAACAGTGCCATGCATGCCGCCTTTACTTTTTCTTCAATTATCAAAGGACCGGAAGCGAACCAGCGAGTGCCTCACGTCATGCCAACTGCTAGGCATGGTGTCGGCACGGGTGATTGTCCGTCCCGTAAACCCGCTGTGGAAATGGCAGGGGCAGAAGGACTCGAACCCTCGACCCTCGGTTTTGGAGACCGATGCTCTA
>CBFIEF010000060.1:0-6159 GCA_965661545.1 Alphaproteobacteria bacterium | reverse complement strand
GCGCGTGCAAAGAACGTTGGCGGCGAAGTCCTCTGCCGGATCTTCTAAGAAGGGATAACTGAGACATGTCTCGTATTGGTAAAAACCCAGTCCCTGTTCCAGGTGGCGTGGAAATTTCCGTCAGCGGTCAGGAAGTAAAGGCCAAGGGCAAACTTGGCGAACTGAGCTTCATGGCAAATAGCGCTGTGGAAGTGAAGTTCGAGAACGGTGAAGTTGCCGTTTCTCCTCGCGATGAATCACGTGACGCTCGCGCCCAGTGGGGCACAGCTCGCGCACGGATTGCAAACATGGTTGCCGGTGTATCAGAGGGCTTCTCAAAGGAGCTTGAGCTGGTAGGCGTTGGTTACCGTGCTGCACTCAAGGGCTCCGACCTGCAGCTGCAGCTTGGTTTCTCTCACGACGTTCTGTACCCGATTCCAAAGGGTGTGAAGGTTACGTGCGAAAAGCCAACTTCGATCAAACTCGAAGGTGCTGACAAGCAGGAAATCGGCCAAATGGCTGCTGAGATCCGCGCTTACCGTCCGCCGGAGCCCTACAAGGGCAAGGGCATCCGTTATGCCGGCGAACATATCGTCCGTAAGGAAGGTAAGAAGAAGTAAGCCTCCTAACCGGGGTTTACGGCTTCCACGAAGGGAAACCGAATCATGCGTACTCGTTACACAAAACGGATTGATCGTGCGAACCGCACACGCTCCGCTCTGGCTCGCAAATCTCGCGGCCGGTTGCGTTTGAGTGTCTTCCGTTCCTCCAAGCACATCTACGCTCAGATCATCGATGATGTTCGGGGTGTTACTCTTGCTGCTGCGTCGACTGTCGATACCGCACTCAAGGGCAAGCTTTCCAAGACCACAGACACCGCTGCGGCGTCTGAGGTTGGTAAGCTGGTCGCTGAGCGTGCAAAGGCTGCTGGCGTAGACAAGGTTGCTTTCGACCGTGGATCTTACCAGTTCCATGGCCGCGTTAAGGCTCTGGCTGATGGCGCGCGCGAAGGCGGTCTGACTTTCTAATGCCTAGGGCTGCTCCGGCAGCTCAAACAACAGCGGTGTTGACCTGGCCGGTCCGAATGATTTTCGGACATCGCAGGTCTCGGATAGAAAGCACCAAGGCTGTTCCACACTGAAAAGGACGTAGTCGAATGGCTCGTGATGATAATAGAGGCGGTGGTCGCGGTGGTCGCGATCGTCGTAACAAGCGCGATGATGATGGCCCAGAGCTGATTGAAAAGCTCGTATTCATCAACCGTGTTGCAAAAGTTGTTAAGGGTGGTCGCCGGTTCGGTTTCGCTGCTCTGGTTGTGGTTGGCGACGGCAAGGGCCGCGTTGGTCAAGGCCACGGTAAGGCGAAGGAAGTTCCTGAGGCGATCCGGAAGGCAACCGAAGCCGCTAAGAAGTCCATGGTTCGCATTCCGCTCAAGGAAGGCCGGACGCTGCACCACGACGTTGAAGGTCGGTTTGGCGCGGGTAAGGTTGTGTTCCGCACGGCACCTGCGGGTACTGGTATTATCGCCGGTGGCCCATCGCGTGCCGTTATGGAAGCACTGGGCGTGTCCGACGTCGTTGCTAAGTCCAACGGTACGTCGAACCCTTACAACCTGGTTCGCGCAACCATCGATGCTTTGACCCGTACGCAGTCCCCACGCCAAGTGGCTCAGCGTCGTGGCGTTAAGGTCGCTGAAGTACTGCAAACCGGTGAACAAAACGAAGAGGCAATGGCCGACGCCTAAGGGCGATGGCTGTTCCTTCGTAAGGGAGAAAGACAATGGCTGATAAGCGTGTACGCGTTACTCTGCTTCGTTCTGCGATTTCTTGTACCGAGAAGCAGAAAGCAAACCTCGTCGGTCTGGGCTTGAAAAAGCGTCACCAGACCCGCGATCTCGAAGATACACCGGCTGTGCGTGGCATGATCAATGTCGTAAAGCACATGGTTGTGGTGGAAGAAGCCGCCTAAATCAGGCGGGCTGATTTTGTTAGGTCGAGTGCGCAGGTTTGAGCCCTGCGTGCGTAAGGCAAGGAAGACAGACTATGCGTTTGAATGAACTTCGCGACAATCCGGGCGCGTTTAAAACCAAAAAGCGGCTCGGCCGCGGTATCGGCTCTGGTAAGGGCAAGACCTCTGGTCGTGGTCACAAGGGTCTGAAGGCCCGTTCGGGTGCTACGATTAACGGTTTCGAGGGTGGCCAGATGCCACTCTACCGCCGTCTGCCAAAGCGTGGCTTCTCCAACCAGCCTTTCAAAAAGGATCTGGTTGAAGTGAACGTTGGCCGCATTCAGCAGGCCGTCGATGCCGGTAAGCTGGACGCTAAAGCAACCGTTGATGCGGCTGCATTGATTGCCTCTGGTGTTATTCGTCGCGAGCGCGACGGTGTTTCACTGTTGAGCAACGGCGACTTGACCACAAAGCTGGACATCCACGTTTACCGCGCCTCCAAGGGCGCTGTAGAAGCGGTTGAGAAGTCCGGTGGCACGCTGAAAACTGATTACGTTGCGAAGCGTAAGCGGGAGCGTGGCGGCAAATAAGTCACTGAGAACCCTCAAAAACGCGACTTTGGAGCCTCATTGAGGTCAAGCGTTGTTGAATAGCGAGGGTTCATGGCTTATTTAGACGCTAATAATAAGAGGCTGGCGCTTTGCCAGCCTTCTTTGTGCTTGGACACCGGCGATGATGCCGGTGGTTTCAGGTATTAGAACAACAGGCGGCACGCAGGCCCTCGTCCCATCGGACGCAGCGGGCGGCAAACAATCAAGGGCGGGAGTGTTTTAATGACGTCTGCAGCTGAGCAGCTCGCGCAAAATTTTTCATGGGGCACATTTAGCAAGGCCAGAGACCTGCATCAGCGTTTGCTGTTCACGCTCGGCGCCTTGATCGTGTTCCGTTTTGGTATCTTTATCCCGTTGCCCGGCATCGATATCGAGATCTACAAAGCAGCCTTTGGCGGCGGCGATGACACGGCTTTTCAGGCGCTATTGCAGCAAATCAACCTGTTTGCCGGTGGCGCGCTTGAGAACCTATCGATCTTCTCTTTGTCGATTTTCCCTTACATTTCCGCGTCGATTATCACGCAGCTGATGCGAACGGTAATCCCGGAATTCGAGCGTTTGCAGAAAGAAGGCGAGTCTGGCCGTCGTAAGATGAACCAGTACACCCGCTATTTGACGGTCTTCATTGCGCTGTTCCAGGCTCTGGGCATTGCACTGCTGCTGGAAAACTTCCCGGGCGTTGACTTGGTTATGAACGGCGGCTTCATCTTCCGGATCACCACGATGGTAACGTTGGCGGGTGGTACAGTCTTCCTGATGTGGCTTGGTGAGCAGATCACAGCGCGCGGTATTGGTAACGGTATTTCGTTGCTGATTTTCGCAGGTATTGTTGCTTCCATGCCTAGCGCGCTTTGGGACTTGCTCCGCAGTCTGCGCGAGGATGCCTCGGCGATTCAGGCGCTCGGTGTTTTAGCGATCCTGATTGTCTCGTTGGCTATGGTCGTCCTGATTGTTTACGTAGAACGCGCGCAACGGAAGGTGACGATTCAGTATCCAAGCCGAACCGCGGGCAATAAGCAGTTCCAGGGTCAGACATCCTTCATTCCGATGAAGATCAACGCTGCTGGTGTAATCCCGGCGATTTTCGCTTCGACCATCGTGACCCTGCCATTGCTGGGTGCAACGTTTGGCGACAGCCTGTCTGACAACCCGAACGCTGTTCTCGCAGGCATTGGTGCTGGCATGAACTGGTTTGCGGCAAACTTCCGCGCAGGCGAGTGGCCTTACTTGTTCTTGCTCGTCGCGTTCGTTGTGTTCTTCACGTTCTTCTACACGGCGATTGTTTTCAATCCCGAAGACACGGCGAAGAACCTCAAGGAGTACGGTGGCTTTATTCCGGGCGTCCGTCCGGGCAAGCAAACCGTCGCGTACCTGGATATCATTCTCTCGCGTTTGACTGTGATAGGCGCGTCCTATCTGGCCTTTGTCGTCGCTGTGCCCGAATTGGCGCGTGTGATTGTTCAAGCCAATTCGACCGGATTGATCGTCCCGATCTTCCTCGGCGGGACGTCTCTGCTGATTATGGTGACGGTATCGATTGATTTTGTCACTCAGGTGCAGACGCATCTGATGGCGCAGCAGTACGAAAGCCTGCTCAAGCGGAACCAGCAGTCTGGAAAAGCGAAGCGCAGAGATACAAAGTCGAGCCGTCGGTCACGTCGGATCAAGCAAGACAACTAAAAAAGACTCAGGCCGTGCAACCGCTGCGCGGCCTGATTTGGTATAGTTAAGGGACACTTTACCATGAACATCATTCTGCTTGGCCCTCCGGGTGCTGGTAAGGGCACACAGGCAAAGATCCTGGTTGCCGATCGCGGCATGGTTCAGCTTTCAACGGGCGATATGCTGCGCGCGGTGCGTGCTTCAGGGTCTGAGCTGGGCCAGCGGTTTGGTGAGATGATGGATCGCGGAGATCTTATCCCGGATGCGATGATGATCGAAATGATCGATGCGCGCTTGGACGAGCCAGATTGCCGAAATGGTGCGATTTTTGATGGTTTTCCGCGCACCAGTGCTCAGGCTGTCGCTTTGGACGAGATGCTCAAGCGCAAGTCTTTGCCGCTGAAGGCCGTCATCGAACTGACGGTTGATGAAGAGGCTTTGGTGGGCCGGATCACCGGTCGCTATTCGTGTACGAATTGCGGTGCCGGCTACCACGATGAATTCCAACGCCCTGCGGTTCCTGGTGTCTGTGACGCCTGCGGACATCAGGATTTCAAGCGCCGTCCGGACGACAATGAAGCGACGGTTCGGGACCGTTTGGAAATCTATCGGCGGGATACAGCTCCGATCATTCCTCACTACGAAGCACAGGGTTTGGTGCAGCGTGTGGACGGCATGGCGGAGATCACAGAAGTCGAGGGAGCGGTGGCGACCATTCTGGACGCCTAGCCCAACCTTCGCTTAGCGCGGTGCAGTCCTTCGTAAATTGCGGTCTCAGTTTGGCAGACTGGACGTTGACAGTTTGTCAAGGGACTTCTACACCGTGCGCTACGATAGTGGCAGTCTCGGTTTTTCCGCGGCTGCCGTTTTGATTTTTCTGGTTAGTGAGGAGACCAAGTGTGGCTCGTATTGCTGGGGTAAACATCCCAACTGACAAGCGCGTTCACATCGCTCTGACTTACATCCACGGCATCGGCGATACCAAAGCGAAAGAAATTACGACCGCTTTGGGCATCGACGAAATGTCGCGTGTAAATCAGCTGAGTGATGATCAAGTGGTGGCAATCCGTGAAAAGATTGATGCTGATTACCTTGTTGAAGGTGAACTGCGCACCCAAGTTCGCATGAATATCAAGCGTCTGCAGGACATGAAGTGTTACCGGGGTCTTCGTCACCGCCGCAAACTTCCGGTTCGCGGCCAGCGCACCCGGTGTAACGCCCGCACCCGTAAGGGTAAAGCGGTCGCTATCGCAGGTAAGAAGAAATAAGTGCTGCCTTTGACCTGAAATCCAGGCCTTTGGTTTGCTGAAGTATTTTCGCTGATATGGCGCCCGGTGGGACCGGCGCCGTGTAGAAGAATGAAAGGATGTCCCAATGGCACAGCCAGCACGCGGTTTGCGTCGTCGCGAACGTAAGAACATCACCAATGGTGTTGCGCACGTAAACTCGACGTTCAACAATACGATCATCACGATCTCTGACGTACAGGGTAACGTGATTTCCTGGTCGTCCGCAGGTGGACAGGGCTTTAAGGGCTCTCGTAAGTCCACACCTTACGCTGCTCAGGTTGCAGCGGAAGATGCCGGTAAGAAGGCACAAGAGCACGGTATGAAGTCTCTTGACGTCAACGTTAAGGGCCCAGGCTCTGGCCGTGAATCCGCGCTTCGCGCGCTTCAGGCTGTTGGCTTTACGATTACCTCTATCCGTGACGTGACACCCGTTCCTCACAACGGTTGTCGCCCTCGGAAGCAGCGCCGCGTTTAATCGCCGGCGCTTTAGGCTCAGGCGGGGAAGTCCCCGCCTCAGCTTGAAAATTTTTTTCGACCGCACTGTCACTGGGCAAGAGACAGTCGGTGAACCCGAATACAAGAGGTATCTGCCGCATGCAGAGCAACTGGACGGACCTGATCAAGCCGACGGCACTCGATATCACCCCGGGTGATGAACCGCTTCGGCAAGC
>CBFIEF010000059.1:0-6904 GCA_965661545.1 Alphaproteobacteria bacterium | reverse complement strand
TGCAAACCGGCGATTACGCTGGTGGTGTTTCCGCGATCGGTGACGCTGGCGATGCTGCTGACCTCGAAGCTGACGGCCTCGTTGCTGTTATCGAAGGCGTAGGCCTGCTGGGTGCTAACCCGTTCGTAGCGATTGACCTCGCTCCAAACTCTGCTCCTGCTAGCCTTGAAATCCTGACCGGTGGCACGATGGACATGGGCGGTCTTTCCGCTGCTGTTGACGTGATGCTGAACTCTGGCGACGTTTTAGACATCGCTTCCTGGGATCTCGGCCTTGACTACGCCATGGGCGACATGGCTCTGGCCTTCGCTTACGACAGTGGTAACGATTGGGGCATGAGCGCTTCCATGGGTGTGGCTGGTTTTGCTGTTGACGCGACCATCTACAACAACAACGCGGACGACCACGAGAAGAGCGGCCTGTTCTACTCTGTTGGCGCTTCCACGTCCCTGAACGGCTTCGGTCTGTCCTTGGGTGTTGATCAGGACATGCAGCCTACTGTTGGTCTGTCCAAGTCCATGGGTGGCCTGAGCGTCTACGCTGGCTACGACGCTGCTGACGAAGGCGGCAAGGTCGGCGCGACGCTGTCCTTCTAAGCCACTCTCCATCTGGCTTGCGGCGCCCCCTTTCGGTGGGGCGTCGCTCACTGGGTCGGCAGGCTTCGTACGCGATGCCGCGCTCCAGAAAAGATAAGAATTCTTAGAACTCCGCCCTTGGTCGTCACGACCTTGGGCGGTTTTTTTGTTTTCAGCGAAGGGTCAGAACGCGCTTAGAGGCGTTGGGGATTTCCGCGGGAAATCACGACGTCGAAGCTATCAACGCCGATACCGCTAAAACGATAGCGGGCATTGCCTAGGGCCAAGACGCGGTAGCAAAGCTGTGTTCCCGTCGCCCAAGTCGGCCAGGACTTACACACGATGCCGCTTGAGAAGGTGTAGGAACCGCTTTCGGTGAGGTTTACCAGCAAGCCCCGCAGTTGTCCGCCGGGTTGGAAGTAGGCCCAGTATTGGTCATCGATCTGCTTGATGGAGTTCCCAACCAGCAACTGATGAAGGTCGGCATCGCCCAAGATCGCGCCTTGTGCCACTGGGCGTTGGGTGCTGACGAGCATGTTCGTCGGGACACCGCCTACGCGCGGCACAGAAGGATCAGCGAACGAAGGCGCGGGCTGTGGCACGCCGGGGGTCGCACCGGGTGTCGGTGCGGATTGAAACTGCATCGAGGTTTGCGTAGATGGAACGGCGGGGGCCTCTGACGGATCGTCAGAAGCTTCACATCCCAAGGCGGCAAGGGCGCAAAGGCCTGCAAATAGTACTTTTTTCATGCGCCCCCGCTTACCCTTGAGTTATGGCCGTTCTATGCCGCTTCTGATGCGGCCCGTGCTTTGGCGTCGCGCTTGCGTTCGTGGATATCGAGGAAACGCTTGCGGATGCGAACGGCTTCGGGTGTGACTTCCACCAGTTCATCATCCTGAATATAGGCCAGCGCCTTTTCCAGTGTCATATCAATGGGCGTTGTCAGGGACACGGCGTCGTCAGTGCCGGACGCACGGACGTTAGTCAGCTTTTTGCCCTTAAGCGGGTTCACGTCGAGGTCGTTGCCCTTGGCGTGTTCGCCAATGATCAAGCCTTGATAAACCGGTTTCTGCGGCTGAATGAACAAAGGACCGCGATCCTCGAGGTTCCACAGTGCGAACGCAACCGAAGTGCCGTTTTCCATGGAAATCAGGACGCCGTTGCGTCGGCCGGGGATGGTCCCTTTGTGCGGGCCATAGTGGCTGAATCGGCGGTTCAGGATGCCGGTGCCGTGGGTGTCGGTCAGGAACTCGCCCAAGTAGCCGATCAGCGCGCGGGATGGCGCGATGAAGGACAAGCGCTGCTTGCCGCCACCCGATGGGCGCATATCCTTGAGCTCACCCTTGCGCATGCCGATTTTCTCAACAACTGCGCCGGAGTAATCTGCGTCTACGTCCACAGTCACTTCTTCAAACGGCTCCAAACGGTTGCCGTTTTCGTCGCGCTGGTAGACCACGCGTGGCCGCGATACGGAAAGCTCAAAGCCTTCGCGGCGCATGTTTTCGATCAGAACAGCCAGCTGTAATTCGCCTCGGCCTGCGACCTCAAAAGCGTCCTTGCCGTCGGTCTCAGAAACCTGAAGCGCAACGTTGCCCTCGGCTTCCTTCTGCAAGCGATCCCAGATCAGGCGGCTGGTGACTTTGTCACCGGACAAACCTGCCAGTGGGCTGTCGTTGACGCTGAAGGTCATGGACAGGGTTGGCGGATCGATCGGCTGTGCCTTCAATGCTGCGTTAACTTCTGGCGCGCACAGGGTGTCGGCAACGGTCGCTTTGGTCAGGCCAGCAATCGCGATGATGTCACCGGCTTGTGCAGTCTCGATCGGCTGGCGCTCAAGACCACGGAAAGCGAGAATCTTTGTCGCGCGCCCGTTTTCGAGGTGGTTGCCCTCCATACCCAGAGCCTTGATCGTCATGTTTGGCGTCAGCGTACCAGACTGAATCCGGCCAGTCAGGATGCGGCCCAAGAACGGGTTGGCTTCAATCGTCGTTGCGAGCATGCGGAACGGCTCGTCCGGGCTGTCTACGTTTGGCGCGGGGACATGTTCGATGATTTTGTTGAACAGCGGCGCCATATCGGTGCGCTCGTCTTCGAGTTCATTGGTCGCCCAACCTTGCTTGGATGACGCGTAGAGTACGGGAAATTCAAGCTGCTCTTCGGTCGCGTCCAGCGCAGCGAACAAATCGAATGTTTCGTCCAGAACCCAGTCCGCGCGGCCATCGGGCTTATCGACTTTGTTGATCAGAACGATGGGGCGCATGCCAAGAGCCAGCGCCTTTGTCAGAACAAATTTGGTCTGTGGCATGGGGCCTTCGGCGGCATCAACCAACAGAACAACACCATCGACCATCGACAGGATACGCTCGACCTCGCCACCGAAATCGGCGTGACCCGGGGTATCAACGATGTTGATGCGGGTGTCTTTCCACTCAACGGAGGTGACTTTCGCCAGAATGGTGATGCCACGCTCGCGCTCGATGTCGTTGGAATCCATGGCCCGCTCGGCGACGCGCTCGTTATCACGGAACTGTCCGGACTGCTTCAGGAGGCAGTCAACGAGGGTCGTCTTGCCGTGGTCAACGTGCGCGATGATCGCGATGTTGCGCAGAATTTTACTCATGGTGGAGTGCCTTTGCGTATGCGCCGGGGTGGTGGAGGGGAATGGGCGCTGGTTTGGCAGGGTTTTGAGCGTTGAGGCGCGCGGGGTCAACGCCCTGAAATGCAAGTCTTATCGGCGTCGGAGGAACGCACGCTAAAGCGTTGGGAGGAAAACCACTTTTGGGGCCTTAGGATCTCGCAGGATTTAAACCGAGCGGCCTTCCCGCAAATGCGCAATTTTACGCGAGACAAAGCTGCCGTGCTGACCATGGGCGACGGCGGATCATGACCCGAACCAGAATTCGTTGAAAATGTCGATGATGGTCTTAATCCCACCCATGAAAAAGGCCGCGCGAAGCGGCCTCTTTGCTTGCTAGAAAAGCAGGATCGCTTTTTAGCAGGATTTTTGGTTGAGCGTCGTGCGCTTAAATACGCCAATCCGGCAGGTGGACTCGTCAACAACTTCCATCCGGTTGTTGCAGTTACCAGCGCCCATGAAGGCTGTGTTTTCATCTGTCAGGTGCGCGTGTGCGAAAGGGTATGACGTGCCTGGCTCGTCGGGTGCGAAAGCCTTACCCCCGCCATACGTCTCGATCGCGCCCGTCTTGGCAGCCTTCTTTCGCAGATTGCTGAACATCAGATTACCCACGGAAGCCTTGTTATCGCTCTCCAAGATCGCAACAACAGTCCCGTTGTAGGCGTTGCCTTCCTTGGCAAACTCAACGATGGCGCAGCCACCAGCGCGGCCTTCTGCGGATAGCCAGAAGCCCCCGATATTTTCAGCGGATGCGTTTGCTGCTGTTGCGAACAGTGCTGCGGCTGCCACAAAAAACTTATTCATAATTCTTCCTCCCATTTGCGATAAAAAGTAATCGCTTTCCCTATCCCTGATAGACAATATTTCCGGGATGAAATCAAGATTTCAGAGGAGAGAATTCAACTAACGTGAACGCTAGAATGACTGAAGGCGCAGCCGAGCCCGTTCGCGCAGGGGGTCAAAGTGCTTGAGCACCTCGCTCAAGGTTTCGTGCCGAGCAACGCGCTTGGGGCCATGGTAGACGACAAACTCGCGGCCCTTACCATTCGCCGAGACCTGCTTCGCGACCACAAAATCAGGGTTTTCGTAGGCAGAGCGGTAAACCGAGAACAGCGCCTGTCCGGGGAGGGCGTCGATGGCATAATCTTTCCAGTGACCTGCCGCGACTTGCTCTGAATACAAAGACAGCAACCGGCCCAGTTCCATGCGATCGAATGAAACATGCTTGCGCCCTTTGTTGCCTCGAGCCTTCAACCCATCCTTGACCGCATCAAGGTGTCCAGACTTCAGCGTCTTCTTGCTCTCGCGATAGTCTTTAAGGGAAACAATGTCGCTCATTCTGTGGCCAGACCCTTTACTTTTATCCGTCATTCGATGGTCAGCCTGCTCACCTTTGCAACGAGGGTGCGCATGGGTGTGCTTGCTGCTTGGTAACGAAATACGCTAAGACGAATCTCAAAATGCGCCTAGACATAAATTTCGATCAATTTCACCGCAGCTTGTCTTGTCGGTGGAGCTGTTCAGGGACACGTGGCGCAGCAACGAAGCGGTTTGGTTAAGGAAATATTCTGTGACTGATATTATTCGCGATATCGACGAGGAAATGCGCCGCGATGCGTTTATGGCTCGCGTGCGTCGTTACTCCTGGGTTTTCTTCCTAGTGGTCATTGTGGTTCTGGTCGTCGTGACCGTTGGATACTTCTGGCAAGATCGTCAGGCTCGGATCACGTCCACGAAAGCCAATGAGCTTTCCAGCGCCATTACGCTTGCGGAAACCGACACCGGTGCAGCCAAAGAGCAACTCGCCGTTCTGGCAGCCGATCCGACCAATGGGAACAGTGTTCTAGCCAGCTTCGAAAGCGCTGAGCTGAGCCTCCGCGAAGGCGACGCAGCCGGCGCGGCAGCAGCGCTGGACGCATTGGCGTCAGTCCGCGACGGCGATCCTTACGCAAAGGCAGCGACGATTTTCAGCGTCTACGCGGATATCAACGCCGGCGATGCTGCGACACTTCTGGGCAAGCTTAACCCGCTGATCGCGGAAGACGGTGTGTTTACCGCGCTTGCGCTCGACCTCAAGGCGCAGGTCTTGGCGCGCGAAGGGAACACTGACGAGGCCTTGGCCGTTCTCGAGACGCTGCTGGGCCGCGAAGGGTTGGAGCGCGATTTGCAAGCTCGAGCTGAAACACTGCGTGATAGCCTTGGCTCAGGGTCCTAACCTCCCTAAGCTACCAATCCGCATCGCGTAATCCACACTAAGGCCTTCATTTTCGCTATTATGCGAATGATGTTGGCTCAACGGAAGCAAAGGGCATCCACGGGATGAAGGGTCTCATCAGTTCAGGATTGCTGGCTCTGACCGTGGCCTTGACCGGTTGCGAGGCGATCGAGCGTCTTAACGACGACGATCCCAAGCTGCCGGGCACACGCGTTGAATTGTTCAGTGATGATGATTTGGGCGTGCCGCGGTCTGGAAACGCGATTTCTGTTCCAACCCAGCAAAACCTGCGCAACTGGACCCAGCCGGGTGCAACCGCAACCCATGCGGTCTATCATCTCTCGCTTGCCGAGCGGCCAAAGCGTCTTTGGAGCAAATCCATTGGACGCGGTGACGGCAAAGCCTACCGCATCACCTCCGCACCGATTGTCGTTGATGGCGTAATCTACGCCATGGATAGCCAGTTGCAGATTACCGCAATGCGCTTGTCCGACGGCGCGATTGGCTGGCGTAAGAACCTCATGCCTGCTTCGGAAAGCGATGGGATTTTCGGGGGCGGCGTTTCTTATGGCAACGGCGTTTTGCTTGCTGGAACCGGGGCTGGGCGGTTGTATGGCCTCAGTCCACGGACCGGTGAAGTCATCTGGCAGCAGCGCTTGCGCGCGCCGATTCACGGTGGTCCGTCTGTCGATGGCGACAAAGTCTTCACAACCACCATTGATAACCATTCCGCCGCTTTTGACCTTGCTACCGGGCGCAAGCTCTGGGACCACGAAGGCCGCGAAGGTCTGACGACCGTGCTTGGTTCTACCGCGCCAGCCGCAGCGGCGGGCGTGACCTATGTTGCTTATGCCAGTGGCGAAGTCTTTGCCATGGCGTCAGATACGGGCCGCGTGCTGTGGAGCGATACGGTTGCTGGCCTGACCGCGACGGCGCGTTCGGGCATGTTTATCGACGATGTTGGTGGACCGCCCTTGATCGACCGGGATCGTTTGATCGTGGTTGGTGGGTCAGACCGGACCGTCTCCTTTGACATCGATCGTGGAATTCAGGCGTGGGAACTGCCATTTGGCGGGACGCAGATGGCCTGGCCGTCCGCGCAGCATTACTTCATCGCCTCAGACGATGGTCGCTTGGTCGCGGTTGATCGGGATACCGGCGGCGTCGCGTGGGCGCGGTCTTTGCCCAAGTACGCAGACGCTTCGCGACTGGACCGCGTGGAGTGGTACGGCCCCGTTTTGGCGGCCAATCGCTTGGTTTTGGCGTCCAGCACAGGCTTGCTCATCACAGTTTCCCCTTCGACGGGCAAGCTGCTGGGGCGGGTTCAAAATCGCGGTGGATTTGTTGCGCCACCGGTCATCGTAGAAAACACCATGCTGCTTGTTACCGAAAACGGTGATCTGATCGCCTACAAGTAACGGGCTGGAACAGTAGTATTTTTCTGCGCGTCGCGTACAAGGCGTGAATCATGTTTACTGT
>CBFIEF010000058.1:0-7580 GCA_965661545.1 Alphaproteobacteria bacterium | reverse complement strand
AGGGTCGTGGCCGGGTCTGCCTTTGGTAACAGCAACAACGCAAGCGTTACGACAGCGGCAACAGCAAGCAATGTCCCTTGCGTCTCCAGTCCACGATCATTGGCTTCCCAGTACAGGAACGCCCCAACCAATGGGGGCATGGCGTAGCCAACCCAACCGATCGGAAAAGCCGCGCTGTTGAGCATGTAGGACACGCTCCCACCCCCATCCCAGTAGAGGTTAAACTCCAGGATCTCGCTCGTGCTGATCAAGACCACCAGCGCGTGGCCGAACTCATGGAAAAAGGTATCGAACCACTCAAACCAAACACTGATGGGTATGAGGATCAGCCCCAAGGGGCCAAGCAGAGTACTGAACTCAATCAGGATCAAACTCACAAAAGCTGCCACTCCCATCTCCAAAGCGACCTTTCGGCGGAAAGCGGGGGGCGTGATTGGGTTGGGATGGGTTTCTGGATCGGACATGGTCATGCCACTCAATTTGTTGCGCATTGGTGGGGCGGATACTGAAAGTCTGAACAGTATGCGGCACTTAAGCAAAAAAAGGGCCCACCCGATGGAAGTCGGGCAGGCCTCTAATACTCTTCTGTAGCTCGCTCGTTAGAAGCTTAGCTTCGCGCCCAAGGAGCCGCCTTCGTCGCCAGCATCATAGCCAGCGGAGAGAACCAACCCACCCAGATCGTAGCTCACACCGACGGTAGGCTCGAGATCCTGGTCGAAGCCGAGCGCAAGCTTGAAGCCGTTCAGAGCCGTGGAAGCACCGACGGAGTAGGTGATGCCAGACTTGGTATGAGCCGAAGCACCAGACGAACCGAAGGTCGTGCTGACGCCGAAGCCAGCGATCGCCATGGAGGCGGACAGGCCCCAATCGGAGGATGAGTCTGTTGCGAAGCCCAAGGACAGGTCGCCCATGTCGTAGGCCACGCCAAGATCCCAAGCGGATACGCCAAAGACGTCGGCCGGGTTATCCAGAGCTACGTCGATCGATGCGGCTAAGCCACCGAGGTCAATCGTGCCACCGGTGATCACTTCCAGAGCACCGAGGGAGTCGCCCTTAGCAAGGTCGACGGCCAAGTATGGGTTAGCGCCAAAGAGACCAACACCCTGTGCAACAACAACGAGGCCGCCTGCATCAATATCTGCAGCATCACCGGCACCTGCGATGGAGGAGACACCACCAGCGTAGTCGCCCGTTTGCAGCGTCAACTTACCGAAGCCACCTTCGATGTAGATCGAAGCATCGGACACGGTCACCACGTCAGAAGCGTTGTTCAAGAAGAACGCAGTTTTAGAAGCTTCGTTGCCTTCCAGACATGCGGCACCAACAACCATCTTGGTTTCAGAAGAGGCCATCATGACTTCCATGAACGGACCAACAAATAACGCGGCGCTAAAGACGTCGAAGGTATTGTCGCCATCAAGATCTACGGCCATTTTGGAGTAACCTTCAATCACGACAGATGAGGTATTGCCGCTTGCGTCACCTGCGTAGGTTGCCTTTAAAGTGACCTTCCCAACTGCTTCACCATTTTCTGTGCCCGATCCATTTGTGAGCTCTGCATTGGCACCCCGTGTGGTTTCTATGGAGTTATAATTAGCGACGAAAACTGATTTTGCGGTAGCCGTCGTGCTTTTAGCGTTAACAGCGACTGAAAGGTGACCGAAGAACTGTCCGGCTGGCAGGTACTGCCGACCGTTCGGCTCTTCGACACCAAAATCCACGATGGTACTCGGCTGAGGTAAAGTAGACTTGGCCGTTTTACCCACGTAACGACCCGAAGGATCCGCGCTATACACCCCACCGTAGGACGAATCAGAACCTGCATCGTCAGCTTGGTAAAAGTCACCACGGCCAGCAAGCTTGCAAATATTGGAAGACGCGAAGCTACTCAGCGGTATGGTCATTGCTTCCTGACTTGAATCAATGCCGAGCCAGTTCGAGTTGATCTTTACAGATACAACGTTTGCGGAATCGACGGCCGCGCCGCCAGAGACATTCCATAGGTTGGCTGCAACGTCGGTCCGGCCATCAACCGTCATGCGAGCAACAAACTTAGCGCCGCCTTCGGTGTATGGTGCGAACTCTAGCTCAGTGGCGGCACCCATTGTGAAACCACCACCAAACATCAAGCCACCATCAGTGGTATGGGCCGCTTTGATAGACAGACTTACTGCATTAACAGCCGTGCTGAATGCTAGGTTGTTAGCGTTTTTGCCAAGTCCAAACTCGACGCCCATGTCGATGGAACCACCAAGGGTTACATCAACAGCGCCAGCAGAGCCGGCTGCTGCTATTGCGGCGAGGCTTGAGCCCGCAATCAGATACTTTCTCATTTCACACTATCTCCAAATGGGCACATTAATGCGCTCTATATCAATGGAAGAGTAGTAGACGCCTAAAGCGTATGTATTATTTCAGTAATGAGTATGAATTATAATGTAAAAATATTCGTGATAATTTTACAACATCCAATACCCACAAATATTAGTACTATTTCTTTCGATTTAGGAAATCAAACTCTCTAAAAACTTCTTTTAGTGACTCTATAAGTCGTAAACCATCCCTTATTGGCATTGGTATAATCATAGTCGCGCTGCCTATCGATCCTTGAGTGCAAGCTAAGGCCTTTGACAAGCTTTCTCACCAAATCATTTCTTTGTAAAAGCTCTTTGGTAAGACCTTTTCTGACATCAAGAATCAGACTCAATTTCTTTTTCTTCCCTTAAAATTTATCTGATCGGTATTTTATTGATTAAAATTATATAAAAATATCCAAATTTTAATATTTGGGACTTTTATCATTGAATTTAACCGTAATTATTTTTCTATTGGCTGGAATTTCCGAAAATTGATTTTGATTAATTAGGTTATTTTTCAAATATATGCCAATATTTTGGCGAGGAAGTACGGAGGAATTAAAATGAAATATTCTATTAAAGTACTTATTAGTGGGTTTTTTATTGTCATCTTCGGAACATCGTCGACGGCGAATAGCTGCGAACCTTCGTCGATAAACTTGTTGGATTTTCCGGCTTGGGAACGTGAAAACGGTTTTTGGGTTGGCGAGTACACGTTATTGGGGGCTGACGGTAATCCCTTTAGCTCTCAAAAATGGAACTACCCCTACGATCATTACGCCGGCTTCATCGCCCTGAAAGTCAGTGGCGATCAGATCGTCCAGCGCAACGTCTTTCTGTATCCTCCCCAGACAGCTGAAAGTTGCGCGCAAAACCCTGCAGTTCTAGGAGGCGGTGAATGCGGCGTGAACGGCAATGAGAAGATATTCTCCGCCGATCAATCGGCTACGGATTGCTCCGGCGGCCTCAGCGGTCCCTACATGCAATACGGCATGCAGCTCGATACCGAGACCAGACTCTTGAATGACGACACAGTTCTGTATCAGGTGCGGCTCAACGGTGACCTGCTGCAGAACCAACTTACCTCTCTGCCCGGCAACCGGACACGCATACGCACGGCACAAGGCCTATACGGCGGCAACCCTACCTACGTCAGCTTTTACCGGGAGCGGAAGGTGTCGCGGGAGCAATTCTTTGCCCTTATGAATGAGAAAAGGGCAGAATATAATATCCTGGAGGCTGATCACTGCGCCTTTAACGACGGTAATCAGCCGAGCGAAACAACTTGCGAAGAGCATTTCCAAATGGACTAAGAGTGCAGCCTATGGGAGCGCTCTCGGCCAGCAAAGGCGCCTCAGGAAGCTTCTCTCACATCGACTGGATCAAGGCCGACTTCGCATCATGCTTCAACGCTGATGACAATCAAACAGTCGATGAAATACCGCTGTTTGAGGAAGGTATCTGCTTGGTTTGTGGCTTGGGTTTTTTCTAGCGAGCCGCGAAACCGGCGATTCTCAAGACGACCGAACGCCTTGGCCTTACCGCGGTGATGAGTGCTGTAAAAGAAAGGCTCTGCGCTGGCCTCTACCAAATATACAGCAGGAGCCGTTTTCGAACGCCGGAGTACGATGGACCTAAATGGAGAGCCCTAATGATTACAGCCATCGACCATATTGTGCTTCCAGCAAAAGACCTCGAAAAGACCATCTGGTTTTACTGCGACGTGCTGGGCATGAAATTGCAGAAATTTGTCCCTCCAGGCGGTGGAGCGACGCGGCTGGCCTTGAGCTTTGGGCAGAACAAGATCAACCTTCACGACGTCAATCAACCCTACGAGCCGCACGCTAAAGTGCCCGTGGCTGGTGCGCTCGATATCTGCCTGCTCAGTGATGAACCTGTTGATCAATGGTGCAAGCGGTTGGCGGCGCTTGGGATCGAGGTGGAACTTGGACCGGTTCCACGGACAGGCGCGACTGAGCCCTTGCGCTCAATTTATCTTCGCGATCCGGACGGGAATTTGGTGGAAATCTCAAACCTATGGCGCTCAGAGGGCTAGTCCCGTCACCGCTACGTCAAAACCGCGCAGCCACGACTTGCTGATCAACCCCGTGCCGTTCTTGACCGTGAGCACATAGCGCCCGAGACTGTTCCGACTGCAGTATGGCCATCAAGCAGGGAGACACTGCATGAAAATCGGCATGGAACAGGCGCTTCGTCTTTACGGTTGCTGGCGATCGACCTGCACGCACCGCGTGGTTCTTGCATTAACGTGCTGGGATTTGGCGTTTGAGTATATCCCCATCGACCTGACGGCACGTGAGCAGGAAACGCCTGAGTTTCGCGCTATTTCACCTGATGCGCAGGTCCCGGTTTTGGTGGTGGAAGATACCATCCTTACGCAATCGCTAGCGATCATTTCGTACCTTGATTCCCGGCGTGGTGACTTTGGGCCAAGCCTTTTCCCCTCTGATCCCAAAGACAAAGCGCGCGCCATTGGTATCTGTGAGCGGGTTTCGTCCTTTGTGCAGCCCATGACCTTACCCGGTGGTGTACGCCGAGCGCTCAAGGACCACTTTGAGACTGAGACCGGATCTGCATTCGACCAGAGGGCCGAAGAATTCATCCAGTCCATGCTTAACCATAATTTGCGCCTGCTTGACCGTAGCATCGCGCCCTATGCCGGTCCGTTTGCCCTAGGCGAGACTTTCACGGTCGCCGATATTTTTGTTTATCCTCAACTGCTTGGCGCGCAGCGGTTAGGTTTTGATCTGACACCGCTCCCTGCTTTGTCAGCCCTTGCAAAGCAAATGGAAACACGGGCCGACGTACGAGCGGCCAACCCACACCTCCTTCCGGACGCGCCTTAAGACCTCCTGAGACCCGTGTCCATTACCGTGCAGCGCCTCTAGCTGATCAGGTCATCGAGCACCCGGACCCCTTGGTTCATGGGCGGTCCCTCGATCTGTCCCGACCACTTGGCGCGGCTTTTCTCGTCTATGGCTGAGATGGCGACGTCAGAGAGCTTTTGCTGCCAATCGTTGGTCGTACCCGAGCGGAAGTAGACCTTGGGGTTGAGATGGAAGCTCTGCGGGTTATTCGTCACCTCGTCTTTCATCTTCTTGAACTCGGTCGCTTCTGCAATGCGGACGAAGTCGTCTGACGAAAACGTCGACTTTGGCAGCAAGAAACGGGCGAGCGCCTGCGCCACGTCAGTCTTACGGTTCACCATGTCCTCATAGCTTAGCGCGAGGATATTTTGATCAAGAATGCGCTGATCCTTGCGCCGGATCCAGCCGCTAACGTGGTCGTGGTAGTCGCCAAAATAGAGCTCCCCCTCAATGAACAGCTCGACAAAGGCGTCCAAGCTCAGGTCATCGGGCACGGCGAGCAGCGGGTGGCGCTTCCAAAAGAAGTACTGCGATACAGCCACGGCCTTGGGGTCGCGATAGACCATGATGAACTTCGTTTTTGGATGGATGCTGCGAACCGGCATGTCGTCGTAACTGCAGTGCACGTACCAAGCCCGCGGCGTGTCGTGGGTCTTGGCGATGTGCTCGGCCATATAAGCCCGCCCATGTTGAGAAACGGAAACCTCGGGCCAAGGCACAGTTCCATGACCGATGTCGCGGGTGTCGTAGATGTTGGGCTGACCCTCCAAGCCTTGATGGAGCAATTCCACCACGAACTTTTTGGCCAAATGGGTCCCAACCTTTTGATGTGTGCAGATGAAAACATCATGCTCGTCGGTGTCCCAACTCCGCGCCAAGTCCGCATTGGCCTCCACGTCGATGAAGGGCGGAAAGACCGTTTCACCGTAGCGCCCGTGGAGAAAGCCTTCCCCATGCAGCGGGACAGCAGGCTCGAAGGTTCGCAGCATATGGCCACCCCGGATGGCCGTTTCTTTGCTGTCGAGAGCCTTGATCTCCTTGTCCAATCGCTCCAACTCCGCGACCACGTCCTGATGCTCATGCAAAAGGCGCACGGTTTGAGAGATGCTGTGGCACAGGTTTTCAAGCAACGTGCGCTCCGCTTCAGTCCAAACAACGGGCTTGGAGCCGTTCATCACCTGCAAAGCCCCGATGGCCTCTCCACTGGAGGGGCAAAAGATGGGCGCTGTCAGGGCGCTGACGGGGGTGTAACCGAGCTTCTCCCCAATGACTGCAAAGGCTCCAGAACCACCCGTGAGATTATTATCACTGCGGATCCGGCGGTTTCGGATGGCATCGCCTACCAATGAACCCTCCGCGTCAACGACAATCGATCGCTGCGTCACCCCAGTTCCAGCTTCTAGCCACAGGCTTTGGCTGTCATGGCTGAGAACAAAAAGACCAAATCGGTCAATATTAAACAGCGCTGGCAAAGTCGTTGCCAGCAAATTTGAAACATCGCTGTTTCGCTTTTCTTCCCAATTACCGGCTATCAATTGCCTTTGTCGTGTGACCTTTTTTAGGAGCTCGGCGGCGCTTTGTTTAAACATGATGCAAACCTACTTTTTAACTGTAGATGACCAAATAAAACTAAGCCGGTCGTGGCGGTCAAGAAAATCAACAGCAGCAGACCGACCGCACTTGCGTTGATACAAGGGGCTCAAATCAACAAGTCGTCGCCAGTAAATCCGCGCCGTCTAAGAATACGTTAGGGGATTCTCCCCTTTTTTTATCCGCTCTATGAAAGATTTTTTCTTAAGAAAATCTCTATAACCTGAATATATGCTGACAAATTTGAGGGCAATTAGGACACGCTACGTGGCATTATTTGCGTCTCTCGTTTTGGTTTGGGCTTTGGATTTCTAAAAATGTCGAATCGACCACGTAGAGGCCTAAAGCACGCTATCTAACGGGCCTTCAGCCACCGCTTCCGGCGATCCCGCACCTCAAGCCAAAAGACGACGCCAACGCAGAGCGCTGTCCACGTCAACCAACTCCCAACCCAGAAGGCCTCCGGCATCCCCGTCAATTCTGCGAGGCCTGCGGCGTCTGAGTACTCACCAAAACCAAACAAATACGAAAGCGAACGCAGCCCGCCGGTAATCATGGTCGCTGCCACGATCCGCTGCACCCAGTCCACTGGAATATAGCGCTTGAGCACCGTAGCGCAGATCAGGGCCAGCACGAGCAAACTCAGGACAAGGATGGCGCCGATGGATAGGGTCGTGGCCGGGTCTGCCTTTGGTAACAGCAACAACGCAAGCGTTACGACAGCGGCAACAGCAAGCAATGTCCC
>CBFIEF010000057.1:0-7773 GCA_965661545.1 Alphaproteobacteria bacterium | reverse complement strand
AAACCACCACCGAACACCAGGCCACCATCAGTGGTGTGTGCTGCTTTAATGGACAGGCTTACTTCGTTGAATGCATCGCTGAACGCAAGGTCGTTGGAACCTTTGCCAAGGCCAAACTCAACGCCCATGTTGATGGAACCACCGAGGGTCACGTCTACTGCACCAGCGGAGCCCGCTGCTGCTACTGCTGCGAGGCTAGAGCCCGCAATCAGAAACTTTTTCATTTTTCTCTTCTCCAAAAAAGATTTTGCACTCGAACACTTGTCACTTTGTTTGGCTTCCAACCCGCAGAGGCTGGCGCCCGTGTTTGCGCTCAAGAACATGATCAGACTTAGAGATATGATTTAACAATCTACAGGTAATATTTAGGAACGTCGTCTCCCTGAGACAGAGCGTGCCAAAATTGACACGCCTATTTTGGCACGCTCGGCTTTATAGCGTACTCGTCGATGATTATGGCGCATTCAGCACCAAAAACTGAGAAATTCTCAGAGCACAGGCATCCCAAAGCGAGAGAGACTCGAGTGTAGTGGTCGCATAATGTTCTGGGGCTGAGATGCAGAAGTTGGGCTTCTAAATCAGATTTTTTGAGCGCGCTAAAAGAAGGCGGCATGCCAAGTTCGCTTCATCGCCCTTGCTCGAGCCAATATAATGAAGGATGTCGCTATATAGGGCGTCACTTCGACTCATGGGTTCTTCAAACTCTTGTGTGAGCCGGATCATTTCATATGTCAGCGCCTTGAATTGCGCGAACATGTTGGATTGGGGTGCCTCCAAAATAAGGGCCCAAATCGTAAACTCGGCCTGAACGCGCTGTTGGCGATCCTCTTCAACGCTCTGAAGCGCGCCGATGGCCATCTCAGCAAGGGCACCGCGTTCTGAAGGCAAGCGGCCCAAGGCTGCGGCTACTGCCTGAGGCAACATAATAGAGAGCAGCTCCACCAGTTCGCGGAAGATCAGAATGACCTGTGCATCTCCCTTCTTGTGCCAGCTGACGATATCGGCATCGAGCAAATTCCAGTCATCGAGAGGGTTGACCACGGTGCCATAGCGTCGTGCTGTTTTAAGGACTCCCTTTGCGGTCATTACTTTAACGGCTTCACGGATGACCGAACGCGAAACGCCCACCTGCTCTCCGCGTTGATTTTCCATGGGAAGCGTGGCGCCAATAGGGAAATGGCCACTCGCAACGGCTCGACCCAACCAATCAATAACATCACTTACGGCGCCATTGGCGATGGCCGACTCAGGGCGGGTGAGTAGGGTGACAGCAGGGCTAGCTCCCCGACGGAGGTGCTTATAGGCGTCGAGAGAGGGGGCGGCGTTTGGCATATTCGATTACCATCATGGAGAAATTCTTGAATTAAATTTCCCCTATGAAATGATAAATCATATTTGTTTTCAACAAAAAAGGATTGAGATCAAAAAAAAGTCCGACCCGTGAGGGCCGAACAAGTGAATCATATGGAAAAGCAAACTAGAAATCAGAAGCCTGATCAAAGTGTTGCAATGTTACCGAGTAGAGAGCCTTCATAGGCCGGTTCGCATGGTGTTGTGCGTTACACCATAGGCGCACCAAAGGTCATCTCTATCGATAAAGTATTATCTAAAGAGCAATGCATTGGGCTGCAAGGCAATTTGCACCATTTCCCGAATAATTTAGTGGAAAACGTATTCAAGTATGCGAAAAGTGCACAAACGTGTGCCAATCACATACATGACTAGGCCCGATGTCAGGGCTACCTAAAAAGGTGTTCGGATTTCAACGCCAAGCCTATGCATTATAGAGAAAACCACAGGCAAAATGCATTCGAAGCTTGCGGAAATAATAGTGATAATACACTATATCTACACGCAAAGTGAGATAGACACGCACGCAATGATCAGCATCACAAACAAGGGGTAAGCCTGTGGCTTTAGACCAGGATTTTTCGATTTCATCCGCAATGTTTGATGCTCGAGCATGGTGCCTCAATGGGCAGCCGCAGGATCTCGCCAAACGGATCCAAGCCTTGGTTGAGCGAAAATTACTGAAGCTTGTAATGTTCGATGGGGCAGCAGGGCTAATGGTCCAGGCCGCCAGCGGACCATGTCTCTATCTGTCCACTGACCGCGCTGCCGAAGATGAACGGCGCAGAAACACTTGGCAACTGCGCGCGTTCATCGATGCAATGGAAGCCTCTGCTGAGGCTACGCCGGCTTAAGCTGGTTCACCCAAATCATATGATTGGATGGCCTTGTTCAGCTCTTCTGAGAACGCGGGGTACAGCGTTGAGAGGTCGCCCCAGAGTTGATTGTTGGTCGTAAAGGCCGATGGATCATCTGCGCTCACCAAAGACTTCAGCGCATTGATGTTCGGTTCCCGATAGGGCACGTTTACAGTCCCGTTCAGGCTTTTACGCGTGAAATGGTACCAGCTCGCGATCGATTTCAGGCTGTAGTGCGGAATATGGCCCTGCTCCAAGCATCCACGGATTGTGGGACGAATGAACTGTGGGAACTTAGCAAAACCATCAGAGACAATGCGCTCTACACTGTCGGCGATATGTTGATTGCAGAAGCGGTTTGACACGGTTTGAACGTAGGTCTCCACGTCAAACGGCAGCAATGCGGGTAGGGCGCGCATCACCTCTTCTTGCTCAAACTGCTGGAAGTGGTTTGCGGCCTCAGGGTGTGCCATGACTTCATCAAAGCGCTCAAAGCCGCCGAGTGCTCCGATATAGGCCAGCGCCGTGTGCCCACCGTTCAGAACGCGGATCTTTGTTTCCTCATAGGGATCAACATCTGGCGTGAAAGTTACGTCCTCAGGACGCAAGTCCGGGAAATCGGACGCGAAGTTATCTTCAATCACCCACTGAATGAAGTCTTCCGCATGGATGGTTGGGCCAAACTTGTTACCTTCACCATAGAGCGCGACGGCTTCTGCGTGGTGCGTTGGCGAGGGCTGCGGCGTAATCCGGTCCACCATGGAGGATGGGAAGGTGACGTTTTTCTCGACCCAAGCAACCAAATCTGTATCACCCAGTGCGTCGAGGTAAGCCAGCAAGTTGCGAGACAGCATTTTGCCGTTGCGGCGGATGTTATCGCAGTTGAGTAACGTAATCGGCTGATCCAGTAGCTCCGCCCGCTGGCGCAGCCCTTGGGTAAGGTACGCATAGACAGTTTGGCCCGCTTGACCATCGATTTCAGCGCGGATCATGGGGTCTGACAAATCCAGCAGGCCCTTGCCGTCCAGATTATAGCCCGCTTCCGTTACCGTCATGGTGACCGCTTTGACGTTTGGCTGCGCCATGGCACGCTCGGTAGCGTCTCGGTCGGAACTCCAATCCATGAACCCGGCGTGACAGCGAATAAGGCGATCATCGATCTGGCCGGCGTTGTTCAAACGCCGCAGGATGTATCCATCTTCTTGCGCAGCTTGGTTGAAGGCGGCCTGATCTGCTGCGCGCAGGTTGATCGGGGTGATGCCCCAGCGTGTGTCGCCCGTGCGCTCGATATGGCGGTCAAAGTACTCAGCCTGATGAGCGCGGTGGAAGGCACCGAAGCCCAGATGGAGAACACCCGTTTCCAGCGCCAGCGTATCATTCGTCGATTTGTGAAATTTGCGAGACATTAGAAATTGAGACTTTCGATACTTTTGGGCTTTAGAGTGACGGACCGATTGGCGGAGAGACCGCTGCGTGTTTGTTCGCGGAACTGGGTGGGTGTCAGACCTTTCAATTTCATGAACTGGCGATTGAAGTTCGCCAGGTTCTGGAAACCGACGTTGAAGCAAATGTTTGAAACCTGGTCCTCGGTCTCAACCAACATGCGACAGGCCTCGCCCACACGGACGCGGTTGACGAATTCTGTGAAGCGGTGACCGGTGATGTTCTTGAAGTGCCGCGTGAAACTGGTCTCGGACAGGCCGACAATGTCCGCGACGCGGGACACAGAAAGCTCGTCTTCGAAGTGTGAAACGATGAAGTCGACCGCTTCCCCAATCTGTGACTGACGTTTCCCACCGCTGACGGTTCCCGCCTTGCCAACCGACAAGACTTCGAGCCGTGCAGAGGCTTCCAGCTCTTCCATGAACTCGAGGAAGGCTAGGACGCGGCGGATTTGGCTGGACGCGCGAATGTTCTTGAAGTGCTGGACCGCCCGACTCTTTGGGAAGTTGTTGAACTTCAAGCCAGCGCGGGAAAGCTCCAACATGCCGGTCAGCCCGCGAAACTCTGGGAAAGCGCGGATGAGGCCCTGCATATTTTCGTCGCTGAACTGCACCAGCATATCGCGGGTTTCGACGATGGGGTGATTATAGCTGTCCGTGACCCAGTTGTGGGGCAGGTGGGGACCTGTGAGGAACAGGTCACCTGCTTGAAAATCACCAATGTAATCGCCCACAAAAGCGCGTCCTTTGGTCTCCAAAATCAGATGCAGCTCGTATTCCGCGTGGGCGTGCCAGCGACACAGATCCGTTGGCCAACCGTGCTCGAGATAGCGAATGCTTTCTTCGGAGCGATCAACGTATTCAATCTCAGGACTGATGATAGACATGGTTGATCCCCCCTAGCGCAGCACGTTGCCGCCATCGACCCCAATGGTCTGTGCGGTCATGTACGCTGAAAGGTCAGAAGCGAGGAAACACACCACGCGGGCGACGTCGATGGGATCACCCATCCGGCCCAGTGGCACGGCTTCACCCACCATCCGTTTCTTTTCGCCCAGCTCCAAGCCCTCTGCGCGGGCAAACAGGGCATCAACTTGCTTCCACATGGGCGTATCGACGACGCCAGGGCTGATCGCGTTAACGCGGATGCCGTGCTCAGACAGCGCTAGAGCGGCTGACTGGGTGTAGCTGATCACCGCTGCTTTGGTCGCGCAATAGTGGGCGACCAAGGCTTCGCCCCGATGACCCGCTTGGCTGGAGAAGTTGATAATTGAACCCGGCGTGTTCGTCGCGACCATCGACTGCGCTGCGGCCTGCATCAAAGCATAAAAGCCACGAACGTTAATGGAGAAGAGGCGGTCGTATTGGTCTAATCCCGCATCCAAAACCGATCCGAGATCGAAGAGGGCGGCGTTATTGACCAAGATGTCAGGCTTTGCCGCCTTGACCCATGCGCAGCAAGCTTCGAGCTGTGTGTCGTTGGAGAGGTCAGCGGCGTAATAGGAGGAGAGTACGCCGCCGACCATGCTGGTTTCTGGTGCTAGGTCCGTCCCATGTACTTCAGCCCCCAAGGTGCGCAAATGCTGCACCGTGCTTTGCCCAATGCCGCCGTTGCAGCCGGTGACGACTGCAACTTTGCCGGACAAATCGAGGTCCTGAAGGGGGGAGGGGGACAACATGGTCTTATTTCACCGCGCCAAAGGTTAGGCCCTGAACCAACTGGCGCTGTGTGAGCCAGCCAAAGACAACGATCGGGGCAACAGCCAACGTGGAAGCTGCGCTAACCTTTGCCCAGAAGAGGCCTTCGGGCGCGGTGTAACCCGCGATAAAGGTTGTGAGCGGAGCCGCCTTGGTCGTTGTGAGGAGTACGGACCAAAAGGCCTCATTCCACGCCAGTACGATCGAGAGCAAACCCGTAGACGCCAAGCCACCCCACGCCAGCGGTAGGACGATCCGACGAAGTTCATCCCACGTCGTCGCGCCATCGATCCGGCCAGCTTCAAGGATCTCGCGTGGGATTTCCTTAAAGAAGTTGTACAGGATGAGCATAATGATCGGCAGGTTCATCAGTGCGTAGATGATAATGAGCAGCAGGTGCGTATCCAGCAGCTTGAGCGTCTGTGCGATCAAGTATATCGGCATTAACACGCCCACAGCAGGCAGCATCTTTGTCGACAGCATCCACAGCAGAATGCCCTTCGTCCCCGGCCCACCTGCAAATGCCATAGCGTAGGCAGACGGAATGGCGATGGTCATGGCGAGTAGGGTGGAGCCGACACTAACGATCAAGGAGTTGGCGAGGAACTTGAAGTAGCCCTCACGCTCAAACACGGTTTGGTAGGAGCCGAATGTTGGCTCGAAAACAGCAGTTTTCAGCCATCCCATCCAACCGGGAAGGTTGGACCCTTGGATTGCGTCCACGGCAAACCCCGGCAGCGGAACTGCGCTCGGGGGCAGGGACACAGCGCCCCCTTCAGTTTTGAAGGAAGTCATGAACATCCAGATGATCGGGAAGAAGATCAGGAAAGCCACAATCCAACAGAAGGTGACGGCGATAAATTCGACGATTTTCTTTCGTGCCAGGTAAGTCATGCTCGCCCCCTATTCAGCCAAGTTGTCGCCGACGAAGCGGACGAGGAAGATTGAAACCAGATTGGCGAGAATGATGGCGAGTACGCCGCCAGCCGCTGCGAGGCCGTAGTTGAAGCCCTCCAACGCCTTCTTGTAGATCTCGTACGTCAGCGTTGCCGAAGCTGAGCCCGGTCCGCCTTTGGTCGAAATCAGGATCTCTGCAAATACGCCTAGATGGAAGATCATCTGGATCAGGATTACGACAGCAATCGCGCGCGCCAGGTGAGGCAGCGTCAGCAATAAGAAGATTTGGATGAAGTTCGCACCATCCAGCCGGGCAGCTTCGTGTTGTTCCCGGTCTTCGCTTTGTAGCGATGTCATAAAGATGAGAATGGCGAACGGTGTCCACTGCCAGGCGACCATCGTGATGATGCCTTGGAGCGGGTACAGCTCGAGCCATGGAACAGGCTCTGCACCGAACATGGTCCAGAGAACGTTAATCAAACCGTAGATCGGGTCGAACATCATGTTCTTCCAGATAATTGCGTTTACCGCTGGCATGATAAAGAACGGCGAGATGAGCATCACGCGTACAATGCCACGGCCCGCAAACTCGCGATTGACCAGAACAGAAATGGCAAGGCCGAAGACGACTGTAATGAACAGTACCGAGCCAACCAGAATCAGCGTGTTACCGATCACTGTGACAAAGCTGGTAGCAAAGGGCGTCGCGATGGCAAGATCTGTTAGCCATTGGACATTGAGGAAGTCGAGGAATTCAAGCTCCCAAACCCAGCCCTTGCCCTTTCGGGCGAAAATGAAGTTTTGGTAGTTTTTGAACCCGGCCCAGCTTTGGATATGCGGGCGCAGCAGGTGGTACTTTCGGAACGAAAAGTACAGCGTCATTGAGAGTGGAACCAGCATCCAAACCAAAAGGACGGCGATGCTTGGTAACTGCAAAAGTCTAGAAAGAGTGCGTGACATTGCGTTTCCCCCCAATGGGACAGGGTTTCTATCGACCCTTAGTCCAGAAATAACAATGGGAGCGTCACCAAAAC
The DNA here is from genome assembly GCA_965661545.1 of Alphaproteobacteria bacterium. GTDB lineage: Bacteria > Pseudomonadota > Alphaproteobacteria > UBA7985 > UBA7985 > UBA7985. The sequence goes on along the minus strand of CBFIEF010000057.1, from coordinate 495 downwards.
AATGCCGCTCCCAGTGAAGGCTTGAAGGTGTGACCTCAGCAAGGCCACACCGACAATATAGCTAAAGAGCTAGCTTAGTTGCCCATGATTGCTTCTGCAGCAGCCTGAGCTTCAGCAAGAGCATCTTCGATGGACATGGAACCAGCCAGAGCAGCAGACATCAGCTGACCAACTTCAGAGCCGATTTCCTGGAACTCAGGAATAGCAGCGAACTGAACGCCGGTGTAAGGCTTCACGTCGGTTGCGCCAGGAGCAGCGGACAGGATCGCGGACAGTTCAGCGTCAGCGAAGGCAGCAGCAGCCTGGAAGTTAGCGTTGTCGTAGGTGGACTGACGTGTACCTGTTGGTACCGCACCCCAGCCGTTAGCATCAGCAACGAGCTCGATGTAAGCCTTAGAGGTAGCCCACTCGATGAAGCCCTTAGCAGCGTCAGCTTTCTGGGTGCCAGCTGGAACAGCCAGAGCCCAAGCCCAGAGCCAGTTTGCACCAACAGGG
>CBFIEF010000056.1:0-8124 GCA_965661545.1 Alphaproteobacteria bacterium | reverse complement strand
CGTCGCAACCACAGCCACGCATGCCGTTAGCCCTGCTGCTACGCCAGAAAGTGCAGTGACTGAGCCGCGCATGGCTTCGGCCTCTGCCGTCCGGGCGGGTGAGCGCGTGAATTTGAGCGACCAGCGCGCTGGTCCCTCTGTACAGCCCAATCACTATGTTGCGACCGAAGGTCAAGCCGCTGAGCAACGTCCCGCTGGTCCTCTTGGGCCGGCTGGCCGCAAGACTGCGACAAACCCCTTGACCGGAAACCCCTTGGCAGGAAACCCCTTGTCCGGTGCTTCGGCTCGTCGCGAGCAGCCCAAGCGCAAGCCTGCGCCAATCCGCACTGAACGCCGTGGCAGCTCCGCCTTGCCTTCGCGCCCACCAAAGCGTGATCGCCGCCGGGGTGGTGGTGCTTTCATGTTTATCCGAAATGGCATGATGGCTGTCGTGATGCTGCTGGGATTGGGGCTGCTGATGTCTGTCAGCTACGCTGCATTCAAGGGCTTGGGCTCGTCGCCTAATGAAGATGTCGCTGTGTTGCTGGCACCCGAGGGTCCGGTGAAGCTGCGTCCTGATGAGGCTGGCATTGACCCGAATGTTGCCTCCGGGCGGACGTTTGAGACGGATTTGTCCGTTTTGACCAACCCGCGCGGTGTTCTGGAGCCATCCGATGATCGCTATGCCAGCGACGCTGGTGACGCGCCAACGATGACCATGAACTTTGGCGGACAGGCCCTCATTGTACCGCAAATCGACAGCACGCCGGCGCCCGTGACGCTTGAGCCCATCACTCAAGTGGCCGCTTCAGCTCCCGCGGACAGCGCGGCACCAGCGCTCACGTCTGCGCCCGCGACTGTGACGGAAGTGTTGGCAGAACCAGCTCCGGCCATCGAAGAGCCGCTGGCGGACGCATCGCCGGTTGCCAATGGCTTGATCGACCTGATCCCAAAAACGCGCGGCAGCGTGCCTTTGGGGTACGAAGGTTTCACCCCTCGGACCATCCAGGCAAGCGCTGAAGTCACCACCATGACCCCGACTCTGCTGTCTGCGAACGCCACCACGACAGTTTCCGCACAGACGGTGCAATTGTCGGGTCAGTCCACCGCCGGAACGCAAACGGCTTCGATCGACCCCGCATCGGGTCTGCCGACCACGCCACAAGCGCCTGAGCTGTCCGGCGCAGCAGTCATCGCCCCCTATGGCATTCAGCTCGCTTCCCTGCGCACAGAGCAGCAGGCGCGCGTGCTGTGGGAGCGGTTGCAGGACAAGTATCCATCGCTGCTGGGTGGCCTGTCGAGCCGGGTTGTTAAGTTCGACTCGACCTCGCGCGGTATCTTCTATCGGCTGCAGGCTGGTCCAATGCCGACGAAAATCACGGCTGTCGATTTCTGTGTGAAGCTGAAGGTCGCCGGTCAGGAGTGTTTTTTCGTCCGCGGTTAAGGGTTACTGCTGACTATTTGGCTTCGAGGCTGGGGAAGATCGACTTATCCCCAGCCGGCTGAATTCCCATTCCGGGGGCTTTCGCCTATAGCGGAGGCATGGATAATTCCTCGCATAATGCTGAAAACGAGCCTGACTTTGAGGACGACGGTGGTGCACCGCGCTCCAATGGTGGTCTGTTCTTAAAGCTCGAAGGTTACGAGGGTCCGATCGACCTGTTGCTCGATCTGGCGAGGGACCAAAAAGTCGACCTTTCGCAGATTTCCATCCTTGCCCTTGTCGACCAGTATTTGCGTTTCATGCATTTGGCGAAGAAGCGCCGGTTGGACCTTGCTGCTGAATACCTCGTCATGGCGGCTTGGCTGGTTTACTTGAAATCCAAAATCCTTCTGCCTTCCACGGCTGAAGAAGCCATCGCGGCCGCTGAGTCGGCGGAGGCGATTGCATTCCGGTTGCAGCGGCTTGCCGCGATGCAGAAAGCGGCTGAGGAGGTCTTTAACCTGCCACAGCGCGGGGATCAGCGGTTCGAGCGAGGGCCAGTTTTCAAGATCAAAAGCCGGGTTGAGACCCGTCTGGATGTTGAGCTTTACCATCTGCTTCGCGCCTATGCGCTGGTCCAGAATCGCCATACGGCAGTGGATCGTGCCGTGCGTAAGATCCCGGTCTATTCGCTGGAAGAAGCGGTCAAGAATCTGTCGCGACTGGTTGGCCGACCCATCCCAAGCTGGCGCACCTTGTCATCGTTCATGCCGATCAATATCAGCTCGCCCAACAAGCGCCGCTCGGCGCGCGCATCGTTCTTCGCTGCCAGTCTGGAATTAGCGCGGCGAGGGGAGATTTCTCTGCGCCAAGAGGGTGCGTTTGGCGACATTTACCTGAAAACACCAGAAGAGCGGGAATTCGACCCTGAGGAACAGGGCGAGTGGGAGAGTGGTGAGTGACCGATTTCAACACCCTAAGACTGATCGAAGCGCTGCTGTTTGCCTCTAAGGATCCAGTGCCCGCGAAGGTGCTGGCGGCGCAAATCCCGGAAGGTGAAGACGTACTCGAGATCCTTGAAACGCTGAAATCGCACTATGCCAATCGTGGGATTGTGCTGGAAAATGCCGGTAACGCTTGGGCGTTTCGCACCGCATCGGATTTGGCCGGTGACCTCGCTATCCAGCGCGTTGCAAGCCGCCGGTTGAGCCGTGCAGCGATGGAGACGATGGCGATCATTGCCTATCACCAGCCCGTCACCCGGGCCGAAATCGAGGATATTCGCGGTGTGGCCGTTGCTAAAGGCACGGTAGATACCCTGCTCGAGGCGGGTTGGATCAAGCCGCGTGGACGCAAGCAGACACCGGGCCGCCCCCTGATGTGGGGCACCACAGACGCCTTTCTGGACCACTTCGGCCTGTCCACAGTCAAGGAACTGCCGGGCATGGACGAACTCAAGGCCGCGGGCTTGCTCGATAAGCGCGAAGGCCTCGCATCTCTCCCAACTTCCGAGGAAGACAATGAAGATGAAACCGAAACCGAGCTGGAAATGGAAGACGGCGAAGAAGCGGTCGACGCAGGCACGTCGGCGGACGTCATCCAACTGGATCAAGCCCGCTGAGAAGCGTTCCGGCCAATAATATAATTTTCGCGAAAAAAGTTGTCCGTTTGCGGCTTCATTGCTAGTGCAGAAGCTGCAAATACGTTCTGAGCTGGGCCGCGAACACCAAGGGCGCTGCAGGAACGGAAATAACAACACTTGTTGCTGTTGCGCGTATTGGTTTGATGCCCCATATCAAATCAAGCTGGTCAGCCTCGCGCGCATCTGAGGCGACATTAATCCAATTTTGGAGGAAATATCATGGGTCTCGGTGGTCTCGGTAATCCTATCGTTCTTCTCATTCTATTGGCTATTGTTCTGCTGATTTTCGGCGGTCGTGGCCGTATTCCAAACCTCATGGGCGACATGGCCAAGGGGATCAACGCGTTCCGTTCGGGTCTGAAAGACGACAAGAAGGGCGAAGAAGCCGAAGCAGAAGCTGACGCGCCTGCGAAGACCATCGATCACGATGAGTCGTCCGAAGCTGTTAAGACTGAAACGGAAAGCAAAGAGAGCGCTTAAGTCCAAGCTTCTGCTTTTGACTTTTTTGCTTTTTTTAGCCTGAGGAACCGCCGTGTTTGGCCTGGGAATGACCGAAATGATCGTGATTGGTGGCATAGCGCTGCTGGTCGTTGGTCCTAAAGACCTGCCAAAGGTCTTTAAGGGCATCGCTGCGGTCATGAAGCAGATTCGTAAGCTGACGCGGGAGTTCCAAGGTGCGGTCAACGATATGATCCGCGAAAGCGATCTCGATGACCTGCGCAAGGAAGCCCAAGACCTCCGCGCCAGCATCGACCCAACATCTGAAATTCGCGAAGCGATGAAGGATGTTGAGGACGACGTGCGCGAGACCTCTAAATCGGTAAATCCCAAAGACCTTTGGCAGCCTGAGCCCACGCCGGTCAAACCGGCGGCGGAAACCAAGGCAGCTGAAGCACCCAAGTCTGAGGCATCGTCCTAACCCATGAGTGACGACAAAAAGCCCGGCGGTATTTCGCGTGTCGCGTCGCAAATGCAGTCCATGTTCCGTAAGAAAGCGGAAGAAACCAAGCTGGAAACTGAAACCGGGCAGGGGCCAAAGTACCTGTATTCCGACACCAAGGACACGGTGATTGGGACCGAAGAAGACCCCAGCCAGGCGCCGTTGATGGAGCATCTCAAGGAACTGCGTCAGCGGTTATTTGTGTTTGTTGCTGTATTCTTCGCACTGACCATCGGCGCGTTTTTCCTCGCTAAACCGATTTACTTGTGGCTCGCACGTCCGATTATCGCCGTGTTTGAGCGCAATGGCTTGCCCACAGTGTTTATCGTCACCAGCCCTTTTGAGAAGTTCTTCGCCGATTTCACGCTGGCGCTGTTTGTCGGTTTGACGCTGACATTGCCCGTGCTGCTGTACCAAATTTGGCGGTTTATCGCGCCAGGCCTGTACAACAACGAAAAGGGCGCAATGCGACCTTTCTTGGTGGCCTCGCCCATTTTGTACTGGGTCGGCATCAGCTTTGTTTACTTTGTTGTGATGCCGATGGCATTTAACTTCCTCATCGGCTATGCGCTGGACGGAGGCGAGTTCAATCTGTCCCGCAACGCGACTGAGTTTAACGCGGTTCTGGAAACATTCCGGACGGTGTCCGAAACCTTCTTTGCGATGAATCCAGCTGAAGTTGCCAGAGAGGAATTCATCAAAGCCGGTGAAGACTACCGCGCTGCGCTGCGCGATATGGCCCAGCTGCGTCCGCTGGACAAAGTGACGATCGACCCGCAGACCAAAATTGCGGACTACTTGCGCGACTCCATGCGCATGCTGATCGGTGGCGGTCTCGGCTTCCAGCTGCCTGTCGCGCTCACGCTGATGGTGCGCTCGGGGCTGGTCTCGACAGATTTCCTCAAACGGAACCGCAAGTTTGCGGTCCTCATTCTGTTTATTCTCTCAGGCGTGCTAACCCCGCCAGACATCATTTCGCAAGCCATGCTCGGCGGTCCTATGTACCTGCTGTATGAAGTTGCGATTTTGATCGGTGGACGCATCGAAAAGCACCAGCGGGCCAATAACCCCTACTGGGATGGCGGTGAGCCGAACTCGGAGCAAAATGGTGACGAGGGTGCAGACGGCGACGAGGCAGAGGAAAACTCCATCGGCGGCGATCAGCCGGGCCCGGACATGGACGATGACGAGCTGTTTGCGCCCTTGGATGACGAGGAGCCTCGCATCCTGAAATCAACTCCGGCACCGTCGGGCGATGAAGGGTTTGTCAAGCCGGATCCCGACGACGACTAACGCCGCTTTCGGCCCCCCTGACAATAGGACACACCAGATCATCCGCTTGAATGTGTGTATGACGGTTGAAAGCTGCGCCTTGCGCTTCTATTTTGGGAATAGGACTAACGTGGTCCGATTCCTGAAATGATGGAAGCGATCTAAGCCGATGAAGCTGTCACGCCTTACAGATTATGCCGTGATTTTGCTCACCAAACTTTCATTTGGTGACGGCGAGCCAGCCTCGGCTGCACGGCTTTCAGAAGACCTGATGCTGCCACAGCCAACGGTGTCCAAGCTGCTGAAGATGCTGACAAAAGCGAATTTAGTGGCCTCGCAGCGGGGCGCGACGGGTGGATATTCGCTGACCCGTAATGCTGGCAACATCAGCATCGGGGACGTGATCGCAGCCATCGAGGGGCCTGTCGCACTGACAGCCTGTATCGACGAAAGCGAAGAAGACGTTTGCGGCGTTCAGTCGTTTTGCGGGATGCGCGGGAATTGGGTTCTGGTCAACGCGGCTGTGAGCGACGCGTTGAATAACGTTACACTGTCGGACATGGCGCCGGCTTGGATGAACATGTTTGGACCGGTCGATCCGGTCGCTGAGAAGGCTTAACCGACCATGGTTGCAGAAGTAGAAACCATCGAAAAAGTCTCCGCGCTGGCGGAGAAGTATAAGTACGGTTTTGTCACGGACATCGAGACGGAGTCCGCGCCCAAGGGGCTGAGCGAAGACATCGTTCGCTTTATCTCCGCCAAGAAGAACGAACCGGAATGGCTGCTGGAATGGCGGCTGAAGGCTTATCGTTACTGGCTGGATATGGAAGCGCCGGATTGGGCGAAGCTGAATATCCCGCCAATCGATTACCAGGATGCTTACTACTATTCGGCGCCAAAGTCGGCGGAAAGCCGTCCGGAGACGATCGACGATGTGGATCCTGCGCTGATCGAGACCTATAACAAGCTGGGCATTCCGCTGCATGAGCAGGAAATGCTGGCGGGTGTGCAGACGCGTTCTGTGGCCGTGGATGTGGTGTTTGATTCTGTATCCGTCGCGACAACCTTCCGTGACAAGCTCGCAGAAGCTGGCGTGATTTTCATGCCGATCTCCGAGGCCGTGGAAAAGCACCCTGAGCTGGTTAAGAAATATCTCGGTTCTGTGGTTCCCCATACGGACAACTACTTCGCAGCGCTGAATTCGGCTGTGTTCACGGATGGATCGTTCGTTTACGTGCCAGAGGGCGTGACCTGTCCGATGGAGCTTTCGACCTATTTCCGTATCAACGCGGAGAATACCGGTCAGTTCGAGCGGACACTGATCGTGGTCGAAGACCGCGCCTATGTCTCCTACCTCGAAGGCTGTACCGCACCACAGCGTGATGAGAACCAGCTGCACGCGGCTGTAGTCGAGCTGGTGGCGATGGAAGAAGCAGAGATTAAGTACTCCACCGTCCAGAATTGGTACCCCGGCGATGAAAACGGCAAGGGCGGCATCTATAACTTCGTGACGAAGCGCGCGAAGTGTCAGGGTGCGCGGTCCAAAGTGTCGTGGACTCAGGTTGAGACTGGTTCGGCGATAACGTGGAAGTACCCGTCTTGCGTGCTGTTGGGTGAAGAGAGCCAGGGCGAGTTTTACTCGGTGGCGATCACCAACAACATGCAGCAGGCCGATACTGGAACCAAAATGGTGCACGTGGGCAAGAACTCCCGCTCGCGCATCATCGCCAAGGGCATTTCTGCGGGGCGCTCGGACCAGACCTACCGCGGTTTGGTGAAGTCTACGCGCACGGCCAAAGGCGCGCGGAACTTTACCCAGTGCGACAGCCTGCTGATCGGCGATCGCTGTGGGGCGCATACGGTGCCGTACATCGAAGCGGGCAACGCATCGACCATGTTTGAGCACGAAGCCACCACGTCCAAGGTCTCAGACGACCAGTTGTTCTACTGCCGTCAGCGCGGCATGGACGAGGAAGAGGCGCTGGCCTTGATCGTCAATGGTTTCGTGAAAGACGTTCTGCAAGAACTGCCCATGGAATTCGCAGTTGAAGCGCAGAAGCTGGTTGCGATTTCGCTTGAAGGTTCAGTTGGATGACCTTGCTGTCGGTCAACATCAACAAAATTGCCCTGCTGCGGAACTCGCGCGGGACCGGAACGCCGGACCTTGTTGAAGGCGCCAGACTCGCGATTGCGGGCGGGGCACAGGGGATCACGGTGCATCCTCGCGAAGACCAGCGGCACATCACGCTCGATGATGTCATCAGCATCGCCAACCTGCCAGAAATCAAGTCGGGTGCAGTCGAATATAACGTCGAAGGCGATATTCGCGACGATCTGTTCAACATGGTTCGCGTGGTTAAGCCAACGCAGTTCACAGTCGTCCCTGTTATTGCGGGTGAGGTGACATCCTCCCGCGGCTGGCGGGCTTACGATGATCACGATGGGCTGGAATACTGGGCCGCAGAAATGCGCGAAGCCGGTATTCGAACGGCGGTTTTTGTGGATCCGGATCCCGCGTCGGTCGAGCTGGCCGCTGCTTGCACCATTGAGGCGGTAGAAATCTATACTGGCGACTATGCTGCGGCGCACGAGCGAGGCGACTATGCCGAAGCGCTCGACGCCATCGAGCAAGCCGCCGAAACCGCGAGAGCGCTGGGTTTGCGGCTTAATGGCGGTCACGACCTGACCATCCGAAACCTGGGGCCGCTGTGCTCTCGGGTTCAATTTGACGAATTTTCCATCGGTCATCACATCGCTACGGATGCTCTGTTTCGAGGGCTATCGGACGCAGTGACTGACTTCAAATCTGCAGTTCCTGAAAGGGTCTGAACGAACAAATGTTGGACATCAAAGGCCTTCAAGCCGGTC
>CBFIEF010000055.1:0-8757 GCA_965661545.1 Alphaproteobacteria bacterium | reverse complement strand
AAGAAGGTAGCATGTGCTGCAACCTTGTGAAGTCAGTTTTGCATCAAAGGTATAAGAGCAAGTATTATTGGTCAGTGAATTTAACAGATAGGCCCCTCTTTGGGGTGTAAATCTATTGAATTTTAAGCACCTTGGAGAATCCAAAGATGATTGGTTCCGTAGGAGGTCTTTACTTCGATGGTTTGGTCATACCGAATGGCCAATTCATGACAGCCGTTTATCGCGCTCATGCTGCGAAAGCAGATTGCTTGCTTGTCTATATAGTAAAGACCGGTTTCTCCGCCGAATTCAGCAACGCCGACACTTAACCGACCATTGACGATTCGAGCGCCCTTTGGCGTGCATTGTGCGAGCGGGCCGGGAATTGCTGTTGGGCAGGGTGGGCGCCCCACTTCTGCTTGTTCGCCTGCTATCAAAGCGACGGTGCCGTAATGGATGCCGCGTACATCGGTGATGTCGAAAAGGGGATTTTTAGCGGCAAGATCGACCAAGTGCGTATCTTGCAGAACTTTTGCGCCCTCGTAGAAGCCGGCAGGCGTCGAGTCCAATGGCGTTAGCTCTGGTGTCGAAGCCCCACAGGCGCTCAAAACCGCTGCGGTCAGTCCCAGGCTCACGCATTTTGCGAGACCCCCGCCGATCTTTATCCTTTTACGATGCACAAACTTCATTATTTCGTCTCATAATGGATTGGACGTGAATATTATGAGATGCACAGAGCCATTCTCGTGCCAGTTCTGCGACTTTTTGCCGTGCTGTGGAAAATTAGGGGAATTGTGCGCAAATACCCCTGAAAACGTGGCCGAGATTAGAGTCCGTTCGGGTCGCCACGCTCAGATAACAGATTCTCTATGCGGCCAATGTCCGGCGGATTGTTCACCTCCCAAAACGGATAGCCTCGACTTTCGACGGGTACGGCTTGGATGGCGCGGTCATTTTCGAGAAACCGCATCTGCTCCAGACCTTCGGCGGTTTCGAGCGGGCCAACAGGCAGGTTGGGGTATTCCAGCAAAGCGGCAGGTCGAAAGGCGTAGAGGCCGACGTGGTGCCAAACATCCATCACTTCAGTCTGGCCGTTAAACGGCAGAACTTCCTTGGAGAAATACAGCGCCTTACCGGACTGACTGAGAACTGCCGTCGTTCCGCCCACCATGTCGCGCGCCCGATCGGCGCGGAACAGGGCGAGGGTCTCGGCGGTGCATCGAACGACAGGCGTTGCGACGCTGACCGCTGGGTCGTCGAACGCCTTGATAATGTCTTCAACGATCCAATGCGGGGTTAATGGCGCGTCACCTTGCAAGTTGATCACCACGTCCGCTGTCTCGCCGCGTGCAGAAAGCTGGTCGTAGGCTTCGGCGACGCGCTCTGACCCGTTGGCACAGGCCGCGGAGGTCATGATTGCCTCGATGCCTTCGCGCTGGGCAGCGGCGGCAATCAATTCGTCATCGGTTGCAACGTAAACAGCCGCAGCTCCCTTAACGCATTTGGCAGCCTTGGCGGTGTAGGACACCACCGGTACGCCGGCTAAGGGCGCCAACATCTTGCCCGGAAATCGTGTTGCGCCCATCCGAGCGGGAACGATGATGATGGCCTTTACCATTGATTGATATCCGTCCGAGACGCTGGCCGCGCCCGACTGACGGCATCCAGAGCCAGCAAGTCTTCGAGCAACGTCTTCAAATGTTTGAGGGGGACCATGTTCGGACCATCGGATAATGACAGATCCGGATCAGGATGGGTTTCGATAAACAGACCATCTACGCCCACGGCAACGGCGGCGCGCGCCAAGTAGGGGACAAACTCCCGCTGTCCGCCGGATCGTCCACCAAGGCCGCCGGGTTGCTGCACGGAATGGGTTGCATCAAAGCTCACGGGATAGCCAAGGTCGCGCATGGTTGGCAGGCCGCGAAAGTCGCTGACGAGGGTGTTGTAGCCAAAGCTCGTTCCCCGATCGCACAGGATCAAGCGGTCATTGCCCGCATCCACGCACTTAGCCGCCACGTGCGCCATATCCCACGGGGCCAAAAACTGGCCCTTCTTGATATGCAAAGCGCGTCCCGTTTCAGCGGCGGCGGTCAGCAGATCGGTTTGTCGACACAGGAAGGCGGGGATTTGCAGCACGTCCACAACCTCAGCGACGGCGGCGCAATGCTCGGGCAGATGAATGTCCGTCAGTACCGGACGACCCGTTGCGCTCTTTATATCCTGAAACGCTTTTAGGGTTTCGTCCAAGCCCATGCCGCGCGGTGCTTCGGCGGATGTCCGGTTGGCTTTGTCGAAAGACGCTTTGAAGATCAAAGGCATATCGAGGTCGCTGGCCATCGAGTGCAGCTCCTCGGCCAGCGCGCGCACAGAATCCGGCGTTTCCGCCTGACAGGGGCCAGCGATCAGAACGAGCGGGTGGTCAGCGCCGATGCTGATGTTCTGATCGATCTCAACCGCCATATCGGTCATTCTCGATTGTCTAATGGCGCTTAGTTGACCGTCTGGTCATCCGGGCGTGAAGCTTTGTGGAGATCTTCCAGCCCCTGACCATGGTAGTGGAACAGGATGTTGGTAAAGCCCTTGAAGGCTTCCATCATGTCTTCGAGTTCCAGACGATTGATCTGTAGCGAGTTGCTCAGCAAAACCGTGCCGTCGGTTGGATTGACGCTAAACGTGGGTAAACCGGGTCCACCAGCGCGGAAGTTCGCGAGCAACAAGTTAACAGCCAATTCGTGGGTCAGCTCAGAGAGCTTGATCGGCACCTCCGCAACGATGTCCATGCAGTCTTCGCGAATACCCTGAGCGATTGCCACCACGATGCCGTCATTGACACCAATGCGGGCAATACCGCTTTCGTCAAAGCTGAGGCCATCGGCACCGAGCTCTTTTGCGATTGCTGCCAAAGCGTGTGCAGGACTTGGGTAGCTCATCAATTTCTCCGACTATGCAGTGTGCGATTCAGACAGTGTTTACGAAAGGGGGTCGCACATTCCCCAGCGGCTTGCAATGGCACTTTCCACCCATAAGGACTGGCTTGCACCTTGTTGCTGCCTCAGTTGTTGCCCATTTCTACCTCTATGCTAAGCCGAACAAAATTTCTCTCTCCCTTGGAGTGGATAATCGTCGCTGGTCTGGTGCTGGGGCTGGTCTATGGAATCTATGCCTGGTCCGTGAATCGTGGGCAGTGTGGGTTCATTCCAAACAGTTTAACCATCCGGCATCAAGGCGGCTCTGTCGCGGTCCTGCAAGGGACAATGGCCGGGCAGGCGACGTGCAAGCTGCGTAAGCTCGCCCAGCAGAATCCGGCGATTGAAACGCTGGTGCTGTTGGACGTGCCTGGGACGGTGGATCTGATCGATACGCAAGCTGCGACACGATTTGTGCGTCAGAAGGGCTGGGACACACTCGTGCCGCGCACAGGCTCAATCGCATCTGGCGGGGTGATGCTGTTCCTCGGCGGCGTTAATCGGGTGGTAGAGCCGGGCGGGCAGGTGGGCGTGCATGCTTGGTCGCAGCCCGGCGGGGGCGGGGTTCTGTTTTCTTCCCCCGACGATATCCCTGCCAATGCTGAGCGTGCGTTTCGAAAGATTTACCGCGCGATGGGGATCGATCCGGGGTTCTATGATTTTCAAGTCGATGCCGCGCCAGCGGAGGACATTCACTGGATGACCCGTGCCGAGCTGGAACGTTGGACCGTTGTTACGCGCTGACCTGCGCTTTAACACGCGTTTCGCGCCAAAGGACGAACAGCCCACTTGAGATAATCACGCATGTCCCAACAATCCCGAGCGGGTTGATCCCGCCGCCAAACAAGAGCGATTGGGCCACAATACTCCAAACGATGGACATGTAGAAAAACGGCGCAACGCGGACGGGGCCAGCGTAATGCAGCGCCAGCACATTAAACATGTGCCCGGCGGTCCCGAACACCATACCGACGAGCAGAAACAGAACCCATGTCAGCGGATCGCCCGGGACCGACAGGTTGCCTTCGACCAAGAACAAGAACGGGATCAGCGCCACTGCACCCACTGTGGTGGTGTAGAAAACCGCTGAGCCTGCGGAATCGTGTGAGGCCAGCATGCGCGTGGTCATCTGCATCAAAGCAAAGAACACCGCCGAACCAAGCGAGAGCAGCATCCACGGCGAGAAACTTGCGCCCCACGGCTGCATCACAATCAGCACGCCGATAAAGCCAACAATAATGGCCGACCACCGCATCCGTCCGACTTTCTCACCCAATAAAGGGTGGGACAGGGCAGCGAGGATCAGAGGGGCGCAAAAGAAGATCGAGATGGTTGTTGTCACGGGTAAATGGCCCAGTGAGATAAAGTTACAGACCGTTGTCGCCGCCATTGCCGCCGAGCGGGCGAACTGCAGCCACGGGCGATTGACTCGCCAAATGTCCCACCGTCGATCGATCACCACGCCCACGAAATACGATGCAACAAGCCCGCCGGCCAACCGAACCCAGATGACCATGAGGTCCGGCATTCCCTTTACATCGATCAAAAGCTTGGCTGAAATGTCCAACCCCGACCAGAAGACGGTCGCGGTCAACATGAGGCTCATCCCCAGAACCGCGTTCGGTGTTGGTGTCGCCATCGTAACATATTACCTTTCGCAAACGACGCTGTGAGACCGGTCAGCGCCGCAAAGCCCACTAACGTCGGCGAGTTTCTGGTGTTAAGCACCATACGAAAATCAAGATGTCACATGAAAAGGTGTGCAGTCCATGTCTTCAGGAATTCCCAGCACGGCACGTGTTGTCGTCATCGGCGGCGGTGTCGTTGGTGTTTCAGCCCTCTACCACCTTGCTAAAAAGGGGTGGTCAGATTGTGTGTTGCTCGAGCGAACCGAACTGACGGCGGGCTCGACTTGGCACGCGGCGGGCTTGTTGCCGCTGTTTAACGTGTCCTACTCCGTGGGGCAGTTGCACCAGTACTCAGTTGAGCTCTACGGCAAGCTTGAAGAAGAAACCGGACAGGCTGTGTCCTTCCACAACACCGGCAACCTGCGGCTGGCGATGAATAAAGAGCGTATGGACGAATATCACTGGTACCGCTGCACGGCAGATACCATTGGTGTTGAGAGCCACATGCTGACCATCGAGGAAATCAAGAACCTCTGGCCACTGATCAACACGGACGGTTTGAACGGTGCGCTTTGGCACCCAACAGACGGGCATATTGCGCCGGTAGACCTGACCCAGGCTTTGGCCAAGGGCGCACGCTCGATGGGCGCGCAAATTCATCAGCGCACCGTGATGTCGAACATGGAACGCACGGACGCGGGTGAGTGGGTTGTTACCTATCACCCCTATGGTGAGCCAGAGAACACCTCGACCATCACCTGCGAGCACGTCATTTGCGCTACGGGTAACTATGCTCGCGAAACAGCGCTGAAGGTTGGTTTGGAAATTCCGGCTATTCCGGTTGAGCACCAATACATCGTGACAGGCGAAGACCCTGTGCTGATGGACTATCGCGCAGCAGGCAACAAGGAACTGCCGGTTCTGCGCCAATCCGATAGCTCTTGGTATCTGCGCGAAGAGCGGGGCGGCTGGATCCTTGGCCCGTATGAAGAAGGGGCACCGGCGCGGTTTGCCGATGGCGTTCCGGACTGGTTCGAGAAAGATCTGTTTGAAGGCGAGTTGGAGCGACTGATCCCCCATGTTGAAACCTGCATGGAGCGGGTTCCTTCGTTTGAAAACGGCGGCATTAAGCAGATCGTCAACGGCCCGATTTCCTATGCGCCGGACGGCAACCCCATGGTTGGTCCAGCGTTTGGTATCCCGAACATGTGGATCTCTGAAGCGCACTCCTTTGGTGTCACCGCTGCGGGTGGTGCCGGGTGGCAGTTGGCGAACTGGATTGTCGATGGTGAGCCTTCGGTGGATATGATCGGTGTTGACCCACGGCGCTTTGGCGTTGTGACCAAGCACTTTACCAAGCTGAAGAACGAAGAGGCCTACAGCCACGTCTTCGTGAACCACTTCCCGATGGAAGAACGTCCTGCTGGGCGCGGCGCACGCACGATTCCTGTGCACCAAAAGCTGCTGGACGCGGGTGCTGTGATGGGCGCGCGCTTTGGCTGGGAACGGCCAAACTGGTACGCCAAGAACGGGGAGAAGGGCGAAGACAACTATTCCTACCGCCGCTCGAACTGGTGGGAGCCGGTAAAGCGTGAAGTGCACACCATGCGTGAGCGCGTGGGCTTGCTGGAGCTTTCAGGCTTCTCGAAGTTTGAAATCGAAGGCCCGGGTGCGCGCGGTTTTCTCGATAACCTCGTCGCCAACGCGATTCCGCAGAAGCAAGGCTCTGTTCGACTGGCACACGCGCTGAATCCATCCGGTTCTGTGCGGTCTGAATTTACCATCACCAAGCTGACAGACGGCCAGCTGGGCGAGCGCTTCTACGCCATCTCCGGCGGTGCGGCGCACGACTATGATCTGGACTACCTGCTCAAGTCCGCGCCTCAGGATGGCTCGGTTTACATCAACGACGTGACGACACAGTACGGCGTGTTTGTCCTCGCTGGACCCGATGCGCGCCGGGTGCTGGAGCAATTGGCGGATGCGGATGTTTCTAACGAAGGCTTCAAGTGGCTGACGGCAAAAGAAATGACTGTTGGCTTTGCGCCAAAGGTTCGAGCGCTGCGGGTGAACTTTGTTGGCTCGCTGGGCTGGGAACTGCACCACCCGATCGAATACCAAGCGCACCTCTATGACGCGATCATGGAAGCGGGAAAGACGTACGACATCGATCTGGTTGGCCTGCGCGCCATGGATTCCATGCGGCTGGAGAAGTCCTACCGCATGTGGGGCACAGACTTGAACGCTGAGAACTCGATCCTGCAAGCGGGCCTCAGCCCGTTCGTTCGCATGAACAAGGGCGAGTTTATTGGCCGTGATGCTCTAGCGGCGGAGAAGGCAGACGGCTCAAAGCTGTCTTATGTCACCATCGAAGTGGATGCAGACGACGCGGATTGCTTCGGCAACGAGCCGATCATCATCGACGGTGAAGTCGTTGGACGCGGCACGGCAGGTGGCTTTGGTCACTTTGTCGATAAGTCACTGTTGCTGGGTTACATGCAGACCGACCGCGCAACGGTTGGTACGGAAGTCAAAGTCCGCGTGCTCGATGGATTGCGGGACGCACGGCTGATTGCGCACAGCCCGTTTGATCCAGATAACGAGCATCTCCGCAGCTAAGGCTGGTCGAGGATTTTGATAAAGAAGAACGGGGCGTTTCAGTCTAACCGACTGAAGCGCCCTTTTTCTTTTGCTACGTCTGTGCCACTAGAGGGCGAGTGGTTTTATTGTTTTCGCCGTTCTTGTTGGTGAAGCCACAAAATGAGCTTGGTGTTGCCCTGCAGTCTCCGGGACACTTTGGCTTAACCTGATGATTGTTGCCGGGAGTTATCTGTTGCCTCGCCATTCTTTGTCTCTGCTAACGGCTGCCTTTGGCGCGGTCTTCAGTCTCGCCTTCGCGCCGTCCTTTGCTGTGGGGCAGATGGTGACGGCGAATGATGATGTGGTTGAGGACAGCAATGTTCCTAAGTGGTTGCGGGACCGTCCGCTGGGCCTGACAATCGGCTACACCACGGCATACGAAGGTGCCGGTGAGTTGTCGCTCTCGATCAGCCTTGCGTCAGACTACAGCTCAGCCAAAGCTGCGCGTTCGCCGCTGCAAACCATGTCATCCATCGACATTCCGATTGTGAACCTCGATCTTTTGCAGTTGGGGGTCAGCGGCAACCTGTGGCCGGATATTTCCGGCACGGGGCCAAGAGATGGTCTGGATCTGCTTTATCCATCTGTCACAGCGGGTATTTGGGGCAGTATCGGGATCGAATCGATTGCTCTTGATGCAAAGATTTTGGGTAAAGTTTGGGCTCCAGAGGAATTTCCGAACCCAAGAGAAGGTTATGAAGCCCAAGTTGGCCTGACACTTTACTCACCAATGATGCGTTTGGGCGGAGGCCGGTCTGTCGATCTGGCCGTGCGGGCTGATCTGACTATGGCGGATGATTTATACATGGATCAGCACTTTGGAATCTCCGAAACCGAAGCGCTGACGTCGGGCTTGGATGCATTCAATGCGTCGGCTGGCCTTAAGTCTGCCGGGCTTTCGATCGGTACAGCCGTGCCTCTGACCCGCAATTTCGAGCTTCAAGGCTCGGCGGGCATGGTGCAATTGCTGGACAGCGCAGCCGCTTCGCCATGGGTTTTAGAGCGCGGCGAACTGACCGATGTTTGGGGCAATTTAGGCTTCGCATTCCGGTTTTAGACCACTGGCCAATGTCGCAAGCGTAAAACTGCTGTGCGCATAGGCGCTACCATGTGACAAACTAAGGCTTGAGATTCTACCGCTCGGCGTGTTTTTTACGGCCACGTATGAAGGGGGCGCTGTGCCTCCGGTTCACCAACATTGAGTGTATCCATGCCCAAAGCCATCGTGGACGGTGTCGAAGTCGAATTTGAACACGGAATGAGTGTTCTGCAAGTCGCTGAACTTGCAGGCGCGGAAATCCCCCGATTCTGCTACCACGACCGCCTGTCCGTTGCCGGTAACTGCCGCATGTGTCTGGTCGAAGTCGAAGACCAGCGTGGCCGCGCGCCGAAGCCAGCCGCCTCGTGTGCGTTGCCCTGTAGTGACGGCCTGATGGTCCATACCCGCACGGACAAGGTAAAGAAGGCCCGCGAAGGGGTGATGGAGTTCTTGCTTCTGAACCACCCACTCGACTGCCCGATCTGTGACCAAGGCGGCGAGT
>CBFIEF010000054.1:0-9184 GCA_965661545.1 Alphaproteobacteria bacterium | reverse complement strand
AAATAGGCAATGAATTGACCGTTGGCGGCCGCAAATCCCCGATTTCTTGCTGGCCCGGGCCCAGTGCGCACCTGCCCTTTGTCAATCACGCGCACGCCGGGCCAATCCCGGGCAAAAGCCCCGTAATCATCCCCATCATCAACGCTGATGATGATTTCGACCGTCAGGCCAGCAGGAACCTCGATCGACGCAAGCGCTCGGGCCAAGGTATCCTGGGCCTTAAAGACTGGAATGATGACACTCAGGTCAGCCGTCATAGAACCCTCAGCGCTGTGATCGCTTGGCCATGCCGTCAAACAGCAGATAAAGCGGAACGGAGATAAACATCAGCGCCGCCGGGATAAGCGTCAGCGCCCACCGCAAAGCATCAACTGCCTCGGGAAGCTGCGTGACGTCGCCGCCATTGGTGCTGGAAATCCAGCCGTAGAGCGCCAGCAATTGGCCAAACACCAAGGGTGCAAGGGCGTTACCGACCTTTTGCCCCAGCAGCCAAAGCCCGCTGAACGAACCCGCAATATTAAAGCTCTCGCGCTCAACCGACCAGTCCACCAAGTCTGGCATCATGGACCACGGCAATTGCTGGTAACAGCCATTAGCCGCGCCAATCAAGAACACGAACACCGTGATTAGACCCAGGTTCGTGACCCCGATCGCCAACCCCTCAGAACTCGGCAGCACGAAGTAAAAGCCAACCAGCACAACGCCGTAGAACACGATCCCGAACATCAGGGTCGCCTGCTTGCCGATCGTCTTGGATAGCGCCACCCAAAAGAACTGCGACACCATCGAGCCAAGGATAAACAGCGCGAAGGCGGTCGAAAACGAGCCGAGAACCCAAATCGTCGCGAGCACGCCCGTAGCACCCGACGATACAATCAACTCAGCCGCCGCGAAGGGAATGCCGATCGTGATGAACGCGATCCCAAAGGTCTGCACGCCGTAAATCAGGGTCAGCACGACAAAGCGCCGATTGCGCAGCGCCGCTTGGATTTGCTCACCGAACTTTGCCGAAGGCGTCGCGTCCTGGTTGCGTCGGCCATAAGTCGAAAAGGCAGCAATCCAGATGGTCGCAATCACGATCGGCGCGTAGACTGTCATTGCTACTGCGTGGGAAAGGCCCAAGCCATTCGGATCGATCAGTATAGGGAAAGCGCCGCCCGTAAGCAGGATACCGACACCCGCAGCAGCCATTCGCCAACCCGTCATGGTTGCCCGCTCTTGGGGGTGGTCCGTGAGCTCCACAGACAGGGAGCCATACGGAATAACAACCATGGTGAAGGCAATGGAACCCAGGGCAAAGAATACGAAGACCCATGTCGCAGAGGCAGCCTCTGATAACCCTGCTGGCACCGCGAAGGTCACAATCATCAAAACAGCCATTAAGACTGCGCCCGAAATGATATAGGGGTGCCGTCGCCCAAACCGTCCGCCCGTTCGATCAGACAACCAGCCCATCAGCGGATCGGTAATAACGTCAATCACCAGGACGGCAGACGTCACCCAACCTGCTAATGCCGGGTCAACACCCGAAAACTGGACCAAAAAGGCAAATACCAGCAGACCTTTGAAGATAACGAAAACATTGATGCCCATATCGGCCAAGCCGTATGCGGCCTTGACGGCTAAGGGTAAGCGCGGCTGAACGGATGCGTCAGACATGGCGAAAGTCTCCTCCCAAAGAACATGGGCAAAGACCTATAATCTATTGGAGATCATTACCAGAAAATCCGGTTCTGTAACCGCCCTCAAATGCCTTGAGTGGGCCCGGCTTCACCGATCAACGTACGGACGTGCCGTTCAATATCGGGGTCTGTAACGGACCACTGGGCAACCTGCTTTCCATTCTCCAACAGGATCACAGTGCGATCCGATTCAGCCAGGGAAAACACCGTTAAAACATTGATTGCTGCGCATTCTCGGTTCGTTTTGGCCAAAAGTTGCACGATCGGCGTCAATAGATCTGTTGCGACCAGTCCGCTGGTCACAATTCTTTCCGCTTCGCTCATGCTATATCCCCCAATCAATTGGATAATCCTCCTCGCAACTAATAAAGAGTCTTTAATATAAATGCCAAATACAATTTAAAATATATTGCGCAACCTTCATTTTCTTGCAATTTTTGCAAGTATTAATGTTAATTTAAGATGGATTTCATGGTTTTTGCACGGATTTTAGGCGTTTTTTCCAGACTCTGCTTGCGCCTAACCCCGCTCATGCCTAAGGATCGATTCTCTCGTAACGAGCCGAAAGGTTGCTTGTGTCATCGACCGAACCCATTCGTGCCCTCCCTCAAAGTGCTGTCCGAGATGCGTGCGATTTTATCGGTCGTAACATCGTCTCGGGCGCCTACACGCTCGAAGGCAAACTCCCCCATGAATCTGAACTTGGGGAGCAATTGGGCAGTTCAAGGACCGTCATTCGGGAAACCACCCGGCTTTTGACGGCCAAGGGCATGGTCAATCCAGTTCGCCATTTCGGTACGGCTGTGCGGTTTCACAAACACTGGAACGTTCTCGACCCCGACATCGCCTTTTGGCACGAGATCGACTCTCCAACGATTGATTTCATGCGTGAAGAACTTAAGGCGTTCATGGCCGCGGTATTGCCTTTAGCCGCAGCAAATGCAGCACGAGCGACGGCAGCGGCGGAGCCGGACAAAGAAACCGCCTCATCGCTCCGCAGTCCCGAAGCTGTCATGACCATGATCTTCGAAACAGCCGGTGCCCGGGTCTACGAAAACGCCCGCGACCTCGGCCTACACTTCGCAAGGCTCCAAGAACCCGATGCGTTCAAAGAATCCCTGTTCCAGAAATTGGAAACAGCAGTTAGCGAAGGCCGAGCAGACGACGCAAAGTCCTGCGCAGAATTCCTGCTGACCCATTAGTGGCTTAAATCTAAGTCTTGAGCGGAGAGAGACTTGCACAGCCAAAGCCGTGCAAGTCTCATCCTTCAATTTCTAATCGGCTCCAATGAATTCTACGTGGCTTGCGGCCAAGCTGCTCATATCCGGAACGTCTTCGAAGATCGCAACCAGACTGGCTTCGTCACCATCATCGGCAAGCCCGCTATCATCGTCATCTTCAAAGAAATAGAGCGCAGAATCGGTACCGTTATTCACCAGAACGTACGTTGATTCTCCGGCATTATCATAGTTGTAAACACTTGCTAACGCGTCAGAGACAGCCTCCGCATCCGTCAGGTCAATGTCGCCGCTCAATGCATCCGTATGGATATTCACGCCGTTATCTAGATCATCCGAAGCTGAGGTTGCTACACCGTCACTGGCCACTCCCTGAATGACCAGCTTGTCCGTGCCCACTATGAAGTTTTGGATCACAGCAAAATTATCGTCTTCAGAGTCACTGTTAAGGTTAGCGTTATCGTCCCCGAGGATTAGGGTATCTGCGTCAGTGTCTGATCCAAGATCAATAGTGATGGTGGTGTCGCCGTCAGCCTGCGCGTCCGACACGTCCACTATGTCAGCACCTAACCCTGCAAAAATAAGAATACTGCCTTCAAGACCATCATCTTGGAGAATCAGCACATCATCGCCCTCACCGAGGTTAATGTCTGCATCGTCACCAATGTTATCAACAGCCAACACGTCGTTGAAGTCGGAGCCATCAAAATCATTCAAGTCCCGCAGACCTGTAGCACCATCGGATAATAGAGTGGTGCCGTCGAAGTCTCCAATTGTAATGCCGGCGTTGGATCCTGATGCATCAACTTGCTCGAGGCCATCTTCCTTGGAAAATTCAATAATTGAGAGGCGCTGTTCACCCTCCAATTTAAGCGTCTTAGCGTCGTCATTTAGGTCTAGCGCTGCAATGCTGCTTTCACTCGAACCGCTAGCTTCAATGCTGACCTCGGAAGCTTTGCCTACTTCCAACACCTCGTTGATCGTAAGGCCCTCTAGGCTGACAATGATAGAGCCGTCGCTGTCGTGTGGATCAAGCGTTAGATTGTTTATCGGATCGCTATTGGAAATCTCGACCCGGTCCCCGTCGTCGAGATTCTCAATTGTGAGATCGTCATCATCGTAGACGTTATCAATGTCGATCACATCGATGTCGTCATTGTCACCTTTAAGCACGACACTCTTGACTTCAGGATCGCCGAATTCAAGTTCTCCAGAGGCGGTTGTTATGAAGTCTTCGTCGTCCTCAAAATCAGGCCCGATTTCACTATCATCATCGTCGTCGCCGCCTTCTCCGTCGTTGCCGTCTTCTCCGTCGCCGCCGTCTTCCCCGCCTCCTCCGTCGTTGCCGTCTTGGCCATCGGTGCCGTCCGCGCCATCTTGGCCATCAACACCGTTAGTAACTTCAGGGCTGAGGGCTACAGCGGCTAAACTACCGCCCAATACGCCACCTAATACGCCACCCAATGCAAGACTTGGCATACCGCCGAGATCCACTTGCATCAGTTTACCAGCCTCGACGATGTAGCGTCCGGCAGCATAAGTCATTTGTGAACCATCGACATAAGTCGCAGTGAGAGAGCCATCAGCATTGATGATGAAAGAGACAACGCCCTCAACCAAATTTGCGGCATCTGCATTCGATGCGAATGCTGCTCCGCCGGCTAGCACTGCCGCGGCCATTCCAGCCGCAGCTTTACCACTTTTTTGCTTAACTCGAGCAGCAGCAGGGGCTTGCCTCTTCTTCAAGAAAGTCATTTTCACTTCTCCATACATTGGCGGTCATTGTTTTTTTCCGGAGAGCCTTGATTTGCCGGTATCGTTCTGATCCCAACCGGCGGCTCCTCTGCTTTTTCAGACCACTTCATACGAATGTACGATGATTGCATCAGCCCAAGGTCGCGTTTTCAATTCGTGTAATATTTGATAGAATTTTGTGGTAATTCCGCCACATTAGGAGCTACCAAAAATGTGATTTCGCCTCTATTTGAGCGTGTGAACGGAGGATTTGGGCGCTTCAGAACGGGCTAAGGACTGACAAAGGGGCTCCACATCTGTGACGATTCTTTGTCGGAGGGAGGCTTGTCGCGTATCACGCAAGGTCTTGTAGCGCGCGCTGTGGGTGCAGCTATGGCACGGCAAAAAAATAGCGAGGCTGCTCAAGCAACCTCGCCAGTCGACGGTGCGCTCGCGGAGGAGCGCACCTGTATTTTTTTATGTCTTGAGAGACTTAGAAGGACAACGTCGCGCCGACCTTGCCGCCTTCATCAGCAGCGTCGTAGCCAGCGTATACGCTCAGGCCACCCATGGACTTGGACAGACCAACAGTAGGCTGCAGATCCTGATCAACACCCAAGGACAAGCCGAAGCCGTTCAAGGACGTGGACGCGCCCACAGAGTAGAACAGGCCGCTCTTCTCATGCGCGCCAGCCGCTTTGTTGTAGAGCGTAGCGTCAACGCCGAAACCAGCAACGTCCATGGAAGCACTCATGCCCCACGCGTTGGAGCTGTCGTAGGCGAAGGCCAGAGCCATGTCGCCCATCGCGTAGTCGAGACCCAAGTCCCAAGACTTGATGTCCAGAACGTCGTCTGAGCTCAGCATTACGTCAACAGCAGCGGAAAGACCGCCCATGTCGATTGTGCCGCCGGTCAGAATCTCGAGCGTGGTCAGGTTGGATGCTGCAGTCGCCGAGGCCGGAGCCAGGTCAACCGCGAGGAATGGGCTGCCGCCCAGCAAGCCAACGCCTTCGATGATGACACCAAGACCGTTAACTTCCAGATCAGCTTCATCACCGGCATCACCAATCGCGGAAACACCACCAGCGTAGTCACCGGTTTGCAGCGTGATCTTGCCGAAACCACCTTCGATGAAAACAGTCGCGTCGGACGCGGTCATCACCTTGGACGCAACGTCCATGAAGTAATTGGTTTCAGAGTTATCAACGCCTTCGACACATACAGCACCAATAACCATTTTGGTCGAAGAAGACTGCAGCTTCACTTCCATGAATGGGCCCGCATAGACCTTTGCGGAAACGACAACTTCAGCATCGTCTGGGGCTGCAACAGGGTCATCATCGATGGCGTATCCGGAAACGTTACCGTCATTAATCCGTACGTCGAACTTATCGTCTGTTTGATAACCATTGCTGCGGGGGGATGCCGCCGCAATCTCAATTCGCTCGTTACCATTGACCGTATTTGCAGTCAGGATAAACTTATCCACCTGCCAGCTGGGGTCATTGCCAAACGTCTCCAGTCCGCCATTGTCTGCAAGTTGCCCTGCTGCAAGATATTGGTTGTAAGGGCCTGCTGAGTATTCGATTGTTCCGGTCAGGTTACCACCGATGGTCTGTGCAGCAATACCGAAGAACTCGCCATCCGGGAAGCTGAGGTCCGCTTCCTCGACCATTCCGCCGATTTTACAAACGTTTGCTGCATCGACCGACCCGACGGTCATTCCATAGCCGGTTTGGGTATCGCCAACGGACATCCATGATGAGTTGATTTTGACGCCAACGATGTCTGCAGCAGCAACCATTTGGCCGCCGGATACGTTGTTAGCGGCAGCTTCGATGTCGGTTGCGCCTTCGACGTTCATTTTGACCAGGTGCTTATCGCCATTCGCATCCGCGTACGCGTCGAGAGACAGCTCAGCGCTGGTCGCGAGGCCGAACGATGCGCCGTATTTCAGACCGGCGTCGGTTGTGCCAGCCACGGCAAGGCTCAACGAAACGCTGTTGTAGGCGTCGCCGATGGACATGCTGTTTTTATCTTTACCAACGCCGAACTCGACGCCCATGTCGATGGAACCGCCGAGCGTTACGTCGACTGCACCAGCGGAGCCCGCTGCTGCTATCGCTGCGAGGCTAGAGCCCGCAATCAGGAATTTTTTCATGATTTCTCTTCTCCAAATGATGCCGGTTTAATCATTCGGAGGGGTATTTTTGTTTGGGCGCCACACACGCACCAAACTCCCCTCTCACCGAAACCAGCCAGAGGATTTTACCTAAAAAGGTATGGGATCAATCAATTTAAAGTTTTTTAAGAGAATTTTGCCTGAAATTAGTGTCGTATTTACCTCATCGAATCCGGGCCTTCTCCCATATGTCCAGCCTAATGGGACATAACCCTAAGTTGACGTTCGATTTCAGCAAAAAAAATGGCGAGGCTGCTTGCGCGGCCTCGCCAGTTGACGGTGCGCTCGCGGAGGAGCGCACCTGTATTATTTGTGTCTTAAGAGACTTAGAAGGACAGCGTCGCGCCGACCTTGCCGCCTTCGTCAGCAGCGTCGTAGCCAGCGTATACGCTCAGGCCACCCATGGACTTAGACAGACCAACAGTAGGCTGCATGTCCTGATCAACACCCAAGGACAGACCGAAGCCGTTCAAGGACGTGGAAGCGCCAACAGAGTAGAACAGGCCGCTCTTCTCGTGTGGGCCAGCGTCGTTGTTGTAGATGGTCGCGTCAACCGCGAAACCAGCCACACCCATGGAAGCACTCATGCCCCAATCGTTGTCGCTGTCGTAAGCGAAGGACAGAGCCATGTCGCCCATCGCGTAATCCAAACCGAGATCCCAGCCAACGATGTCAACGACATCGTCGGAGGTCAGCGCAACGTCAACAGCAGCCGAAAGACCGCCCATGTCGATTGTACCACCGGTCAGGATCTCAAGGTTTTCAAGGCTCGATGGGACTGCTGGGTTCGTGGTTGGCGCAAGATCAACAGCAATGAATGGATTTGCACCGAGGAGGCCAACGCCTTCAACGATAACAGCCAAACCCTGAACGTCGAGGTCAGCCGCATCACCAGCGTCACCAATCGCGGAAACACCACCAGCGTAATCGCCAGTCTGCAGTGTCAGCTTACCGAAACCACCTTCGATAAAGATCGAAGCGTCAGAAGCGGTCACGATTTTCGAAGCGTTGTTCAAGAAGAAGTTTGTTTCAGATGCATCAACACCTTCTACACACACAGCACCAACAACCATCTTGGTTGAAGAAGACTGCAACTTAACTTCCATAAACGGACCAACAAAAACGTCAGCATTGGTAATAGCAGTCGCAACAGCGCCGGCGGCGTTCACCTGAGCTTCCGCATCATCAGCTGTCATAAAAGCGAAGCCAGCTTTGACTTCTGCAGGCTTAGCCGTTGCAGCGACGCTAGAGAGCGTGACGGTACCGGCAGTCAGATGGCCAGCAGGCAAATAGCCTTCATCCAAGGCCGTAACCTTAACCTCAACCGCCGGAACAGCGGCTTCACCGTTAGCCGTCATCCGCGTTACCGTGTAGGTGGCACCACCACCGATACCAGCGACCTTACAAACTGCTGCGGCATCAACCGGCAACACACCCAAACCGAATGCTTCAGGCGTTGCGCCTACTGACTGCCAGCTGGAATTGATCTTCACACCGACGATCTTGTCAGCGTCAATCGCTTGACCACCAGATACGTTGTATACAGCCGCTTCGAGGTCGGTCGCACCAGCAACAGTCATCTTTACGAGGTTCTTCATCGTGCCAGCGTCATTGAGACCGTAGTCACTGATGGAAATCTCGGTAACCGTAGCAAGCGTGAAGGAACCGCCGTATTTCATGCCAGCGTCGGTTGTGCCGGCTGCTGCGAGGCTCAGGGAGATAGTGTTGTACGCCGCGCCAACCTGTAGGCCGTTCTGGGATTTACCAACGCCGAATTCAACGCCCATGTCGATGGAACCGCCGAGCGTTACGTCTACTGCACCAGCGGAGCCCGCTGCTGCTACTGCTGCGAGGCTGGAGCCTGCAATCAGGAACTTTTTCATGTTTTCTCTTCTCCAAAAAAGATTCAAGAGGTCTGTTATTCTTGGAAGAGTTCTTGCGACTGGGTTTCGCACCCCGGTCGCGCCCTTCACTTGCTAACCTCTGATGCTCTTTTAAAAGATTCTTTTTTGCCGAACAGGTGATTCTGCGAGAATCCCGCAATACGAGTGTGGTTAGTGGCAGTTTTGACACCATGAGGTCGTGGAGAGCGGGATGCGTTCGCGTATTCAGGCAGGAATGGGGCCAGAAAACCAAAAAGCGGCCCCATCCCGAGGATAGCGCCGCTTTTCGAACTCAATTGCGGGTGGAGAAGTGATGGTCTGCTTTTGAATGGGAGACCAATCCGACCCTTGGTTCCATTTAAGGCCGGGGGATTGTTGCTTCCTTCTTGTGCGAGTCCGGAAGCGCCCTCAGTCCTTGAGAACCTGTGGTTGGTGATAATAAAGATTCTTTAAAAGGTAAAGGGG
>CBFIEF010000053.1:0-9704 GCA_965661545.1 Alphaproteobacteria bacterium | reverse complement strand
TCCACATCGCCAACGCTCGATCTCGGATCGCGCGGTGTGACGCTGACGGATGTGGAACAGTTTTCTGTAACCGTTGATGCTGGCGCGACGAGCGAGACCGCGACCCTCAACATGGGTGGTGAAACCGCTGCAGTCACAGTCACGAACACGGACAGCAGTACGGGTACCATCGCCATCGATGAACTCGGGCCAAGCGCGTCGGGCGGCACTTCTGCGACATTGGCCCTCGTGGATATTGAGGGCGGTCAGATTGTAGATGTCGATACCGATTCCGGCGTCTCCAAGCTGGTTGCGAACATTCAGAACGCAGGTGACAGCGCCGCAGACCCAATGGAATTGGAAATCGATGATTCCGGAGAAGCTATTACTGAGCTGACCATCGGCAGCGACGGCTCATCGGGCAACTTCTTGAAGATCGATACTTCTTCTTCGACCATTAAGTTGACCATCGACGGCACAGAAAATCTGACACTTGATGATACAGTGGGTGCTGGAGATATGTCCGGCATTGCTACTGTTGATGCGAGCGACGCGTCAGGCAACATTGTTGCTTCGGTGGATGCTACAGTTACTGCCCTTACAATGGGTTCAGGCAACGAGACAATCACAGCAACCGAGAGCCCCGCTGCAACGGCGGTATGGAATGGCGGATCAGGGAGCGATACGCTCGACCTCCAAGGCTTAAATACGTCTACTGCTACGATCAGTAAGTTCGAAACAGTGATCATGGCTACTGGTGGAACAGCTACTTTCACCAACATCACCGACATCGATGATTTGCAGGTTTCCGGCTCAGTGACGCTGAATAGCCTTGGCAATGGTGCTGTTGATGAGCAGATTACCTTTACCAACGCCGCAAATATTTCAATCGCTTCGGCGACAGAAACGAGCCTAAAGTTTGAAGGCGCAGCGGGGACGGGTGGCAATCTGACGATTGCAAACAGTGCAACAGCTTTGACTGAAATCATTTTTGAGCAAGCCGCGTCTGGGACACTCACGCTTACTGGAACAAACACCGATGTCCTCGATCTTCGCGGAAATGAAGATGTTACTTTGGCGGGGGTCGGAATTGCAGCATTGACCAATGTTGACGCTTCATCGGCTGATGATGTCACTGTTTCGGCAGCAGCAGCGGCATTTGACGCGATTGATACTTACACAGGCTCCAGCGGCGTGGATGACATTGACATTGACGGCGTCGCCGCCAACGCAACGATCCTCACGGCGGGTGACGACGATGTTATCGAGTTTACGTCGAATGCCACTAATGGCAATTCTGCGACCGTATCCCTCGGCAGCGGGGATGACTCTGTAACGCTTAATGATGCCATGACCACTGGCTCAATCACACTTGATGGTGGTGCGGGCGACGATAGCTATGACTTAGGCTCCGGAGCCGTAGCCGTAACCATTGAAATCAACGCGGGTGACTTTTCTGTGGCGAGCGCTGCTGTGACGGACGGAACTATTGCGGCAGCTGATGCTGAATCTATTACGGACTTTGTGTCTGCTAATGACCTCATCGACCTATCGTCGCTTGGCTTATCAGGCACCATTTTCGTTGAAGATGGGGGTGGGGTCTTGGCCACGGCACTCAGTCAAGCGTACGGAGAGATTAACAGTGGCTCCTATGACGTAGTTTACGTTGACCTAGCTGGTGACGCGAATTCGGTTGATTATATTTTCTATGATAACGGTGCTTCCGGCGTTGGCGTCTTGGATCTTGGCACGTCAACAACTCTAAGTACCACTCTCGGCGACGACATTCTGATATAGTCACCTTAGAGATCACAAGCCTATAAAAACCGCCGCTGGGTTTGGATCAGCGGCGGTTTTTGCGTTTTGGGGAGGTGCATTCTTTTAGCCCTCCCTGAGTAGCCGCGCAGCGGTGTATCGAAGGGGCGCGCCTGATGCCAAGCGCAGGCTTTGGTCTTCTCCGCCGTCTTCCCCAATCATCATGCTGCCTAAACCCAGCTTTACTGGACGTTGGACCGGGGGAGGGATATGAACGCGGGACGAAGTGCGAGTCCTCAGATCGGAGAGCGAAATGGACCTTGGGTTGAGCGGGAAAACCGCGATTGTTTGTGCGTCATCCAAAGGTTTGGGCCTAGGCTGTGCGCTCGCGTTGGCGGAGGAGGGCGCGCATGTTGTTCTCAATGGCCGGAACGCCGATAGCCTAGCCGCCGCTGAAACCGCCGTGCGTGCCTTGGGCGCGTCGGGAACCATCACCACCGTCGCGGCCGATGTCACCACGCCAGAGGGGCGCGACGCCTTGCTCGCTGCTGCGCCTGCGCCGGATATCCTCGTCAACAACGCCGCTGGTCCTCCGCCGGGTGATTTCCGTGAATGGGGCCAAGAGGATTGGATGAAGGCGTTGAACGCCAATCTCTATTCTCCCGTCGCGATGATCGAGGCGACGATTGACGGCATGATCGAGCGCAAGTTTGGCCGGATCATCAACATCACCTCTGCCGCCGTCAAAGCACCGATTCCGCATCTGGGCCTATCCAACGCCGCGCGGACCGGCCTGACAGGCTTCGTCGCTGGTTTGGCGCGGCAGGTCGCAGCGCATAACGTCACGATCAACAACTTGCTCCCCGGTCAGCACGAGACCGAGCGGTTGGTTCAAAACTACGCGCATATCGCCAAAAATAGCGGTCAACCCTTTGAAGAGGCGTGGAACGCTGGCGCGGCGCGAAATCCGGCTAAGCGCTTTGGTACTTCAGAGGAGTTCGGCCATGCGTGTGCGTTCTTTTGCTCTGCTCGTGCTGGCTATATAACCGGGCAGAACCTTGTGCTGGATGGCGGTGGCTATCCCGGCACGCTTTGATTGCATTCACTCCGCACAAAACGAGATGAGACAGGTTGATGGCTGAAGAAAAGAAAACCCCAGTTGCCGGTGCAAAAAATCCTTTTGCCAAGCAGAAAGCGCCCACGAACCGTATTTCGTGGATTCAGTCCTACCCGCGCTCCGGCAACAGCTGGGTTCGCGCGTTCCTGCACACCTACATGGCGCAGCTGGACGAAGCCAACCTCGGCAACATGAGTCGGGCGTTTGCGCACGACAGCAACGCCAGCATCTTTGAGGCGTTGATGCGCGAAGAGGTTTCCAAGCTCAAGCCCTCCGACATTGGTGAAAAGCGCGCAGAGTTCCTCATGCGTGCCTGTGCCCAGTCCAAGGGCGATCTGGTGATGCGCTCGCATCTGATGCAGACCGACTGGTCCGGCAAAGCGACTTTCCACCCGAATTTCTCCCGCGCTGCAGTTGTTGTTGTGCGCGACCCGCGTGATGTTGCGATCTCTCTGGCCGCAGACATGGACATGCCGATTGATGCTGCGATTGCGAACATGAACCAGCCGCAGTTCGCGCTGCTGGCCAAAGGCACCACGCCGCAGCCTATTGGCTCATGGACCCGTAACGTCGTGTCCTGGGCCATGCGCCCGTCTATGCCGCGCCTGTTTGTGCGGTTTGAGGATTTGGTGGCAAACCCGCGCCGTGAAATGCTGAAAGTGGTGCAGTTCATGAACCTGAACCTCGACTTTGCCCAGTTTGACAAGGCGCTCGCTGCGACCACGTTCGAAAAGCTCGCTGAAGCCGAGAAGAATGGCGGCGGTTCTAACCCTCGCCCAGAAAACCGTCCGTTCTTCCGCGATGGCCGGGTTGGTCAATGGCGCGAAGGCGGTTTGACGCTGAAGCAGATTGCCGACATCGAGAAGGCCAATGCGCAAGCCATGCTGATCATGGGATATGATCTTGAAACCGTTGAGGTCATCAGTCAGGACGAAGCGCAAGCCCGCCGTGAAGCAGCAGCTGAAGAAGCCGCTGCTGGTGAAATCGTCATCGAATAATCACGAAAAGGGTCGGCGTGAGCCGTCCGTTTGGTCGATGTTTCAATCCCGCCTTTGCGTTCGCGAGGGCGGGATTTTTGTTGTCAGGCTGGGATTAGGGCTGGCATGGCGGGCTGGGGATTACCGAATTTCCACACCAAACTCCGCACCCGCGTCCAGCAGCCATTGCGCTGCCGATTGGGCGAATGAGCGGCCAAAGTAGAGATCAAAGCCCGTTTCTGAGCGCCGGTAGTATGCGCAGGCAATGTGCAGAAAGTGGCTCGCCTGTGCCGCGCCAACTGGCCAGTCGGCCAGATTGATCGGGCAGGCTTTGGCCAGTAAATCCGCAACCGCAGGCCCGTCAATTGACACCTGAACCCGGCCTGAAGACTGATCCGCCGCCATCGCCAAATTACCCACTGCTGCCTTCACTGTCTGCACGTCGTGCCCGGTCAGCAGGTACTGCCCCGGCCCTGTGCACACGGCATTTTCGGCAGAGTGGGCGGGGCTCCCGTCGCCCAAGTTCATGCCAAAGGCGGCGCTCAGGGCAGTCCGCAAGGCTTCAGCTTGATCGGGCAAGGCCGCGACTTCAACGACGGTTAGACCCACTCCATGGCTTGCAACGATGCCCGCTTCGCCGTCCGCTTTACCGTGTCGACTCGCGGTCCATTTTGGCCCCAGAGGGTTGCTCAAGACGATGCTCATCAGCCCATCACCTTCTCATTCTTCGGATCATAGAAATGCGGGCTTTCGGCGCGGACTTCCATGATGGATTTGCCGTGAACGTGGCTGACGACATAGAGCGTCTTGCCGTGCCAGTCGCTGGCGTTTTTGATAAAGGCCAGCGCGATAGAGCGGTCTTTCAGCGGGGAATACTGCGCCACTGAAGTCACGTAGCCCAACATCGTCGTGTGGTCGAATGGACCGTCTGCACTGTCAAACAGGATGCCGCCGCCGATGATTTTGTCGCCTGACTTTGCGGCGACCAGTCCGACCATTTTCGCCCGGTCTGGATCGGCAAAGGCCGCGCGCTGAGACATGGCTCGGCCTACAAAGTCCTTCTTGGTCGAAACCATCTTCGCTAAGCCCACGTCATCCATAGACACGCGCCCATCCAGCTCAGCGCCGGTCACGTGGCCTTTTTCGATGCGGAGGATATTGAGTGCTTCCAAGCCGTAAGGGGTGATGTCCCATTCAGCCCCTGCGCTCATCACGTCGAGCCAGAAGGCTTCGAACACGTCAGCAGGAACGGCCACTTCATAGGCCAATTCGCCAGAGAACGAGATGCGGAAGATGCGAGCGGTGAACCCGTTCCACTGGGTTTCCATCACGCCCATAAAGGGTAAGCCGTCGTTGCTCACGTCCAGATCAGGGAACACTTTAGCCAAGCACGCCCGCGCATTCGGCCCCGCCAGCGCTAAGCCGCCCCATTGGTCGGTAACAGAGCCAAATGCGACCCGTAGATCCGGCCAAGCGGACTGGTGCATAAACTCCATATGCGCCATCACACCGGCTGCATGTGCGGTGGTGGTGGTCATGTAGAAGTGGTCTTCGGCAAGCCGCGATGTGGTGCCATCGTCGAACACCAGCCCGTCTTCGCGCAGCATCAAGCCGTAGCGTGCTTTGCCCACAGGCAGGGCTTTCCAGCCGTTGGTGTAAAGCCGGTTGAGGAACTCCGCTGCATCGGGGCCTTGGATGTCGATCTTGCCCAATGTTGAGACGTCGGTAACGCCCAAGGATTCCCGCGCCGCTTTGGTTTCACGGACAGCACTGTCCAGCCAGTCCTTGTCGCCCGGACGTGTGTAGTACGCCGGGCGCATCCACAAACCCGCTTCCATAAACGTAGCCCCGTTCGCCTCGGCCCACGCATGGACAGGTGAGACACGAAAGGGCTCATAGTCGCGCTGGCGGTGATGACCAGCGAGCGCGCCAACGGGAATAGGCGTATAGGGCGGGCGGAAGGTCGTGGTGCCGACTTGGGCAATATCGCGCCCGGTCGCCGCCGCCAGCAGCGCAAGGCCCGTGACGTTGGCGGTTTTGCCCTGATCGGTCGCCATGCCGAGGGTGGTGTAGCGCTTCATGTGCTCGACGGACTTGAAGCCTTCCTGTGCTGAGAGCTTGATGTCCTTGACCGTTGCGTCGTTCTGCATGTCGAGGAAGGCGGCATCTCCTGCGCCGGGCACAGCCCACATTTCCATGGGTTTGGACACTGGAAGCGAACTTTCAACGGTGGGGAGCGCAATGGGCTTGCCGCCTAATTTCTTCCCAGCGGCCTGGGCTGACGTCAGGCAATCAACGGTGCTCATTGCGCCGGTAACGGACCCCGCAGCGGCTTCAGTTTCCACCAGATCAGGCGGCAGGAAGGCCAGAAGTTCTGGGTCATAGACTGGCTTGGACTGACGCCGATCGGTCGTGTGTGACGTTAGATGCACCGCCGGGTTCCAGCCGCCAGCAACCAGCAGCGAATCAGTGTCCAGTGACCCGTTGGATGCACCATCATAGTCCACCCGGCGCACGCCCATACGGCCATGGGCTTGCTTGGCATAGACGCCCTTGATCACCCGAACCCCGTCGATGGCAACGTTAGCGTCTGCGCGGGCGTCGAGAACAGTCACAGCCGCGCCGGCCTGCGCCAGGGCGGCAGCGGTGCCGTAGCCACCGTCGTGTGTGGTAAAGACGGTTGCCTGCTCACCAACCCGCACGCCGTATTTGCCCAAGAAGGTATGGCCTGCGCTGGACAGCATCACGCCGGGGCGGTCGTTACCCTTGAAGCCGACAGACCGCTCGATCGCGCCCGTGGCATAGACGATGTTGCGGGCTTGGATGCGGTGGTATTTCATGCGCGCTGTGTGCGGCTGCCGGTCGGCCTTGGCGAGGTGGTCGTGGCAGCGCTCTACCGCGCCAAACGTGCCAGCGTCATAGACGCCGAATACGGTTGTGCGAGGCATCACGCGCCCACCTGCGGCTTTGATCTCAGCGCACAAATGGTCCACGTAGTCCGAGCCAGATTGACCGTCAAAGGTCTCGCCCTGCCACAGCGCCGATCCACCCATGCGGTCGCGTTCTTCGCAAACCACCACCGATTGACCGCCCTTGGCCAGCGAAAGCGCCGTCGTCAGGCCGGCGCTGCCCCCGCCGACGATCAGCGTGTCGGCGTGGGTGTAAATCTTCTCGTAGTGATGTGGGTCAGCAGCCAGCGGCGGACGGCCCAAACCAGCGGCCCGGCGAATGATCGGCTCGTACAGTCGATACCACGCCTGCAAGCCGCCAAAAAAGAACGTCTTGTAGTAAAAACCAGCGGGCAGAAAACGGCTGATCAGGTCGTTGACCTCCATCACGTCCATGCCCAGCGGCCCGAAGTGGTTTTGAGAGAAGGTCTCAAGCCCTTCGTAGATTTCCAACATGGTGGCGCGGTGGTTTGGGTCGCGCTCGGCCGGGCCGTGATCGACCTCAACCAGCGCGTTTGGCTCTTCTGGGCCGGCGCCCAAAATGCCGCGCGGGCGGTGATATTTGAACGAGCGGCCAAACAGTTTCACGCCATTGGCGAGCAAGGCCGAGGCGAGGGAGTCGCCCTCAAAACCTTGATACACGCGGCGATCAAAGGTGAAGATGACCGGACGGTCGCGGTTGATAACCCCGCCGGTTTTCAGTCGATTGGGTTGGGGGAGGCGTGTGCTCATTGACCAGCCTCCCGCCGTTGCTTCTCCCAAAACTCGGACGCCATGGTTGCGCCGTAGACTTCATGCGTCAGCGTATTACGGTGAACCACCACCCATGACCGGCAGCCCAGGGCGTGATGAAAGTACTCGTCCGTGACGCCAGCCCGATTGGTGCGAGTGTGCAGGTAGTCTTGCCAGCTCGCGTCTTCTGGACGGTCCTCGCCCCCAATCTGGGGGCGTGGTGCCTCCGCAAGGCCTTTGGGTGTGAATTCTTCGGATGGGCGCAGGCCACAGTGGGGGCAGGGGATCAGCATGATGTATCTTTCCCTTAATGGAGGTTGTGCTGCGCACCAGCACCAAGCTCGTCAATGACGTACCCGGTCTTGAACCGGTCAAGCCGCATTTGTTCGATGTGGTGAGTCGGCCTGTCCGCTATCAAATGGCTGAAGCACCAGCCTGACCCCGGTGTCGCCTTGAACCCGCCGTAGCACCAGCCTGCGTTGAGATACAGGCCATCAATCGGGGTTTTGTCGATGATGGGGGAGCCATCGGGGCTCATATCCATCACGCCGCCCCAAGACCGCAGCAGGCGAACCTTCGACATGGCCGGCACAAACGAAACGCCAGCCTCCATCACGTGTTCGATCAGCGGCAGATTTCCGCGCTGGGCATAGGTGTTGTAGCCGTCCAGGCTCGCGCCAAAGACCAAGCCGCCCTTGTCCGACTGCGAGATGTAGAAATGCCCTGCGCCAAAGGTAATGACGTTGTGGAGCATAGGCTTGATGCCTTCGGTGACAAAGGCCTGCAGCACGTGGCTTTCGATGGGCAAGCGCAGTCCAGCCAGTGCGCCGACGCGCGATGTGCTGCCCGCAACGGCCATGCCGATTTTCTTCGCGCGGATCGGCCCGCGTGACGTTTGTACGCCGGTGACGCGGCCATCTTCGATATCGATCCCGGTGACTTCACAGTTCTGGATCAAGTCGACGCCGCGCTTGTCCGCGCCGCGCGCAAAGCCCCATGCCACGGCATCGTGGCGCGCAGTTCCTGCGCGCTTTTGCATCAGACCGCCATAGATCGGGAAGCGGGGGTTATCCACGTCGATCAGCGGCGCTTCACGGCGCACCCCTTCTTTATCCAGCAGGACGGCATCGGCGCCGTGTAAGATCATCTGATTGCCGCGCCGCGCTTCGGCGTCGCGTTGCCCGTCTGTGTGGAAACAGTTGATGATGGAGCGCGGGGAAAACATGACGTTGTAGTCGAGATCAGCCGACAGGCCTTCCCACAGCTGCAATGATTTCTCGTAGAACAGCTCGTTGCCGGTGTGCAGATAGTTCGAGCGAACAATCGTCGTATTCCGCCCGACGTTTCCGCCGCCAAGATAGCCCTTTTCCAGCACTGCAACGTTGGTGATACCGTGGACCTTGGCGAGATAATAAGCCGTCGCGAGGCCATGCCCGCCGCCGCCGATGATGATGACATCATATTCAGGCTTAGGCTCCGGGTCGCGCCACGCTGGCCCCCATCCGGTATGCCCGCGCAATCCTTCGCGCAGTAGTCGCCAAAAGCCATAACGGTCGGCCATGTTGGAGCCTCTTCTTCAGACAAAATCGCATTTCTCAGAGCGATAGATCACACGCGATGAAAGCTCAGGTCAACCAGCGAAAGCACCACGACCGGTACGGCGAGTGTTGGGTTGGATCAGCGGCGCTGACCGGGCAGCGGAATCCACTTGTTCAGGACGGCCAGCCCCAGGGCAATCAGCGCCAT
This sequence comes from Alphaproteobacteria bacterium, assembly GCA_965661545.1. Classification (GTDB taxonomy): domain Bacteria; phylum Pseudomonadota; class Alphaproteobacteria; order UBA7985; family UBA7985; genus UBA7985. The sequence continues at coordinate 450 of CBFIEF010000053.1, read as the reverse complement.
CCCGAGCCACTGTGCGAGGGTGATTGTCTCCCAGACTGCAATCGTTCCTTGCCGGATTGTTGCGTTGAACAAGATCGCCCAAACGGGGATCAGCAGTGTCACGAGCGAAACGTTGGTCGCACCAGCGGTGCGCAAGATGCGGAAGAACAGGACGTAGGCCAGCGCCGTGGCAAAAATCCCTAACCCGGCAATCGCCAGCCACGATCCCAGCGGCACCGACGCGCTGTAAGTCCACGGCTTGTCGATCAAGAATACAGGCAGGATCAGCCACGCCGTCGCCGAAATCTGCTGCCCGGCTGCGATTTGCATTGGCGGTACACCACCAAACCGTCGCGCCCAGACGCCTGCGACGCCATAGGAAAACGCTGCCATCAGGACGAACGAGCCGCCAATCAGCAGACTGCCTTGGCCCGTAAACGCATCGCGCGCCAGCATGACCGTGACGCCCAG
>CBFIEF010000052.1:0-10392 GCA_965661545.1 Alphaproteobacteria bacterium | reverse complement strand
GCGCCGTAGGGATCGACGAGGCCGATTTTCGCGCTTGGAGTTCCGGCGCGGAGGGCCTTGCCGACACCGGCCAATGTACCACCAGAGCCAACGGCACAAATGAACGCATCAACGTCGCCGTCCAGATCGCGCAGAATTTCCGGTCCGGTTGTCTGTTCGTGTGCATCGCGGTTTGCGGTGTTGTCGAACTGGTTGGCCCAGATCGCCATACCCGGCGTCTGCGCGGCGCGTTCTTCAGCAAGGCGAGCGGAATACTTCACGTAGTTGTTTGGGTCGCGGTAGGGGACGGCCGGCACCAAAATCAACTCAGCACCCAGTTGGCGCAGGGCGTCTTTCTTTTCCTGACTTTGGGTTTCCGGCATAACGATGGTCGCCTTGTAACCGCGCGCCGCAGCAACATGCGCGATGCCAATACCGGTGTTGCCAGCGGTGCCTTCGACGATTGTTGCGCCGGGCTTGAGTTGGCCCGAGGCCTCAGCGGCCTTCACGATACCAAGCGCGGCGCGGTCTTTGACCGAACCGCCGGGGTTCACGAATTCGGCCTTCCCGAGAATGGTGCATCCTGTTTCTTCAGATGCCTTCCTGAGCCGAATAAGGGGCGTGTTTCCAATCGCCTCCACAAATCCGTCGCGGATGGGCATTTTGAAGTTCTCGGACATGCTGGCCTCACACTTTGCCTAAAAAGGTTCAACTTTTGATACTATTGGTATGGATGCCTGAGCCGCTGCACGCAAGTTTGCAGCCAAGACTATGCTTGAGATCAGCCACTCAAAAACGAGTGGACCACGGGCGAATTTCGCGAATCCAAAGAGCCTAGATGCATAAAAATTTGAAATTTATCGTAAACGCTGAATCTCTCAAGGTGTTGTTCAGTCTGGAGCGGTTCAAAAAAGCGTCGCAAAAACAGCGCATTATTGAACAAATCAGCGTGATTTTATGGGTCTTAGGCTCAGATTGCTGTGCCGCCGGTTGAGAAATTCGCAGAATGTCATATGCAAACAGCGTCGATGCGAACCCCACTCACCCTCTGTCGCGTCACCGTCCGGAAGGGGCCCTATGTACCGCACGTTAAATCGTATTTTGTCGCTGAAGCGCATGGTGATGGTTGGCCTGTTTGGCCTGAGCTTTGGCCTGGCGGCATGTGTGATCGTCGAAGAAGTTCCTTACGAAGGTTCGACGGAGTTTATTCCGGCCGAAGCAGCCGGTGCTGAGACCGTTCTCATCGCCAATATCGAGGAGGGGCCGAGCACGACAGAGCTGGCGTCTGCGATTGCTATTCCTGAGACCAGCACGACTTATGCCTTGCCCAGAACCGGCGCGGATACCATTCGCCCCTATCTGACCGGCAAGTCACCTTTGCCGCTGCGGACCTCAGGCGTTTCTCCATCACAGCTTAACCGCATTTATGGCCAAAACGGGTTCAACCCCATCTGGTTTACCCAAGATGGTTGGCTGCCTGCTGCTCAAGTGTTGATCCGACAGTTTCAGAGCGCAAAGATTGATGGTTTGGTACCGACTGACTATCTGCCGGCTGACCGCGGCTTGCCCGGTGGGGCGCTAGACGGAATACAGATTTCCCAGATTGATCTGGAACTGACAGCGGGCTTGCTGCGCTATATTCACGACGTGAAAGAGGGGCGGTATAACCCTGCGCCACGGATCGATCCAGCGTCCGAGCTGACACGGGGCTTGCAGACCGCCGATTTCTCCGGGTGGCTCAACGGCCTTTCGCCGAAGACCCGTTTCTATTCCGCCATGAAGCAAGCCGCGCAGAGCGACTTGCCGTATTTGTCACCTGCTGAGTTCGTGACCTATCGCGTAAATATGGAGCGTTTGCGGTGGGGCGAGCCGAACCTACCGTCCAAAGGCCGCTGGGTGATGCTCAACGTCGGCGCGGCGGAATTGATGGCGATGGAGGGTTCCAACGTTGCCTTTGGCGTTAACGTGGTTGTTGGCCGTCCGACCCGGCGAACACCGTTGAAAAACGACAAGATCACGGGCCTAAAGTTCAGCCCCGATTGGACGGCTCCCTATTCCATCGTTGAAAAGGACTTGGTGCCGGTGGCCTTGGAAAAAGGGCCGGATTTCTTGAACAAGATGGGGCTGTCGATCTACTCCGGCTCCAGACGGATTAGCCCGTTTGACTTGGACTTCAACACCATCAACGTTCGTAACTATACTTGGAAGCAGGAATCAGGGCCGCAGAACGTGCTGGGTGGGGTTCGGTTTAACCTTGAGAACTCCTCGGCCATTTACATGCACGATAGCCCGGATGACTCTTTGTTTGAGCTGCCAGAGCGTGCAAAATCATCGGGGTGTGTTCGTGTCGGCGCAGCAGAGCACTTTGCGCATTGGCTTTTGGCGGGTGACAAGCCCGGCGAATTTTCCTTTCAAGAGATCGTGGGTCGCATGGAATCGCGCGAGATCACGCACGTGAGCCTGAATCGCGATGTGCCGATTTACACGATCTATTACAACGCTTGGCCAAGCCATGACGGCGAGTTGGTGATTATGCCGGATATCTACGAGCAAAACGCCGCTCTGCGGGCGCGCATGGGCTATCCTTCTGGTGTCGAGTCTCTGGCAACCAGTCGCTTGGGCGGGGTCACAAACATCGGCGACATCTTCTGATTATGCGCCCAGAATATATCGTTAGGCGATATTTAGGGCAAAGTTAGTGAATACGGCTTTAGGAGTCGCTCTTATGCGCGGTATTTCTGTAACGTTTAGGAAGTTTTTTTGCATAACCCTCTAAGAAGCTTGTGTTTCTTTTAACGAATCGTTTAAACGGACACATAGTGCCGTAACAGCGACGTCGGCGCGTCTGTGGCTTGGAAAAGCCACTCTTCTGTCGCAATCGGTTACTAAATTGCCGTCGTCCGTAATTCGGGAGAAAATACAATGAAGCGTTTCGCTTTGGCAGCTATTGCTGCTCTTACATTGGGTGCATGCGTTCCATCCGAAGAAGTCGTTCTTACGAGCGGTGGAATCGGTGTTGGGTCTACTGGTACAGTGATCACAACAGGCACGACCCACGGTCAGGTTCTGACCGGTGCGTCCACCACTGTTGTTTCCAGCTCTTTGTCGTCTTGCGAAGAAATCGCATACTCAAAGACTGGCGAGTACTGCGCAGACTAGCTCTAGCTGGTTATCTGCTCAGCCTCGGCAAGAGACAGAAAAAAAGCCGTTTCCTTTATTGGGGGAAACGGCTTTTTTCGTTCTGGTGATTCTGCAGAGCGTCAAATGTATGCGTCTTTCAGCTCTTCTTTCCTTTTGGTCATGAAGGCCTCTAAGGCTTCGAGCCGATCTTCTGGCATCTTCGGCTCTACGTATTCCTGCAACTTTTGCTGCCAGATCTCGGTGCAACGTTCCGTCGCTGTTTTCGATCCGGCATCGACCCAGTTTTCGTGGTTGGTCAAATCAGAAACCAGCGGCTTGTAGAAGGCGCTGTCGAACTTGGCCAACGTATGCGCTTCCCCGAAGTAATGGCCACCCGGCGGAACGCCTGCGACCGCCTCAAGGGCGAGGGTTTCTGCGTTCACGGCAACGGGGGAGCAGGTTTCCACCATTTCCTGCGCCATTTCCACGTCCAGAATGATTTTCTCGTAAGACGCTTGCAGTCCACCTTCGAGCCAGCCTGCACCGTGGTAAATCAGATGCGCGCCACCCAAGGCACAGGCCCAGAGCGCGTTCATGGACTCGTATGCTGCCTGAGCGTCACAAGCGTTTGAGGCGCAGGCGTTTGAGGCGCGATAGGGCAGGTTATAGCGGCGGGCCAACTGACCCGCGATCATCGTCGCCTGCACGTGTTCCGGCGTACCGAAGGCCGGTGCGCCAGACTGCAAATCAACATTTGAGATGTACGAGCCGTAAATAACGGGAGAGCCGGGGTTGATCAGTTGCGTTAGGACGATGCAGGCCAAAGCCTCAGCATTCGATTGCGCAACGGCAGCCGGAACTGAAATCGGGGCCATGGCGCCCATCAGGCAGAAAGGCGTTATGGAGACCGCCTGTCCCCACGTTGCCATAGCGCGCAGACCGTCGGTCATGGCGCTATCGACCTTTCGTGGAGAATTGACGGAGATCACGGTGGCGAGAGAAGGATCCGTTTTAAGCTGTTCACGGGTCATACCGCGCGAAATCGCCATCATATCAATGGCGTCCAGCGCGCGCTCTTCGCCAATGGCCGAGGCGTGGAAGCTTAAGTCAGTATAGCGCAGATTGGCGAAATAGGTGTCGAGGTGCCGAGTGTTGGCAGGCAGCTCCATGGGCGCGACGGGTTGGTTTCCAACCGCGTGGATGACATCAAAAGACTGCGCCAGCTTGACCAGATCAACGTAGTCCGTCATGCCGCCCGAGCGTCGTCCGTTGATTTCATCGTGTACCGACGGCGGACCGGCGACCAACGTGAAGTTCATGAAATTCTCACCCAGCCGCATTCGTCGATCGGGGTTGCGCGGGGTCAGCTCGAAATAGGACGGACAGGTGGCGAGGGCAGCATCGATCAACTCGCGCCCCACGCGAACGCGACCAGTCTCGTCATCGGCCAACGCGCCAGCGTGAACAAAGGTGTCACGGGCGTCTTGAGCCATGAACTCAACACCAAAATTTTCGAGGATGTGGATGGAGGCCTCATGGATTTGCTCAAGGGCTTCATCCGAGACAATATTCAGACCGCCAACCGTATTCCGGCGCGGTTTAGCATAGGCGCTTCCGGCAGAAGCCAGTGCCTGTTTTGCTTGTGCAGCGCGGGCAGCGCGACCGCCAGAGCGGGGTTTACGGGGGCGTGACGAAGAAGGTTCGGGGTCCGAACCGGCGCTCGATGAAGCGCTTTGCGAGGGCATAATCTCACCTTTCGTGTTTGAAAACAGCCGGGGAGATCAACGCTAGCGCTGAGTCGGGTCAAGACAAAGGGAATTGCGACAAAAACCGCGACCTTGCGCCGCAGGGGGGACAAAGATCTTTAATCGTCGTCGAAAGATCCGCCTTCTGCGATGCGTCGGTCAACGAATTCATTGATCGCGTCCTTGGTCGCTGGATCGATCGCCGGTTCTTCGTACTCGGCCAACAGCTGCTTATAGACTTTGTTTGCGCGCTGATAGGCGGTCTTGCTGCCGTCTTCAGACCAGGTTTCGTAGTTTCGCCAATCCGACAGCATGGGGGCGTAGAAAGCGGTTTCAAAGCGCTCCATCGTTTGCGGCGTTCCAAAGAAATGTCCGCCGGGTCCAACGTCTGCGATGGCGTCGAGGCCGAGGGTGGCATCTGAGACTTCGATGGGCTGCATATAGGCTTGCAACATTTGGATCATGTCGGCGTCGATAACCATCTTCTCAAACGACGCAGAGAGTCCCCCTTCCATCCATCCAGCAGCGTGCATGACCATATCGGCACCGCCAGTCATGGTGGCCCACAGCGACATCTGCGTCTCCCAAGCGGCCTGCGCATCGGGAATATTCGCGGCACAAACGCCGGATGAGCGGTAGGGCACTCCATAGCGGCGGGTCAGCTGTCCCCCTGCTTGGGCGGCTTTCACGTATTCGGGCGTTCCAAAGGCCGGTGCGCCGGTTTTCATGTCCACGTTCGAGGTAAAACCGCCATAGACCACCGGTGCACCGGGCTTGGCGCACTGGGCGAGCGACAGCCCAACCAGAAACTCAGCATTCTGCTGCGCCAAGGCGCCCGCGATGGTAACGGGGGCCATTGCACCGGCCAGCGTAAAGGGCGTGACAACGGAGATCTGACCGTGCTTGGCATGCTCGATGATGCCATGCCCCATGGGGCTATCGAGTTTCAGCGGCGAGTTGGTGTTGACGATGGTCATGATCGACGGTTCAGCGAAAAACTGTTCTTCGGAGATGTTGCCGCGCACGATTCTGGCGAGGTCCAGCCCGTCCTTGGTCCGCTGTGGCCCGAGTGAATAGTTGTGAAATGCCATGTCGCTGAGGAAGCTGAAGTCTCGCATGGCCTCCAAATGGCGCGTGCGTCGGTCGATGTCGGTTGGCTCAACCGGATAACCGGGAATAAACGACATGCAGTTGAGGCTTTGGGTCAGCCGGGTCAGGTTGCGGAAGTCTTCCCAGTTCCCTTGCCGCCGCCCACGATCTGCGTCAGTGGCATTGGGGGCTGAGGCGACGGGGCAGAAGTTGATGTAGCCTTCGCCAAAGGACACCGTGCGGTCGGCGTTGCGGGCGTGCAGTTTGAAGGTCGAGGGCGCGGTCTTGATGGATTCCTCGATGAAGGCAGGATCGAACTTTATCAGGTCCGTGTCTGGCTTAACCTCGACGCCAGCAGCCTTGAACACCGCCTTGGCGTCATCGCCCAAAATTTCCATCCCAACTTCGCTGAGAATGCGCAAGGACGCATGATGGATCATTTCGATTTGATCGGCGGATAGGGGTTCGATTGGCGTGATCGGATTGCGCACCGCGCCGCGTGGCAGCTGCTTGATTGCAGAGGTCGCAGCAGCGGCGGCATTCTTTGCGTCGCGCCCGCCACTGCGTCGGCGTGATCGGCTACCGTTATCGTCTCTCGCCATTTTCTTACCCACGGGCTGTGCGTTTTTGTTGGTTATTCCTAGGTTGCCATGTATGGGTTCGGCTTAAAGGTCAATGGTGAAATTGCCCGTAATGCAGGTCATGAAAAAGAGGGTCGCTATGACGCAAGTAATTGGTCGTTCTGAGTTGGCTTCTGCTGATTTTATCGCAGGAATCGCCGGTCGCGAAGGTGCGCCGACAGTGGTTTGGGTCGTTGATCCGGCGCTGGTGGCGCCGGGTGCGGGCCCGGGTCCGCTGAGTGAACTTGCTGCCACTCTTAACAGCCGCGGCATTGCTTCAGTCGTGGCTGAAACAGCTTTCCCGCGAGAGCCTAAGATACCTCAGGTTGATGCGTTGGCAGCTGAAATTCGCGCTGTGGCGAACCCGGTCGTGGTTGCCGTTGGTGGTGGATCTACGATGGACGGGGCCAAGCTGGCGGCGGCGGTTGCGATCGCACAAGATGAGACCCTTGGTTACGCCCTGTGCGCGCAGGATTTCAAAGGCGCGCCCATCCCCACGATCTGCGTTCCCACAACATCCGGCACCGGTTCGGAAGCCTCTCGCACTTCGATCGCATCGACCAAAGAAGGCGCAAAGATGTGGTTTTGGGGTGAAGAGCTCAAGACGACCGCGGCTTGCTTGTGGCCTGAGCTGACTGAAACAGTGCCCCTGCGATTCAAGGCCATGTGCGGCTTCGATGCCTTTGCCCACGCTCACGAAAGCGCAACCGGTAATGGCCGTTCAGCTGAGGGTGTTGCCTTTGCTGCTGCTGCTATCGCGCATCTTTGCGACCACTTACCCGCCTATGTGCGTGGGGAGGGCGGTGAAGCGGCTCGACTGACGCAGTGGGGGTCGTTTCAGGCTGGTGAAGCGTTGAACCTCGGCGGCACAACGATTGGTCATTCCATCGGTCATGCGCTGGGTTCAGTATTGCCCGTTCCTCATGGTCAGGCCGTGGCTGTCGTCACTGACGCCACGATCACACTGACACGCGAAGGCGCACCGGAGGCTTATGTCGATCTGGAGCGCGCTTTGGACCGAGGTCCGTTGGACCAAGTGTGGGCCAAGCTGGTCCGCGATTGTGGTACGGGGTTGCAGTTTGATGGCTCAGGCTCAAACGGCGCAGAACTCACGGCAGCGGCGTGCGCTGAAGAAAACAAGGCCATGCGCGATAACACGCCCATGACGTTCAGCGAGTCAAAGTGGGCGGACATTTGTGAGAGCATCATGCAGACTTACGGCAAGGCTTAGGTCGTCCAACACCTCTAAAACACACAGCACTCAACGAAAGCGATGGTTCCATGAAAATCACGGACATTCAGGTTTCAACCCACATCGTTCCCTGTGAGCCGGCCTATCCTGCGGCATGGGATTCCATTCCTCGCAGCACGCTGCCGACGACCATTGTTCGGGTCAAGACGGACACCGGCCTCGAAGGTTTTGGCTCGGGCGATCCGTGTTACGGCATCGAGGATTACAAGAAGTACTTCCTGGGCCAGGATCCTCGCGACATGGATCGCCACACCGCGATTATCGATAATATCGGCGCCCACCATTGCCGCATGTGGCCGCTGGATCTGGCGTTGTGGGATCTGAACGGCAAGATTGAGGGCGAGCCGGTTTGGAAGTTGCTGGGTGGCACCAGCCCGGACGTGCCGCTCTATGCCTCAACCGGCTCTTTACGTGATCCTAAGGTGCTGGCTGAGATGGGGCGTGAGTATCGGGCGCAGGGCTATGAAGCGATCAAGCTGCGCTTTGGCCGTCCATCAGAAGACACTGACATCGAGGCACTGGCGCGGGTGCGTGAAGCTGTTGGCGATGACGTATCGCTGATGGTCGACGTGAATCATGGCTGGCGTATGCCGTGGGACATTCACCCCGGCCCAAGCCTTGAAGAAATCATGGCACTGGAGCAGCGCACGCGGGAGCACAATCTATTCTGGCTAGAAGAGCCTCTGCACCGCGGGGACTATGTCGGCATGAAGAAGCTCCGGGACGTGGCGCAATGCAAGATCGCCGGTGGTGAAATCACGCGTGAGATGCACGAGTGGGATCAGGTGATGCGCGATGATTGTCTGGATGTTTACCAGCCGGACGTAGTCTTTGTCGGCGGGATGAAGCAACTGATCACTTTGGGCCTCAAGGCGTTTGATATGGGCCATTGGTTTACCCCCCACACGTGGGGCAACGGCTTAGGCATTGTAACCAATGCGCACTTGGTTGCAGCCATCGCAGGCATTCGGGGCCAAAAGCCGGTCTGGCTCGAATTTGCATATGATCCGCCTGAGTTCACGGAGTCGCCGCGTGACATGCTGCTGATGGATCACCTGAAAGCTGAAGACGGCACCTTGCGACTGAGCGAGAAGCCGGGGTGGGGTGTCGAGCTGAACGAAGATTATTTGGCCTCGGTTCGGGTCTAATCACCGCAAGCGTGATTTCTAGAGCGCTCTTTTGATTCCGATAAGCGGGTTGAGTCGCCGCTTATCGACTTTTTAGTCTTGCTTAGCCTAGTTGCTCATCTATGCTGACTGGGTTGCATGGCTGTTATCCCATGTGAAGCAAGGGCGAAGCGCGCGCTTCTGGATAACCAAATAATGCAAAGAAACATCCGTGAAATTGGGAGGCAACATGCCAGATAAAACTTGGCTCGGTGGCGAAATGCATAAGTCGGTACTGAAAATGGCTGAGGACGCGCGCGAAGGCCGCACGTCTCGGCGTGAATTTCTTGCGACGGCGACAGCACTGGGCGTGACCAGTTCTGCAGCTTTGGCGATGATTGGTGTGGCGCCGGTTGCGCTGGCTGATGGCCACAAGAAGATGGGAGGGACGCTCAACGTCTCCATGATTATCAAAGACGTTCGCGATCCGCGTCTTTTCGACTGGGGCGAGATGGGCAACGTGGCACGCCACTTTGTGGAGCCTCTGGTCCGCTGGAATACTGATTTCACCTTCTCTCCGCGCCTGCTTGCGGGCTGGGAAGCGAATGATGATGCGTCCGTTTACACGTTGAAGCTTCGTGATGGAGTGATGTGGTCGAACGGTGACATGATGACCGCGGAACACGTTGCCTTCAACATTCGTCGTTGGACCGAAGAGACCGAGGGCAACTCCATGCGCGCCCGTGTCGGCACGCTGAGCGCTGATGGTGTCGAAATCGTTGACGCTAACACAATCCGCCTGAACTTGAGCCAGCCTGACATTACCATTATTCCAGGCATGTCCGATTACCCAGCCCTGATCGTTCACCCCGATTTCGGCGGTGATCTCAAGGCGAACCCAATCGGTACCGGTCCTTACTCTCTGGAAGAGTTTGAAGTCGAGGTTGGTGCGCGTTTGGTGAAGCGTCCGGCTGGTTCCTGGTACGGCGATGCTGTTTGGGGTGAAGTTTACCTCGACGAGATCGTTTACACCGACTACGGCAACGACCCGGCGCCTGAGATCGCTGCTTTTGAAGCAGGTGAGGTTGATCTCAACTACCAGACTGCCGCTTCACAAGTTGAGCTGATGGACGATCTTGGCTTTGCCCGTAACGAAGTGGCTACAGGTGCGACCATTATTGCACGTGGTAACCAGGACATTGCTCCGTTCGATAACGCCAACTTCCGCCGCGCACTGGCGCTGGCTGTATCCAATGAAGACATGCTCGAATTGGGTCAGGCTGGTTTGGGTGCAACGGCTGAAAACCACCATGTGGGGCCAATGCACGAAGAATACGCAGACCTCGGTGACAAGCCGATGCGTAATGTTGATGCTGCCAAGGCTCTGCTGGAATCCGAAGGTTTGGTCGGTGCGGAAATCACCTACTCCTACCTCGCCGGCGGCGATTTCCGCGAAGACACTTCCGTTGCGATGATCAACC
>CBFIEF010000051.1:0-11002 GCA_965661545.1 Alphaproteobacteria bacterium | reverse complement strand
GCGGTCTCGCCCAAAACAGTGGTCGAGAGCCTCCGCTGCTGTACGTCGCGCAAGATGCGGGTTTGCAGAGCCATGCCCCGCAGCACCTCGCGGTTCCGTGCTTCGCCCACCTCCTGACCGGCTGCCCCATCGATGTAATCAAACACCAATCGCGGCAGCACACGCTGAGCACGCAATCGCGCGTCCGTTGCGTCCGTTAGCGGGCGATTAAACATCGCACTTAGGCCTTTACAGCGCCCATGAAGCGATCACGGATGGTCACCGGGTCCATCGTAATAACTGGAACCTTGATGTTTCCGGATTCACACTTGGATACGATGATGGTCATTTTGTCTGAAGCGATGGCATCCTTGACCGCCTGCACGGTATCTTCCGCGCGGCACTCAACCACATTCTCACAACCACAAGCCTCAGCAACCGCTGACAGCGACGTCTTACGACCCGCATACGTTGGCTGGTCGCCCGTGGAGCCGTAAGAGCCATTGTCGATGATCAGCAGAATGAAGTTGTCCGCTACATTGTTCGCAATCGTCGGCAAAGTGCCGAAGTTGGTCAGAACGGAGCCGTCACCGTCGATAGAGATGACTTTCTTGTCCTGCGCCAGCGCAAGGCCCAAACCGATGGACGAGGCCAGACCCATGGTACCCAGCATGTAGAAGTTGGTTGCGCGGTCGTCGATCAGGTGCAGTTCCTGGCTCGGCAGACCGATGTTACAGACAACCAAATGCTCTGCGATGGTCGGTGCGAGTTCTTTCAGAATATCAGAACGAATCATGGCTTAGTAACCCTTCCAGAAAGACGCATCGGTCAGGATAGCGACCGGCTTGTTGCACATGAAGGTGTACTTCAGGATCTTATCCAACTCTTCCACGTCTTCTTCACGGTGGAAGTGATAGGTCGGGATATTCAGCTGCGCCAGAAGCGCTTTGGTGTGAACGGCCATTTCGACCTGACATGCCACAGGCTCGCCCAGTTCACCCCGGTAGGAAATCAGCATCGGCAGCGGCATCCGGTAGAACTGTGTCAGGGTCACGAGCGTATTGATCGTCACGCCAATCGCCGTGTTCTGCATAATGATCGCTGGGCGCTTTCCACCCATGAATGCGCCCGCACATAAACCCATGCCCTCGTCTTCTTTGTTTGACGGGATATGGTAGATATCCGGGCTGGCGTCGACGGCATCAATGACACCGGCCAGCTGCTTACATGGCACCGTTGTTACGAAACTAATGTCATTGGCGACCATGTCGCTAACGATCCTTGCGTTTATATCCACCCTTGGAATCCTCGCCTTTTCTTGAATGTAAGCGCTTGCATAACATGAGCAGTCTCGTTCTGAAAGCCAACGTGACAACGAATCAGCAGCGCGAATTTGCGATATCTGATAACAGGATCCCAAGGCGACAAACCAGTGCGATCCAATCACCTGACCCATGTCAGGCCAAAATTGCCGGTGCTGTCGCGTGGACGACCCGGTGAGAAGAAAGGGCGACGCATGTTTGAACTGACCCAAGAGCAGCGGCTGATCGTGGACGCGGCAGCGGCCTTTACCGACGATAGGATGCGGCCCAATGCCGAGCATTGGGACCAAAATCATATCCTCGACCGAGACGTTTTGGCTGAGCTTTGCGCCCTTGGTTTCGGCGGCGTTTATACCAGCGAGGAACACGGCGGTTCAGGCTTGGGGCGGCTCGAAGCCGCACTGATCTTTGAGCAACTGTCCAAGGGCTGCATCGGTCACGCAACCTTTCTGACGATCCACAACATGGCGGCATGGATGGTTGACCGGTTCGGCAGCAGCGACCTGCGTGAGCGCTTTGTTGGTTCGATGGTCCGAGGGGAGATGATTACCTCCTACTGTCTGACCGAGCCTAATAACGGCTCCGATGCCGCCAACCTGACCACACGCGCAGACCGCGACGGCGATAGCTACATCCTCAACGGCGCCAAAGTCTTTATCTCCGGCGCAGGTTTCTCCGACCTTTATATCGTCATGGCGCGGTCAGAAGGTCCGGGGCCAAAGGGGATTTCGGCGTTTTTGGTCGAAAACGGCACGCCGGGACTGAGCTTTGGCAAGAACGAACGCAAGATGGGCTGGAACGCGCAACCCACCGCAATGGTCAGCTTCGACAACTGCCGCATCCCAGCGGGCAATCGTCTGGGCGATCGGGGGCAAGGATTTAGCTTTGCCATGCAGGGCCTCAACGGCGGTCGTTTGAACATTGCCGCTTGCTCCCTCGGCGGCGCTCAAGAAGCCATGGACCGTGCCCTGCGCTACAGCCGCGAACGCAAGCAGTTCGGTCAGGCCATTGGCGATTTCCAGAACACGGCGTTCAAACTAGCCGACATGGAAACCGCGCTCGAAGCCTCCCGCCTGTTCCTTTATTCCGCGGCGCAAGCCATGGACGATGACCGCGGAGACGTAGCGACCCAGAACGCCATGACTAAGCGCTTTGTGACTGACCAGTGCTTCGACGTGGCCAATCAAGCGCTGCAAATCCACGGCGGATACGGCTATCTGTCCGACTACGGCATGGAGCGGATCGTGCGCGATCTGCGCGTCCACCAAATCCTTGAAGGCACCAACGAGATCATGCGCGTGATGATCTCGCGGGCCTTGAGCCAGCGGGCAAGCCGATCCTAGGACCGCATCCGTCCGCCGTTGGGGTCGTAAACTGGGGCGCCCATGATCACGGCGTCATGCATCTCGCCGAGGATTTCTACCGTCACCTTTGAGCCTGCGTCAGCAAACGGCGTTGCGACGTAAGCCATCGCCATAGACGTTTCGACATGGTGGGCAAAGCTGCCTGATGTGACGTACCCTACAGCCTCCCCGTCGACCAACACCGCTTCATCCAGCGTCACGTCAATGGGCGTATCAACCGTCAGCGTCACCAGTCTTCGCCCTACGCCCTCATCCTTAAACGCCTGTGTCGCGGCCTTGCCGACGAAATCCTTTTTCCAGTTGATGAAGGCATCCATGCCTGACTCAACCGCGTTGAAGTCGGGCCGGAATTCCAGCCCCCAAGCGCCCCAGCCCTTTTCCAGTCGCAAGGACATGAGCGCCCGGTTGCCGTACCAGCGATAACCCAAGTCCGCGCCCGCTTCCTCAATGGCTTCCGACAGAGCCAGCAGGTACTGCGGACGGCAGTAAACCTCGTAGCCCAATTCCCCTGAAAAGCTGATCCGGTTGAGGATCACCGGGACACCGCCCACAAAAGTCTGCACGCTATCGCGGAACTTAAAGGCGTCTTCGGAGACATCCAGCCGGGTGATCCGCTGCAGCAGCTCTCGCGACTTCGGCCCCGACAGCGCAATCCCGTGCCAGTCGCTCGTCTGGTTTTCGTGCCGTACGGTCTCCGGCAGCGTCTTGGCGAAGAACCGGCTGTGCGCGTCCTGCATTGATCCGGAACCAAACAGCATGAAGTGGTCTTCACCCAAGCAAGTCACCGTCAAATCCCCATAGAGCCGCCCTTTGTCAGTCAACATGGGCGTCAGGGTGATGCGGCCTTCCTTGGGGATGAACCCGGCCATCGTCTGGTTGAGCCAGTCGCGCGCGCCGGGGCCTTTGATAGCGTGCTTAGCGAAGTTGGCGATCTCAATCCCGCCCACGCCCGTGCGCACTGCCTCGACTTCACGCGCGACGTAGTCGTGCGAGCGGTTGCGGGTGAAGGCTGGGTCTTCCCACGCATCTTCAGGACTGTCCGCGAACCACAGCGCGTGTTCGAGACCAAAGGCCTGCCCCATGCGCGCGCCCTTGGCGACCAAGCGGTCATAGAGCGCGGTTGTCTGTTGCCGCCGTCCCTTGGGCAGAGTTTCGTTCGGGAAGGTCATAACGAAGCGGCGCTCGTAATTCTCGGTTGATTTGACCGTTCCCCAATCTGGGCTGGCCCACGAGCCAAAGCGCGCAACGTCCATCGCCCAAACGTCGATCGAAGGCTCCCCGTCGATCATCCACTCGGCCATAGTCAAACCAACCCCGCCACCCTGACAGAAGCCCGCCATTACACCCACGGCGCACCAGTAATTATGCATCCCCGGAACAGGGCCGATCATCGGATTGCCGTCGGGGCCAAAGGTAAAGGGGCCGTTGATCGCTTGGCGGATACCGGCGTTTGCCAGTTCCGGCCAGCGTTCAAAGCCCAACTCAAGCCGGTCTGCGATGTGCTCAAGGTTAGGGTTCAGCAGCTCGTGACCGAAATCCCAGGGCGTCCCTTCGACCTTCCACGGCACGCCTACAGGCTCATATGTGCCGATCAGCATGCCGTCCCGCTCCTGCCGGAAATACATGTTGGCCTCGTAGTCGATCCCGCACGGCAAGCGCGAGCCCCAATTGGCAACCTGATCAATCTTTTCCGTGAGCAAGTAATGATGCTCCATGGGCTGCACAGGGAAGTTCAAGCCTGTCATGTGACCAACTTCCCGCGCCCAAAGACCGCCGCAGTTAACGATATGTTCCGCGTTGATCACCCCTTGCGGCGTGGTCACATCCCACGTTCCATCGGCGCGCTGCGTGGTGGCAGTCGCTGGCGTGTGGGTGAAGTATTGCGCGCCGTAGTGCCGGGCTGCTTTGGCAAAGGCGTATGTGGTGCCAGACGGGTCAAGGTCGCCGTCCTGATCATCCCACAGCACAGCATGATAGTGCGAAGGGTCCACCAGCGGATGTCGCTCCCCCAATTCCTTGGGTGAGATGAATTCCTGTTGCAACCCCATGTAGCGCGCTTTGGACCGCTCGCGCTTGAGGTAGTCGTACCAAGTCTTGTTCGATGCGAGGTAAAAACCACCAGTCAGATGCAGGCCGATATCCTGCCCCGACAGCTCCTCAACCTCCCGATACAAACCAATAGTGTAGCTTTGCAGGCGCGAGATGTTTGGGTCGGACGAAATCGTGTGAATCTGCCCCGCTGCGTGCCACGAAGAACCGGATGTCAGCTCGTCCCGCTCCAGCAGAACCGCGTCTTTCCAGCCAAACTTGGCGAGGTGATACAGGATGGAACAGCCAACCACGCCACCGCCAATCACCACCACTTTTGCGTGGGATGGCAGGGCTTTTTTGGCGCTAGGGCCTTCTTTGATGAACTCAGGCATGGGGTGTCTCTTCAGTCGTCGTGATCGCGTGTGAATGGTGTTCGATATTTAGTACCAAGCATCGGGCAGCTCTTCCTTACGGCGAGCAACATAGGCTTCCAGCTCTTCGCGCTTGGCTTGGTCCAGCGGGGGCTGCTGATAGTCGCCCAGCATGCGGTTCCACTTCTCAAAGGCACGGACACGCATGTCTTTGGCCCCGTCCGCTTCCCAGTTTTCAACGTTATCGCTGTTGCTCAGCTCAGCCTCATAGAAGGCGTCGGAATAGTTGGCCATTGTGTGCGCGGAGCCCAGGAAATGCCCACCCGGCTCAACTTCTTCGAACGCGCTGCGGGCAAAGGCGTTGTCGTCGTCTTGCAAACCAACGCCCAGCAGCTTCTGATAACTGCCCAAGCGATCAGCATCCATGATCAGCTTTTCATAACCCGTGCTCAATCCGCCCTCGAGCCAACCCGCCGCGTGCAAGGTAAAGTTCGATCCAGCAAGCATGGTCGAATGCATGGAATCCGCACTTTCATAGGCGGCTTGGGCATCCTCGATCTTGCTGGCCGTCAATGACCCACCACAACGCAGCGGCAGACCCAGACGCCGGGAAAGCTGTCCAATCATATAATTCGAAAGCACCGGCTCGGGCATACCAAAAGTCGGCGCGCCCGTGCGAAGTGACATAGAAGACAGGAAGTTTCCCATCACAAACGGCGCGCCGGGCCGAACGAGCTGGGCAAAGGCGCAGACCATCATAGATTCCACCACCGCCTGACACACCGAAGCCGCCGTGCTCACGGGCCCCATAGCGCCGGTCAGGATAAACGGCGTCACAACCATCGCCTGCCCTCGGCCTGAGTAGACCTGCACCGCCTGACTGACCACGCGATCGACCAGCAGGGGCGAATTGGTGTTGACGTTTGCCATGATACAAACGTCACGGTCCAGCCGCTCAGCGCCAAATAGAATGTCGATCATATCCACCGAATCTTGCGCGCGGCTCATCTCCGTAATCGCACCCAGAAATGGCTTATCGCTGAGTGTCATTTGCGCGAAGACCATGTCGAGATGGCGCTTCGACACGGGAATATCCGTTGGCTCACAAATCACGAGCGAGCCGTGATGCAAATTCGGATGCATGTAGACGAGCTTCAACAGCGCTTCATAATCGCTGAATTCGGCGTAGCGGCGGCCTTTCTCCAAATCTCGCACAAAGGGCGCGCCATAAATCGGAGCGAAGACTTGATGATTGCCGCCAATGGTAACGGAACGCTCAGGGTTGCGAGCGTGCTGGACGAATTCGCTTGGGGCTTTCGCGACGAGATCACGGATCAACTGGGCGTCGGCCTTGATAAGGTCGCCATGCTCCCCCGTCGGCTCAACCCCCGCTTTTCGCCAAATATCCAGCGCCACAGGATCATCGCGAAAGGCAACGCCGATGTTCTCGATCATCCAATCGACTTGAGCTTCCAGCTTCTCCAGCTGATCCTGATCCAAGGGGTCGAAGAACGGTAGCACGCGCCGGATGTGCGGCGACGCCACCGTTGCGGATACGGCCTGCACACCCCGCGTCGGACGCTCTCGTCTCGCCATTGTTCGCTCCCTCCCTGTTACCGGTGCAGACTGCCTTCGTTTTTCTCGCTTGTATTCCTTGAAAATAGATATGGTTTGGATAGGCTCTGCCTATGCAACGTCTCAGCCATCTTATCCAGAACTCTCGCCCGTTGATCGTGTTTGAAGCCGCCGCGCGCCTGCAGTCCTTTACCCGCGCTGCCGAAGAATTGAACATGCAGCAGCCTTCGGTCAGCGCGTCCATTCGCCAACTCGAAGACAATCTCAACCTGCGCCTGTTCAGACGCAGTCATCGCAAGATCGAACTCACCCGCGCAGGCCAGCGCCTGTTCGCCGATATCGCGCAACCCTTGGGCAGTCTTGAAGACTCGCTGCAGTCGATCAAGCAACAGAGCGCACTGGATTACGTGACGCTGAGCACGTCGAGCGCGTTTTCGTACTACTGGCTCATGCCGCGCGTGCCGGACCTCCGCCTGCAACATCCAGACATTGATTTGCGCATGCTGAACAGCGACCGCGACCCGGAATTGGCGCAGGATGACATCAGCTTGGGTATTCGCTTGGGCAAGGGCGATTGGGCAGGATATGAGGCGGTGAAGTTGGCTGATGAGATCATCTACCCCGTCGCCAGTCCGCACTTTCTGGACAGCGCAGGAACGTTGGAGAACATCCAAGACCTCAGCACGCAACGCCTGATCCACCTCGAAGAACCCATTCGAGCGCGTCCAACGTGGTCACAGTGGTTCGGCCATCACGGCTTAGCCAGCATCACCCTGCCCCGGGGTCTGCGCCTGAACGATTACGCACTGGTGCTACAGGCGGCAGTGTCTGGCGAGGGATACGCCTTTGGCTGGGATCATATCGTGCAAACGATGATCGAGCGACGATTGCTGGTTGGCTTGAAGGACTGGGCTTGGGCGACAGGGAACAGCGTTTTTCTCGTCTGGCCTAACGACCGCACACTCGCACCAAAAGCCGAACAGGTTCGCGACTGGATTGTTGCCTCAAGCACCCGCTGAAGCGCGCTGACGTGCCGGCCACAGGATCAGCAGCATCAGCACGGCAATATCAATGTCCAAGACGACGAGCGCCCACGCCCAAACCTCAGGCAGCGCAAACAGGGGCATGAACAGGTAAGCCAGCACCGCACCAAACAGCGCCATGAAGAACTGCAACCACGCCACCGTCCGCGACTGCCGCCAAAGCCCCCAAGCCAGCAGCAGTTACAGCGGCGCAAAAGGCATGAGCAATTGAGCGGTTCGGTTAAAGCCCGCGTCGGGAATAAATGTCAAAGCGTGCAGCGCTGCGTTCAAAACCATCAGAACGGCAGCGATCCGGTAAAACAACGGCAGCAAGGGCATGCACAGCTCCAATTTCTAAACAAAACAATAATATCATTGTTAAACGTTTGTTTACTTTTTGGAGTGGCAGCACGCAACAAAAAAAGGCCCGCGTCCTTAAGGGGACAGCGGGCCTTTTCTTGGATCCCGACCAGCATAAAGGAGGAGCAAACACTGGTCGGGTCTAGAGGTGTGGTGGCCTCGTTCTTAAGGTCAGGACTTCAGAGCGCCCGGACCTGGTGTAGCGCCTTCGGGGCATTTGCCGAGGATGATCATACCGAGGACTTCGTCCTTGGTGACATCTTCGGTGCGCGCCGTACCGACGGTTTGACCGTTTTTCATCACCATGACCCGATCAGCGAGATCGAAAACATCGTGGATATCGTGGCTGATCAAGAAGATCCCGATACCGTCACGCTTCAACGCTTGGATCAACTCACCCACCTGATCGGTCTCTTGCGGACCCAACGCAGCAGTCGGCTCATCCATGATCAGGATTTGCGCGTTGAACAGGATTGCGCGTGCAATCGCAACGGACTGACGTTGACCGCCAGATAGCTTCGCAACTGGTTCCTTGAAGCGTTCGAAGTTTGGGTTCAACCGCCCCATCACCTTTCGCGCTTCAGATTCCATCGCCACGTCATCCAACGTACCCCACCGGGTCAGGATTTCCCGACCCAAATACAGGTTCGCTGCGGCATCGACGTTATCGGCAACCGCAAGGGTCTGATAGATCGTCTCGATCCCGTAAGACTTGGCGTCGCGGGGGTTGTTGATCGTTGCTCGCTCGCCGCGCACAAAGATCTCACCGCTGTCCTTGCTATAGGCGCCGGAGAGCACTTTGATCAGTGTGGACTTGCCTGCGCCGTTGTGACCGAGAATGGCAACAACTTCGCCGGGGAACAGGCTGACGGATGCTTCATCCACCGCCTTGATGCCCCCAAAGGCCAGCGAAATATCACGCAACTCGACGAGGGCTGTTTCGGACTTATTTTCTGTCATTACTTTCGCCCCTATTTCGCGCGCTTGCGGTAAACGGTATCGACCCAAACCGCAAAGACCAGCACCGTCCCAACAACAATTTGCTGGATGGCTGCATCAAAGCCGATCAAGACCATTCCAGTTTGCAGTGACTGCATCACCACGGCTCCTAGAATCGCTCCATAGATCGTGCCAATTCCGCCTGAGAACGAGGTGCCGCCGATCACCGCCGCGGCGATCACGTAAAGCTCATCAAGCGTACCGAGATTGTTCGTCGCTGAGTTCAGACGCGCCGAGGCGATAACAGCCGACAAGCCACACAGCGTGCCCATCAGTGCGAAGATCCGCACCGTGACCCAGCGCGTTGCGATTCCGGCCAGCTCTGCTGCTTCAGGGTTACCCCCAATGGCAAAGACATAGCGCCCAAACTTCGTGCGCGTGGCGAGGAATGTCATGCCCACACCCACAGCAAACAGGATAATCACCGGAATGGCAAAGCCATGGCTGATGAAGATCTCGCTGATCGGGGTTTCGATATTGTTGGCGGTCGCATACTGGCGAACAATGCCCTTTGGCCAGGGGTAGGAATTGACCAGCAAGACAAAGCCAATGATGGCACCGCAGCCGACAACGGCTAAGAAGCCCTCGGCCCACATGGGGCGCATCGGGAAGTTGAACCGCTTCCGCTTCTGACGGCCTTGCCAGAGCATGTAGAGCACGACCGCGCACGCCAAACCGCCGATGATCCAACTGCCTAGCGCACCGATGGACCCGTAAGGCCCACCGCCAAGCTTGGAGAACGTGTCATCAACCGGAGAGATCGTTTCCCCGCGCGCCAGCAAAAACGCCGCGCCCCGCCAGAACAGCAGGCCGCCCAAGGTGACGATAAACGCCGGAATGCCCAAGTAAGCGATCAAGTAGCCGTGGATGGCACCGATCAAACAGCCGATGATCAAGCCGCAGATCACGGTGATGATCCAGATCATGGGATGCCCTAGCCCGAGAAACTCCGGCAGGATCCAAACCTGAATAATCGCCATCGACATGGCACAGAAACCAAGGATCGAGCCGACGGACAAATCGATGTGCCGCGTGACGATCACCAGCACCATTCCCGTCGCCATGACGCCAATGGACGCTGTTTGAACCGAAAGGTTCCACAAGTTCCGCGGCGTCAAAAACGCGCCAAACCCATTTACCACTTCGCCGTAAACGTGAAAGCCAACCCAGATCAGGGCCAAGGCTCCCAGCATCCCCAGCAGTCGCGCATCTATTTCTGTTGATCGCAGAAAGCGCGCAAAAATTGATTCTTTTTCGACACGAGCGGCCTTGCCTGCCCGTACCTCTTCGACCTGATGTGTCACACCCTGCCCCATATGTGAAAACGACGAACCCAACAGCCCTTTACGGACCGCGTCCCCCATTTTGTCTGCTATCAGAAAAATACCGCCCGGCCCCTGAGACGAACCCAGGGGCCGGGCGGAAGTAACTTATTCGCTACTGCGAAGACTTAACAGCCCGATACACCAGCGACTGCACCAGCACAGACCTTATCTTTAGCGATATGGCCAGCGTCGATAACGACGTCGATGTTGGAAGCAGAGATCGGCGTTGGAGCGAGGAAGATAGCGTCCATCTCAACGCCCTTCGCACCACCGGACCACTTAACGGAACCGTCGATGTCGGACATAGCAACACCAGAAGCCAAAGCCGCTGCGATGTTACCTGCCGCTGCACCGAGCTGGCGCGCGTCTTTCCATACGGAAACAAGCTGCGTGCCGCGCGCAACGCGGTTCAGAGCAGCGTGATCACCGTCCTGACCGGATACTGGAATAGCCAAGCCCTGAGCTTCGAGAGCAGCAATTGCGCCGCCAGCCATGCCATCGTTCTCGGAGAGAACAGCATCAACGTTGTTGTTGTTGGCCGTCAGGATCTGCTCCATGTTTTTCTGAGCATTGTCTGGCTTCCAGCCATCGGTGAATGCTTCACCAACGATTGTAACGTCACCAGCTGCAACAGCATCACCGATCACGTCCATC
>CBFIEF010000050.1:0-11033 GCA_965661545.1 Alphaproteobacteria bacterium | reverse complement strand
GCGCAGCCTGACGCCGACGATCGCGCACTCATCGCGATCGTCCGAGATTATCCGAACATTGGTTTCGCAAGGCTACGGCTTTTCGATCCTGAACATCAAGCCGGTCGAGTACCAAGAAGGCTACTCCCGCTACCGTGTTCTGCCCATTCGCAACGCTCCAGAAGCCCCTGTTTTTGGGATCGCTACATTGGCTTCTATTACGCAGTCGCGCATGGTTCGCAGTTTCATATCGAGCTGTATCAATCTAAGGGATCGCGGTGACTTGGAAGAATTAACAGTTCAAGCTGAGCACGGTCATTCCTCAAGAAAATAGTGGAAAGTTCGGTAATTAATCCGTTTTTTGCTTCTGTGAACGTAAGATACGGTTTTTAATGGCGAGTATAGAGTCAATCAGAGGAGAACGTATCATGAAGCATATTATCAAAGGGCTATTGACTGCCACCGCCTTTGCTACGGTGATGACCGGAGCCTTGGCGAGCGCCGACGGACACAAGATGGGCGGTACGCTCAAAACGGTCCTGGGTAACAACCTGAGGACCCTCAACACGGCTGTTCAATCCGGTATTGTAACAGGGTACCCAGGGGCACAGTTGTTTGCGTCTCCGCTGCGGTACGACGAAAACTGGACCCCGCAGCCTTACCTAGCAAAGAGCTGGGATATTAGTGATGATGGTCTGACAGTGACCCTCAATCTCGTGGACAACGCGGTTTTCCACGATGGTACGCCAATCACATCGTCTGATGTCGCATTCTCAGTCGATGTCATTAAAGAAGCGCACCCGTTTAAATCCATGTTTGCACCGGTTGAGTCCGTCGACACGCCCGACGATCACACCGCTATATTGAACCTGAGCCAGCCACACCCGGGTATTATGCTCGCAATGTCTGGACAGCTGATGTCCATCATTCCTGAGCACATCTACGGTGATGGTCAGGACTACAAGACCCACCCACGGAACATCGAAGACGTTGTTGGTTCCGGTCCTTTCAAGCTCTCTGAATTCAAGAACGGCGAGTTCCTGATCCTTGAGCGCTTTGACGACTTCTTTATCGAAGGCCGTCCTTACCTTGACCGTATCGTGATGCGGATCATCACCGACAGCTCCGCTCGTGCCATCGCGTACGAGAACGGCGAACTGGACATGGGCGCATTCGAAAGTGAGCCTTTGATCATCAACCGTTTGAAGAAAGTTGATAACCTCACGGTTACCTCTGACGGTTACGGCGCTATTGGTGCGTTGGACTGGTTGGCAATCAACACGACCAAGGGCCCACTGGCCGACAAGCGTGTCCGCCAAGCAATCGCTTACTCGCTGGACAAGAACTTCGTTCAAAACGCTCTGATGCAGGGCACAGTAAACGACTCAAACACCGGTATTCACCCAGACAGCCCATTCTACAACCCTGACGTCAACGCGTACGAGTTGGACTTGGATAAGGCAGCGGCGCTGCTGGACGAAGCTGGCTTCCCTGTGGGTGACAACGGCATGCGTTTCTCTGTCACCATCGACTACGGCTGGCCTGCTGGTAAGCAGCACGTCGAGTACGTGAAGGCGGCATTGAAGAAGTCCGGTATCGACGTGGTTGTTCGTGCAAGCGCTGACTTCCCAACGTGGGCTGGTCGCATGGGCGAAATGGACTTCGACCTGAGCTGGGATGCTGTATTTAACTGGGGTGACCCGGTAATTGGTGTCCACCGGACGTACTTGACCTCCAACATCGCCCGCGGCGTTTGGTCAAACACGCAAGGTTACTCCAACGCACGTGTAGACGAGTTGTTGGATATGGCTGGTCGCGAGAACGACATGGACAAGCGTAAAGCGCTTTACGCTGAGTTCCAGTCAATCGTGAACGACGAGGTGCCGATCTACTACATGCACACACTGCCGTACCACACTGTCTACAATGACAAGGTGAAGAACGCGCCAGTGAGCGGCATCTGGTCTACTTCTTCCCCACTCGACCAGGTTTGGTTGGACGAGTAGGCCTCAAAGCTTCGGCTTTGATATC
Organism: Alphaproteobacteria bacterium; assembly: GCA_965661545.1. Taxonomy (GTDB): domain Bacteria; phylum Pseudomonadota; class Alphaproteobacteria; order UBA7985; family UBA7985; genus UBA7985. The sequence goes on along the minus strand of CBFIEF010000050.1, from coordinate 9,023 downwards.
TTTTGATTTTCGGCGGGTCGCACGGGTGGCCCGCCGAAGATTTCTTCGCCTAAAATCGCAAGTCTATTCGCTGTTTTCGTTCCCATTCAACGCCTCAGACTGAACCGAGGTTTTCACCGTGAATTTCCTCCGCGTAACGATCACCCGAATGGCTTACGCAGCGCTGCTGCTGGTTGCGGTGCTGATCCTGAATTTTACCCTTATGCACCTCGCGCCGGGCGACGTTGCCGATACCATCGCGCAATCCGCAGGCGGCATTGACGCCGAAGCGCTCGAGCAGATCCGACGAGAATACGGGCTGGACCAGCCCTTTATCGTCCAGCTGGGCGGCTATATTGGCCGAGTGCTCCAGTTCGATCTGGGCTATTCTTTCTTCTACAGCCGACCTGTGACGGATCTGATCCTTGACCGCTTGCCAGCGACGTTGCTGCTGGTGATCGCGGCACAGTTCCTGGCGCTGATCGTCGGCGTGGTCTTTGGCGTCATTTCAGCACGCAAGCCCAACGGCATCTTCAGCCACTTTGTGACGCTGGCGTCCTTGGTCGGCTACTCCGCGCCGGTTTTCTGGACCGGTTTGCTGATGCTGGTGATGTTCTCCCTGATCCTGCCGTGGTTCCCCGTCGCCGGGATGCGCGATGTCACGATCGAGAACGGCAATATCTTCATCCATACCGTAGACGTCGCGCGGCACTTGGTGCTGCCCATGGTGACATTAGCCTCCATTTTCGTTGCGCTGTACTCCCGTTTGTCGCGTGCATCGATGATCGAAGTTCTGGGGTCGGATTATGTTCGGACCGCCAAGGCGAAGGGCCTGAAGTCCAATCAGGTCGTCTACAAGCACGCACTCAAGAACGCGATTTCGCCGGTGATCACACTGGCCGGATTGCAGCTTTCCGCCATCGTATCCGGGGCCGTGCTGGTGGAGACCGTGTTCTCCTGGCCTGGTCTCGGCACCCTGGCTTTCCAGTCCATTATCGCCCGAGACACACCCACCATTCTCGGCATTCTGTTTTTCTCATCACTGGTTGTGATCGTGGGTAATCAGGTGACGGACCTCGTCCTACGCCTTGTCGATCCGCGTGTGGGGAGCAAGAAGTAAATGACTGATAAGCCAACACCCACAGACCAAAGCCCCGCGATGCCCGAGATGCTCGACGAGCCCATCGAAAAGGCGCGCCATCCCTTTATGGAAGCGTGGGACATGTTCCGGCGTAACCAAGCGGCCTTGGTCGCGCTGGTTATTTTGATCTTCATCATTGTCGCCGCAATCATCGGTCCGAGCCTCTATGGTCGCGACCCCTTCGATATGGTTTGGGCGCCGTTTACCCCGCCGGGGCAGAACCCTGATTTCATCCTCGGAACCGACTATTTGGGCCGCGATCTGCTGGCCATGATTATCAGTGGTGCACGCGTATCAATCATCATTGGACTGGCGGCGGCGTTTGTCTCTGTGTTCATCGGCGTCACCATCGGTGCGCTGGCCGGTTACTACCGCGGCTGGGTCGAAGAAGTGCTGATGCGCTTCACTGAGTTCTTTCAGGTTTTGCCGACGCTGCTGTTCTCCATGGTGATTGTCGCCCTGTTTGGCGCGTCGCTGCCCATGATCACCTTTGCCATCGGAATCGTCAGTTGGACGGCGGTGGCGCGGATCACCCGGGCGGAGTTTTTGCGCATTCGCGAGCTGGAGTATGTAACCGCGTCTCGCGCATCAGGCGCTCGGGATTTCAAGCTGATCTTCGGGGTCATCCTGCCCAACGCTCTGCCACCGATTATCGTGCAATCGGCGCTCATGGTTGGCTCTGCAATCTTGTTCGAGGCGGGCTTGTCCTTCCTTGGGCTGACCGATCCGAACGTGGTCAGTTGGGGGCAGATCATTGGCTCCAACCGCACTTATTTCCTCGACGCCAGCTTTACCGTAACGCTCCCGGGCGTGGCGATTTTTGTAACCATTCTGTGCATTTCGTTGGTCGGTGACGGTCTCAACGATGCGCTGAACCCCAAGTTGAGGTCGCGCTAATGACCGAGCCTTTGCTGAAAGTCCAAAATCTGCGGGTTGAGCTGACCACTCGCAACGGCACAGCGCCAGTGATTGATGATGTGTCGTTCGAACTGCATGCCGGGGAAAACCTGAGTTTTGTGGGCGAGTCCGGCTGCGGAAAGTCCATGACGGCGTTGGCCATCATGGGATTGCTGCCCGAGGGCATTGGCCGCGTGACGGCGGGTTCGATCATGTTTGATGGACAAGAGCTGACGGCGTTGTCCCAAGAGCGTCTGCGCCGTATCCGCGGCAACGATATCTCGATGATCTTTCAGGAGCCGATGACCTCGCTCAACCCGGTTTACAGCATCGGTGAGCAAATCGTTGAAGTCCTGCTCGCGCACCAAAGCATTTCACGCACCGAAGCGTGGGCAGAGGCAGCGAACTTGCTCGATGCCGTACGTATTCCAAAGGCGCGGGAGCGGCTGAAGGATTATCCATTCCAGCTGTCGGGCGGACAGCGGCAAAGGGTGATGATTGCCATTGCCTTGGCCTGTAAGCCCAAAGTGCTGATCGCCGATGAGCCGACAACGGCACTCGACGTGACTGTGCAGGCGCAGATTTTCGACCTGCTGCGGGATTTACGCAAGGAAACTGGAACTTCGATCATCCTGATCACGCACGACATGGGCGCCGTCGCGGAAATGGCGGAGCGGATGATCGTAATGTACGCGGGGCGTATTGCAGAAATTGGTGCGGTTGATGACATCATCAGCACGCCACGCCATCCCTATACCAAGGGCCTGATTTCCTGTGTTCCGCACGTTCTGGCGCACGTTTCAGACGAGAAACAGCCGCTGACCGAAGTGCCGGGGATCGTGCCTTCGCTGCGGGAATTTGGGAAGGATCAGTGCTTGTTTGCATCGCGATGTCAGCATCGGACCGAAGAATGCCTGGCGGCGCGGCCCAAGTCGGTGAGTTTTGATGGCAAGCAATCGGCAGATTGTTGGCACGCGGGGGCACTGTGATGAGCGAAAAACCTCTCCTGAGTGTTGAAAACCTAACCGTCCGGTTCGCGATGAAGCGAAACGGTTTGTTCAGTCCTGCGACGCACCTTTACGCCGTTGATGATGTGAGTTTTCACGTCAATCGCGGTGAAACCCTCGCAATCGTGGGCGAGAGTGGTTCGGGCAAGACGACTGCAGCACTGGCGGCAGCGCGGCTTGTGACCGCCTATGAAGGGCGCGTGGTGCTGGACGGGCAAGACGTGCTGCCGCTGGAAGGCGAAGAGCTGCGTCAGATGCGGCAGAAAGTGCAATTCATCTTCCAAGACCCCTATTCCAGCCTTAACCCCCGCCAACGCGCCGAAGAGATCGTCCGCGACCCGCTGCAAAGCCTGACCGATACCCCGGCAGCGGAGCAGCAGGAGATTACTGATCGCCTGTTTGCGCAAGTAGGGTTGCGGCCCGAGCAGCGCCGGTTGTTCCCGCATCAGTTCTCTGGCGGACAGCGCCAACGCATCGGCATTGCCCGCGCCTTGGCGACACAGCCAGAGCTGGTTATCTGTGACGAGCCTGTTTCCGCGCTGGATGTGGCGGTTCAAGCGCAAATCCTGAACCTGTTGTCTGCGCTACAGGAAGAGTTTGGCCTGACATATCTGTTCATCAGCCACGACCTCGGCGTTGTTCAGCACATGTGTGATTCCGTGGCGGTGATGTACATGGGCAAAATCGTTGAGCATGCGGATCGTAAGAGCCTGTTCAACAATCCGCTCCACCCCTATACCGCCGCGCTTCTGTCAGCGGTTCCGACCGTGGACAAGACCCTGCGGGAGAAAACTAAGCGCATCCTGATCCCCGGCGACCCACCGGATCCGACGCAGAAACAGGTTGGTTGCCGCTTTGCCAGTCGGTGTCCGGTTGCGCAGGACCAGTGCCTTCAGTCCGAGCCACCGCTCACAGAAATCGCGCCCAATCATCGGGTCGCCTGTCATTTGGTGGACGAAAAGGGGATTTCGCCGCTTTAGGCCTGAAAATTGAGGTGTTTACACATTTGCCGAAATGGATGCAGGGAAATACACTGCGTGTTTCTTCTTATCCATACAGGGGCTTCTGATGTTAAAGCATCTCATGGCCGGAACGGCTGCTCTACTGACTTTGTCGTTTGCGCCTTTGGCGTCGGCACATACCATTGCCTACAACTGGTTCAACTATGGCTGGGGCATTGGTTTTCAGCCTCTGCACGTCCACCACAGTCACGGCATCGGGCATACGCACACACACCAGCACAACGGCGGTGAGCCGCACAGCCATAAGCATGGTCACGCACTAGGCGTGCACCATGACGTGTCTTCACACGCGCTGAATGTGCGCACGGGTCCATCGATGGAGCATCCCATCGCACACGTGCTGATTAAGGGGCAGACGGTCCACATCAATGGCTGTAACAGCCACAATTGGTGTGCCGTTACCTATCATGGGCACCACCACGGCTGGGTTTACGCCGAATATCTGGACTAGCCTGCGGTGTTTTCTTCCAGTTTGGTCGCTTCTGGAAGAGTGGACAAAACCGGGATTTCGCAGGAATGCTGAACCAGTGTGAATGAGGAACCCCGGTCATGCCCAAACGTCTGACTGTCGAACAGCAAGAAGCCTATGCTCGCGACGGCTTTGTCGCGCCGATTGACATCTTTTCGGCAGATGAAATCGCGGAAATTCGGGCTGAGATCGAAGACGCCGAAGCGCGTTGGCCCAATGCCTTGGATGGCGCAGGCCGGAACAACGGTCATCTGGCCTTGCCGGTCTTGGACCTTATTGTTCACGACAGCCGCATCCTCGATGCTGTTGAAGACGTAATCGGCGCACACATTCTGGCAGCCGGTTCGACCCTGTTTATCAAAGAGCCAAACAGCGGTGGTTTCATCAGCTGGCACCAAGACGCGCGCTATGCCGGCATGGAGCCGCACGACTGGGTCACGGGATGGCTGGCGGTGAGCAATGTGACCGAAGAAAACGGCTGCATGCAGATGATCCCCGGCTCTCACATCGACCCATTGTACGATCACGTTGATACTTTCGGTGAAGACAATTTATTGACGCGCGGCCAAGAGGTGCAGGGCATCGACGAGAGCAAGGCCGTTTCCTTGCCGCTGAAGCCCGGTCAGCTGTCGCTGCATCACCCACGCATCGTCCACGGCTCCGGCCCAAACATCTCTAACGAGCGCCGGATTGGCTTTGCGCTGCAGAGCTATATTGCGCCGTCGGTTGAGCAGGTTTTGGGCGAAATGTACGTCCAGCACGCACGCGGTACCGATGGCTCGCGCCACCATCTGGAAGCGCCTCGGGTCAAAGATGCGATGAGCGATGCCGCTGTTGCCTTGCGGATCGATGCCAATCAAAAGCTGGCGGATATTCTCTATGCTGGGTCAGAGCATAAGGGAAAGTATTGAGGCCTTTCACTGATGGTTTCGGCATGCTTTGATCTCATTGTGGTCACAGGCCCATCGCATGAATGTCTCCCCGCGCTACGACAAGGTTATTCGACCGTTGACGACTGAAACCATTCTCAAGAACGCTCAAATCGTCCTGCATGATGAAATTCGGCACGGGTCGATCCGGTTCGACACATCCGGCATCCTCGACATCGACAGCGGGTCTTCGGCAGTTGCCGGCGAAGACTGTGAGGGCGATTTTGTTATGCCGGGATTGGTTGAGCTGCACACGGACAACGTAGAGCGGCACTTTCAACCGCGCCCCAACGTGTTCTGGCCCAACCATCATGCGGCGGTGTTGGCCCATGATGCAGAGATGGCGAGCGCAGGGGTCACCACGGTCTTTGATGCGCTGTCGATTGGCGATTACGACGGCAACAATCACGCCCGTCGAGCGCTGTTTGCCCACATGGTCAAGGGCGTGACGGCAGCGATGGAGCAGGGGGCGTGCAAGATTGAACATCACCTGCATTTCCGCTGTGAGTTGTCTGATCCGCGCCTGATGGAAACACTCGAGCCACTGGCCAAGCAGCATCCAGTCGCGCTTGCTAGTCTGATGGATCACACGCCGGGGAAGCGGCAGTGGAGAGACCCAACGGCGTTGAAATCGTACATGTCTCGCAATGGTATGACGGCGGCGGAGATCGAAGCGTCACTCGCCAAGCGCATCGAACGCGGGTCGCTCTATGCTCCGCAGAACTGGACGGCTGCGTTGGCGCTGTTTGCGGATAAAAACGTTGTGCTTGCAACCCATGATGACACGACGATCGCCGATATTGATCAGGGCGCTGAGGCTGGCATCCGGATCAGCGAGTTTCCTTGCTCAATCGAAGCGGCGCAACACGCCCGGCACAAGGGCATGCAGACCATTGGCGGCTCGCCCAATATCGTGCGTGGCGGCAGTCACTCGGGCAATGTGAGTATCATGGATTTGGCCAAAGCGGGCCTGCTGGATGCGTTGTCGAGCGACTACGTACCCAGCAGTTTGCTTCAGGCGGTGTTTGCAGTGGCCCGAGAGCTCGACCGACCGCTGCACGAGGTTGTGCGGTTGGTTACATCGAACACGGCGAACATGGTCGGTATGGATGATCGCGGCGTAATCGCTCCGGGGAAGCGGTCCGATCTGGTGCGCGTGCATCATCGCGGCGCAGCACCTTCTGTCCGTGCGGTTTACGCGCAGGGTCGCCGGATCTGCTAGTCTCGGATATAGGGCACAAACGGGCCGTCGATGCCTGCGTAGGCTGGACCAAATGTCGCCAGTCCACGGGGTGTGGTGAAGGCTTCTGGCGCTGGTAGCACCACCACAGTTACCTCTTGCCCCCGGTGATAATGGGGATTGGTGACTGGCTTTCCTGTGCTTCGGTCGAACAAGCAAATCAACTCGGGAATGGTTGCCAGCACGTCACCGTCGAGCCACGCGACCCTATTTTCATTCTTGAGCCGGATGCGCATGGTTTGGTCAGCGTAGGTGCCGCCGCCGCTGATGTGCATTTCTCCCAAAGTAAAACCGCCCGTGGTCTCCCAACTGCTCTCGCCAATCGTACCTGAGAACACGATCCGTCCGCCTTGGACCCGAGCAATGGCAGCAGCAGGGCACTCGCCAGCCTTTAGCGCGGCGCGCCATGCCTGTCCGAGGCGAAGGGCGGTGCTCATGGTTCCCTTGATTACTGCATCACGCAGTTGGTGTGCGGGTAAGGCGTGGTCGATGGCGGCGACGTCATTACGGCTGACAATCGCCAGCGCACGCACAACCGCTTCGGCCCGCTGGTCGTCGATCACCTCTTCGGCGATAAAGCATTCGCCAAAACTATTCGCCATGACGATCGGCGCGGCAGGCAGATCGTTGAGGAAATATGTGGAGTGTGTGATTTCCGGAACCGCACGCCCGGCGGGGTCTGCGTCGATGATCACGTGATCATTCATGGCCGCAGCATAGAACGCCACCGCCGTATTGGTGCCACCCATCTCACACGCTAAAGTGCCGTAGAACGCTTCACCCAAGTATGCTTGAAAACGATCATAAGCGCTCAGGATCGCAGGTTGCGCCGCGCGGGGGAGGCGATTGTACTGTGCGGCTTCTTCCGCGGTGGGCTCGGAGATCGCACCAAGCAGATAGGGCGTACACAGCAGCGCGCTGTCGGGTACATCGTCGATGCTGACCAAGCGGAAGGTTTTGCCCTGGTCCAGCGCCTCTTGGATCAAAGCCAAGCCTTCATCCAACTCCCCGCCACCGCCGGTGCCCAGAATGGCGGCGCCGTGAAGTAAATCGGTGAGATCCTGCGGGGTCAGTACTTTCGTCCCAAATCCTCTGGGGCTGAGCCGCCAAACAGCTCGACCAAATCTGTAAAGAGTGACGCCAGCACCAGCACACCCACAGTCACGGCAGCGAAGCCGATGGCTGCGGCTGCGAGAACGGGCGTGTAGCCGTAGCGTACGTTGTTGAAAATCTTGATGGGCAGCGTTTCGACGGTGAAGCCGGAGATAAAGCTGCTAATGAGGTATTCGTTCACACTGATGATTGCGACAATGGCGAAGCTGGTGACGAAATAGGGTGCGATGATTGGCATGATCACGCGCCAGAATGTCTGTGCGGGTGATGCGCCACTGATGTCGCTCGCGTCTACGATCTCTCGGTTTAAGACACTGAACCCGCGCGAAATGATGACCAAAGGCAGGGTTACAAAGAGTACCCCGTGGGAGATGCTTGTGGCCCATCGCGACCCGTAAAGACCGACTTCAGCCCAGAATATACTGGCCCCCAACGCCAATATAATCGGCGGAATCATGTAGGGACCAAGCCCCAGTGCAAATACCGACCGCGATAACCAAGTGTCTCGCCGCCACAGGGCGTAAGCGGTGAGCAAGGCGATGCTGGTTGCTATCATCGCGGCTATGAACGCAATGCTGAAGCTGTTCCAGATAGCCACTTGCCAACCGCGGTCGGTCGCCATCTCGACAAACCACACACCAGAAACAGACTGAGGTGGAAAGGCGATTTGTCGGGCCGGGTTAAGGGAAACACCAGCCACGATGGCGAAAGGGATGAGGAGAAAGGCCGCAATGGCCCACAAGAAGATGGAGCGGAGAAGGGCGCGGATCATGGTGATGTGCCCTCGGCTTGCTGCTCTTGCCGATTCAGCCACAGCAGCAGCGCGGCAAGCACCGCTGTCAGCGCCAGCATAATCATCGCCAAGGCGCCGCCGAGCGGCATGTTAAAACGCTCCACAGCACGGTCTTGGATGATGACTGTCATGTTCCAGTTCTGTGGTCCGCCCAGCATGGTTGGCATCACAAAGACACCCAGAAAGTAAACGAACAGGGTAATAAACGCGGCCAGTAAGGCCGTGCGAAACATGGGAAACGTGACGTGGAAGAACAGCAGCGCAGGCGCGGTGCCAAGCCCTTCGGCGGCTTCTTCAATCGACCGGTCGCGACGACTGACTTGCGGAAACAGCATCAGCGTTGCGATGGAAAAACCGAGCATGACATAGCCTGCCATCATCGCACCGAAACTGGGGTAGAGCGACCGGGGGCTGTCCCAAAGGCTTAACCATC
>CBFIEF010000049.1:0-12101 GCA_965661545.1 Alphaproteobacteria bacterium | reverse complement strand
TGCTCTAGACAACCCGTCCGATGTCTTTGGCATCGCCGCCTGGGATCTGGGTGCGACTTACGCCATGGGTGATCTATCGCTGGCATTCGCTACAGACTCGTCCTCTGACTGGGGTCTGTCTGCTTCGATGGCTATCGCTGGCTTTGGCGTCAGCACGACCTTTGGTTCATCCTCTGCGGGTGACCATGAAAAGTCTGGTATCACCTACTCCGTATCGGCGAGCACGTCTCTGAATGGCTTCGGTCTGTCCATCGGCTTCGATGAAGACCTCGAGCCATCTATTGGTGTGGACTACGACCTCGGCGGTCTGACCCTGTACGCAGGATACGACGCTGACGACGAAGGTGGTTCCATCGGCGCCACGCTGAGCTTCTAAGCTCAAATCTACACGGGGCTCTCTCTAGAATTGCGAGTAAAAGGCCTGCCCGCCCATGGGTGGGCCTTTTTTTGTTCGAGCGCCACGGACGGCTCAGATTTCTGAACGGGTTTATAGCTCCATGCGCCTTTGATTTCCCCCCTCCCCCCGGGGTGGCACCACCGGGTGATCTTGACGTGGGACTGCATGGGGTCCGTTGGGAGGGACCGGTGGCGCTCTTAATGACAACGTATAAGGTACAGCTGCCTGACTGTCTGGGGATCCTATGTCGAGCGGCGAGACATATCCGTAGACACCGTTCACCACCTACCTCAATAACTGCATCGCTCTACAGGGATGGAACGGCCGAGAGAGCACTAAAAACTCGCTAGCTGGTCAGCTTCCCCCTCCAAGCAACCTCTGACAAACAATCAAGAGCAAACCCCAGTGACCCGACGTGGGCTCACTGAGGTGTCTGCGTGTGAGGATTTGATGAGGCCAGGCCATCATCATCAACAAAGAAAGGAGCAAACCCACCCATGCACCTGAATTCAATTAACGTCGACTGCATGTCGATCACGGAACTGGAGGCACTCCACAAAGCCAACGCCAAACGACCCACTCAAGTGCCACTTTCGGCGCTCAGAACGGCCACCCAGTACTTCCAAGCAAAAGATGGAGTGATCCGCGGTGACATCGTCCAGAGCCTCTGTACAAGCTTGTCACGGGCACCTGAGACTACCTTGAGAGGACTTGAGCCACTCTTTGTCTTTGGTTCCGAAGATGAGCCTATCATTGTTGACGGACACCACCGTCTCGAAGCCCTGCACTACTTCTTTCAAGAGACCGAGGGAGACCCAAAGGTAAACGTGCAGTGGATCGAAGGTGGATACCTCGATGCCCAGCGATCAGTGATCAGCAGCAACTCCATCGCAAGGACCAACCTCACTCCGAAACAGCGAACCCAGCAAGCGTGGCAACAGCACGTGCTCTTGTTGAAGCAAGGAGTTCTGCTGGAGAACTGGAGGAGTAATGCTAGGGGTAACTGGCGGTTCACTAAAGAGCAGGCCAAGGAGATCTTCGACGTCTCGCTCGGTTCCATAAACAAGATGCGAGGCTTCATCAACGAAATCCGAGGAGAGTTCATGGATGAGACCAGCACGAACCACTTTGTGGTGACATACAAGGGAGACTTCCAAGCGTTCATTAAGGAAGACCCATTGTACCTTGTGAGGACCAAATGGCAGCAGGCTCAGCGGAAGATGATGGACTTCAGGAGTGGGAATACGTTTGATCCGTCGGAGGACTTTGACGTTGCCACCGCCGCCGATGAGCTAGAGGAACAATTCAGGAAGTCTTTCGGTCCCGAGCAGCTCAATTCGTTGTTCAATGGGGACACTTGGGGAGAGGCGTTAGTAAGGACCCGTCCGTACTCAGCCTTGGTTGCTATAAAGGATTACCTTGAGGAGGCACTTGGGGATAACGGTTTAGAGCTCGATGGAGAGTTCTTGGTTCGCGAGAACGAAGTGACTGCCTTCTGAAAACAATTTTGGTGGGGGCTTAGGCACGTTCGAGCCCCCATTGGTCAGTCTCTGTATCGGTCATTTGACTGATTGGTGTTCTGATTGCCGAAACTGGTTGAACCATCAACGTACCACTATTTGTACCACAATTCCAGGCGCAACAATCGGTCGCTCAGGATTTACCATAGCGATTTCAATGACTTAGAGAAATTGTGCTTGATTTAAGTGGTGCCCAGGAGAAGACTCGAACTTCCACGCCCCTAAGGGCACAGGTACCTGAAACCTGCGCGTCTACCAATTCCGCCACCTGGGCTCCGTCTCAGCGCTGCGAATTGACTCCGCAGCCGGACTGAAGTGAGGCCGGATAAACCCGCTTTCAGCGCACATGTCAACACATGCCAGCCTATCATTTTGTGAAGTGTGAACCTCCCTTGGTCAATACGCGCTTTGTCAGCAGGGCAGGCATGGACTATTGGTCTTTTCAAACCTTCAAATTGCCCTGTTGGGCAGACGCGTTCGGAGTTTCTGAAAATGTCTCAAAAGATTGCAACAGTGTTTGGTGGTACGGGCTTTCTGGCTCGGTATATCGTGCCCCAGCTGACCAAAGCAGGTTACCGCGTGCGGATCGCATCGCGCCACCCTTCCAGAGCGCGCCATCTGTTGACACAGGGCGATGTAGGGCAGGTTCAGCCTGTTTACGCTCCGGTCCAAAACAAAACCGCCGTCGCGCGGGCTGTTGAAGATGCTGACGTCGTCATCAACTTGGTTGGGCTGCTGTTTGAAAGCGGCAAGGGCCAGTCTTTTGAAGCCACCATGGTCGACGGCGCGGCGAATATCGCGGCGGCGGCGGCCAAGGCTGGCGCCTCGACACTGGTGCAGGTTTCCGCCTTGGGCGCTGATGCCCGCAGTGCCGCAGATTATGCTCGGTGCAAGGCGTTGGGTGAGAAAGCGGTTCTCCGTGCCTTCCCAAAAGCAACGATCTTGCGCCCTAGCATCGTGGTGGGTCCGGAAGATGGCTTTTTCAACCGTTTTGGCGGTATGCCGGTTGTTCCGATGATTGGCGGCGGCAAGACGCTGTTCCAGCCGATCACCGTGATTGATCTGGCCGACAGCGTGATGGCCGCCGTAAAGGATGCCGGCACCCAAGGTAAGATCTTTGAAGTAGCCGGCCCAACGACCTACTCGTTCAAAGAGCTGATGGATCTGATGCAATCCATCACCTACTCCAAGGCGCCGCAGGTTCACATTCCGTGGGGCGTGGCCGAGCTGATCGGCTTGGCAGGCGTGCTGTTGCCTGTGCCACCACTGACGCGGGACCAGGTGCTGTTGCTGCGCAATGATAATATCGCGACGGGGACGTTGCCCGGCGTGGATGCATTGGGCGTTGACCCAGCGCCGATTGAATCGATCCTGCCTACCTATTTGGTACGGTTTAGAAATGGCGGTCAGTACGCCAAAGCATCGGCGGATTAAGCCGCTGCGTTTTAGATCGGGGGTGTCGCTGACACCCCGATGACCAGGATAAAGGCAAAGATCGAGAGCGCCAGAACAACGCGATAGATCACAAAGGGCAGCAAGTCCGAGACCCGTATGAACCGCATGAACAGCCAGATGGCGATGACAGCGGAAATAAAGGCCAGCCCCGCGCCCAACAGCGCCAAGCGACTGAGTTCCCAATTACCGGCGCTCACGGTCGAAAACGTCTCATACCCACCGGCCGCGATAATCGCAGGAATCGACAAAACCATGGACAGACGCGCGGCGTCGGTGCGGTTGATGGATAGCATGCGCCCCGCTGTCATGGTGATACCCGAACGGGATGTTCCGGGGATCAGGGCAAGACATTGCATAAATCCGAAGACCAAGGCGTCAATAAAGGTAATATCTTGTGCGGACCGACGTCCGCCAAAACCAATATCAGCAAACAGAAGCACCAGACCAAATACCAGCGTGGCAGTAGCCACGACGATTGGGTTGAGCAACCACGCATCCGGCACGAGCGTTGCCACAGCCAACCCTGCTGCCATCAGCGGCAGACTCGCAATCACAATGAACAAGAACAGCCGCCGGTTGTAGGTCTGCCGAAACAGCAAGGTATCGATACCGCCCCGCGCTACGTCGAGCACCATACGCCAGAAATACAGCACCACCGCAGCCAAGGTTCCAACATGGAGCGCTACGTTCAGCGTCAGCATCTCTGCGTCGGTCACTTCATCGCCTATGCCAACCCAGGAGGCAGCGCTCCAGATAAGCACGAGGTGTCCTGAGCTGGATACGGGAAGGAATTCCGTAACGCCCTGAACAATCGATTGAAGAACGAGAAGCCCAAACATGCAGTACGCCTAAGCAATGATTATGAGTTTTTCAGGCCCATCATGAGATTTTCTTGAAAAACGATGACTTCGGTCATCCTCTCAATCACGCGTTGAGACAATCGAAGGAGCCCATTTTTGACTAAGTCGCTTCCAGACTGTGCCTTGGGATGCACAGCGTTGCGAAAGAGCAACGGGTTGTGAGCCATCAAAAGGGGCTAGAGCTATGATTTCACAACGAAATCGCCGTTTTGACGCCTTCTTGAACACCCTTTGCCCAAGCCTAAGCCTTGTCAGTCCCGCTCTGAGGTTGTAGGCGAATATTATGCGAACATTATACCACTTCCCTCTAGATCCGAATTGCCGAATCATTCGCCTGATGCTGGGTGAAAAGCGCCTCGATTTCCGGGAAGCACCACCATCGATGCCGATTCCCGAAGCGCCAGTGATGGAGATTCCCACGCTTGAGGACGTAACGGGCGCGCAGCTCCCCTACATGATGGTGATCGCAGAATACCTCGACGAAAGTTACCCTGAGCCGCCGCTGATTGGCCGAGACATCATCGAACGCGCTGAAACTCGGCGCCTGACACAGTATTTTGCGGTCGACATGGGCGGGCGTGTGACCAAGCCGATTTTGTTTGAAAAAGTGCAGAAGCCAATGGCACGTTTGGGCGCACCAGACAGCACCGCCATGCGAACGGCTGTTCAGCTCTCAACCAAATATTTAAGCGCCATTGAGGAACTCTATGAGCACCGAAATTGGATCGCGGGTGGGTCATACAGCCTCGCTGATATTGCAGCGGTGGCGCAGATTTCGGTCTTGGACTACGTGGATCTGATCGAGTGGGATCGTTACCCGGTGCTGCGGCGCTGGTACGCACGGGTTAAATCGCGGCGCGCGATGGAAGCAATCTTGGCGGACCGGATCGATGGTGTCCCGCCGCCTCGTCATTACTCCAACGTCGATTTTTGAACGGCGCGTGAAATCACCTCGAGGGCTTCACGGGCGAGGCCAGCGTAACGGCCCGTATCCCGCGCGATAATCCGCTCGAGATCGCTGGCCGCCAACTCAGAATCGCCCTCTGCCATAGCAATCTGCGCACGCAACCACAGTCCCGGAATGTTGAATGGCTCAATCAGTAAGGCCTGCAGGGCGTCATCGGCTGCGGCATTGAGCTGATCGGTCGCCAAGAAACTGGACCCTCGGAACACCAAGGCTTCAACGTTGTCGGCGTCGAGCGCCAGAGCAAGATCGAGGTCGGCGAGCGTTCCCTCAAAGTCACCAAGACCAGCGCGAACCAAAGCCCGATCCACCCAAAGCTCTGGCTCAAACCTGCTTTTGTCTAGGGCTTTGGAGTAGGCGCGGAAAGCCAGTTCCAGCTCACCCGCCACATCGAACAAATCCCCCGCCGAGCGCAGCAACGTCAGCGCATAGTCGGAGTGACCCAGCACGGGATCTTCGCTCAGGTTTTCAAATATTTCCGCAGCACGTCGCGGCTCCCCGGTATGGAACGTCCAAACGGCCAAGCAGTAAAAGGCGTAAGCATCGCCACCGGTATCCGAGGCCATCCATTGTTCAGCGTATTCCCTGGCTGCGACAGGGTCGAATTCGCCCTTCGTCATGCAGCTGACAAACGTTCCGCGAAAGTCATTGGGCACGTCCTTGGGGTCAATAGCACTTGCCGGAGCGGGAAAAAGCAACGCGATGCAAATCAGCCCTAGGCTTGTTTGACGAAAAAGATCACTAAGTGTCATGGGATCCAATTAGCTGGTGAGCGTGGCAAAACGGTGAGCAATCCTTCTAAACAATTATTCTGCTTTGGCCTTGGGTTTTCCGGACAGGCGTTGGCGCATCTGGCTTTGAAGAACGGGTGGACCGTTAGCGGTACAGTGCGGACAGAAGAGAAAGCCCAACGGCTTCGGGCGCGTGGCATTGGTGCGTTCGTCTTTGATGCCAGCACAGCGACGGCGCTTTCCGAAGAGATCATCACGGCCCTCCATCAAAGCACGCATATCCTGCAGTCCATCGGCACGGCAAAATCCGGAGACGACCCCCTATTACCGCTGATCCAACCTTTGGCGGGGGCGCTTCAGCCCGAATGGGCGGGCTATCTTTCAACCACGGTGGTCTATGGGGATTGGCAAGGCGCTTTGGTTGATGAAACCTCCCCTGCCCGCAGCACTTCAACGCGGGGCCTGTCACGGTTGACCGCAGAGGCGGCTTGGGCGGCTTTGGGATGGCCCCTGCACGTGTTTCGGTTGGCGGGAATTTACGGCCCGGGGCGCAATGCACTTGAGACCGTGCGCGGCGGGCGAGCGCGGATCATCGACAAGCCCGATCAGGTGTTCAGCCGGATCCACGTACAAGACATCGCCACAGCCGTTTTTGCCTCGATGCAAGCCCGCACCGCGACGCCAGCACAGGCGGACGTTTTCAACGTATGTGATGATTTCTCCTGCGCGCCGGGTGACGTCATCGCCTATGCCTGCACATTACTGAACCATCCCATCCCAGAACCGGTGTCCATGGACGAAGCAGGGCTTTCTGCCATGGGGCGCAGCTTTTACGCTGACAACAAACGCGTTTCGAACCAAAAGCTAAAGGATGTTTTCGGCTGGAATCCCGCTTTCCCGACCTACCGCGAAGGGTTGGATTCTATTTTTTCCTCGCCCGGGTTTTCCGAGGCGGATTAAGCAGCTTGCGACGACGGTCGATGACTTCGAGCCGGTAGGTGATCAGCACGCACAGTGCCGTCCATGCCAGCCAAGTCAGCACCCACAAGAACTCTGGCAGCACGTAGAGGCTGGCCAGCGAAGCGGCGTCCGATGGCTCGCCGAGACCCAAGAGATACCAAACCGACCGAACACCTTCGATGAGCAGAGTCGCAGCGATGATCCGCTGCACCCAATCAACGGGCACGCGCTGGCCGATGCTCGACGCGCACAGGAGCGCGACAACCAACAGACTAACCACCAAAATCGCGGCGATGGTAATGGTGGATACGGGATCTTCCTTGGGCCACCAAAGCGTCACCGCACCAATGATCATCGCCAAAACGACAAGCGTGCCTTGTGTCTCGAGGCCCCGCCCATGAGCTTCCCAGTACAGAACCGCGCCAACCAGTGGCGGTGTGGCGTAGCCAGCCCAGGTGATGGGAAGCCGCAAGCTCTCCACTGTATACGTCACACTGCCCGACCCATCCCAATTGAGCTGGAAGTCAACAAGGGTGCTCTTGCTGATCAGCACAAAGAAGCCGTGGCCAAACTCGTGGAAGAACGTGGCAAACCAGTTGAACCATGCGCTGATCGGGCCAAAGGCCCAGCCAATCGGACCGCCCATGCGCCCCAACTCAACCAACAGCAACGAAATCAGCGCTGAAAGCATCATTTCAAGCGCAACGGCGGATCTCACAGGCAGCTTAAGCGTACTGGTCGGCTCCTTCGGCATTCGAGCCATCAGCTGAGCTTCTCCGTCATTGTGTCGACGGCCGCGGCCAGCCGGGTGAGTTCATCAGGGCCAGAGAAGCGATGATCGGCAGCTTTCACCAACTCGATCACCACATCATCACTGGACACCTGCTGAGCGATTTCCAGCGAAATCTCAACCGGCACATCCGCATCTTGCTGGCCGTGGAGCAGCGTGATCGGGATATCGAGGTCAATAGGACCATCCAGCAACAGGTTCTGCGCGCCATCTTCGAACAGGGCGCGGGTGAAGATGTAGTCGTCTTCATAATTGGACGGCACCTGAACATAGCCTTGGTCCATGCAAATTTGCTGTTGCTTGGGGGTTAATTTCTTCCACTGCAAGCGCTTGGTGAAATCCGGCGCAGCGGCAATGCCGATCAAGGCAGCGACGCGATCTTTGCGCGCCAAAGCCGCCAGCAGCATCAGCCAGCCTCCCATCGAAGAGCCAATCAGGATCTGCGGGCCCACAGTCAATTCATCAATGACAGCCAAGGTATCCTCAGCCCAGCGGCTGATTGTGCCATCTTTGAAATCGCCATCGGACTGCCCGTGACCGAAATAATCGAAGCGGACGAAGGATTGGCCAGTTTTTTTGGCGTGCTCTTCTAAGAATAACGCCTTTGAACCCTCTTTATCCGACCCGAAACCACATAAAAACACCAATCCCGGCGTGGAAATATCGTGTTGATCCTTCAACCGATCGTAGACCAGCCTTGTCCCATCGGTCCGAATTAGCGTATTTGTCATTATGCGCCTCGACTGTAATGCAGGTTTGTCAGGCTTTCGTGCCCGCTGACGTTTCACGTTGGCATCTCACACATGGCCGCAACGGACAACCCGCCAGGGGAACTGGCGCGATTAATGCTCAGGACTGATCAGCCTGAGAGAGTGAAAGTGTTGGGTGAACCATGACGGCAAATAGCCCCACCAGCGGTGGAACGGGCGACGGATCGAACGGCGCGATCGTTCAGGTCTCAGAATACCTTGAGGCCGGGCCGGTTAACCGTGTCGCGCTGGATTTAGCAGCAGCCATACAGCGGTTTGGCGGCAACAGTAAAATTGTCAGCGGCGGCGGTCTCATGGTCGCCGAAGCCCAGCGCGCGAACGTTGAACACGAAACCATATCCATTTCATCTGCGAACCCTATTGGGAATCCTGCGGGCAAAATCGCAAGCAAGCTGAACGAGTGGGATGCGCAGTTGGTGCATTCCCATGGTGAAGATGCGGCTGGCATGGTGATAAAGGCCGTCGGCAAGCACCGCGTCCCGCATATTGTCAGCCTGTATGACCTGCCGGTTCGCCGCAACGGCAAGCCGACACCGGGCCTGCAAACCGCGCTCAAGGGCGACCGGGTTTTGCTTGTGTCACAGTTCTTACAAGATCTGCTGCAAGAGGCAGGCTACCTGCACGATGTCCGCGCCAGCGTTGTCCCACCCGGTTTGGCGGTGAACGCGCTGCATCCATCGGTGGTAACGGCAGCGCGCTTGACGCGCATGGTGCGCGACATGGAAATCACCGCGCAAAGCCCCGTGATTCTCTTTCCTGCAGCGCTCCAGGACGGTGCCGGCCATGACGCCGTGATTGAAGCGCTGAAGCAGCACCAGGATAAGACTTGGGTGTGTCTGTTCATCGGTGTGGGTCAGGCTGAGCGGCGCTATCAATATCGTCTATCGCAGAAACTCGAAGCCGAAGGTCTGGAGCGGCGGATTAAGATTTATGAGGGGACCGAAGATCCAGCGACCCTCTACAAGCTGACCGACATCGTGATTTCAACGGTCAATGGCAATCTAGCTTTTGACTACGCGTGCGCAGAAAGTCAGGCGGCGGGCAAAGTGGTTCTTGGCGCCAACAATGGCTCCACGGCATTTCAGGTCGATCCCGGCGTGAATGGTGCTTTGTTCGATCCCGGTGACGCGGAAACGCTGTCTATGGCCTTGGGCTGGGCGATGACGATGGAACCGGGCAAGCGGGCAGAACTCGAGAACAATGCCATGCTGCACGCCTTCAAAACCTACAAGCGCGATGAAACCGCCCGTCAGATTTTTGACATCTACGATGAGCTACTTGCGTAAGGATTCCTGACAGTTTCGTCCTAACGTATCAATGTGCATGGCCTTCAAGGCCGTGCGCTCCTCATTCACCAGAGAATTTCTGTGATCAAAAATGGTTGAAATTACCCTACCCGATGGTGCCAAGCGCCAATACGACGGCTCCACCTCCGGCATGGACATCGCAATGTCGATTTCCCCCGGCCTTGCGAAGAAAGCTTTGGCGGTTACCGTCAACGGCCAAACATGGGATCTGAGCCGGGAAATCACAGAAGACGCTGACATCGCCCTTATCGTGCGCGATAAAGGCACCGAAGAAGCGATTGAGATCATTCGCCACGACTGTGCCCACGTGCTGGCCGAAGCGGTGCAGGAGCTGTTCCCCGGGACGCAAGTCACCATTGGACCCAACATCGAAAACGGCTTCTTCTACGATTTTTTCCGCGCTGAACCTTTCACGACCGAAGACCTCGAAGTCATCGAAGCAAAGATGCACGAGATCATCGCGCGCGACGAAGCTTTTGAGCGGCAGGTCATGGACCGGGATGCGGCGATTGAGTTCTTCAAAGGCAAAGGCGAGCAGTTCAAAGTCGAGCTGATCCAAGATTTGCCTCAAGGCGAAACCATCACGCTGTACTCTCAGGGCGATTGGATCGACCTGTGTCGCGGCCCACACGCACCGACGACCGGCAAAGTTGGCAAGGCGTTCAAGCTGCTTTCCGTGGCTGGTGCTTACTGGCGCGGTGACAGCAACCGGGAACAGCTGCAACGCATCTACGGAACGGCTTTCGAAGATCCAAAGTCACTGCGCGCCCACCTGACCATGCTTGAAGAAGCGGCCAAGCGGGATCATCGCAAGCTGGGCAAGGAACTCGACCTGTTCCACATGCAGGAAGAAGCCCGCGGCGGCGTGTTTTGGCACCCCAAGGGCTGGCGGATTTACACCGAGCTGGAAAAGTACATGCGCTACCGCTTGGACGGCGCAGGCTATGAAGAAGTGAAGACGCCACAACTGGTGGATCGCAAGCTTTGGGAAGATTCCGGCCACTGGGAAAAATTCCGCGAGCACATGTTTACCACCGGGGATGCGGCGGACGATGACGCGGGTATTCTGGCACTGAAGCCGATGAACTGCCCTTGTCACGTGCAGATCTTTAATCAGGGCATCAAATCCTATCGCGACCTGCCGCTGAAAATGTCTGAATTTGGCTCCTGTCACCGGAACGAGCCTAGCGGCGCACTGCACGGCATTATGCGGGTGCGTGCTTTTACCCAAGACGACGCCCACATCTTTGCCACGCCGGAACAAGTGACCGCGCAAACCAAAGAGTTCTGTACTCTGCTCATGCAGATTTACGCTGACTTTGGCTTCACCGATGTGGTTGTGAAGTTCTCCGACCGCCCGGAAACGCGGGCTGGTACGGATGAGACATGGGACAAAGCCGAAGGTGCGCTGCGGGAAGCCATCGAAGACGCGGGCTTGCCCTACATCATGAACCCGGGCGAAGGCGCCTTTTATGGTCCAAAGCTCGAGTTCGTGCTGCGGGATGCCATTGGCCGTGATTGGCAATGCGGGACGTGGCAGGTTGATTTCGTTCTGCCTGAACGTCTGGACGCGAATTACATCGCCGAAGATGGATCCAAGCAACGCCCGGTGATGTTGCACCGTGCCATTCTCGGTTCGTTCGAACGTTTTATTGGCATTTTGATCGAGAACTACGCAGGCAAGCTGCCGCTTTGGCTCGCACCGACGCAAGTCACGGTGGCGACAATCACTACGGACGCCAATGACTACGCCGAAGAGGTGGTTGCCGAGCTAAAGAGCCGCGGAATTCGAGCAGTTTCCGATTTGCGGAACGAGAAGATTAACTACAAAATCCGCGAGCATTCGCACCAGAAGGTGCCTTTGGTCGCTGTTGTTGGTCGCCGTGAAGCGGACGAGCGCACCATCGCGCTTCGGACGCTTGGCGGTAAAGACCAGGAAATGATGTCACTGGATGATGCTTTGGCGCAAATCAGTGAAGTCACTCGCGCGCCTTACAGTTAAAAACTACAAAATTGGCCAAGAATGTCTAATATCTTGGCCAATTCGCATTATTTGCAGGCGTTGACGCTCAGCGGCTGCGTTTGTTGATGTTATTTGCTTGACGCAGACGCCGCTGGCGTACACAGCGACGCTGTACTTATTATTCACTACAGGGATTAGAATCATAGCACGTCCACCCCTTCGTTTGGAGCCGAACAAAAAGGATCAGTTTCGGGCCAACCGCGATATTCGCGTACCAAAAGTCCGTCTTATTGACGATGAAGGTACCAACTACGGTGTCATTACAACGCGCGACGCACTTGATCGCGCGCTAGAAGCCGGCCTCGACTTGGTTGAGGTGTCCCC
>CBFIEF010000048.1:0-12871 GCA_965661545.1 Alphaproteobacteria bacterium | reverse complement strand
ACAGGTCGTCGATCAGCATGTCGTCGCCGAACGCTTTGTTCACGCCTTCGACTTCCAGCACCAGATTGCCCAGCCGCTCGGCGGTCGGGATGGCGATGGTGCCCGGCTCGTACTTCTCGCGCGAGGCTTCGTTGGCCAGTTCCTCGTACTGCTGGATCCGAGCCTTGGACTTGGCCTGACGGCCCTTTGCCCCTTGGCGCACCCAGTCGAGTTCGCGGGCGAGGTACTTTTCCTTGTCGCTCTCGGACTTGGCTTCCTGACGCAGGCGCTTTTGCTTTTGCTCCAGCCACGAGGAATAGTTCCCCTCAAACGGGATACACTCGCCGCGGTCCATCTCGAGGATCCAGCCGGCGATGTTGTCGAGGAAGTACCGATCGTGCGTCACGCAAACGACGGTGCCGGGGTACTCGTCCAAGAAACGCTCCAGCCACGCTACGGATTCCGCATCGAGGTGGTTGGTCGGCTCGTCAAGCAGCAGCAGGTCGGGCTTGGACAGCAGCAAGCGGCAGAGCGCCACGCGGCGCTTCTCACCGCCGGAGAGGTTCTCGACCGACGCATCAGCCGGCGGACAGCGCAGGGCGTCCATGGCGATTTCGAGCGTGCGCTCCAGATCCCAGCCGTCGGCGGCGTCGATCTTCTCCTGCAACTCGCCCATTTCCATGTAGAGGTCGTTCATGGTGTCGTCGTCGGTGTCCGGGTCAGCGGTCAGGGCTACGACTTCGTTGAAGCGGTCGAGGACGGCTTTGGTCTCCGCCATCGCCAGCATGACGTTCTCACCCACGGTCAGGGAGGTATCGAGCTGCGGCTCCTGTGGCAGGTAGCCGACCTTGGCACCCTCAGCCGACCAGGCTTCGCCGTCGTATTCGCTGTCCATCCCGGCCATGATCTTCATGAGGGTGGATTTACCCGAGCCGTTCAGACCCACGACGCCGATCTTCGCGCCGGGTAGGAAGCTCAGGTGCACGTTCTTGAGGACTTCTTTGCCGCCCGGGAACATTTTCCGCAGGCCCTTCATGACATAGACGTACTGATAGCTGGCCATTGTGCCGCTTTCCCCGCTTTCTTAAAAAAAGGTGTTGAGGCGTAGATAGGACGGCGGTCGGGGCCTGTCTATGGGCAGCAACTTACGCTATAGTAACCGCATAATGTTTAACGGACCCGGATGGTGCGATTCATGGCAATACGCGCGGTTTTTCCCCTGATTCTAGCGCTGATGCTGCTGCTGAGCGGCGCAGCTACCGCTTTGGCGCAGGTCTCCAATGAGCGGCCCCCGCCAGGATTCTACAGCCAGTCGGGCACTTGCGCGCTCAAGGATGCGGTGATCACCTATCGCGACGACGGGCACGAAGTGAACCTGCAGTTCGATGCCTTGGGTCAGCTGATGATCGTGGACGTGATGCTGCCGCTCGACGGCGTTGACAGCCCTTACGGCGGGCGCGTGTTCGGCGGGTACAGCTATTTCAGCTCACCCACGGGGTTTCAGCTCAAGGAAACAGAGGGTGTTTTTACCATTACGGGGCGATCCGGACCGGGGGCGCACGGGCTGTACTTTGACTACGGAACCGAGCGGTGGTTTGGCTTTGCGGAGCGCGTGTGTGCGGACAACGATTGGCTGCGTAACATCCGGCGGAAGACCGGACCGTTTCTGGTCGACATGATGAGCCGCGGCGATATCGACATTGGTGTGCGGATAAAAGACATGGCCCGACTGGTCAGCCGGGCCATGCAACGTCCAGTAAACTAGAGGAGGTCTTAGTTTGCTGGCGGAAGCATAATGGAATCGATCACGTGGATGACGCCATTTGAGGTTTCGATGTCTGCCGCTACGACGGTTGCGCCGCCGACCATGACGGAATCGCCGGTCGCATCAATGGCGAGCATGATGCCGGATGCGGTTGCTGCTTCCAGCGCCTGACCCGCGATGTCAGCCGACATCACTTTACCCGGCACGACGTGGTAGGTGAGGATTGTCGTCAGGGTGCCCAAGCCTTCTTCGGCCAGCAGTGCTTCCACGGTGCCTTCTGGCAGGTTGGCAAAGGCATCATCGGTTGGCGCGAATACGGTGAACGGGCCTTCGGACTTCAGGACACCGACCAGACCAGCGGCCTCAGCGGCAGTCAGCAAAAAGTTGAATGAGCCCGCTGCGATCGCGGTATCAACGATGTCCGCTTTCATATCATCGGCAGAGGCGGTGGTCGTGGCACCGAATGAGAAGGCGGCGATTGCGACAGCTGCGCTGGCGAAAAACTTTTTCATGATTGTAATCTCCCTAAGGCATGGACAAAAAATTTCTTGGCGTCGCGGTCTGGCAACACTCGAACCATGACTTAGAGGGAAATTTGGTATTACCACTGCGACAAAGTGGTCATACCAATCACAGCAGCGTGACACAAAAGTGAGGCCTTTGCCCCACAAAGAAGGACCACCGGCACGGGCCGATGATCCTGATTGCTTCTTGCGCCTGGATTGGATCAGCAGCGGCCTTAGCCGCGCAAGCGTGCTCCGCTTGGGTCAAACGGCGCTTGCTCTAACACCTTGGCTGCGTGCGGAATGCCCAGCGCGGCAACATCGACCTCGCTGCCCGGCTCACAGTAGGGCGCTTTCAAGAAGCCCAGCGCCAGGCCTTGATCGGTGGAGTAGGAATATCCGCCTGAGCTGACCCGGCCAATGTATTCGCCCGTTTTGGAAAAGATCGGTTCTCCACCAACGGGATCGGCATTGTGGGGCGTTTCGACGCTCAGCACGACGAGCTTCTCGCGCGGGGCGCGGTCTTTTAGCGCCATGTAAGCCTGCTTGCCCAAGAAGTCCTCTTCCTTGTCGAGCTTGATCAACCGATCGAGGCCCACTTCCTGCGGCCAGTACTCCGGCGAATACTCGCGGCCCCAAGAGCCATAGCCCTTTTCCAGCCGCAAGCTCATGAGCGCACGCGATCCGACGGGCCGAACGTTCAGCTCCTGCCCCGCATCGAGCAAAGCCTGATACAGCGCGACTTGATCGTCTTCGGACACGTATATCTCGTAGCCAAGATCGCCGGTGAAGCTCACCCGCAGCACCTTGGCATCCAAGCCACCAACCATCATTTGCCGAGAGCGCATAAAGCGGAAGCTCTCGTTGCTGAGGTCTTCGTTCGACAAACGGCTGAGCAAGTCGCGCGCCGACGGTCCCGCGACGTTGAACCCAGCCCAGCCGGTGGTCATGCTGGTGAAGCTCACGGTATCAGGGCGCGGCACGGCGTTGAAATAGCGCCGATGGTAGCGTTCGGCCACGCCAGAGCCGATCATCATGTAATGCTCTTCATCCAGCATAGTGATCGTGAAATCACCCGCAATGCCGCCACGGATGGACAGCAAAGGCGTGAGACAGGATCTGCCGACTTCACTTGGCACGCGATTAGCGACGATCTGGTTCAGCCACTTGGCGGCGCCTCTGCCCTTTATCTCGTATTTGCCGAAGTTGGAGACGTCGATGATACCAACACCAGAGCGCAAGGCCCGGCACTCCTCGCCCACGTGAGCCCACCAGTCTTGACGCTCAAAGCCATAAGTCTCTTCGCGGCCCACACCTTCTGGCGCATACCAAAGCGGATGCTCCCAGCCATAATTCAAGCCAAAGACCGCGCCCAATTCCTTTTGAGCCTCATACGCTGGACGGGTTCGAACGGGACGACCCGAAGTGCGCTCCTCGAACGGGAAATGGATTGAAAACCGGGTGCCATAGGTCTCCATAGCCCGCGCCTTGGTAAAGGCTTTGCCCGCCCATTCGCCGTAGCGCGCCATGTCCCACGGGAACATGTCATACTCAGGTTCGCCCGCGATGATCCACTGTGCCAAGGTCAGGCCAAGGCCACCGGACTGGGAGAAGCCCGGGATGATCCCGCAAGCGGTGAAGTAATTCTGGAGCTCTGGCACCGGACCGAGCAGCGCGGCTGAATCAGGCGACCAAATCATTGGGCCATTGATGACCCGCTTGATCCCCGCCTCTCCCAACATGGGCAAGCGCTCACAAGCCCGCATGACGTTATCCGCAATCCGGTCGAGGTCATCATTCAGCAGTTCGTGCCCAAAATCCAGCGGCGTTCCGTCTTCAGACCAATAGCGGCCATCACGCTCGTAAGCGCCGACGAGGAAGCCGTTGCCCTCCTGGCGCAAATAATATTCGCCATCGCGGTCCGCGACAGCCGGAAGCTCAAAGCCTAGGTTGGCAACTTCGGGCACTTCTTCGGTGACGAAGTACTGATGCTCCATGGGCATCAATGGCAGTTCCAGTCCGGCCAACCGCGCGACTTCGCGACCCCACAGGCCCGCGGCATTAACCAGAACG
This sequence comes from Alphaproteobacteria bacterium, assembly GCA_965661545.1. Classification (GTDB taxonomy): domain Bacteria; phylum Pseudomonadota; class Alphaproteobacteria; order UBA7985; family UBA7985; genus UBA7985. The sequence continues at coordinate 8,551 of CBFIEF010000048.1, read as the reverse complement.
CGCGTTTGAATGGTGCCCTTTTCTGTGACCACGTCCCAACCGCCGTCGGGCCGCTGGTTGGTCTCGAGTACGGGACAAAAGCGCTCAATCGTTACGCCCCGGTTTCGCGCCGCCTGCGCGTAAGCGTGGGTTACACCGTTAACGTCAACGTGGCCGCTCTCCGATTCCCAAACGGCCATCTGAATGCCGTCAAAGTTCACAAACGGGTGCTTCTCGGCTGCTTCTTTCAGGCTGATTTCGTGGAACTCGACACCCTGAAACTGCCGCGCCTTGGCCGCACTGATCCGCAGCTGGTGTGCGCGTTCGTCGGATTGAGCCAAATACAGATAGCCGGTCTGGTGAAACCCCACCGACTGTCCGGTTTCGGCTTCAAGCTCCCGATACAAATTCATGGTGTAGTACTGGAGCCGCGCAATGTTGTTGGTATCGTGTAAGCCATGAACGCCCCCGGCTGCGTGCCAAGAAGACCCGCTGGTCAATTCTTGGCGCTCTAAGAGCATCACATCGGTCATTCCGAGTTTCGCCAAATGATAGGCGATGGAACAGCCGATCACGCCGCCACCGATAATTACGGCTTCTGTTTGTAATTTCACGAATCCCACCGTCGCGCTTGGGTGAATGAGCTTGGGTGATAAACCACCAACCTCAAGGCTAGAATCTTTCGTTTGAGCGTCATAGAGGCGACATATCGGGATTTCCCGTCGTTATCCTTGCGTTACTCGGGCCTCCCTGTGCTAAGCACGGCGTCAAATTGGGAAAACTTGCAGGTTACTCATGATTGAGGTGGAGAATGTCTCAAAGCACTTCGGGGGTGTAAAAGCGGTAGATCACGCGACACTGACGATTGCTAAGGGGTCAATAACCGGATTGATCGGGCCAAATGGCGCGGGCAAGACGACGTTATTCAATTGTATTGCTGGCGCACTTTCACCAACCGAAGGCAAAATTATGCTGGATGGTGACGACATCACCGGCTTGCCACCGCACGAGCTGTATCAAAAAGGCCTGATGCGCACCTTCCAGCTTGCACACGAGTTTTCGACGCTTACGGTCACGGACAACTTGATGATGGTGCCGGATCTACAGGCGGGCGAAAGCCTCGTTTCTGCATGGTTCCAGCGCGGTAAAATCAGGAAGCAGGAACAAGAGATCCTTGCGCGCGCCAAAGACGTTATTGAATTCCTCAACCTGAGCCACGTTGCGAACGAACTCGCCGGCAACCTGTCAGGCGGTCAGAAGAAGCTGCTAGAGCTTGGCCGCACCATGATGGTTGATGCAAAGATTGTCCTGCTCGACGAGGTAGGCGCTGGCGTGAACCGGACGTTGCTGAAAGACATCGGCGATGCGATCATTCGCCTGAACCAAGAGCGTGGCTACACGTTCTGTATGATCGAGCACGACATCGACTTTATCTCGCGGCTCTGCGACCCCGTGATCGTGATGGCAGAGGGCACCGTTCTCGCTGAAGGTAAGGCCGAAGAGGTGAAATCCGACGAGCGGGTCATCGAAGCCTATCTCGGCACAGGCCGAAAGCACAAAACCCCCGAGCAGGAACGCGCGGCGGAGGCCCAAGCATGAGCTATTTAATTGGTGACAATATCTTCGGTGGCTATGGCGGCGCAGACATTCTGCACGGCTGTACCGTCGCCGTTGAAAAGGGCGAGATCGCAGTGATCGTCGGGCCCAACGGGGCCGGAAAATCCACGGCGATGAAAGCCTTGCTGGGCATGCTGACCGTGCGCGAAGGTGCGGTTCGGCTGGACGGCAAAGACATTACCACACTCAGCCCTCAAGACCGGGTGTCTGAAGGCATGGCGTTCGTACCCCAGACCAACAACGTTTTCGCCGGGATGACCGTGCAGGAAAACTTGGAAATGGGTGCCTACCTGCGCCGTGATGATATCAACGAGACCATCGAGCAGATTTTCTCGTTGTTTCCCATCTTGGGCGAGAAACGCCGCCAGCTGGCTGGTGAGCTTTCCGGTGGTCAGCGTCAGCAGGTGGCTGTCGGTCGCGCGCTGATGACGAAACCCAGCGTGCTGATGCTCGACGAGCCAACCGCAGGTGTTTCGCCGATCGTTATGGACGAGTTGTTCGACCGCATCCTCGAAGTCCGGGCCACGGGCATCGCCGTTCTGATGGTTGAGCAAAACGCCCGGCAAGCGCTGGAAATCGCTGATCGTGGTTACGTTCTGGTTCAGGGCGAAAACAAATACACGGACACTGGTGCAGCGCTGCTCGCTGACCCTGAAGTCCGCAAATCGTTCTTAGGGGGTTAAGGCATGGTCGATCTTCTGAACGCTATCGTGTTGATGCTGAACTTCGTGATTATCCCCGCGACCTCCTACGGCGCACAACTGGCGCTTGGTGCGCTTGGGGTTACGCTGGTTTACGGCATCCTTCGTTTCGGCAACTTTGCCCACGGTGATACAATGGCCTTTGGGACCATGTTCACTATCTTCTTCACTTGGCTGTTCCAAAGCCTGGGACTGAGCCTCGGTGTCCTTCCAACAGCGCTCCTCGCGCTTCCCTTTGGTATCGGCGTCACCGCACTCTACGCGGTCAGCATGGATCGCGTTATTTACCGACACTACCGGGTTAAACGCTCCGCGCCGGTGATTCTGACCATTGCGTCCGTTGGCGTGATGTTTGTCACCAACGCCGTTGTCCGCTTCATGATTGGCACGAACGAGCAGCGCTTTAGCGATGGGCAGAAGTTCATCATCAAAGCACGTGATTTCAAGGAATGGTCGGGCCTGAGCGAAGGTCTCAAGCTCAAGACGACCGAAGCCCTGACGATCGTGATCGCAGGCATGGCCGTCGCTGCCCTGTTTTGGTTCCTGCAGCGCACCCGCATGGGTAAGGCGATGCGCGCTTACTCAGACAACGAAGACCTTGCCCTGCTCTCCGGGATCAATCCAGAGCGCGTGGTTATGGTGACGTGGATCATCACCGCAGCGCTGGCGACGCTGGCCGGGGTTCTGTTTGGCCTCGACAAGTCATTCAAGCCCTTTACCTACTTCCAGTTGCTGCTGCCGATCTTTGCGGCGGCCATTCTGGGCGGCGTCGGTAACCCCCTTGGCGCAATTGCCGGTGGGTTCGTTGTGGCGTTCTCAGAGGTCATGGTGACCTACCCATACAAGAAGTTCCTCAAGTACATGATGCCCGAGAATCTCGAACCGTCGGGCCTCATGCAGCTGTTGACCGTCGACTACAAGTTCGCTGTGTCCTTCATCATCCTTGTTGCCGTCTTGCTGATAAAACCGACGGGACTGTTTAGCGGAAAGGTGATTCGAGCATGAGCCAGTCGCTTCGCCCCATCCTCCTATTCTCCGCCATGGCCATCGCGCTGCTGGCCGTTGGCTTCGGCCAAGGCTGGTCAGTCATGTTGGTTATCCTGAACCTGTGCCTGATCAGCGCCGTGATGTCTGTGGGCCTGAACATGCAGTGGGGCTACGCCGGATTGTTTAACGCCGGCGTCATGGCCTTTGTCGCTGTTGGTGGCATGGTTGCCGTGCTGATCTCCGAACCGCCCGTCGTGGCGGGCTGGGAAGCAGGCGGCCTCCGCATTGGTATCGCGGGCCTATTGGTCGCGCTGTTTGTCGGATTGATCTACGCCTTGCGGCGCTTTGTCAGCGCGGCATGGATCAAGAACTGGGGCACCGCCGCCCTGCTGGTCGCGGCCTACTTCATCATCCGACCTGTCTTTGAAGGTGGCGTAACAGCCGTAGAAAGCATCGCTGCAGCCTCCGCCGGTAACTTGGGGGGTCTAGGCCTGAACATCCTCGTAAGCTGGGGTGTGGCTGCTGTGGTTTGTATTGGCGTTGCCTGGGTCATTGGGCGGATCGCTCTGGGCCTGCGCGCGGATTATCTCGCCATTGCAACACTCGGGATTTCCGAGATTGTCGTCGCAGTTGCCAAGAACGAAGAATGGATGACGCGCGGTGTAAAAAACATCACCAGCCTGAAGCGCGCGCCCGTCCCACGGGAAACCAACCTGCAGCAAGCTGAGTGGTTCCAAAACCTCGTCAGCCGCTTCACGGGCTTGGGTCCAGCGGACGATAAATTCAAAACCAGCGTCATCGAGTTTTCGTCAGTTTTCGTAAAGCTCTGCTTCACCTTCTTGTTCGCCGCTGTCCTCGCCATCGTGCTGTTCCTCGCCATCCGCGCGCTGAACTCGCCGTGGGGTCGGATGATGCGGGCGATCCGTGACAACGACGTTGCGGCCTCCGCCATGGGCAAGAACGTGGTTAAGCGCCACCGCGAGGTCTTTATCGTCGGCGCGGCCATTCTTGGTGTCTCAGGCGCGATGCTGACCACGCTAGACGGACAGTTCACCCCAACCGGCTATCAGCCGCTGCGCTACACCTTCCTGATTTGGGTGATGGTGATTGTCGGCGGGTCTGGCAACAACCTTGGCGCTGTGCTGGGGGGCTTTGTGATCTGGTTCTTCTGGATTGAAGCCGAAGTCGCCGCGCAGTGGATTTCCGTAAACATGGAACGTGTGCTGACGCCGTATCTGGATGTTGTGCTGATCAGCATCGGAGATGCTGTGTTGAAGGTGCAAGACGGTGTGAACTGGCTCAAGAATGCAGCCCCTCACTTCCGATATCTGCTTATGGGTTTGGTGCTGCTTCTGGCGCTACGGTTCTCACCTAAAGGCCTGATCCCCGAAGCTGGCGCCGCCCGCGCGCACTAAACCAACGCTCCGGCGTGTCCTCGACCGTAATAAAGGCCGATGCGAGCTCAGGCTCCATCGGCCTTTTACATGGCCCTATCGCGGCAAACTCACTTGCTGTATTTCCGTGCACTCCTTGCGCGAATTCACTCATTTCCGTGCATTTTCGCGCATGCCATTTGTCGTCCATCCCTCACTTAAAGGAACTGGACAGACGTCATGCGCATCACTCTCCTGATCATCAAAATCATTCTCACCCTCGCGTTCGTTGCAGCCGGCGCTGGCAAGCTCGCGGGCGCCCCCATGATGGTTGAGACCTTCGAGCTCATCGGTCTGGGTCAGTGGTTCCGTTACCTGACCGGCATCATCGAAATCGGCGGCGCTGTGCTGCTCTGGATCCCACGGCGTCAGGCTTGGGGCGCGGCGCTGCTGGGGGCGACGATGGTTGGCGCTGTCTTCGCCCACCTCGTGCTGCTGGGCGCGGGCACTGTCGCTCCATCTTTGGTACTAGGGCTGCTTTCCGCCTTTGTCCTGTGGTCCTACCGCGAGCACGTCCCCGTGCTCTCACGGTTTGCTTGAGCCCATCTTTGGCACAGCGAACCGGACATAAAAAAACCGGCGCCGAGCATGAAGCTTGGCGCCGGTTTTCAGTTGGGTCATCTCAGGCCCGGATGCCTAAGACGAGACCGCTTTGGATTAGCGGATTTCCTTATCGGTGAACAAGCCACCCTCTACAACTTTGTAGATGTAGGAACCAGCAGCTTCGCCTGGACCAATCAGGTTCACGTTAGACGCGCCTTCGTAGTCAACTTCGCCACCGTTGGAGATGATGCGAAGAGCTTTGCCGATCTGACCTGGGTAGATCTTCTCGCCTGGACCGTTGGAAACGTTCAGAACCTGTGCAGCGATTGCGTCACGGTCAGAAGAACCAGCAGCCTGCATTGCCATAACCAGCAGTGCAGCAGCATCGTAGGACTCAGCGGTAAATGGCGCGGAGCCGTCTACGCCGTCACCGGATACTGTGTTGATCCAAGTCATTGCGCCAGCGGACGTAGAACCCGGTACGGTACCGTAGGAACCGTCGAAGTCCGAGCCGATTGCAGCTGCAATGGAATCACCGATCATGCCGTCACCCATGACGAATACGTCAAACGCGCCAGTATCGATGGACGCCTGGATGATGCCCTTACCACCTTGGTCAAGGTAACCGAATACAGCCAGCTCTTCGCCGCCAGCAGCTGCGAGAGCAGCAACTTCAGCGGAGTAGTCAGCCTTGCCGTCTTCGTGCGCTGCGGAGATGGTTACAGTGCCACCCTTACCTTCGAAGTTCGCTTGGAACGCGTCAGCCAGACCCTTACCGTAGTCGTTGTTGGTGTAGGTCACAGCGATTTCAGTCACACCGCGCTCAGAAACCATGTCAGCCAGGATTTGACCCTGACGCGCATCGGTAGGAGCGGTACGGAAGAACAAGCCGTTGTCTTCAGCAGTCGTAAGAGCTGGCGACGTAGCAGATGGGGAAATCATTACAACGCCGTTTGGCAGAGCAACGTTTGCGAGGATTGCGCCGGTTACACCGGAACAGTCAGCACCCATGATTGCAGCAACACCGCCAGCAACCAGGCCTTCAGCAGCTGCGGTAGCAGCAGCGGAATCAACACAGGTTGAGTCAGCGCGAACGCCTACTACGGACTCACCCCCAAGGAAGAGACCGGAAGCGGTAGCTTCTGCGAACGCGATGTCGGAAGCGTCAGCCATTGGGCCGGTCAGGGATTCAATCGGGCCGGTAAAGCCGAGGATTACCCCGATCTTTACTTCGGCGGCTGCCAGCGAAGGAACGGCCATCGCTGCAACAGCAGAAAGAAGAATTTTTTTCATTTGCGTTTACTCCAAAACGGTAGGGTTTTCAGCATCTTGAGACGCGAAGCGGAAGTACCACGCGAAAATCTGATAATGCAATCAAAAATGCAAAATTTTTGGGCAACGTGTGCATTATGCGTTGTTTTGCACGAGTCCTCATATTTTATGCGCGTCTAAGTATGTATTATGAGCCGTAGATTATCTCGCATTTTAGCGATGGATCTAAGACTGCAGATTCCGCGCATGTTTTTGGTGCGAGTCCATGATCATGGCGAGCTCTGCACCGACCAGCTGACCACCTCTCACCCGCCACTGTCCATTCACCATCACGGCATCGGCTTTGTGAGCGCCACACACAATCAGCGCGGCTAAGGGATCACCAGCACCACTGAACCTTGGCTCGTCCAAGCGAAACAAAGCCAAGTCCGCCGCCATGCCCGGTGCCAAGCGACCAAGATGCGCCTCTCGTCCCAGCAGGCGCGCCGACCCCTCCGTGCCCCAGCGCAAAGCATCCTGCCACGACACGGCGCCCGAGCCGGATTTCAGGCGCTGGATCAACCATGCTGCGCGGACTTCTTGGATCATGTTCGAAGCATCATTAGATGCTGAGCCATCAACCCCCAAGCCAACAGCGACCCCGGCTTGTTCCAATTCACAGGCTGAGCAAATGCCGCTGCTAAGATGCATGTTTGAATGACTGCACGAGGCGACCCCTGCGCCAGCCTTGGCCAAGCGCTGGATTTCGTCGGCGTTGAAATGGATCCCGTGGGCGTACCAGCTTTTGGTTTCCGACCATCCACAGTTCTCGACGTAATCCAGCGGCCTGCACCCGAACACTTCCTCGCAGAAGCCGTTTTCATCTTCGGTTTCGGCCAAGTGCGTGTGCAACAGCACGCCCCGCTCCTTCGCCAACTGAGCCGCAGCGGTCATGAGCCCCTTAGTCACAGAAAACGGTGAACAGGGCGCGAGGGCGATTTGTGTCATGGCCTTGGGCCCAGCGTCGTGAAACTGATCAATCAAGCGCGCTGAATCGGCCATGATCGTGTCTTCGTCCTGCACAACAGTGGCCGGCGGCAGGCCGCCGTCTTCGACTGACAAACTCATCGATCCACGCGTCAGAACCACACGAATTCCCAGCCGCTCCGCCGCCGCAACCTGTCGATCAATGGCGTCTTCATGCCCAGCAGGAAAAACGTAGTGGTGATCGGTTGTGGTGGTGCAGCCGGACAAGAGCAGCTCGGCCATTGCCAGCTCCGAGCTGGATGAAATCATATCGGGCGTCAGCCCGGCCCACACCGGATAGAGCGTCTTCAGCCAGTCAAACAGCTCCTTATCAATCGCATCCGGCACGGCACGCGTCAGCGTTTGGTACATGTGATGATGGGTGTTGATCAGGCCGGGGATAATCACCCGATCGCTGGCGTCAAAGGTCGCCTCGTGCTCTGGCGTCTCGCCGCTCGCCACCAATTCCACAATCACACCGTTGTCGACAACCAGGCCATCACCTGCGTTTTCAGCGTGAACTGCAAGGGGGTTTTTTATCCAAAGACGAGACATGAAAGCACTCCGAGATGGGTCACCAAAGGACACTCGTTTCGTGCGTTCAAACTGTCAAAGGAAATGGTGGGCGATACTGGGATCGAACCAGTGACCACCACAATGTCAATGTGGTGCTCTACCGCTGAGCTAATCGCCCGACCAATGACCCCGGCGCAACGTCGGTGTCAGAAGCACGGAGTTAGACCTTAGCCCCCCAATTGGCAATCCCTTTACACAGAAAATTTCACCTGACCTGCGCTTGGCACAGAGAGGTGTTGCTTGCGCTGCGGCCAAGCGCGCCTATGGTCTCGGTCATGGATCAGGCTTCAACCATCAATATCTTTGAGCCCAGCGAACAGGCTTTGCCCGTGGTCCTGTCTTGCCCCCATGCCGGCACTGTGGTCCCGGCGGACTTGGCCGCCGTCTCCCAGTTGGATGAAACGACGTTGATCGGCGCGACTGACTTTGGCGTTGACG
>CBFIEF010000047.1:0-13906 GCA_965661545.1 Alphaproteobacteria bacterium | reverse complement strand
GCGGATGCGTGAAGCGGGTGCAAAGCACCGTGTTGTGAAAAACCGTCTGGTAAAAATCGCTGCTGAAGGCGGCGAGTTTGACGATATTCGTGACATGCTGACAGGCCCAACATCGATCTCGTACTCCGATGATCCAGTTGGCCCAGCAAAGGCGCTGGCTGAGTTTGCCAAGGATGTCGACAAGATCGAAATCCTCGGTGGTGCGATGGACGGCAAAGTGCTGTCCGCTGCTGAAATCGAAAAGCTGGCCAAGCTGCCATCTCTCGATCAGCTTCGCGCTCAGCTCATCGGTCTGCTGAATGCACCTGCATCCAAAATCGTTGGCGTTGTGGACGCTCCGGCTGCGAAGCTGGCTCGCGTGTTCTCCGCTTACGGTGCGAAGGAAGACGCCTAGTCCGGCGACCCTCACACTGAACTTAACACTGGAATATCTCTTTAGATTGGAACTAGAAAATGGCTGATCTCGACGCTCTCGTAGCCGAACTTGGCAAGCTCACCGTTCTGGAAGCTGCTGAACTCGCAACTAAGCTTGAAGAAGAGTGGGGCGTATCCGCTGCTGCTCCTGCTGGTGGCATGATGATGATGGCACCTGGCGCTGACGCTGGCGCTGCTGCTGAAGAACAGACTGAATTTGACGTGATCCTCAAGTCCGCGGGCGAGAAGAAGATCAACGTGATTAAGGAAGTTCGTGCGATCACAGGCCTGGGCCTGAAGGAAGCGAAGGACCTGGTTGAAGGTGCTCCGAAGCCTGTTAAAGAAGGCGCGTCCAAGGACGAAGCTGAAGAACTCAAGAAGAAGCTGGAAGAAGCTGGCGCAGAAGTCGAACTCAAGTAAGACGCGCCACTGTTCTCAGTGGAAATTTATGAAAAGGGGTGTGGTGCCATGGGCGTCACACCCCTTTTTCTTTGGCGAATTCTGACCGGCGATCAAAGGGGCGCTGGCAAAGGGTGAAAGTGTCGCTAGGGTGAGAGAACAAACCTGTCGAGGAGTTCCCCGCACGTGCCTGCTTTTCTAACTCCCTGGCGGGCCGTCTCGGCCATGTTCTTGCTCAACGGTGCTCTGCTCGGCATCTGGGCGTCCCGAATTCCCACCATCCGCGAAGCGCAAGGGCTCGATAAAAGTCAGTTTGGCTTGCTGCTGCTGGTGATGGCGGTCGGTGCGCTGCTTAGCTTTCCGGTCGCAGGACGTCTCGCCGACCGTTTTGGGGCCGTGCTGCTCACGCGGATCTTGGCGGTGCTCCATGCCGTGTCTCTGGTGGGTATTGCTTTAGCGCCTGTTTCGGTGCTGGCACTGGGTGCGGCCATGTTCTTGTTTGGCGCGACCCACGGCGCAATGGACGTGACGATGAACTCGTGGGCCACGGAAGTGGAAAAAGCAGCGGGCCGTCCCATCATGTCATCCTTTCACGCGCTGTGGTCGGTAGGGACGGGCCTGGGCGCGCTGAGTGGCTTTTTTGCCGGCCAAATCGATCTCGAAACCTCCCTCCATTTCCTGCTTGCTGCTGTGATATTTTCCGCCGTTTGCCTGCCGTTTAGCGTCGTTGCATGGAAGTCTGAGACCGTCGCGGGCGGCAGTGGATCTGGCGCACCGCTGGTGTCTTTGCCTAAGGGCATTTTGGTGCTCGTGGGCTTGGTTGCGTTCTGTACGACAGTGGGTGAGGGCGGCATGGTGGATTGGAGTTCGACCTTCCTGATCGAAGTTGCCAACGTCACCGAAGCCCGCGCGGCGCTGGGCTTTACAGCCTACTCCGTCCTGATGGTCATCACCCGGTTGCTCGGAGATCGCTGTATTCAAGCCATTGGGCCCGTCAACATGACCCGGGTCAGCGGTGGTATTGCTGCGGTTGGTGCTTTGTTGGCGGTATTGGGCGGAACGTTCTGGCTGAGTTTGTTGGGGTTCTCGCTGATGGGGATCGGTTACGCCACCATTGTCCCCATGGCTTTCTCCCGTGCTGCGACGGAAAACGGCGTCTCCGCCGGAACCGCCATCGCCAGTGTTGCGACCTTTGGATATGGAGGGATGTTGCTGGGTCCACCGATCATCGGCGGCTTGGCTGAGATAACATCGATCCGAATGGCCTTTGGCATCCTGATCGTTCTTGCCTTGTTGATGACCTTACTGGCTGGCGCTATGCGACCTAAGGCATCAAAATAGCCTATTTCCCAAAGCGAAAACTCCGGGGATGGGCCACCAGGAACGGCCTGGTGACCCTGACGCCGGATGTGCTGCATCACCATTTTGGGGCAATGGTACCGCGGACATCGAGCGAATTCTGAGCGCGCTTGGCCTACTGACCTCTGCGACCACCGCGACCATTGTTCCGGCCATTCCGGCGGCCTTGAAGTTCAACGCCAGCCTCTGTTGCTGCGGCTTGGACCGTCTCACGCTCTGGGCGCTCGTAGCCTGTCTCATCGGCATAGCCACTGATGTTTGAGCGCACTGTCTCGCGATCCAGTTCAGACCAATTGCTGGCTTCACATTCACTGGCAACGGCGGTCCAGAAGTTTGCAGAATCTGTCAGGCCGATTGAGTTGTAAATCGTGGCCCGTTCGGTAAAGCCCGAGCAATCACGTGCTTGTGCCGTGGTGATTGCAGCAAGCGACAAAATGGAAGCAGTAGCAGCAGAGAGGATAAGGGTTTTCATTATTGAATTCCTAAAATCGTTTGTGGGGCGGAGCGCTGTCGAGCAACCAAGCAGAGGTTCTTCTTCGGTGATCCGTAATCTAAAAGCAGCAATACGTGAGCAAAATGCACACGTCCACAAAAAAGTGTGAGCGTTTTGCTCAAAAAGGTGGTCTAAGGAATGGGGCCATGCCAAGTTTTGGCGTGTTCGCATCGACAAACAGATTCTCTAAAACAATGACCTATGACCGATAACGATCCAAAATCCGCTTATCTTTCGGCTGTTCGCCGGCTGCTGCACGAGCTCGCTGATGGCGGGCTTCGCATGGGGTTGTCGCATGGGATGTTAGAAACCGCGTTGCGAGACGCTACGCTTGAAGCGGCCTATGCGCAGTTTCAGAAAACCGATGCCAAAATCACCACTTCGTCGCTGCACGTTGCCACTGGGATCCATCGCCGCGAAATCTCTCGATGGATGAAAGAGCGCGAAAATGTGCCAGACGAGGCTGCGCGCACGCCGAACGATAGCCCGTCTGCTCGCGTGGTGACGCGCTGGTCTAGTAACCGCTCTTACCTATCCAAAGACGGCACTCCGGTTCTGCTGCCAATGGCGAAGCAAAGTGACGGGCCAAGCTTCGCGCAGTTGGTTGATGAGATTGGCCCGGAGGTCCGCGCAAAATCAGTGCTGGAGGGGCTAATTGCTGCTGGTTTGGTCGAAGATCTGCGGGACGGCACCTACAAGCTTACGTCCGCAGCTTACCTGCCTGAGGCGAATTCAACAGAAAGCATTGAGTTTCTGTCTGCCAACGTCGGTGACCACTTAAGTGCCGCTGTCCACAATATCGCAGCACCCGTTGAAGAGCGCTTTTTTGAGCGTGCCATGTTTAACGCAGATTTGCCGCCCAAAACGGTCGCAGTCATGCGGGAGGCTTTGGCAACGTCGGCGATGACACTGCTCCGGGAGATGGTGGCGCTGTCGGAAGAGCAAATTGACGAGCCAAAAGATGTGACCGCCAATGCCACGGGGGATATCGGCGGACAGCGTGTTCGTATTGGCGTGTACTTCTATCAGGACGAGGCTGACACATGAGGCGAAACCGCCTAACTCGACGGACCGCTCTCACATTGCTTGCTGGCTCTGCTCTTTCACTGCCTGGTGCGGGATGGGGGCAAGCTGGGTCCGGCATTGGAGGGACGGGAATTGACGCCGGAATCGGCGGAACGGGTATCAGCTCCGGCATTGGTGGCACCGGCATCGATGCGGGAATAGGCGGAACTGGTATTTTCGGTTTGATCGAAGGCTTTTCGTCCATTTGGGTCAATGATGTGAAAGTGGAGATCCCAAATACTGCGTCGATTACACTCAACGGACAGCGCGCTAACGAGCAAGATTTGGCACTGGGGCAGACTGTGGCAATCGAGGCGTTTCAGGCAACGGATGGCCGGCTCTACGCCAGTCGGATTGACGCCAGCTTGGCTTTGGTCGGGCCGATTGACCGGATTTCCCAAGGTCGAGGACGGTGGGCGCTCAGTATTTTAGGCCAGACAGTTATTGTCTCCAGTCTGACCGATTCCAGCGCGCTTGCGGTTGGCGAGTGGGTGGTCGTGACCGGACTGCGGGATCATCGGGGAAATATTCAAGCCGCCAATATTCAACAGACGGCTGGCCGGGAGGCGATCATAACCGGTCCCGTGTCTGCCGATGGTCGTGTCGCTGGGGTGACCATCGTCACCGCTGACGGCACCTCCTTACCCACAGACACGCGTGCCACGGTGCAGGGGCCGCTGCTTGAAGGCATGCCAATGCATTTGTTTGCCACTGCGATCAGCCTTCGCCCGCTGTCCATTTTTGAGGCTGGAACGGTCGGCTCGCTGTTCATGACGGGTCTCCCCGGCGACCAAGATGACGTGCTTTTTGTCGATGGTCACCCGGTGCCTTTCCCCGGCGTTGGCCGCCAGTCTGATCCGGGGCTCTCTGGTCTGCAGGGGCGCGTTCATGGCCGGTTCGATTTACAAGGCGGTATGTTCCGCGCTCGCGGGGGACCGGCACCCTCCATGAGGCCGCGTGCACTCTTTTTGGGCGCAGCGCGGCAGGGTCACGGCGCTGCGCGACCGGGACGCCATGCGCAGGGGGCGGCGTCACAATCACTGGATCAGTCTTCGCATCAGAGATCTCCGGGTAAAAACAGCCCGCCGAAACGAAGATAGGGGTGTTGTGTTCCGGCGCTACCGAGCCCGGAAATCCCATGCTTCAGCACACAGCAGCCTTGACAATTCGCAACGCCTCAAAGTCTTGCGAAATTGGTCCCACCGGCGTATTTCTGCAGGCTGACAGTGATGGTTGTCAGCGCACACTCAGTACAAAAAACAAGAAGCAGTAGCTTCGCTCAGGAAGTTTGGGGTTTTTCATCCCCGTACTTAAGCGGCTTTGGTACCCTTTAACGCAGGGACGGCCCCCGACCATCCACGTTGTTGTGAGTGTTTTTCCGCTGGCAGAAATGACCCAAACAAGGGGGCCCTATATCCATGGGTAAGTCGTTTACCGAGCGGAAACGCATCCGGAAATCCTTTGGCCGTATTCGCGAAGCGGTCCAAATGCCAAACCTCATCGAAGTGCAGCGCGCTTCCTATGATGGTTTCCTGCAAAAGCCTGACACAGGCACATCGGGTCTTGAGGAAGTCTTCAAGTCCGTATTCCCGATCAAGGACTTCTCTGATCGCTCCGAGCTGCAGTTTGTGCGCTATGAGCTGGAATCGCCGAAGTACGACGAAGAGGAGTGCATGTCGCGCGGCCTGACTTACGCGGCTCCGTTAAAGGTGACGTTGCGGTTGGTTGTGTGGGACGTTGACGAAGACACCGGCTCTCGCTCCGTTCGCGATATTAAAGAGCAAGACGTCTACATGGGCGATATGCCGCTGATGACCGACCACGGTACGTTTATCGTGAACGGCACCGAGCGTGTGATCGTTTCCCAGATGCACCGCTCCCCCGGCGTGTTCTTTGACCACGACCGCGGCAAGTCGCACTCCTCGGGCAAGTTGCTCTTCTCCGCGCGTGTGATTCCCTACCGTGGCTCTTGGCTCGATTTCGAATTCGATGCCAAAGATCTCCTCTACGTCCGAATTGACCGCCGCCGGAAGTTGCCAGCAACCACGTTGCTGATGGCACTGGATTCTGCTTTCACCGCGCTTGAGCGCGAACAGGCAGCGGAAGAGGGCAAGACCCTCGCGCCGTTCCAGGCGACGGGCATGGGCCGCGAAGAAATTCTGGCGATGGCCTACGACCGCATCACCTTTGACGTTGCAGGTGACGGTCAATTCCGTACGGCCTTCGACGCGTCGCAATACTCAGGCAAGAAGTTGGTTGACGATTTGGTCAACGCGGCTGATGGCGAAGTCGTTGCCAAGGCTGGTGACAAAATTACGCCCCGTAAGGCGAAGAAGCTGGCAGAGACAGTTTCCGATCTGCTCGTAAGCCGTGAAGACCTGATTGGCCGATACATTGCCAACGATGCCTTCGACAAGAAGACAGGTCTGGTTTGGGCAGAAGCGGGCGACGAGTTGTCTGAAGCGCTGCTCGAAGAGCTGATGGACAAGGGTATTACTTCGCTTGTCACGCTGGACATCGATCACCTGAACAAGGGCGCCTACATCCGTAACACGCTCGCAGTTGATAAGAACGCCACCCGCGAAGAAGCGCTGATCGACATCTACCGCGTCATGCGTCCGGGTGAGCCGCCGACCCTTGAAACCGCTGAGGCACTGTTCTCGGGTCTGTTCTTCGACGACGAACGCTTTGACCTTTCTGCCGTTGGCCGTGTGAAGATGAACATGCGTCTGGCAGCCACTGCTCGCGAAGGTGAGCAGGACTTGTTCAAGACAGCAGACACCATGCGTGTTCTGCGGAAAGAAGACATCCTCGAGATCGTTCGCAACCTGTCTGAAATGAAAGACGGCCGCGGCGACATCGATGATATTGATAACCTTGGTAACCGTCGTGTTCGCTCCGTGGGCGAGCTGATGGAAAACCAGTACCGCGTTGGTCTGCTCCGGATGGAGCGTGCGATCAAAGAGCGGATGTCGTCTGTCGACATCGATACGGTCATGCCGCAAGACGTGATCAATGCCAAGCCAGCAGCCGCTGCGGTGCGTGAGTTCTTTGGTTCGTCCCAGCTTTCGCAGTTCATGGACCAAACCAACCCGCTTTCCGAGATTACGCACAAGCGTCGTCTCTCAGCGCTTGGCCCAGGGGGTCTGACGCGTGAGCGTGCGGGCTTTGAAGTTCGTGACGTGCACCCGACGCACTATGGCCGGATCTGTCCGATTGAAACACCGGAAGGCCCGAACATTGGTCTGATCAACTCGCTGGCGACCTACGCGCGCGTGAACCAGTATGGCTTCATTGAATCGCCGTACCGGAAAGTTGAGAAAGGCCAAGTCACGGATGAGGTTGTGTACCTCTCTGCGATGGAAGAGCAGCGCTACACCGTTGCACAGGCAAACGCGCCAATCGACGCTAAGAATTTCCTGACCGAAGATCTGGTAACGGCGCGCTCGAATGGTGAATTCGTCGTGGCACTGCCCACCGACGTTGATCTGATCGACGTATCGCCAAAGCAGCTGGTATCGGTTGCGGCATCCTTGGTTCCATTCCTGCAAAACGACGATGCTAACCGCGCTCTGATGGGCTCGAACATGATGCGTCAGGCCGTTCCACTGATCCGTGCAGAAGCACCGTTCGTTGGAACCGGCATGGAAGCGACCGTTGCGCGCGATTCCGGTGCAACCGTGATTGCACGCCGCTCGGGTGTGATTGATCAGGTTGATGCGGGTCGTATCGTTATTCGTGAAATGGACTTTGCGACGGAATCCGAAACGGGCGTAGAAATCTACCGCCTGTCTAAGTTCCAGCGTTCGAACCAGTCCACCTGTATCATCCAGCGTCCGCTGGTGAAGGTTGGCGACCGAGTGCAGAAGGGCGACATTATTGCGGATGGCCCGTCGACGCATCTGGGCGAATTGGCTCTGGGCCGTAACGTGCTCGTGGCCTTCATGCCGTGGCAGGGTTACAACTTCGAGGATTCCATCCTCATCAACGAGCGTATCGTGCGCGACGACGTCTTCACCTCGATCCACATCGATGAATACGAAGTTATGGCGCGAGACACCAAGCTCGGCCCGGAAGAAATCACCCGCGACATTCCAAACGTTGGCGAAGACGCACTGCGCAACCTCGATGAGGCTGGCATTGTTTACGTCGGCGCGGAAGTGCAGCCGGGCGATATCCTGATTGGTAAAGTGACACCAAAGGGTGAAAGCCCAATGACGCCGGAAGAGAAACTCCTTCGCGCGATCTTTGGTGAAAAAGCCTCCGACGTTCGGGATAGCTCGCTGAAGCTGCCACCGGGTGCGGTTGGTACCATTGTCGACGTTCGCGTCTTCTCTCGCCGTGGTGTGGACAAAGACGAGCGCGCTCTGGCGATTGAACGTCTGGAAATCGAAACGCTGGCAAAAGACCGCGATGATGAGCGCGCGATTATCGAGCGCTCCTTCTACTCCCGTCTGAAAGACGTCCTCATGGGGCAAATGGTTCAGGACGGTCCAGAAGGCATCCAGAAAGGCGCGGCGATTGACGAGAGCATTCTCGGTCAATTCACCCCGGGTCAGTGGCGTCAGATTGCTGTCGAGAACGACGAAGCGATGAAGGTTCTCGAGAACCTGCGTCAGGAGTTCGACGACAAGGTTGACGTGATCCAGCGTTGGTTCGAAGACAAGGTCGAGAAAATCCAGCGTGGTGATGAATTGCCGCCGGGTGTTCTGAAGATGGTCAAAGTCTACGTCGCGGTGAAGCGCAAGCTGCAGCCAGGCGATAAGATGGCTGGTCGTCACGGCAACAAGGGTGTGATCTCCAAGATCAACCCCTCTGAAGACATGCCATTCCTCGAAGACGGCACGCCGGTTGATATCGTACTCAACCCGCTGGGCGTACCATCGCGAATGAACATCGGTCAGATCCTTGAAACCCACCTTGGTTGGGCTGCACGGGGCATTGGTCGACAGATCGGCGATGCGCTTCGTGCCTACAAGATGGGTCGCGAAGGAGCGATGGCAGAGATCAATCAGCGCTTGTCGGATGTTTATGATCCCGAAGAGTTGGAAGGTCTGGAAGAAAGCGACAAGCTGGAAATCGCAGGCAACGTCACCTCGGGTGTGCCGTTCGCAACGCCTGTGTTTGACGGCGCCAAAGAAACCGACATCGTGAAGATGCTTGAGTACGCGGGTCTTGATGGCTCCGGTCAGGTGCAGTTGTACGATGGTCGTACGGGGGATCCTTTCGATCGTCCAGTGACCGTGGGTTACAAGTACCTGCTCAAGCTGCATCACCTCGTGGACGACAAGATCCACGCACGTTCCATCGGTCCATACTCACTTGTGACGCAGCAGCCATTGGGCGGTAAGGCTCAATTCGGTGGCCAGCGCTTTGGTGAGATGGAAGTGTGGGCGTTGCAGGCATACGGTGCGGCGTACACGCTGCAGGAGATGCTGACGGTGAAGTCGGATGACGTGGCGGGTCGTACCAAAGTGTACGAATCCATCGTTCGCGGTGACGACAACTTTGAAGCCGGTATTCCTGAGTCCTTCAACGTCTTGATCAAAGAGCTTCGCGCGCTGTGTCTGAACGTAGACCTGCGCCAGAGCAACGTGATCGAGAACGGTGAATCAGGCGAAGAGCCGACGCTTCAGTCTGTCTTTGGTGAGGGCGCGCGCGCTCCAAGCCAGCGTCCACCCGAAGACGTAAATCCGTTCGAGTAAAGCCGCGACACTTTAGTCGCCAAGGGGTAGGGGAGCGCACGCCGTGCTCCCCCATCACCCCGCAAAGCCAGCAGAATTCACCCCTCTATGGGAGCCTGACATGAACGAAATCAGCAAAATCTTTGGCCAGGAATCCGGTCTGGAATCCTTCGATAGCCTGAAGATCAGCATCGCCAGCCCAGAGCGCATTCGCTCTTGGTCTTTTGGCGAGGTCAAGAAGCCTGAGACCATTAACTACCGTACTTTCAAGCCCGAACGCGATGGCTTGTTCTGTGCAAAGATCTTTGGTCCGGTAAAGGACTACGAGTGCTTGTGTGGCAAGTACAAGCGGATGAAGTACAAAGGCGTCATCTGTGAGAAATGCGGCGTTGAAGTTACGCTGTCCAAAGTGCGCCGTGAGCGCATGGGGCACATCGACCTCGCGGCACCAGTGGCTCACATTTGGTTCCTGAAGTCTCTGCCATCGCGCATTGGCCTGATCCTCGACATGACGCTGAAAGATCTGGAGCGTGTGCTCTACTTCGAAAGCTTTGTGGTTGTGGACCCGGGCGTCACCAGCATGACCATGCACCAGCTGCTGTCTGAAGAGCAGTACTATCAGGCGCAGGACGATTTCGGTGAAGACAGCTTCACCGCGAAAATCGGTGCTGAGGCAATGAAGCATCTGCTGATGGAACTCGATCTGCCTTTCGAGAAGGAAACGCTGCGTCATGAACTGCGCGAGACCAACTCCGAAGCCAAGCGGAAGAAGCTGGTAAAGCGTCTGAAGCTGATCGAAAGCCTCGTTGAGTCTGGCTCTAAGCCAGAGTGGATGGTGCTGGACGTTCTGCCGGTGATCCCGCCAGAGCTTCGCCCGCTGGTTCCACTGGACGGTGGCCGTTTCGCGACCTCCGATCTGAACGACCTCTACCGTCGTGTGATCAACCGGAATAACCGCCTGAAGCGTCTGATCGAGCTGCGCGCGCCTGACATCATCATCCGCAACGAGAAGCGGATGCTGCAAGAGTCGGTGGATGCGCTGTTTGACAACGGCCGCCGTGGTCGTGTGATTACCGGTGCGAACAAGCGTCCGCTGAAGTCCCTGTCCGACATGCTCAAGGGCAAGCAGGGTCGCTTCCGTCAGAACCTGCTGGGTAAGCGCGTTGACTACTCCGGTCGTTCCGTGATCGTGGTTGGTCCAACGCTCAAGCTTCACCAGTGTGGTTTGCCGAAGAAGATGGCGTTGGAGCTTTTCAAGCCGTTTATCTACGCCAAACTCGAGCTGTACGGCCTCGCCTCAACCATTAAAGCTGCAAAGCGGATGGTGGAGAAAGAGCGCCCAGAGGTGTGGGATATCCTTGAGGAGGTTATCCGCGAGCATCCAGTCATGCTGAACCGTGCGCCTACGCTGCACCGTCTTGGCATTCAGGCGTTTGAGCCGGTGTTGGTCGAAGGTAAGGCCATCAACCTGCACCCGCTGGTTTGTACCGCGTTTAACGCTGACTTCGACGGTGACCAGATGGCGGTACACGTACCGCTCTCACTGGAAGCCCAGCTCGAAGCGCGTTGTTTGATGATGTCCACCAACAACATCCTCTCCCCATCCAACGGCGAGCCGATCATCGTACCGTCGCAGGATATCGTATTGGGTATTTACTACCTGTCGATCGAGGGTGAAGAAGACGAAGTTGGTACTGGCTCGATCTTTGGTTCTGCTCAGGAAGTCCAGCACGCGCTGGCCGCTGGTGCGGTATCCATGCACGCACAAATTCGTGCGCGGGTTCCGGATCTGGATGAAAACGGTGAGCCTTGCTACCGCGTGCGTGAAACCACGCCGGGCCGGGTCCTGCTGGCCGACGTTCTGCCCAAGCCAATGGCGATTTCTTTTGATCTGGTGAACAAGATTCTCACCAAGAAAGAAACCTCCAAGCTGATCAACGGCATCTACCGTGCGACGGGTCAGAAAGACACTGTGCTGTTCGCTGATGCGCTGATGACCCTTGGTTTCCACCATGCGGCAGCAGCGGGTATTTCCTTTGGTAAGGACGACCTCGTTATTCCAGACAACAAGTGGGATATCGTTGGCGAAGCTCAGGACCAGATCAAGGACTTCGAGCAGCAGTACCAGGATGGCCTGATTACCTCGGGTGAGAAGTACAACAAAGTGGTCGACGTTTGGTCTCAGTGCACGGAGCGCGTAACCGAAGCCATGATGGAAGGCATCTCCCGTAAAAAAGGTAAGGAGATGAACTCGGTCTACATGATGGCACACTCCGGTGCCCGTGGTTCCATTACTCAGATGCGTCAGTCCGCAGCAATGCGTGGTCTGTTGTCAAAGTCTGACGGTACCATCATTGAGACGCCGATCATCTCGAACTTTAAAGAGGGCCTGACCGCGCTGGAGTACTTCAACTCCGCAAACGGCGCGCGTAAGGGTCTGACCGACACCGCATTGAAAACCGCAAACTCGGGTTACTTGACCCGTCGTCTGGTGGACGTGGCACAGGATGCTGTGATCATCGAAGACGACTGTGGCACCACCAACGGTTTGGCCAAGCGCGCCTTTGTTGAGGGTGGCGACGTCAAGGTTTCCTTGGGTGAGCAGATCCTTGGTCGTACCGCGATTGGCGACATCACTGTTCCAGCAACCGGTGAAGTGCTGGTCCGTGATGGTGAGATGGTTGTGGAATCCGACGTCTACGCCATCGACAACTCCAAGATCGACGAAGTGGTCATCCGCTCCGTTCTGACCTGTGACACCCGTAACGGCATCTGTGCCAAATGTTATGGCCGTGACCTTGCGCGCGGTGAGGCGGTGAACATGGGTGAGGCTGTTGGCGTGATCGCGGCGCAGTCCATTGGTGAGCCGGGTACCCAGCTGACCATGCGGACGTTCCACATTGGTGGCGCGGCACAGGGTGGCTCTGAGCAATCAACCATCGAAGCGCCGGTTGATGCGAAAATCGTCATCCGGAACCCGAACGTTGTAACCGACCGTGATGGTCGCTTGGTTGCAATGGGCCGGAACACGGAGCTCTCGCTGGTCGACGAAGATGGCCGCGAGCGCGCGAACTTCCGTCTGGTTTATGGTTCTCGTATCGTGGTCAAAGAAGGTCACATGGTTCGCGCCGGCGACAAGCTCGCTGAGTGGGATCCGTACACCGTTCCGATCATCACGGAGAAGCCGGGTAAAGTGAACTTCATGGACTTGGTCGAAGGCCTGTCGATGAAGGAAGTTACCGACGAAACAACCGGTATTTCCAGCCGCGTTGTGACAGACTGGAAGCAGCAGCCACGGGGTGAAAACCTCCGTCCTCGCGTGACACTGCGTGATGATGATGGTGAGGTTATTCAGCTCACCAACGGCATGGAAGCCCGTTACTTCCTGTCCGTGGACGCGATCCTGTCGGTTGATCCAGGTCAAGACGTGAAGGCGGGTGATGTTCTTGCTCGTATTCCAAAGGAAGGCTCGAAAACCCGCGATATTACCGGTGGTCTGCCACGGGTTGCGGAACTCTTCGAAGCACGCCGTCCAAAGGACCATGCCGTCATCGCTGAGATCGATGGTCGCGTAGAATTTGGCCGTGACTACAAGGCTAAGCGCCGCGTGGTGATCCGTCCTGAAGAAGAAGGTGCTGATCCAGCGGAATACATGATCCCGAAGGGCAAGCATCTTGCCGTTCAAGAGGGTGACTTCATCCGAAAGGGCGATCTTCTGCTCGAAGGTAACCCGGTGCCGCACGATATCCTTGAGGTGTTGGGCATTGAGGCATTGGCAAACTACCTGATCAACGAGATTCAGGACGTTTACCGACTGCAGGGTGTGAAGATTAACGACAAGCACATCGAGGTGATGGTTCGCCAGATGCTGCAGAAAGTCGAAATCGTTGATCCCGGCGAAACGACACTCTTGGCGGGCGAGCAAATCGACCGTGAGGAGTTCGAGGAAGAAAACGAAAAGGCAATGCGCGAAAGCCTCAAGCTTGCGTCCGCAAAGCCGGTCCTGCTGGGCATCACCAAAGCGTCCTTGCAGACCCGTTCCTTCATCTCCGCAGCGTCGTTCCAGGAAACGACGCGTGTTCTGACTGAAGCGGCTGTATCCGGTAAGATGGATGGTCTCTCTGGTCTGAAGGAAAACGTGATTGTGGGTCGTTTGATCCCTGCGGGTACAGGCGCTTACGTCAACCGCATGCGTCAGGTTGCTAAGGAGAAAGATCGTGAGATGGAAGCGCTCGACGCCGCCAAGCGTGCGAAGGGCCGTGGTCCAGATCTGTCCTTCGGTGACGGCGAACAGCCAGCGCTGCCAAGTGATCTTTCCTTCGGTGATGCACCGGCGGAAGAGCCACAGCCAGAGCGTCGGCCAATGTCGATCACAGAAGAACTGCTGCCAGGTACAGGCGATCAGCCGGACTACTAAGCCGCAATTTCATAGGGTTGGCCTTTGTTGAAATGGCCAACCAGAGAAAAAGCCTCCCTGCGCGCGCAGGGAGGC
>CBFIEF010000046.1:0-13916 GCA_965661545.1 Alphaproteobacteria bacterium | reverse complement strand
GCGCGGCCTTCAACCTCGGCGAAGTGAGTGTTACCCGCTGCTCTGTGCAAATCGACGCGCTGGTAGGGCACGCCTACGTTCAAGGTCGCGATAAAAACAAGGCACGGATTGCTGCACTCTGTGACGCCCTGCTTCAAAGCGAGGTTGAAACTGCCAACCGCATCCACACCGGCATTATCGCCCCGCTTGAAGCCGATGCTGAGGAAAAGCGGACGCAGACGGCAGCCAAAGCCGACGCGACTAAGGTCGAGTTTTACACGCTGGTTCGGGGAGAAGAAGCATGAGCGGTCCCTTGAGCGCCCCAAACCCAACGACCCAGCCAACCGCTTCGTCAGAGGCGCTGAGCGGCGGCTTTGCCGATGCGAGCATCGACAGCGCCTACGCCTTCCGGACTTTGCTGGATGTCATGGCTCGGCCTGGCTTGATCGGTCGTTTGGCAGCAGCCAAAGCCCCTGCTCCAGCGTCGGTGTCCATGGCAACCGCGCTGCTGACCCTGTGCGACAGCACAACACCGCTATTCCTCGCAGCAAGTCACGCTACTCCGGCTCTGAAGGATTGGATCGCCTTCCATTTGGGTGCGCCACTGACCAATAACCCCGCTGAGGCCGCGTTTGCTGCTGGATCCTGGGACAGTCTTGGGGAGGTCGGAAGATTTGCGCTGGGCAGCGATGACTATCCTGACCGGTCCACCACCCTGCTGATCGAGACAGAACACTTGATGAATGAAGGACTTCGCCTGACCGGACCGGGGATTGCAACGAGCACTGCCCTGAGCCTGCCGCAGCACTGGCTGCCGGCTTTGCAGGCCAATCACCGGCTGTATCCGCAGGGGGTTGATTTCTTTTTCTGCTTTGGGGAAGCCATCGCCGCCCTGCCCCGCTCAACCTTGGTGGAGGCTGGCTGATGTATGTCGCGGTGAAGGGCGGTGAAGCCGCCATCGACAACGCACACCGCTGGTTGGCAGACCTCCGCCGGGGCGACCGGGATCTTGCGCCGCTGCAGACACAGCAGGTCAGCGAACAACTGACATTGGCGACCAGTCGAGTCATGGCAGAGGGTGCCATTTATGATCGTGAGTTGGCGGCATTGGCCATTAAGCAGGCTCGGGGCGATCTGATCGAAGCAATTTTCCTGCTGCGCGCCTATCGCACCACGCTGCCGCGCTTTGGCACCAGCAAGCCGATTGATACCGGCGCAATGAACTGTCTTCGCAGGATTTCGGCGACTTTCAAGGACGTACCGGGCGGTCAGGTGCTCGGGCCAACGTTTGACTACACCCACCGGCTGCTTGACTTTGCGCTGGCCGCTGACGGTGAAGTCCCGGCTGCGCTGCAAGCTAAGCTGCAAAGCCAAGCCACGTCATCGACGGGTCGAAAGCCAAGGATCAGCGACTTCCTTGATGACGAAGGATTGCTTCAGCCCGAACCAACAGGCGATGCAACGCCGCCAGACCTAACCCGCGAGCCGGTGTCCTTTCCCGCCGGGCGCGCCTTGCGGCTTCAGGCACTGACCCGCTCGGATGAGGGCTTTTTGCTTGGATTGGCTTACTCCACCCAGCGGGGCTACGCGCGCAATCACCCCTTTGTCGGAGAACTGCGGATTGGCGTCGTGGCCGTAGAGATGGAAATTCCAGAGCTGGGCTTTTCCATCGAAATCGCTGAGATCGAAGTCAGCGAATGCGAAACCGTCAACCAGTTTCAGGGCTCAAAGACCGAGCCCGCCCAATTCACGCGCGGCTATGGATTGGTCTTTGGACAGGCGGAGCGCAAGGCCATCAGCATGGCGCTCTGCGACCGAGCGCTGCGGTGGGAGGAGTTGGGGGAAGATAACCTCGGCGCACCTGCGCAGAACGAAGAGTTTGTCATCATGCACGGCGATAACATTCAGGCGACAGGCTTCGTCGAGCATATCAAGCTTCCCCACTACGTCGACTTTCAGTCTGAAGCCGAGCTCGTTCGCCGGCTCCGTCGCATGCACGCGGAAGACGCGACACCATCACAGGGGGATACAGCATGAGCACCCTGGTCCGCGAACACTATAACTTCGCCTACCTCGATGAACACACCAAGCGCATGATCCGACGTGCGCTGCTCAAAGGGGTTGCGATCCCCGGCTACCAAGTCCCCTTCGCCAGCCGCGAAATGCCCATGCCCTATGGCTGGGGTACAGGAGGAGTTCAGGTTTCGGCAGCCTGTATGGTGCCTGATGACCGGGTCAAAGTGATCGATCAGGGTGCCGATGACACCACGAATGCAATTTCAATCCGCAAGTTCTTCGAGCGCACGGCCGGGGTTGCCCTGACGGAGCGCACAGCCGAAGCAACGCTGATCCAAACGCGCCACCGCATTCCGGAACATCCGCTGTCTGAGGGTCAGATTTTGGTCTATCAAGTGCCGATACCCGAGCCATTGCGGTTTCTTGAACCCCGCGAGACGGAGACGCGGAAGATGCACGCGCTCAGTGAATACGGCTTGATGCATGTCAAACTCTATGAAGACATCAGCCAGCACGGCGAGATTGCGACCAGTTACGCTTATCCGGCTGAGGTGAATGGCAGACACGTCTTCGATCCTTCGCCCATTCCAAAGTTCGACAACCCCAAACTCGATAACGCCCCGGCCTTGCAGCTCTTTGGTGCCGGGCGGGAACAGCGAATTTATGCCGTACCGCCGTATACGCGGGTAAGGAGCCTGGACTTCGAGGATTACCCCTTTGTCGCTGCACGTGCCGAGCACCAGTGTGCGCTGTGTGGTGCTCTCCATACCTATCTCGATGAGGTCATTATCGACGATGAAGGCGGGCGGATGTTCGTCTGCTCGGACACCGATTACTGCAATGAACGGCAGCAAGCCAACCAGGAGACGGGAAATGATGCAGGATGAACCGCTGTTCGCAGCCTCTGGGCTGAGTAAGTCCTACGGCACGCACGTGGGCTGCCGCGACGTCAGCTTTGATCTCTGGCCGGGCGAAGTGCTGGGTATTGTTGGTGAAAGCGGGTCAGGAAAATCGACGCTGCTGAACTGCATCAGCGGCCAGCTTGAACCCAGTGAAGGCGACGTTCTGTACCGCACTCAAGATGAGGGCATGAAAAGCACGCAAGCGATGACCGAACCTGAATTGCGCAAGCTGCGCCGGACCGAGTGGGCCTTTGTGCATCAGAACCCGCGCGATGGTCTGCGACTGAGCGTGTCCGCTGGCGGCAACGTGGGCGAACGGCTAATGGCCATTGGGGCGCGGCACTATGGCGACATCCGCAACAGCGCGAGCGAATGGCTGGAGCGGGTCGAGATCAGCACGGCGCGCATTGACGACCGGCCCAGCACCTTTTCAGGCGGCATGCAGCAACGTCTCCAGATTGCACGAAACCTCGTGACCCACCCTCGATTGATCTTCATGGATGAACCCACCGGTGGTCTCGACGTATCTGTGCAGGCGCGCTTGCTCGACTTGCTGCGCAGCCTTGTGCGAGAGCTCGGGCTAAGCGCCATCATCGTCACCCACGATCTCGCAGTGGTCCGTTTGCTCGCTGATCGGCTGATGGTGATGAGGGGTGGATCAGTTGTTGAGCAAGGTTTGACGGATCAAGTCCTCGATGACCCTCAGCACCCTTATACCCAACTCCTTGTCAGCTCGGTTCTCATGCCATGATCCACGTCGAAAATGTCTCCAAGACGTTCACACTCCACAATCAAAACAGCGCAGTAATCGAAGTGGTCTCACGGGCCAATTTGGCTGTGCAGTCCGGCGAGTGCGTCGCGCTGACCGGCGTTTCTGGCAGCGGGAAGTCGACCCTCATGCGGATGATCTACGGCAACTACCTCGCCGCCAGTGGTCAGATTACGGTCGGCGGCGTCGATGTCGTCCATGCCAGCCCGCGCGAGATCATTGCCTTGCGACGGCATACGCTTGGCTACGTCAGTCAGTTTCTGCGCGTGGTACCTCGTGTCTCCACGCTGGATGTCGTGGCGGAGCCTTTGCTGCGCGTCGGCACACCAGAAACACAGGCGCACGAACGGGCCAGTGACTTGCTTGCCCGCTTGCGTATTCCCGAAGCGCTGTGGCAGCTCTCTCCCCTGACCTTTTCGGGAGGGGAGCAGCAGCGGGTTAATATCGCGCGCGGCTTTGCTCACCATTTCCCGGTCCTGCTTGTGGATGAGCCAACGGCCAGCCTCGACGGCACCAATCGCGACACCGTTCTGGCACTGATAGAAGAGGCCAAGGCGCGCGGAGCCGCCATTCTTGGCATCTTCCATGATGCCGCCGCCCGAGAGCGGGTATGTGATCGAGAAATTGACGTAAGCGGATTCAAGGCACCATGAGCAGCAGCACCAATGACATCATTCTGACCAACGCCAAACTGGTGCTTGAGGACGCGATCCTGGACGGAACCATCGTGCTCGGCGGTGACGGTACCATCGCGCAAATGGACAGTGGCACCAGCAAACTTCCCTCGGCCATCGACTGCGGAGGTGACTACGTGCTGCCGGGCCTGGTCGAACTTCACACTGACAACGTTGAGCGCCACTTTGTCCCCCGTCCCCGTGCCTATTGGCCTAATGCAATCGCCGCCGTTATGGCCCATGACAGCGAGATTGCAGGTGCAGGGATTACCACCGTTTATGACGCGCTTAGCGTGGGTGACTACGATGGCGAAAACAGCCCACGCCGGGAGCTGTTTGCCGAGATGGTTGGCGCGGTCCAACGGGCAAGCGCGCTCGGGATCTTTCGCGTTGAACATCGGCTTCATCTGCGATGTGAGTTGAGCGATCCCCGGCTGATGGAGACACTGGAACCAGTAGCCAAGGCGCACAAGGCTGACCTTGTCAGCCTGATGGATCACACGCCAGGCCAGCGCCAGTGGCGTGATGTCGAGGCGCTGCGAACCTATATGAGCCGGACAGGTCTTGCACCGCAGGAAGTCGAACGCACCATTCGGCTGAGGATCGAGAAGGGCAGCTCCAGCACACCTGCAAACTGGCGGGCCGTACTTGACCTCTTCGCGAGCGAAAGTGTTACGCTTGCGACCCACGACGACACCACGATCGATGACATCGACCAGAGCGCAGATGCCGGTATTGCGATCAGTGAGTTTCCTTGCTCCCTTGCCGCTGCACAGCGTGCCCACGCGCGTGGCATGACGACCATCGGAGGCGCCCCGAACGTGGTGCGCGGTGGCAGTCACTCGGGCAACGTGGCCATGGAAGAACTAGCAAGCGCCGGCGTGCTCGATGCTCTCAGCTCGGACTACGTCCCAAGCTCTTTGCTGCAGGCCCCGTTCCTGATGGCCGAGCGGTTGGATTTGCCTTTGTATGACACGCTCAAGACTGTCACGCAGAACCCGGCGCGCATGGTTGGGCTCGACGATCGGGGCGTTCTGGCGTTGGGCAAACGGGCGGACATGCTGCGCGTTCGGGTGGCGGACAGCACACCCTTTGTCCAGGCGACCTTTGTAAGAGGGCGGCGGGTGTCCTGATGTCTAAGCCGCGCTATGCCCTTTACTTCTCCCCTGCGGACCAAAGCCCATTAGCAGTCTTTGGCGAACAGGCGTTGAAGCGCTGCCCAGATGGCCGTGAGAGTAACGCTGGGCCCGTGTTCGGTCTTCGAGACGGAACCGAACACCGTCGCCTTGCGGCCTTTCCGCGCCACTATGGTTTTCATGCGACCTTGAAAGCACCCTTTGAGCTGGCCGATGGAAAGGGGGAGACCCAACTGCAGGAAACGCTGGAAAGGTTTTGCAAACGGCACCGCGCAGTTGATCTGCCGGACCTCGGCGTCCAGCGGGTACAGGAGCGATTTCTTGCGCTAACCTGTGAGCGTCACAACGACTTGCAAGCCTTGGCCTTCGCGATCGTCCGTGGCTTTGAGTCCTTTCGTGCGCCGCTGAACGCCAGCGACCGTGCCAGGCGAAAGCCAGAGCAGCTATCAGACGTCGAACGGTCAAACCTCGATCGCTTCGGCTATCCTTATGTGGGAGAAGCCTTTGCCTTCCACATGACCCTCTCGGGGGCCGCAGACCCTGTATTTCAGGCCTTTCTCGAAGATCTCTTTGCTCAAACTGTTAAGCAGCCTGTGCGGCTCGATCATCTGGGGCTCTTCTTCCAGCCCGACCGCGACTCACCCTTCGTGCAGATTGCGCATCACCGCCTTGGCTAACTGATCCACCGCATTGCTCAAAGCGCCGCTGTTGTCGATTGTCAGAACGGGGGCACGGCGGGTTTCGATCGGCACGGCACGGATCAGGCGATTGCTGATGTCTTCAGGCGTCTCGCGGCCCCGCTTGGTGAGGCGCTGGGTCAGTATTTCTGGCGGAGCTGTCAGACTGATGACAGTCACAGGATCAAACCGGTCCTCAAATGCCGGGATGGCCTTGCGAGATGCATTGAGGATCAAGTTATCGCCCCGCGCCAAGGGCTCAAAGCTTTGATGACGCAGCCCATAGTGCAGCCCATGCGCTGGCCAACTCAGAGTAAAATCGGCAGGGTCAAAATCTTCCGGCGCTAAGGGCTCGAAGTCTTCGCTGTCATCGGTCCGGGGTCGGGTGATCACCCGCCGGACAAAGTGCAGTCCGGCAGGCGCTCGGTCACGCAAGGCATTGAGCACACTGTCCTTGCCGACACCACTGGGCCCAACGAGTAAGAAAAGACGACCCCGCATGACCGCACCTAACTCCATTTCTCGATGAACGCTTCAGGGCTGAGCGCCTGAAAGTCAGGCATTGCCTGCGCAATTTTCTCGTGTGGCCAATCCCACCAAGCCAGCGCCTGCATGGCTTCACCCGTTCCGGCATGCTCGTAGCGCGGACGGATCACCGTGGCAGGGTTGCCGGCCACAATGGTGTAAGGTGCGACATCCTTCGTCACAACAGCCCCTGCCCCAACCACAGCGCCCACCCCGACCGTTCGACCGGGCAAAATAAGGGCGCCATGACCCAGCCAGACGTCATGTCCGATACGGCAGCTGTTTGCGCGCCGCCAATCAAAGAAAGCCTCATCATCCTCACCCATACCGTACTTGCTCGCGCGGTACTGAAAATGGTGCTGGCTTGTCCGCCAAGAGGGGTGATTGCTGGCGTTGATGCGAACGTTGTTTGCGATGGAAACGAACTTGCCAACGTCCGTCATCATAAGATCAGCAAAGTGCTGAACGTAGGAATAATCGCCAAAGTCCACGTCTACCAAGGCCGTCAACTGGCCCACCTCGGTATATTTCCCCAGCCGCGACCGCTCGACCGTGGCGCTCGGGTGGATTGAGGGTTCAACGGCCAAAGGAGGTTGGATTGTCATCATTGGGGCATCCCACAAACGGGGTGACCGGCGACCCAGACGCCTTTGACCTGCGCAAACCCGCCGCGCAGGGAGAGGCGCACGAAGTCGGCGCGTTTTCCGGGCAACAGTTTGCCCCTATCGCTGAGCCTTGCTAGTGCGGCGGGGCCATCGGTGACCAAGCTGACAGCACGCGCTTCGTCCAGTCCTTCGTTAATCAGACGTGCAACGGCGTGGAGTTGTGAGCTGGGCACGTAGTCACTGAGAAGCGCCGTAACCAAACCCTCATGGATCAGTGAGCGGGCGTCTACATTGCCGCCCGAGCTTTGCCCTCTGACGACATTGGGTGCGCCCATGGTTGTGGGTAAGCCACTGGCCACAGCGGCCTCGGCAGCAAGCCGTGTAACGGGGAACTCGGCATAGTGCGCGCCGATGGCATTGGCAAAGGCAACGTGCTCGGGTGTTTCATCGTCGTGAGTGGCCAGCGCGATACCCAGCCCGCGCGCGTGCTCTGCAACCAACAGGCTGCGGGCAGCCCCGTTCTCTTCGCTCTCACGAATAAAGTCGGCGGCAAAGGCGCGGGCGCGGTCAGCAGTCTCACCCCGTCTCGCCACCATCCATTGCACCATGTCCTCCACGTCTCGCACCTGTCGCTTGCCCGGCGCGTGATCCATGATGCTCATGGCATCCGGGTGAACGCGCTCAAGCAAGGCTTCGAGGGTCTCTGGCATCAGGGGGTCGGTGACTTCACAGCGAAAATGCAGCCGGTGATCCGCTCGCAGCACTTTCTCTGCCCGCGCGCTTTGAACGGCCTGCACAAAGGGCTCGATCAGCGCCATGCGTTCAGGCTTACGGGACGACGTGCCGATGGCCACAGCGTTGAAACTCGTGGTAACGCCTGCGCCGATAACATCACTGTCATGGGCGAGCATGGCCGCGCGTCCCGGCCAATCAACGCCGGGACGTGGCATCAGCCGCCCTTCTAGCGCGTCCGTGTGCAGATCAATCACCCCGGGGATGAACAGATCACCGCCGCCATCAAAGGCTTGCCGGTCCCCTTTGTCTGAAGAAGAAGCGTCTACAATTGCGCCGTCCTGCCAATGCAATTCGTCCGACCAAAGACCCGCTTCCGGATCGACGAGAATGCGCGCATTTCGAATAAACATCTCGACTTGTAGCACCGTGAAGATGACGACCAAATGACAATCTAGACCTTAAATTGACCCCTTCAACAAGGCTGCAGAGCAGGTCTAATCAAACACCCACAGGTCACTATTTTCGCGTAACATATGAGTCATAAATCACCCTTACAGCAGCTGATAACAAGAACTTTCTAGCGGGTTTCTAACGTGCTTCAGCTCAAGTCAGTGACCAAGAACTTCAATGAAACTGTAGCGGTTGATCAAGTCAGCCTAGAGATCCCAGCGGGACAAATGGTCGGCATCATTGGACGTTCAGGCGCAGGTAAGTCGACTTTACTTCGCCTCATCAACTTGTTGAGCAGTGCTTCGGGTGGTGAGATCGTTTTTGACGGTCGCGATGTTCTGAAACTGCGCGGTCGGGATCGCCGTCGATGGATGCGCGAATGCGCGATGATCTTTCAGCAGTTCAACCTTGTCCCGCGCCTGAGTGTGTTGAACAACGTCCTGCTTGGCCGTCTTAACTACCACAATTCACTGACTTCATTGTTGGGGCTGTGGTCGGAAGAGGAAAAAGTCGCCGCTATCCAAAGTCTGGAAAGGCTGGACATGGTGCAGACCGTTCTCAAGCGCGCCGATGAACTCTCTGGCGGCCAGCAGCAGCGGGTCGCTATTGCCCGCGCCTTGATGCAGAACCCGAAAATTATGCTCGCGGACGAGCCCATTGCCTCGCTCGATCCCCACAACGCGAAAATCGTGATGCAGACCCTGCGTGACATCAACCAGCGCGATGGGCTCACGGTGATCTGCAATCTTCATACGCTCGACACGGCGCGGGCCTTCTGTGACCGGATCATTGGAATGGCCCAAGGCTCCGTGGTCTTTGATGGCTCGCCGGATGAACTGACCATGGAAGCCGCGCAGGAAATCTATGGGGTAGACGGCATCAAAGAGGCTCTGGATGAGTCAATAACGTCCACCGATTTGGGAACCAAATTTCCCCTGTCCAACGCAAGAACCGTTGTGCCTCTGGCCAACTCCGCAGTTGGCTAGACACGCACTTTAAAGCGACAGGGAAACGAAAACCCGCAGCCTGTTTGGGCAAGCTGCGGGCTCCGACCGGGGGACAAAAGTCAGAACCGGTCTGCACCTTCAAACCGATTCTAGGGAATGGATCAATGAAAGCACTTATCAGAATTAGCACCCTTGCTGTGACTTTGGTAGCAGCATCGGCGGCTTCCGCTGAATCCTACTACATCAACGCCGCTGACTACGGTGTTACCGAGTTTAACTTCACCGCGCTGGGCGGCGAGAACGTTGAAGACCAGAACCGCCGCCAGGAATGTCTGGGCGTTCGTCTTGAAAAGGTGCTTGGCGTTCCGGTGAACATGCGTACTGCAGCCGACTACGCTGGCGTTCTTGAAGGCTTCCTGGGCGGCACCGTGGACATGTCTGAGCTGGGCGCTTCCGGTTACGCACGCGTCTTCCTGACTGACTCCAATGCTGTGGAGCCTATGGCCGTGACCAAGCAGATGGACGGTTCTACTGGCTACTACTCCGAAATTCTGGTTCGCGCGGATTCTGGCATCGACAGCTTTGCTGACCTGGAAGGCCGCTCTTTCTACTTCGGCGATCCAGACTCGACCTCCGGCACGCTGGTTCCAACCGTTTCGTTCCGCATGATGGGCATCGACCCTGAAGAGTACTTCTCGGAAGTTGGCTTCTCTGGTGGTCACGAGCAGTCCATCGTCGGTGTCTACAATGGCGACTTTGATGCGTCCGGCACTTGGATTTCCGGTCAGGGCAACTTCGAAGATGGCTACACCCGTGGCGGTCTGCGTCGTACGCTCGACAACGGCCTGATCGACATCTCCGAAATGAAGCCAATCTGGCGTTCGGACGAAATCCCTGAAGGCCCACTGACTGTGCGTCAGGCGCTTCCAACCGAAGTTAAGGAAGCTGTTCGCACGTCTTTCCTGAACTTCGCAGAAGAAGATCCAGATTGCATGGCGATCTACGGCAACGAGATCAGCGGCTACGCGCGTGCTGACCACAGCAACTACGAGTTCATCGTAGAAATGCGCCGTGGTGCATTTGGCGGCTAAACGCCGATTGGTGGGGCGTGGCAGGTCTCTCTGTAACAGGGAAGTCCTGCTGCGCCTCAGCCCTTGATTTCATCCGCCTTTGACCCGCCATCCCGGCGATTTCTGACGTCTTCCATGCTGTGCCGGCCCGCACGCGACTGCTGCGCCCTTTGCAGGGATTGGGCCGAACGCTGATTGAGAATGAACCCCATGACTGCAAAGAATGCCAACCTGAACAGCGTTAGAGCTGCGCTCAAGGCGCAAGAGCGACTGCAGCTGATCTACACACTGTTGTCCGCAGGCCTGATCCTCGTGTTTCTGGTGACCGGTTTTCAGTTCGCCAGCGATCGGTCTGCCGGTGGACTGGGCAAAATGTTTGTCGATACCTGGCCGCACGAAATTGTGTTCGTCCAGCGTTCGACGGGCGAAGAAATCGAGTATGAGACCTACGTCACGCCGGAATTCGAAGACCAGTATGGCGAGCGGAACGACTACCCCCAGCGCCTGAAAAACCTGGTTGCTGCTGAGACTGGCCTGGGTGGGGCGGAGGTCGTGCTGGTGCGGGACTGGCACTTCTATTTTAACCCGATCAATTTTGCCGTTTACGTGCGGAACATCGCACAGCAGCTGTTTGGCTATCTGATCCGAATGGTGGAAGACGCGATCAGCGACCCGGGCCGAATCTTCTTTTTCCCCGCCTACAAGGCTGGGGACGCCGATGCCGATGCAACGATTTTCGAAGGCGAAGGCGTCCAATACTGTCCTTGGGGCCAAAGCTACGCAGAACAGCGTCTGGAAGAGGCGCACGCCAAAGGCGAAATACAGGGCGCGACCGGCGGATCGGAGGCTTCCGCAACGTCGATATTCTACGCCGGTGACAACGGTCTGGGCCAGCAGCGGGTGGAGCGCCGAGAGGCCGAGGCGGCTTTGCCCTGCGCCAGCGCCCTGCAAATGATCCAATACCAACCCAAAGCCGCATGGGTTGTCTACGTCTGGCACGCGATCCAGACAATGAACTACGCCCTGTTTGCGACCCTCGGCGGCGCCGTACTGGGACTGATGCTGGCGCTTGTTGCGAGCCGTAACATCACGGGGAACCGCGGACTGAACTTTGCCGCGCGCCGGGTGCTGGATGTCTGCCGTGCCTTCCCCGAGTTGATCATCGTCTTTGTGTTGGCCATCGCCTTCGCAAACGGCTCTTTAGTTCCCATTATCGCAGCCGTTACGTTCCACACCACCGGTGCCTTGGGGAAGCTGTTCGCTGAAGCGATTGAAAACGCAGACATGAAGCCGCTCGAAGGGCTTGCCGCCAGCGGCGGTAACTTTATCCAGCGAATTTTCTTTGGCCTGATGCCACAAGTTCTGCCCAATCTGCTCAGTTATTTCGCGCTGCGGGTCGAAATCAATATTCGTGCCTCGGCCATCCTTGGTTTTGTCGGGGGTACGGGCTTCGGACAGGACCTTAAAGTTGCTGAGAGCCGAGATAACGGCATCGCGCTTATCTTCTTGCTGCTCCTGCTGGTGCTGATGATCGTCTTGATTGATCAGATCAGTCTACGCCTGCGTAAGCGCCTTATTGGCGCTCAGATGGGGAATTGACGGACCATGATGACCACTGACCCAGTCACCGCGGCCCGCCTCCGTGAGGCGCACCCGGCAATTTTTGATGCGCCTTGGTACCGTCGCTATGCAAGTTTTGTCCTGCTTGGTGGCCTGTCGATCTATCTTCTGATCAGCTTCTTCGCCATGGGGCTGCAACATGCTGCTCGCGACTTTCGGCAGGATAACTTCCGCAGTGCCACGCTCGATTTCTATTCCTATATCGAAGAGTTGAACATCAACTATCGTCGGCCCGAGCAGACCAAGTTTCACCGTCAATGGTCAGCCTTCGACCCAGATAGCCAGACCATCACGGCTGTAATCCACAACAAGTACGATGTGATCATCAAGCCCGATGGAGAACTGACGTTTTCACTGAATGATGAGGTCATCGCGCGCTTTGGTCTCGACGAAAATGGAACCTTCGCTGCGCTGGTGACTCCAGCGACCCAAGGCCCCGACAATCAGGTAAGCGGGCATCCCTTTACCTACAAACCGAAGTTCAAGGGCAATGGTACGGACCTGCTAAACGCCCAAATCCGCTTTACCAATGGCAGTCAGCTCAAAATAACCAAAGGCGGCGTGCGGATCAAAAACCGTCGGCTCGGGTGGGAGTACTTCTGGTTCGGCGAGGGTCACGAACTCACCGAGATGACAGGCGCAGAATTCTGGGCCTTCATGCGCAGTAATGAGACCCGAGAGATCAGCAAATATGTCCGCAACGCCAATGGCTTGCGCGACACGCTTCGGCTCGACGTCGCGCCGTGGCGCTATGCGTGGCACAGTTTCCTGAACAACGACGATTGGAAGCACAAGGAAGTTTATGACAAGGCACTGCAGTCTTTGGCCATGGCTTACTGTGGGCTGATCATCGCAGCATTCCTTGCCGCAATCCTCGCATTTCCCGCTGCACAGAACATCTCAAATGTCTTTGTCAGCTTCTTGCTCAAGCGCTTCATGGACTTGATCCGTGCCATCGATCATCTCTTCTGGGCTCTGATCTTCATCCGGGGTGGCTTTGGGCAAGGCATGCTGTCGGGCATCAGTGCCTTTGCGGTCGTCGAAACCGGAACACTCGGTAAACTCATGGCCGAAGCCATCGAGAACATTGACAGCAAACAGCCCGAAGGCGTGCAGTCAACAGGCGCTTCTGAGATGATGGTCCGGCGTTACGGGATCATCCCACAAGTCCTTCCGGTTTTTGTGAGCCAAACACTTTATTTCTTCGAAAGTAACGTGCGGAGCGCAACCGTTATCGGCGCCGTTTGTGGGGCAGGCTTGGGCCTCCAAATCCTCAACAACGCAACCAACGGCACAGACTGGGAAGACATCGCCTATGCTGCGCTGATTATCATCACGATGGTGATGGTAATCGATAGTTTCACGAACTGGTTGCGAGGTCGGCTGATTGGGATCGGGCGGTCGCGTTGATCTGAGGCTTCAGCTTCTCATCTTCTCGCCCGAACCGTCGTAAAACGGCTGGAGTTGAACGGTCAGCGCATACATCTGCCCCGCGACTTGCACCTCAAAGTTACCCTCTTCCAGCCAAGCCTGGGAGACCCCCTCCTCTCCGTAGAGGCTGGCAAGGCCCACCATCGCGCCTAACCTGAAGCCCCAATCGCCCGAGGTGATGAACCCGACGATTTCGTCGTCGCGCCACACCGGTTCGTTATGGATAAGGTAAGGCCCTTCCTCGGCCCTCACACCCTCCATTCTGACCGACGCGATGCGATACTGAGGCGCGGGGCCTTGGGTTTGTTTCTGATGGCTGAGGCGCGCTTTGCCGAGGAAGTGCGGCTTGGTCAGATCAACGCAAAACCCCAGACCAACCT
>CBFIEF010000045.1:0-15061 GCA_965661545.1 Alphaproteobacteria bacterium | reverse complement strand
GGATGTGGCGTGGCTTATGAGCCAACAAAGGTAAAGGCGGCGGTAATCAGCAGCGCTCCACCCAAAACATAGCCGGCATCAATCCAGATCAGATTCTTTCCGCGCATGCCGTAGAGCGTTGAGAGCACAGTGGAAAGCAGCGCAAAGGCGAGCCACATGCCGATGACCGCTTGAAAGGGGTTTGATCCCGCAGCAATGACCATGGGCAGCAAGTGGACGTGCAGCACAAAAGACGCGACCATCCAGATTACCAGAGTCAGGCTGTAGGTCAGCGCCATGCTGGCGCTCATTCCTCCGCCTGATCCGCCGCCGATATCTTCACGCGTGAGTTTTACCGCCTTCATCCACGGTCCAGACAAGACCATGTACCAGACGACACCAAGCGCGTAGGCGGCGATGCCGCCAATCGAGATCGAAGTTACGGGCATATTGAGAGTACCTTTACTGAGACGAAAGCCTCATAATACGCGAATCATCGACTTTATGCGACAAAATGTCAGGACATTTTGTTTGCCGACGCCGGATACTGCGCAACCTTGGAATCAGGCTGCTCGTTCTTCAACAAGCAGCAGCGCGAGCAGTCCAATGGCGAGAACCACAAGGGCACGCGCGGGGAAGAAAAGCAGTTCGCTCCAGAACCCGGCCTTTGCCATCGCATCTGTCATCAGCAGGATAAACAGCGCGTTGAGCGCTAGAAGGCAGCCGGCAACGATTTTTACGAGTGTTAGTCGGTGTCCATCAATGCTCATAGCGAGCGGAAGCATGAGTAAGCCTAGGC
Organism: Alphaproteobacteria bacterium; assembly: GCA_965661545.1. Lineage (GTDB taxonomy): Bacteria > Pseudomonadota > Alphaproteobacteria > UBA7985 > UBA7985 > UBA7985. The sequence continues at coordinate 14,283 of CBFIEF010000045.1, read as the reverse complement.
CTACGAGCAATACGGGATAGGACAGACGATAGGCCAAGCTGTTCCTGTCTACTCCTTGATCGGGGGATCGAAGGTTATGATCAGGATGTCGCGTCAGGTTCATGGCTTGGAATGTCGTAACAGCCCCAGCCTGGGCTATCCATCCCGGCCCCAGTAAAAGCTCCCGGCGATTGGGCGCGCTTATGATTTGTGCCTGGAGCACGCCGTTTTCGTCCCCATACAAAACAATCTCATTTTGCCCGATGGGATGGGCTAGTCGCGTCCAACTGCTGCCGTCTGGTGCGACGTAGCGGGATGGTGCTGCGGCGGCGTAATCTGCATCTTCTGGTTGTGTGAGTTGCCACAACGGACCGGTCATCAGCCCTCCCAAAACAATACCAAAAAGTGCCGTAGCAAGGGCAAATGGCCACCCTGATGTCCCGGCTGCGCGCCAGATTTTAAGGTCTCCGGTAAAGCCCAATCGAGAAAACGCGATCAGGACCGCCAGCATAAACACATTCGGTAGGATAATCAGCCAGAGCTCGGGGAGCGGTTCCATCAGGTACTTTAGCTGGTCAGCTAAGGGCTGCGGTGTGGCGAAAATGCCCTCACTAATACTCGGTATTAGCAAGATTGCCGTAAATAGCAGTGTCAAAAGGCCAAAATATCTTGTAAGTGACCAAAGGACGCGTTTTTGTAACACGAATTCTTCCTTAGGTAAGGGCTGTGAGATGCCCGACCAAGACCAGTTGAAACGCGGTGGAGACTGCCTGAAAGCAGCGAATGCCGTTACAGCTTACGTCTGCAGGAGGGATTTCTCCATTGAAACCGTTCAAGTCACTGGTGACAGACATAAAATTGCGTGTTATACAAAATTCGAAACAAAACAAAATATAAATAAGACTATCGTAATGCAATAGGGCTAGCAAATGTTTTTTGCCCTATGGCTCAACGCAAGGAAAAGCAAGATGGTACAAGCCCGACGTCGCGAAGAAGGCCTTGATGAAACAGATCGCATGATTGTTGCTGAGCTTCAGGAGAATGCTCGTATTTCCAATGTGGAGTTGGCAAAACGTGTGAACCTGTCACCAACACCCTGCTACGAACGCGTGCGAAAGCTGGAGCGGACGGGTGTTGTGCTGGGCAATCATGCCCGTGTTGATCGTGGCGTGCTCGGTTTCCGCCAGACCGCCTATGCGACCATTACTGTTAAAGGCAGCGACAAGGCGGATCTTGGTGATCTGATTACCAAGCTGTCTGCCAATCAGCAGGTACTGGAAATCGCTGAGATTGCGGGCCAGCCAAAGCTGCGCATGAAGGTTTTGGGACAGTCAGTGAGCTCCATTTCTGATTTGCTGAAAACTCAGCTTTCCAGCCATCCTGCGGTCGGTAGCTACGAAACTGAGTTCGTTGCTAACGCTCATATCGACCGGCTTTAACCCTGCGTCGGCACGTCACCGCTTGTCCCCGTGGCAAGAGGCGCCTACTTCAGACCCTAGATGGTTAGAGAAAAGGGGTCTGAATCATGGCCGAGAAAGAAGCTATTTTTGCCGCTGGCTGTTTTTGGAGCATTGAAGATACGTTCCGCAAGATGCCGGGCGTTAAAGATGCGATCAGCGGATATACTGGGGGGGAAACCGTAAACCCCACCTATCATCAGGTGTGTACCGGCTCGACCGGTCATGCGGAAGCGGTGCGCGTCGTGTTCGACGACGCAAAGATTGATTTCAACACGCTGCTCAACGCCTTCTTCGAAATGCACGATCCAACACAAGTGAACCGCCAAGGCCCAGACGTCGGCACGCAGTATCGCTCGGGCGTGTTCTACAGGGACGAAGACCAGCGCAACGCCGCTGAAGCCGCAAAAGAAGCGGTCGCCGCGGCCCGCGGCGCTGTCGCAACAGAGGTCACAGAGGCCTGCGAATTCTACCCTGCAGAAGACTACCATCAGCGATACTTTGAAAAGCGCGGCTTTAGCCATTAAAGCTGGTGCCAACTGGCGCATCGCCTGAGATCAAAGAAAGCTTAAAGTCCATGACCGAAGATAATGCAGTCGACACCAATGCCCCTGAGGAACAGCAGCGTCTGTTCCCTGACGCCCCAACGGATGAACCCGTTTGGACCGTCGCGCATACGGTCATGGGCCAAACCATTTCGATTGATGTTTGGCGCTCGCTGATCAAAACCGAAATGATTGATCAGTGCGATATCAAGTCCAACCACCGAAAGGCTATTCTCCGGAAAACGGAGAAGACCTTGCAGCGCGGTGTGAAGTTAGGCTTGGCAAAGCTCAGCGATCCGCAAATGGAGCAGATGAAGTGGAATGTCTTCATCGTTCTGGTGGACCGCGCCTTGGGCAACAATCATCTGAAAGTCCGGGCCGATGAGTCTCTGTGTGATGGGCTCATCGACACCACTGACGCCTTCCAAAAGGCCTAATCCAACGCTCTTAAGTCCCGATGCGTGCTTGTTGTTGTGTTGGGGGCGGCGAGAGTTTTGCGATGATCGATAGCGATCCACTGGAAACCACCTGCGATAGCTTTTTGGGTGGTGCACTGCAGGTGCTCCAGCCCCGTGCGGGTTATCGCGCGGGCATGGACGCCGTTTTGCTCGGCGCGTCTATCCCGGCACAGGCAGGACAGCATGTTCTCGATGTTGGTTGCGGGGTCGGTACGGCAGGGCTGTGTTTGGCCTCGCGCGTTCCGGGGGTACAGGTGACGGGGATTGAGCTGCAGCCAGACCTGCATAGGCTCGCCATGCAGAACGCTGCGAACAATGGCTTAGACGACCGCGTTGGGTTCGTGTGCGGTGATGTTCAAAAGAAAGGGCGTTTGGTTCCTGCGCGCAGCTTCGATCACGTCATCAGCAACCCGCCCTATATCGCCGAAACCAGTGGCCGCCGCTCGGGCACGCAGCATGCGGACCTGTCTAAGCGTGAATTAGAGATCACGCTGGCCGATTGGGTTGAGGCCATGCTGTATTGGGTCAAAGAGCGGGGAAACATCACCATCATCCACCGTGCCGACCGTTTGCATGAAATTATTGATCTGTTGGTGCCCCGGGTGGGTGATATCCACGTGTGTCCCGTTTGGCCAAAACAGGGGCGCAATGCTAATCGCGTGCTGGTCCAAGGGCGCAGGGAAGCGCGTGCTGGTTTAACGTTGGCGCCGGGAATTGCGGTCCGTGATGATCACGATGAAGTCACAGCCGAAATGGAGGCGCTTCAACGCTACGGTCGCGGCTTGGTTTTCTAGTGCGTCTGGGCGTATAAGACTGCCAAGGATATTTGGAGTCGTATTCGATGAGCGTAGGCCGTCAGCTCGCTTTGCTGTCAATTATTGTTTCTTCCCTTTTGGTCGGCACGCCTGCGATGGCGCAGTCGGACTCTGACGAGCCTGCTAACAGCTTGTCAGGACAACCATCGTTGACGCTTGCGCCAGCTGCGTCGTCGGGCTCCGGCGGCAATGCTTTTGTAATTGCAGCAGGCCCAGCCAGTGGCCTTGGCTATGCGATGGCGGGGGCGATGTGCACAGCTTACAACGTGCTGGCAGACCCAGATTCGCCGACGTGCTTGGTGCGAACGACGACAGGGTCGGAGGAAAATCTGGCGCTGATGGCCGACCAATTTGTCGACTTTGCTGTGGTGCAGTCTGATCGCCAGTATTTCGCTTACAACGGTCAGGCGGATTACGAAGGCGAGGATGCCATTGAAGATTTGCGAGGCGTGTTCTCCTTTGGGATTTTGCCGCTGCACGTTCTGCTCAGCCCAACATCGACAGCAACGACGCTAAAAGACCTCGAAAACGCACGGGTGGGATTGGGGCCGATCGGCAGCTCGCAACGAACACTCGCTCAAGCTGCTTTGTTTGCCTCTGAAGTGGGTATTTCGAACATGCAGTACGTCGAAGAAGGTAAGTTGCCAGTCCAGATCGATGGACTGTGTAACAGTCGCCTTGATGCGGTGATCTTCCCAACAGTTTTACCGTCGCAATCCGTAGAGATTGCACTGTGGGATTGCGGCGCACGTCTTGCGCCTCTGGCCAGTGATGGCATTGAAGTCCTGGTGGACTCAAACCCGTTCTTTGAGCCCATCGTCATTCCGGCTGAGGCTTATAATATGAGCAATCCGGTCGAAACCATTGGCTTGGCGATTACGCTGGTCACGCGTGAAGATGTTCCGCATGGTCGGGTTATCGAACTGCTTCAGTCAGCCTATTCCGACTTTGAATTCTTTAAATCCATGCATCCTGCATTAGAATTGCTGGATAAGGAATCGGCGCTGCGTGCCGGTTTGGTTGCGCCGCAGCATCGCGGTTTGCAACAGTATTTGGAGGTTCAGGCTCAATATAGCGATGTTGATACGTTGGACTGAGTGAAAACTCTCTTAACCGCATAATAACAGTTATATCTTCCAATGGCACTCTAGTTGCAAATCTTTAGGAATGTTCCCTAAATTCGCGCATCTTGAGAGTGCTGGTTTGACTGCCTTTATCACCAAAATCCTAAGCCGATTAATTCTAATAACATTGATCAGTCTGTCGTTATCCGCCTGTGGATCCGTCCACATGGAAGACAGCGGCCGCATGTTCAAGCGGTCGGTGGCCGTGTCTGACTTGGCACAGAGCCAGAAGACCGATCGGCGACTGCCTTCGCTTGAGTTGCAAATGGAATGGCGGGAGCAGGCGATGGCGTCGAACCATTCCTTTGATCCACGGCGTCAGCCAAGCCGCGTGCCTGAGAACTTTTCACAGCGCTCGTGGGGTCGTGAGCTGCCGTTAATTTCGCCTCAGGTCGATGCAGTGTTCACCAGTGATTTTGGCTGGCGTCGGCTGTATGGGCGGCGGGACTTTCATTCGGGCATTGACCTTGCTGCCGCTGCTGGAACCGCTATTTACACGCCGGTCGCAGGCGAAGTGCTGTACGTCAAACACGCCGGCACAGACAGCGGAATCGTCATCACGGACGGAGAGCGCCAGCACACATTCTGGCATACGACCCCGAAGGCCGGACTAAAGCGCGGAGATTGGCTCGAAGTTGGTTATTCGGTCGGTCGTTTGGTCAGCTGGGGCAGCCGAACCCATCTGCACTATCCTGTGCACCTAACGGGGCCATCCAAGTCTCATCGGGCGCGCAGCGATGGCAATGCGATAGATCCGCTTACGCTCGTGCACCGACTGCGTCAGACCGTTGTTCCCATCGGCGGGGTCGAAGTGGCCCAACGGTTGACAGCGGTGACCCACTGGGCGGTGTTACGAGGGGCAGCTCGTCAGCCGCGTTCGTCTCGCATTGTCAGCATTCCAACAGCTTCATTGGTTTTGCCAAAGCAAGATCAGCGGATCGCGCTTTCCCCGGAAATGCCGCAGGAACTGACCTATCGGACCTCCAGTGTTTTGCCGGTGCGACACTAGAAAATCTTGCCGGGGTTGAGCAGGTTGTTGGGGTCCAGCGCGGTCTTGATTGCCTGCATCAAATCCAGTCCCACGGCATCCGCCGTTCGCGCCAACTCGTCTTTCTTGAGCTGTCCAATGCCATGTTCAGCAGAAATCGAACCACCCATTTCCTGCACGAGGTCATGGAAGGCTTGATTGATCGCTCCCCAAGCCGAGAGAAACTCAGCCTCAGCGGCCTTGTCACCCAGCGCACTTAGGGGGGCGCACAGGTTGAAGTGCAAGTTGCCGTCGCCAAGATGGCCAAAGGGCACCGGGCGTGCGCCGGGGTAGAGTTCCTCGAGCAACCGGGAGCCGCGTTCAATCAATTCTGCCACCCGATGCACGGGAACGGAAACGTCGTGTTTGATCGACGGACCTGCTTTGGTTTCCGCTTCGGGAATAGCCTCGCGGATCCGCCAAAACTGACCGGTTTGCTCCAGATTTTGCGCAATAACGCCGTCGTAGATGACCTCGTCCATCACCGCTTCCTGTAGCACGGCGTCCAAGGTGTCACGAACAGCGCCCGCTTCGTCAAACACACCGACCTCGACCAGCAAAGACCAGGCTGGAGACGGGGTCATGGGTGGCTTGGTTCCACTGATTTGCTCCAGCGATTGATCCAGCGCGATAGCGGGGATGATCTCGGCGGCGACGATGGCATCACCCAGTCGGTCGCGCAGCATGTTGAGCACCACCAGGCAATCTGCGGGCTTAGTGCAGGCCAACCAGGACGTGAGCCTGTCTTTGGGTCGTGGGAAGGTCTTGAGAACCGCGCGGGTAATGATCCCAAGCGTTCCCTCTGCGCCAATAAACAGGTGTTTGAGGTCGTAGCCGGTGTTGTCTTTGCGCAGCCGGTTCATACCATTCCAGATCCGGCCATCGGCGAGCACGACTTCCAGCCCGAGCACGAGATCGCGCATGTTACCGTAGCGAATAACGTTGATACCGCCGGCGTTCGTTGAGAGATTTCCGCCAATGCGGCATGAGCCTTCGGCGCCCAAAGACAGCGGGAAGATCCGATCGACCTTGGCTGCCGCCTGTTGCGCGTCCACCAGAATACAACCGGCCTGCACAATCATGGTGTTGCCTTGAGTATCAACATCTTCAACGGCATTCATGCGGTCGAGCGAGAGGACGATTTCGCGGGCGGGTTCAATGGGGACAGAGCCACCAACCAAACCGGTGTTGCCGCCTTGCGGCGTGATGGAAATGCCGTGCTGCACGCAGGCTTTAATGACGTCGGACACTTCCCCCGTGGAGGCGGGGCGCACAGCGGCGATGGCACCGCTGAGGTACTTTCCGCGCCATTCCCGCGTGTATCGATCCAAATTCTCTGAGTCTGTCACAACCCCAGTCGGGCCAACAATTGACCGCAAGCTGGCCAGAAAGGGTTCGTTCGTCATTCTACTCCCCGCGCCCTGCAGCAGCGCGCCGCAGTCGGTCATTGATGGCAGCTCCGAGGCCGCCGACCGGCATTTTCTCGACGACGATAGCGCGTGCGGGTGAGGCGTCAAGGCGATGCAAGGCGGAGAACAGATTGGCGGCGGCTTCGACGACTGAGCCGCTTGAGCTGAGCACTTCCAGCGCGCAGGCCTGTTCAAAACCGTTAGGCTCGCTAAACACAAGGGCAGCTTGATCGGCTGTTGCTCTGGTTGCGTTTAGGAAGAGTGGCTTGGTAGGGGCGTAATGCTGGGTCATTTGTCCCGGTGAGGCTTTGACTGCTGGATCAACGTCCATTGCAAGGTGCTGCCCGATAACAGCTTCGATGTCCGCTTGTGCCAGCGCGCCGTGGCGCAGCAGCTTTGGCTCTGTCCCGCTCAGATCGACAACAGCGCTTTCCAAACCAGCGGTACAGGGGCCGCCATCGATAATCAACGCAACCGCCTTTCCCAGGCCCGCTTGAACGTGCTGGGCCGAGGTGGGCGACAGCTGTCCCGAAGGGTTAGCGCTGGGCGCAACAATGCCGCCGGGAAAGGCGCGAAGCACATCGCGGAACCCGGCTGAGACCTGTGGCACCCGAACCGCTTGGGTCGGCAAGCCTGCGCCGGCCAAAGATGAGATGGGGCAGTCTGGTGTCCTGCGTAAAACCAATGTCAGCGGCCCCGGCCAGAATGCAGCAGCCAGTTGCGCGGCGCGCTCGTCCGCTTCGACGACAGCAAAGGCACTTTCCGCGTCGGCAAAGTGCGCGATCAAGGGATTAAAGCTAGGACGACCTTTTGCAGCATAGATGCTTGCGACGGCTTCACCATTGGTGGCATCGGCGCCGAGGCCATAGACGGTCTCGGTCGCAAACGCCACGGGCGTGCCGTTTTGCAGCAGCGTTTGGGCTAATTTCAGGCTGTCCGGGGTCTCGGGTCGCAACACGGCGGGGCAATCCATTTCAAGCAGAAGACCCGCCTTCTTAGCGTCTCCTGCCTGTTCGAGCCAGTTGCGGTCGCGAGGGGGTCCTATTCCACCGTCACGGATTTGGCGAGGTTTCGGGGCTGGTCCACGTCCGTGCCTTTGTGCACGGCGGTATGGTAGGCGAGCAGCTGGATTGGAATAGAATACAGCAATGGCGCGACGAAGCTGTCGACGGTTGGCATGACGATGACGTCTTCGGCCACGTTGCCCAAGCGGTCTGCACCGATCTGATCGGTGATGAGGATCAACCGACCACCGCGCGCAGCGACTTGTTCGACGTTCGAGGCTGTTTTTTCCAGCAAAGGACCAGAGGGAGCGCAAACGACAACTGGCACTGCGTCATCAATCAGGGCGATGGGGCCGTGTTTCATTTCCCCGGCAGCGTAGCCTTCGGCATGGATGTAGGAGATTTCCTTGAGCTTCAGCGCGCCTTCCAGCGCCAGTGGGAACATGGATCCGCGACCGAGGTAGAGGACATCTCGGCTCTCGGCGATCTTGGCAGCGATGCGCTTGATGTCTTCGTCATGGTTCAACACGTCCGCCATCAGCGCCGGAACCTGCACCAGCGCCTGTGACAGCTTAGCTTCTGTCGCGGCATCGATGGTGCCGCGCTGCCGTCCGGCCCACAGGGCGAGACTGGCCAGAACGGTCAACTGCGTGGTGAAGGCTTTGGTCGATGCTACGCCGATTTCAGGTCCGGCAAGGGTCTGCAGGACCACTTGCGATTCCCGCGCAATCGCGCTTTCCGCGACGTTGACGATGGACAGAACCGGATTGCCTTCCCGCTGGGAATAACGAAGCGCTTCGAGGGTGTCGATGGTTTCGCCAGACTGGGACAGAACGATGGTCGCGCCGTTCTTGGGCAGCGGCGCTTCGCGGTAGCGGAACTCGGATGCGATATCGATCTCTACGGGGATCCGCGCCAGTTGTTCCAGCCAGTATTTGGCAACAAAGCCCGCATAGTAGGCGGTGCCGCAGGCGGTGATGGTCAGGCGTTCCAGCGCCTTCAAATCGATGTCCACGTCTTCGAAGTGAATGCGCTTTTCAACGGGGTTAAAGTGCGCGTGCAGCGTGTCCCCGACAACAGAGGGCTGCTCGTGAATTTCCTTCTGCATATAATGGTGATAGTTGCCCTTGCCGATCAGCGCGCCGGTCAGCTGGCTTTTCACAACCGGGCGATCGACCTGCTGATTCGCCGCGTCGTAAATCGTCACACCGTCGCGTGTCAGCACGCACCAATCGCCGTCTTCGATATAGCTCAGCGTGTTGGTCAGCGGCGCAAGCGCGATGGCGTCGGAGCCGAGGTACATTTCCCCGTCACCGTAGCCGATGGCGAGCGGCGAGCCTTTGCGGGCACCAATCATCAGATTGTCGTGGTCCGCGAACAGGATCGCGAGCGCAAACGCGCCGTGCAGGCGGCCAATCACCGATTTGACGGCTTCAATCGGGTCCAAGCCATCATCCAGCCCTGCGGAAATCAGGTGAACAATCGTCTCTGTATCCGTGTCCGACGCCCACTGGATCCCGCGCGGGCTCAGCTCCGCTCGCAGTGCATCAAAATTCTCGATGATGCCATTGTGGACGATGGCAACTTTGCCGTCGGAATGCGGGTGAGCGTTAGCAACGTTGGGGACGCCGTGCGTGGCCCAACGTGTGTGACCGATGCCGCTGCGTCCAGACAAGGGCGACTGGCGGACCTCGGCGGCAAGGTTCTTGAGCTTGCCTTCGGCGCGGCGGCGCTCGATTTGACCGTTGACCAAGGTCGCGATCCCGGCGCTGTCATAACCGCGGTATTCCAAGCGCTTCAGGCCATCAACCAGCTCGTCCGCTACGCCATCGGTGCCCAGGATTCCAATGATTCCACACATAAAGTGCTGTCCTTATTTTTGCGCGTTCAGGCGCGCTTTGATCGCTCTTAGCCGTTCGCGATAGCGTTCGGCGGCGTTTTCTTTGATTTTCGTTGGTCCACGGGCCGTTACAACTGCATCGGCGGGCACGTCGTCGGTGATGGTTGAGCCCGCGCCAACGAGCGCGCCGTCTCCGACGGTCAGTGGCGCAACCAGCGCAGTATTGGACCCGATAAATGCGCCCGCGCCGATGATGGTTCGGTGCTTGTTCACGCCATCGTAGTTGCAGGTAATGGTGCCTGCGCCGAGGTTCGCACGTTCCCCGACGTCGGCGTCACCCACGTACGTCAAATGCGGGGCCTTTGCGCCCTTGTGCAAATGAGCCTTTTTGATTTCGACGAAGTTGCCGACTTTGACCGTGTCGCTGAGAACGGTTCCTTCGCGCAAGCGCGCCATGGGGCCGACGATGACATCCTCGCCCACGTGGGCGCCTTCGAAGTACGATCCTGCACGTAAGCGACAGCCTTTGCCCACCACAACGCCGGGGCCGAAAAAGACATTGGGTTCGATGATCGTGTCTGCGCCCACTTGCGTATCAAAGCTCAGGGTGACGGTATCAGGCGCGATCATAGTGACGCCGCCCTCCATCAATGCCGTCCGCAAGCGATCCTGCAGCACGGCTTCAACGGCAGCGAGTTCGCTGCGGCTGTTCACGCCGACCAGCAGACTCGGGTCGAACCGTGAAGCACGCGTGCGCAGGCCGCCCTTTCGGGCCAAGCCAACGATGTCGGTGATGTAGAATTCACCGGCTGCGTTTTTGTCGGTTGTCTGAGCCAAAAGCTCGAACAGCACCTCATTGCGCGCCAACATCAATCCGCCGTTGCACAGGGTGATTTCACGCTGTTCGGGGGAGGCGTCCTTGGCTTCGACGATTTCGAGCGGACGCCCTTCGTCATCGAGGACGATCCGCCCATAGCTGCCGGGTTCCTCGGCTTCAAAAACCGTGAGCGCAACATCGGCCTTATCGGCGATTGTGTCTTCGACCAGTGTGCGCAGGGCCTGGGTCGTTACCAGCGGCGTATCGGCGTAGAGGACCAGCGTGTAGCCACTGGCCCCAGCCATGGCGTCTGCGGCTTGCTGAACGGCGTGGCCTGTACCCTTGCGTTCTCGCTGCACGGACCACGATCCCGGTTTTGCCCACGGCAGATCTTCAACGCGACTTTCGGATTCTGGCCCGATCACCACGTGCAGGAGTTCCGGCGAAAGACCCTCTGCTGCGGCCATGACCCATTCAACCAACGACCGTCCGGCGGCTGCGTGCAGCACTTTGGGCGTATCAGACTTCATCCGTGTGCCTTTTCCGGCAGCAAGGACGACGATATTCAGGGGGTGCAAAAAGGTCATATTTGAAACGGCGCTAAGCAATTGGCGTTGATTGGTTCTTAAGCCTGCTCGATGGCAGAATAAAGCTCATAGTTTAGAATAGATTACCTTGGGACGGTTTCGCGTCGCGGGCTTGCAATTCCAGTGCAGCCGCCGCGTCAATTGGGTGCAGCAAATCTGGGCTCTCGTTGCGCACCTGTCCAACCCGGCGATCAACGGCGTGAAACGCAAAGTCGCGGCTCTCAAACGGCTGGCACAGCGACAGCAACACGCCCGGCTCAGCGCGCGGGGACAGCCAAGCGTCCCACTCGTCTTCGCTGTCCAGAACGACAGGCATTCGCGGGTGCAGCGCGCTCATGGTCTCGCTGGCGGTGGTGGTGAGCATGGAACACGATCCCAACGCCGAACCATCAGCGGCGTGCCAGACCTCGAACAATCCCGCCGTCACCATCAGCCGCTGGTCGGTGAAGTGAACGCGATAGGGCTGCTTGTAGGGTTTTTTCGCGCGCGTTTCCGTCTTCCATTCATAGAACCCGCTTGTTGGGATCAGGCAGCGGCGGTGCCGGAACGCGCCGCGAAAGGATGGCTTTTCAGCGACCGTTTCGCTGCGTGCGTTGATCATGCGCGGGGCTGAGGACGTATCTTTGGCCCATGAGGGCACCAGACCCCAATGGGCAAAATCAACAATGCGCTTGCCCCGGTTTGAGCCTTCGATTTCCAGTCGGACAATCGGCACCATTTGTGTGGGTGCGATGTTGTAGCGCGGCAGCACAGTTGCCGCTGCTTCGCGGATTTCTTCAGGGATGATCGCGTCAAAGACTTCAGCGATAGCCTCCAAAGGTCGGGTGATGTGATAGCGGCCACACACGTCGGGCAGACCCTTTCTGGAACGTCGGAGTTAAGCTTTTCAATATTACCACGTAGGAGCGATCAGCGCTGGAAATCTATATTTTCAGCGCGCACGCTTGGGTTCTGGATTTTTTGGAGAGAGTTTCATGGCTTACGACTACGACTTGTTCGTCATTGGCGGCGGTTCAGGGGGCGTGCGCGCCGCACGTTTCACCGGGCCCTTGGGTTTCAAAGTAGGCTTGGCCGAAGAATACCGCATGGGCGGGACCTGTGTCATCCGCGGATGCGTGCCAAAGAAACTGCTTTCCTATGCCTCCCACGGCTTTGAAGATGTTGCGGATCTGGCGGGTTATGGCTTTGATGCGCGGGTCGATGGTTTCAGTTGGGAGCGCTTGATTGCGGCCAAAGACAAGGAAATCAATCGCCTTGAAGGCGCGTATCAGAACACGCTCAAGGGCGCCGGGGTCGAAGCGTTCAAAGCGCGGGCGCACTTGACCGATGCGCATACCGTCGTCCTGCGAGACATCGAAACCGGTGAGGAAAAAACCGTCACTGCAGACAAGATTCTGCTCGCTACTGGCGGCTATCCTACCGTCCCAGCGATCCCGGGCAGCGAGTTGGCAATTACGTCTAACGAAGCATTCTATCTCGAAACCTTGCCCGAACGCATCGTCGTTTACGGCGGTGGTTACATTGCGGTTGAGTTTGCCTGTATCTTTGCGGGCTTGGGCGCAGAGACGCACTTGGTCTATCGCGGCGAACAACCACTGCGCGGTTTTGACGGAGATCTGCGCCAGTTCTTCTTTGAGCAGCTCGACCACCACGAAAACCTAACCCTGCATATGGGTGAAACCATTTCTAGCTTGGCCAAGGCCTCGGGCGGTGGAATCGATGTCGCGCTGGGGTCCGGTAAGGCGCTGCAGGTCGATCAGGCGATGTTCGCCACGGGCCGCGCGCCGAATACGCCGGCGGACTTATGCTTGAATGGTCAGATTGAGTTGAACGACAAGGGCGCAGTAAAGATCGATAAATTCGGTCAAACCACCGTGCCAAACATCTACGCCGTTGGTGACGTCACAGACCGGGTACAGCTTACACCCGTGGCCCTGCACGAGGCGATGGCGTTTGTGAAAACTGTGTTCCAAGACACGCCAACCAGCATGGATCACAGCAACATCGCCACCGCCGTCTTCTCTCACCCCGAAATCGCCACCTGCGGTTTGACGGAGGAGCAGGCGCGCGAAAGTCACGCGAATGTCGACATCTACCGCTCATCCTTCCGGCCTATGAAAAACACTCTGTCCGGCAACCCGAGCCGGAGCTTCATGAAGCTGGTTGTGGACCGCGATAGCGACCGCATCCTCGGCATGCACATCGCCGGTCGAGATTCGGCGGAGATGATGCAGGGATTCGCGATTGCGCTCAAAATGGGGGCAAAGAAAGCTGACTTCGACGCGACGGTCGGCATCCATCCAACCAGCGCTGAAGAGCTGGTCACCATGCGAACGCCCAGCTAGCGGTCCACCCGTAAGCGCTTTTTTTAACCAAAAGGGATAATCGAAGCGCTTATTTGGGTCTTTGACCTAGCATCCAAAAGCACAGGGTCTATAACGCCTTCAATTCACTGCATGAAGGAGGTTGCTGTGGGTTTTGATGCTGATGTGGTCCGAAAGGAAGCCGAGAGTGGTTTCGAGAGCCGTGGAACGGTTCTGCCGGAGTGGATTGACTACAACGGTCACATGAACGTGGCGTACTATCTGGTCGCCTTCGATACTGGCCTCGATTCCTTCGTTGATACGCTTGAGTTCGACGCAGAGGCCCGTGCCCGTACACAGATGACCACCATGACGCTCGAAGGGCACATTCAGTACCTTGGCGAGTTGATGGAAGGCCAATCCTACCGCCTGTGCAATCAGCTTTACGACTTTGACAGCAAGCGCATGCACGTGGCTCAGACCATGTACGGCATTAATGACGATGGCACCGAATTCCTGTCCGCGACGATGGAATGGATGTCTTTATCAGTCTCCCTAGAAACCCGGCGGTCAGCGCCGTTTCGTCAAGAAGTCCTCGACGCTTTCGCAGCCGTTTGGGACGTTCACAAAGATTGGGAAAAGCCTGCTTGGATCAGTCGTTCCCTCGGTCTGCCCCCCGGAAAATCCATCGTCCGCTCTTAACTCTGGTCTCTTCTTGAAGGCTCTCTAGTACTATGCCCGATCCCTCAACCCGAACCGCAGGTTCTCCACAGTTGGCTTTTCGTCAGCGGGGTCTGCTGGTTGCGGCCTTGTTGGCTTTGGTGGTTGGGGGTTTGGTTGGACTGGCTGCTGTTGTCTTCCTAGAGGCAATCTCTTGGGTGCAGCTGTTGGCGCTCGGCACGCGCGAAGAGCTTCTCA
>CBFIEF010000044.1:0-17460 GCA_965661545.1 Alphaproteobacteria bacterium | reverse complement strand
GGTACATTGGCCGGTGTCGGCAAGGCCCTCCGCGCCGGAACTCCAAACGCGAAAATCGGCCTCGTCGATCCCTACGGCGCTGCTCTTTACGCCTATTACACCGAAGGTGAGATGAAGTCCGAAGGCGGATCAATCACCGAAGGCATTGGCCAAGGCCGGATCACGGCGAATCTCGAAGGCTTCAAGCCTGACTACGCTTACCGGGTTTCTGACGAAGAAATGCTGCTGCGGGCTTACCAACTCATGCAGGACGAAGGTCTGTTTCTGGGCGGTTCGGCTGCGCTGAACGTGGCCGGTGCTGTGAAAATGGCGGCAGATATGCCAAAGGGCTCGACCATCGTCACCATTCTTTGCGATGGTGGTGGCCGCTACGCATCGAAAATGTACAACCCAGAATTCCTACGCGGCAAGGGGCTCCCAACACCGCCTTGGATGGAAGGCTAAGTCTCATGGCATCCGCGCTTATTTCCGCAGTTGATCTGGCTCACCGCATCCAATCGGGCGAGCCGCTCAAACTGCTGGATGGAACGTTTTACCTTCCCAACGAAGGCAAGGATGCCAAAGCACTGTTTGCTCAAGCCCACATCGCGGGCGCGAAATTCTTCGACATCGACGCCGTCTGCACCCCATCTGACCTGCCCCACACCGCCCCAACGCCTGAGATTTTCTCGGCCTCCGTCGGCGCGCTTGGGATCAGCGAGCGGGATCTCGTTGTGGTCTACGACCAAAAGAACTTGTTCAGCGCACCTCGGGTCTGGTGGACCTTCCGCATGTTCGGCCACGACAATGTTCTGGTGCTCAACGGCGGTTTGCCGGCCTGGATTGCGGCAGGTGGTGAAACGGTTGCTGTAACTTCAACGGTTCAAGCCGTGACCTATACCCCCCGCGGCGATTTTCGGTCGAAGTTCCTCGCAGATAAGGCCGACGTGCAGTCTGCGCTCGATGCTGGAAAGCCCGTCGCGGATGCTCGGCCCGCTGGACGCTTTACCGGCGCGGATAAAGAGCCACGCGCAGGCATGCGCAGTGGCCATATGCCCGGAGCAACCAACGTTCCGCTATCAACATTAGTAGCGCATAACGGCGAAATGGTTGCGAAATTCGAAATTCACACGGCGTTTGAGCACATTGATCCGGAAAGTCCGATAATCACGACATGTGGATCAGGCGTCACAGCTGCTGGGCTGAGCCTCAGTCTTCACGAAATTGGCCTTAACAGCCGTGTTTACGATGGTTCGTGGTCGGAATGGGGTCGCGAAACGTCTGACGGAGCCGTCGTTACCGGAGAGTCTTAAGCGACTACAATCTGCTGGCATGGCAATTGCTGCCCTTGGGTCTCAGAAAAGAGTGAAAATAATTGCTCTATCAAACCTAAGTGGAATGGGCGAACCCAAGTCATGAAGAATGATATGTTTGCGATCATCGTCGCAGCCGTCGGCATCAGCGTTACAGGCGCTGCGGTATCGCAGAATTTGGTTGATCCGGTCTCAAACGACACTGATCTCAAAATCTACTCTCCCTCGCTGGGGCGGACGGTAGCCGATAGCAATTACTATACGGAAATCATCCGCACCGCCGTGGACCGCGATCCCTACCTCGCCGCAACATCCGCGGCCTATCAAAATCAATATGGCGATACGTCCGCACAGACCCGCCAGTTGGACTACCAGAATCGAGCGTCCGGATGGCGGCTTGTGGGCGTAGAGCCTGCGCCGGTTTCCGGTGAAATTGTGGGTTTGCAGCCTGTCGCCAGCGGCTTACCAGCAGGCTCCGTTGAAGTTGTTGGCGCTGAGCTGGCGCGGTTTCGTGTGAATCCGGGCGTACGGTTGTACCGAGCTCCTTCGGGCAAATTCTTCTATGTTGAGGATCCAACCGCTCCTGGCTCTATTGGTGCTGACTTGATCTTTGGCCAGGCACCCGAGGGCTCCGTCGTCGTTGACCCGGGTAGTGTAGGCGTGACGGAAGTACCCGTTGGTTTCACGGTCGTTCGTGGACCCGATGGCCGACTCTATCTCACACCGAACGGCGCGTACTAGAATCCGAAAACTGGCGCTGGTGCTGTGCCCCTCAGCAGCGCCGTTTTTGATTCATAAATGAGCGACCAGCTACTGCATCAATCGTTTAGCAACGGCTTCGACATAAGCCTGATTGACCCCGTACGCCCGGTGCCCAAAGACGGACCAAGAGTACAGACTCACCCGCAACTCACCGTCTTCACTCTCGTCGATCCAGTAAGAAAAGCCGTTGGGAAAGCGCAGCATTTGGGTGCGAATGACGAAAACACCGGATAGATCCTTAATTTCCCGTGCCTCGCCCTTCTTTCCATCTACGGCAAAAGCTTCGATCGCAGCGTGAATGCCCTCAGCATCCAGCCCCGTCACAACGATCGAGCTGCCGTTGGCATCGATGGCGGCAAGATCAGCATCCGCGTAGAGATAATCATTCCCGCGCCGCGTCCGTCGAAGTTCGTCCAGAGAACGAAGCTTGATGGAGTCATCCGCAAAAAAGCTCTCAAAAAATTCACCAAACATTGCGAAACTCGTGTTGGAGATTGCTATGACCCAGCCGCGACAGGCTGCACCTTGTTATCACCGGTTACATAACGCACATGAGCCATATGGAAACATCTAGTTCAGAATTGTTGGTTATTGGTGGCGGGCCTGTCGGGCTGTCGCTGGCGCTTGGTTTGGCGCAGCTAGGGCATGGCGTAAAATTATTGGATGCTGGACCAGACCCTCGGCAGTTGAAAACACCACCGCCCGCGCGTTCGACAGCACTTATGCCGCTTAGTCTAGAAACGCTGACGGCCCTCGGCGCTTGGTCACGTGTTGCACATATGAGTCAGCCACTCGACAAACTTCGTCTGATTGACGATCAGGCTGACAGATGGACAAACCCGGTTATCGAGGTATTCAGCGCGGATGAGATCACCGATACCCCCTTTGGCTCTAACATCATCAACACAGATTTAACGGCGGCGTTGCTCGATTTGGCGGACGAGACCGACGGGCTTTCGCTGCACTACGAGTCGCCTGTTGTAAGCTGGAAACCCGGTGAAGTGACCTTGGCTGATGGGGTTGCGATATCCGGTGACCTGATTTTCGACTGCGCAGGCCGACATTCCCCCGTTCCCGCCCAGGCCAATATCTCCATCAAGGACCACCACCCCAACCAAATCGCGCTGGTTTGTCAGATTGAACACAGCATCGATCACGACAACATCTCCACTGAGTTCCAGCGCCGCGAAGGTCCACTAACGACCGTTCCCCTGCCCCGCTCAGAACGAGACAAACCGCGTTCGGCCATTGTTTGGGTGCATCGCCCCGAAAATGCGGAAAAACTGCGTGATTTGAGCGATGAAGCCTTCCAAAAGACACTGCAAAGCGCGTTGCGCGGGGTTTTGGGAGAGATCACAGACATTCACGCGCGGGGTGGGTTCAAAGTTGGCACACAGATCGCCGAAACCTTCCACGGTCCGCAGCTTGCTTTGGTGGGCGAAACAGCCCACGTACTGCCGCCATTAGGGGCTCAAGGGCTGAATTCGTCATTTGCGGACGTGGCTGTCCTACTGTCTCTTTTTGACCATCCATCCAAAGTCGCCGACCCCGATATGCTAAGGCGCTATGGTGCCCAAAGGCGGAGCGATGTAATAAGTCGTCTAACGGCGACCCACTTTTTGAACCAAGCGATACAAAACGATCGTTTGGGGCTCGATCACGCTAGACGCGGGGCTTTGAAAAGCCTCGGCTGGCTTAAACCGGTTCGCCACGGATTGATGCGCGCAGGAATGCGCCCTTTTGGAGTGGGCTGAACCGAAATGACCAAAGCGACTGCTACTGATTTTGTGATTGATGCAGCACCAGTTATTCCAGTCGTGGTTATAGAGGATGCGAGTAAAGCCGCCGATCTCGCCAAGGCCTTGGTTGATGGCGGATTGCCCTGCATCGAAATCACGCTCCGCACCCCGGCTGCTATGGCGGCACTCGAAGCCGTTGCCCGTGTTGAAGGTGCTATTCCCGGTGTGGGAACAGTCGTGACGCCTGAGCAATTGCAAGCAGCCAAGGACGCTGGCGCGCAGTTCGCCGTTTCGCCCGGGCATACCGCCAAACTGCTCGATGCAGCAGACGCCATCGGCATGCCCTACCTACCCGGCGCCGCAACACCCGCAGAGATGCAACGCTTGATGGAACGCGGGTACACGAACCTGAAATTCTTCCCTGCTGAAGCCTCAGGCGGCGCGGCGTATCTGAAGAACTTTGCCAGCGTGTTCAAGTCGATCCGGTTCTGTCCAACTGGCGGTGTTTCGCTCAAAAACATGGACCAATACCTAAGCCTGCCGAACGTCGATGTGGTCGGTGGATCCTGGGTGGCCCCGAAAAGCGCGGTGGAGACCGGCAATTGGGGTGAGTTGACGACCTTAGCGAAGGACGCCATCAAGGCCGCTCACGCCATTAACGCTTGAGGACCGACCATGTCTTCCGACTCATCAATGCCCCAAACGTCCACAGAACTCCGCGAAATGGTGGAACGCGCCACCGCTGAGCAGCGCCTTGCGCTCGCTAAAGCTGGAATCACGCTCGCGGTTCTGCAGGAAAAGCTCCGCATGGGCTTTACCAACGAAGAAGTTGCCACGGTCCTTGCAACCGATGAAGACGACGAAGTTATCACGGAAGCCTACGAGCTGTGGCGCCAGCGGTTGGAACAGTTCACGGAGACGTTGAACGACGAAGGCCAACTGAACGACGACGGAAGCTTCGACGAAGAATAGTCAGCTTAGGTATAGGACGCCGCCGCTACGCAACCCGTCAGCGCCGGCGTATCGCCAATCAACAAATAGGTCGGGATGTCAGCGTTAAATTTCTGCATCCGCCCCTTGTCTTCAAACCGCGTACGGAAGGCTGAATCGGGTAAGAACGCGCGCAGCGCCAGAGCCACGCCTCCAGCGAGATAAACCCCGCCTCGTGACCCAAGCGTCAACGCTAAATCACCTCCAAACTTGCCCAACAGACCGCAGAATAGAGAAATTGTTTGCCGCTGGAGCGATGCTTCATCGGCCATACCGGTCTCAACGATCTCTTTCGCCGATTGCGGAAGCACAGCGATTTGTTCGATTTCGGCCAAAGCCTCGAACAGCATTTCCAAACCTGAGCCACACAGCAAGCGCTCAGCAGAAACGCGGCCACCGGGAATCCGTCGCCGCAGAATTTGCAGGATACGGTCTTCGATTTCACGGCGCGGAGCAAAGGCAACATGCCCACCTTCGCCAGAAAGCACGATCCAACCACCCGCGCGGTCAGGCACTGCGCCAGATACGCCAAGACCCGTTCCGGGGCCAAAGATGGCCTTGGGTGAACCCGCGACCGGTTCGCCGCTGCCGAGCTTAAGCAGCTCAGTTTCCGGCAAGTAGGGAATCGCATTGGCCAAGCCGCTGAAATCGTTGATCAGCAAGAAATCGAGGTCAAACAGGCGCGCAATTTGAGCTTTGTCGATCAGCCAAGACCCGTTGGTCAGCGAAACCACGTCATCCTCAACCGGTCCAGCTGCGGCGAAGCACGCCTTTTTGATTCCGCCAATCTCGCCCTCAGACAGACCCAGATCGTCGAAGTACTTCCGCACAGCTGTTTCCGGATTTGGGAACGTGCTGATCTGGTACTTCAGGATTTTCTCCACGGGCTTCTGTGGCTCGGTTCCAAGTCCAAAACGAACGTTGGTACCGCCAATATCAGCAACCAGAATGGGACCGGTCATGGTCTAGCCCACCACTACTTTTTCGGTATCGGACGCTTCCGGCACCGTCAGGCTCGGTTCGCCAAAGACGCCCGCCCCTGTCTCGGAATCCCCAACGGTTGAGCGGAACGATGCGAACAGCTCGCGGCCCATCAGGATGTGACTTTGGCTGATATCATCAACCGCCGCTTCGCGCGCGTCAAACTCAGCCGCTGGAACCAGCACCTCAAGCCCACCGTTTTCGGCATCGAGCCGGATCACGTCGCCATCGCAGATTTTGGCGATGGGACCGCCATCGCTGGCTTCTGGAGTCAGGTGGATCGCAGATGGCACCTTGCCCGACGCGCCAGACATCCGTCCATCGGTCACCAAAGCGACCTTGAAGCCCAGTTTTTGCAGTATCGACAGCGGCGGGGTGAGCTTGTGAAGCTCTGGCATACCGTTGGCCTTTGGCCCTTGGGACCGAAGCACGCAGATGAAGTCGCCATGCAACTCGCCCGCTTGGAAGGCCGCTTGGATTTGGTTTTGATCGGTAAAGACCTTGGCAGGCGCTTCGATCAAGCGATGCTCGGGCGCAACCGCAGAAATCTTGATGACGGAGCGGCCCAAATTGCCCTTCAAAACCTTCAAACCGCCATTGGCTTGGAACGGCTTATCCGGCGTCGTCAGGACCTCTGGCATCAGCGATTCAGCGGGTGCGGGCTCAAATTCCAGCGTGTCAGGCGTCGCGATTTTGGCAACTTTGCCATAGTCCGCGAGACCGTTTTCCGTAATGGTCATCGCGTCAGCATGCAAGTATCCCGCGCCGCGCAGCTGATCGATCAGGAACGGCAAACCGCCGGCGGCCTCCATCGCGTTCACGTCGGCTGAGCCGTTGGGGTAGACTTTCGCCAACAGCGGTGTCGCGTCGGAAATGTCGTTCATATCATCCCACGTCAGGCGAATGCCCCCGGCAGCAGCCATTGCGATGATGTGCAGCGTCAGATTCGTTGAGCCGCCGGTCGCCATCAATCCCACCAAGCCGTTTACAAAGGCGCGCTCGTCGAGAACGTGACCGATCGGGCGATACCCTGCACCGCGATCGATGCAGCGCAGCGCTGTCCGTGTGCTTTCGTGAACTGTGATATCACGCGCCAGCGTTCCCGGCCCAAAAAAGGTCGTGCCCGGCACGTGCAGGCCCATAAATTCCATCAGCATTTGGTTAGAGTTTGCGGTTCCGTAGAACGTGCAAGTGCCAGCGGAGTGATAGGACTTGCTCTCGCTTTCCAGCAACTCTTCGCGGCCAATTTCGCCCTTGGCAAAGGCCTCGCGTACCTTGGCCTTCTCATCATTCGTTTGGCCAGTTCCCATAGGTCCAGCCGGTAGGAACACCGCGGGCAGGTGGCCAAAGGATAGCGCACCGATGACCAATCCGGGGACGATCTTGTCACACGTGCCCAGGAACATCGCCGCGTCGAACATGTTGTGAGACAGCGCAACCGCCGTTGCCATTGCGATCACGTCCCGAGAATAGAGCGACAACTCCATGCCCGGCTGACCCTGTGTCACGCCATCACACATGGCCGGAACACCACCAGCAACCTGTGCCACTGCCCCTTCGGCAATCGCAGTCGCCTTGATCATGTCGGGGTAGTCTTTTAACGGCTGATGCGCGGAGAGCATGTCGTTGTAGGCGGTGACGATGGCGATATTTGGCTGGTCCGTCTTGGCCAGTGCCTTTTTCTCATCCGTGCCACAAGCAGCAAAACCGTGCGCCAAATTTCCGCAAGAAAGCTCACTGCGGTGCGGCTTGTTCCGGCGTGCGGCTTCGATGCGCGCCAGATAGGCTGCACGGGTCGGGGCCGAGCGCTCAATAATACGATCCGTGACGGCTTGAATGGTGGGGTTCAGCTTTGTCATGGTCCATTCTTTCTATTGTTTTACGCCCGTATGATCGGGCTTTTTAAGGGGCCCAGTAGGTTTCCACAGGGCATTCCGGATGATGCAAAAACCATGAGATCGGCGTGAGCGAGGGATAATCCTTGCTGCGTGCTTCCTCATAGACCTCACGCTTGCCTGCACCCTCAAAGTGCAGGAAGACGTGCGGTGATTTCGCGAGAAACCGGCCTGAGTAGGTCAGACGCGTTACCATGGGTTCCATCGTTGGTTCTGCCGCCAGCACAGCCGGCGCATCTGCGCTCAAGCCTTGCTCAAGTTGTGGCGAGCCGGGGAACAGGCTGGCCGTATGGCCATCACCGCCCAGACCCAGAACAACCACATCAGCTCTTTCGGCAGAGCCATTAGCCCATTCAGCCGACTTTTCAACGCCCAGCTCCGGGTCAAACAGAGGCTGAAATGTTGCTGCGAACGCGTCACCAATCAACAGGTTCTCACCCACCAACTTGGCGTTTGAGTTGGGATCAAAGCTCTCAACACAGCGATCATCGACAAGTCCGATGGTCACCCGCTCCCACGCCAAAGACTGCTGCGACAAGGCCGCGAAGAACTTCTTTGGCGTCGAACCCCCGGAAACGAGCAAACGGGCTTCCCCGCGCTCAGCAATCGCATCGATCAGCGTTTTAGCGGTGTTCCATGCCAGCCGCTCGGCCAGAATGTCAGAGGAGGCATAGAGGTGTTCAGCTAGAATCATGACGGCTCTCTATTTCATATCTTCGTGCCAGTGACGGCCATCTCGGTCCATCATCATGGCCGCAGCAGTTGGTCCCCAACTGCCAGACTGATAGGGCTTAGGCTCTTCATCCGAAGCGACCCAGTGATCCAAAATCGGTGTCACCCACTCCCATGCAGCCTCAAGCTCATCGCGGCGCATGAACAGTGTCCGGTTGCCGCGAACAACGTCCAGCAGCAGGCGCTCGTAAGCGTCCGGGAAACGCTCCAGCTCGAACTCATCCTTGAACGACAAATCCAGACTTGCCGCCCGCAATCGCATGCCGCCCGGTCCCGGATCCTTGGTCATCAACCGCAAGCTCACACCCTCATCAGGCTGCAAGCGGATTACCAAGCGGTTCGGCACCGCTTCATCTGTGGTGTAGGGCCGGAAAATGGAGTGCGGGATCGATTTGAAGTGGATAACGATCTCGGATGACCGCACCGGCAAACGCTTTCCAGTCCGCAGGTAAAACGGCACGCCTGCCCAACGCCAATTGTCCACGTGTGCCTTTAGCGCGACGTAGGTCTCGGTCTTCGTCGGCTCGCCCAGCTCGGTCGCGTAGCCCGGAACAGATTCGCCCTCAATCGCGCCAGCGGCATACTGACCGCGTACCACGTTGGTTTTCAGGTCTTCCGGCGTGAAAGGACGCAACGAACGCAGGACTTTAAGTTTTTCGTCTCGAACGCTGTCCGCGTCCATGCTTGCCGGCGCTTCCATCGCGGTCAGGCACAGCAACTGCGCAAGATGGTTCTGCACCATATCCCGCAGCGCGCCAGACTTGGAGTAGTAGGCTGCGCGGTCTCCGGCCCCGATATCCTCGGCAACAGTGATTTGAACATGGTCCACCACGGCATTCGACCAGATGCTCTCGAACAGCACATTACCGAAGCGGAGTGCCATGAGGTTCTGAACGGACTCTTTCCCAAGGTAGTGGTCGATCCGGTAGACATGGGCTTCGTCAAAAGCTTTCGCCACGTCCGCGTTGATTTCCTGACTGGACGGCAGATCGTGCCCCAGCGGCTTTTCCAGCACCAAGCGGTCACGCGGCCCGTTCAAGCCAACTTCCGCCAAGAATGCAGACACAGGGCCGAACAGCGATGGCGGTGTCGCGAGGTAAATCACCCGAACACGATCCGGATACTCATCCAGCGTAGCCTTCAGAACCTTGTAGCCATCGACGGTAAAGGCGTCGTTTGACTGGTAAGAAAACCGACTGATGAACTTGGCGATCAGCGCCTCATCAAGGTCAGACGCGGGCACAAACTCACGCAGGCCTTTCTCGACCTGAGCGCGGAATTCTTCATTGGTCAGCGAGGACCGTGCAACGCCGATGATGCGCGCCGCATCTGGCAACTGGCCGTCTAACTCACGATGGTAAAGTGCTGGAAACAGCTTCCGTTTGGCGAGATCGCCAGTGCCGCCAAAAACGACGTAATCAAACGGGTCAACAACAATGATCTTCGACATTTTCGAGGACCCTATCTTCAAGTGTGCTTTGTCTCGTAAAAGCGCCCGTGGTGGGCGGGCGCTTTCTTTGATTTTAGCCCGGAGTGGGGGGCTTAGGCTGTACCAGCCGTTACGCTGACTTCGTCGGCGCCAAACATGTGCAGTCGATCCGCTGGCAGCTCGATGCCAACTTGTGAGCCGGGAGTAATGACTTGCGAGCCTTCCGCCTGAACTGTCAGCATAGCATCGCCAACCTTAACATACGCGAAGGATACAGAACCCAAGCGCTCAACCACGGCAACCGTGCCTTTGAGCGGGCTGTTCTCGACCAGTGCAGTGTGCTCAGGACGCAGACCGAGGGAAATCTTTTCGCCTGACTGAACCGGACGGGCCAGCGGGACGATGATGTCTTCAGAGGTATTGTCGAGCTTCACTTTCGCCTTGGAGTCGCCGCCTTCAGCAACAACACCAGACACGAAGTTCATAGCCGGGGAGCCAATAAAGCCAGCGACAAACTTGTTTGCTGGGCGGTGGTAGAGATCCAGCGGCGCACCCACTTGCTCAACGTGACCGGCGCGCAGAACAACGATCTTGTCTGCCATGGTCATCGCCTCAACCTGATCGTGCGTTACGTAGATCATGGTTGTCTTGAGCTGCGCGTGAAGTTCCGCCAATTCCTGACGCATCTGGACGCGGAGTTTCGCATCGAGGTTCGACAGCGGCTCATCAAACAGGAACACTTCAGGGTTACGAACAATCGCACGACCGATTGCCACGCGCTGACGCTGACCACCGGACATGTCCTTTGGCTTGCGCTGCAACAGTTCTTCGATCTGCAGAATACCCGCCGCACGCATCACGCGCTCTTCGATCTCAGCCTTTGGACGCTTTGCGAGGCGCAGGCCAAAGGCCATGTTCTCGAACGTCGTCAGGTGGGGGTACAGAGCGTAGGACTGGAACACCATCGCAATGCCGCGCTTCGCCGGTGGAACCGCGTTCATTTCCTGGTCGCCGATGTACAGGCTTCCGTCCGTGATATCTTCCAAGCCAGCAACCATGCGCAGCAACGTGGACTTACCACAGCCGGACGGGCCAACGAATACGGCGAACTCACCGTCATCAATTTGAAGGTCTACGTCGTGAATTACACGGGTCGCGCCGTAATCCTTAACGGCCTTTTCTAAGCGAACGCCAGCCATCGGTCTGTCTCCATAGATTGAAACGTTTGTTACAAGGCAATTTCATAGCCTAACGGCTCCAACGTCGCAAATCATAGACGTATGGTCAAAGCCGCATAGGAAGCATAAACGAAAAAAGGACCATGAGCCGATACTCAAAGTCCTTTTTCGCACTGAATCCTGTAGAATCAGGGTTGCGGCTAAAGCGCCTTAGGCAATCGTTCGAGGGGAATCGTGTCACCGCCTTGGATATCATCGATGAAAACTGTTGGGCTAATGCCGTCATCGATACGGGCAAAGTAGTAAATGTGGACTCCATTTGCCTGTGCGGAGGACCGGAACAGAGCCGAACAGAAATCTTCATGGCCCAACTCGTAGCACAAGAGATCCCGCTCAATCCGCCAGCGCCCTAAGACCAAGCGGTCAGGACGCGGGTTGATGGCGAGCAAACCATCGGGCTTAAAGAACGAGTACTGCATCGCAGCGGCTTCATCGATGGATCGGGAGATCACCGTTTGCCCACTCAAGAGCAGACTAATGTCCACACCGGACAATCGCTCGTCCGCAGGAACGTTAATGAATTTCGGTTTCTCGTAGTAGGGAATGTCGGACATCTCGAAGTGCGTTGGCGCAATGCCACGCGGTTGGTTAACCAGTATAGTCCGATCAGAATGCCCGCACGCGGCGAGGAATGTTATCGCCAATAGCGAAAATCCAATCAAAATTCTTTTCATTATGCCTAGCGCCGTGATCTTTTATCAAATTGAATGAGGTACCTGCAAACACAGTGCCGAATGGCGCGTAAAACTAAAATTAACAGTGCCGAATGGCACGTAAAACTAAAATTAGCGGTCGAAGGAATAGGTTTTGCCAAACGCAATCGTAATCGAAATAAGTGAGAGCGGCGGACCAGAGGTTCTTGTCCCCGCTTCGCGCCCGATCCCTCAACCCGGCCCTGGTGAGCTGATTCTGAAGGTAGAAGCCGCCGGAATTAACCGTCCGGACGTGTTGCAACGCCGCGGCCTTTATGCCCCACCACCGGGTGCCAGTGATCTGCCGGGGCTCGAAGCAGCCGGGACGGTCTATGATGTTGGCGCCGATGTTCCGCCTGCGCTTATTGGTCAGCGGTTGACCGCGCTGTGCCCGGGCGGAGGCTATGCTGCTTATGTCGCCGTTCCTTGGCGGCATGCCTTGCCGTGGCCGGAGAACTTTACGGCGATCCAAGCCGCTGCCCTGCCCGAAACGTTTTTCACCGTTTATGGCAACATGGTCCTGCGGGGACGCCTGACGGCAGGAGAGACTGTTCTGATCCACGGTGGCTCATCGGGTATTGGCACCACAGCGATCCAAATGGCCAAGGGGCTGGGCGCGGCGAAGGTTATCGTGACAGTCGGTACGGCAGAAAAGGCGGAGGCCTGCTTGGCATTGGGGGCGGACCACGCCCTGATCTATCGTGATAATCAATGGGAAGACACCGTCCTCGCCCTGACCGATGGCAAGGGTGTCGACGTCATTTTGGATATGGTCGCCGGGGACTATGTTGCGCGGGGGCAAAAGTGCCTCGCCGTTGATGGTCGGTTAGTCATCATTGCGGTCCAAGGCGGGACTGATGCCAACTTCCATGCGGCGCTGGCAATGATCAAACGCCAGACCTTTACCGGCTCCACGCTGCGGCCCCAATCTATCGAAGCCAAAGATGCGCTCGCAATAGGATTGAACGAGCATGTTTGGCCGCTGCTGAACAACGGCACAATCAAACCTGTAATTCATGCCACTTTCCCGTTGGAACAAGCCAGCGACGCCCACGCGATGATGGAAGGCGGAGAGCATATTGGCAAAATCGTTTTGACGGTGGGAGACTGAGACCGTGGCTCGACAGGAACCGCATACACGCGCCGACTATCCGGTGTTTCAGACCATTTCGACCCGTTGGATGGACAACGATGTCTACGGACACGTGAACAACGTCGTCTATTATTCCTACTTCGACACGGCGGTGAATGGATATCTGATGGCACAAGGCGTTCTTGATTACCGCACTGGCGATACCGTCGGCCTCGTCGTCGAAACCGGTTGCCAGTTCTTTGCCCCAATCGCGTTCCCTGACACCGTCAATGCGGGTATCCGAGTGCAGAAGATTGGGACTTCCTCTGTTCGCTACGAAGTTGGGCTTTTCGCCAATGACAGCGACTCAGCCGCTGCGCAGGGGCATTTTGTACATGTTTACGTTAGCGCCACCGACCATCGACCCATGCCACTGCCCGAAGACTTCCGGGCGGCCCTTCAACCACTACTAAAAGCCTGAAAAAAAGTAACGTCAGCCTTGCCCTAAGGACACATCCACGCCACACTCTCTTCATGTGCGTTTCGAGAGAAATGCTGGACAAACATCACCTTCGTTTGAGGGCCGAAAATTGAAATGAGGCTTCGCTCTTGCAGTCATAAGGGGGCGTAAGCCCGTTTTGCTGTGTTTCGGACTGAAGAACGCGAAAAGTGAGACTTTAGGAGAATGCCATGAAAGGCCTGATGCAAGACGGACCGTTGATGATTTCGTCGCTGATACAGATCGGCGCGGAC
Organism: Alphaproteobacteria bacterium; assembly: GCA_965661545.1. GTDB lineage: Bacteria > Pseudomonadota > Alphaproteobacteria > UBA7985 > UBA7985 > UBA7985. The sequence goes on along the minus strand of CBFIEF010000044.1, from coordinate 3,885 downwards.
GTCTATGGCGGCTCAGAAGTCGTTTCCGTTGTCGCCGGCGAAGGTGTCGTGCGTCACACCTACCGCGATATCAACCAGCGCGCTAAGCAACTGGCGCAGGCGCTGCAATCCGCAGGCATCGGGATGACCGACCGGGTTGCCACCTTGGCGTGGAACGATCACCGGCACCTCGAAGCCTACTATGGCGTTTCGGGCATGGGCGCCGTGGTTCACACCATCAACCCGCGCCTGTTTCCTGAGCAGTTGATCTACATCATCAATCATGCCGAAGATCGCATTCTGCTGACAGACCCGATGTTCCTGCCGCTGATTGAAAAGATCATCGACAACTGCCCAAAGTTGGAAAAAATCGTTGCGATGTGTACGGCAGAAAACCTGCCGGAAAGCTCGCTGGACATCATCGCTTACGAAGACTTCATCGGCGGCTTTGACGGTAACTACGCATGGCCTGAGTTTGAAGAAACAGCCGCTTCGTCGCTCTGTTACACCTCTGGCACAACCGGTAACCCAAAGGGCGCGCTTTACACGCACCGTTCAACGGTGCTGCACGCGCTGATGGCGGGAACGCCAGCGGTGACGGGGACTGGATCCAATGCGACGCTGATGCCAGTGGTTCCGATGTTCCATGTGAACGCGTGGGGACAGCCCTACTACGCGCCGCTCACCGGCTCGAAGCTGGTTCTGCCGGGACCGGGTTTGGATGGGGCGAGCCTGTACAACATCATTCATGCCGAGGGCGTAACCAATACCGCTGGTGTGCCAACAATCTGGCTGAACTTGCTCAAGCACACCCGCGAAGTTGAGGGCAACCTCGACGTTCTCGAGCACGTGATTATCGGCGGTTCTGCGGCGCCGGGCGCGATGATCGAAGAGTTCCAAACCACTTACGGCACAAAGGTTGTGCATGCGTGGGGCATGACGGAAATGAGCCCACTGGGTTCATCCGGTGTCCTGCCACCCTATATCGAGCGGACAGCAACCGACGCCGAAAAGTTCGACCTGAAGGTCAAGCAAGGACACCGCGTTTGGGGTGTTGAAATGAAGATTGTCGATGACGAGGAAGTACCGCAAGCCCACGATGGCAAAGCACGCGGCCACTTGGTCGTGCGCGGTCCTTGGATCATCTCAGGCTACTACAACAACCACGACGCCAATGAAAAAGCCTTTACCAAAGACGGCTGGTTCTACACTGGCGATATCGCAACCATTGATCCGGACAATTTCTTGCAGCTGGTTGATCGGTCCAAGGACGTGATCAAATCTGGCGGCGAGTGGATTTCGTCCATCGATCTGGAAAACGAGGCCGTCGGTGCTGCTGGCGTTGCAGAGGCTGCGGTTATTGGTGTTGCTCACCCAAAGTGGGACGAGCGCCCCGTGCTGGTCATCGTTCCAGAAGACAACGACAATCCACCCAGCGAGGACAGCATTCGCGATTACCTCTCCACCCGCATCGCAAAGTGGTGGATGCCAGATTTAATCGTGTTCAAGAGCGAAATTCCACACGGCGCGACGGGCAAAATCCTGAAAACGGATCTGCGCGAAGAGCTCAAGAACGTCCTGCAAGACGCAAGCTAAGTCGCTCGTTCGATAACAGCACAAATAAAAGCCCTCGAACCAAGATTGGTGCGAGGGCTTTTTTCATGCCTTTAAGGAAGGATCTTGCCGATCCATTCCAAATCGATGTCTCGAATGGCCTTGTAAGCCCACCGCGGATTGCGGTCCTTATCGACCAGCAGGGCGCGGACGCCTTCGCGGAAGTCACCGTGTTCGAGCATATTCAGCGACAACTGCAGCTCCGCATCCAAACAATCACGCAAACTCGCATGCTTCACGCGCGCAAAGAAGGACATGACGGCGAACGCAGAACCCGGCGCGCCGTGCGATGTCCCCTCACCCACGCGCTTTAGGAACGGGTCTTCGTCGTCTTTCAGGGCAACCAGATTGTCGAAACGCTCTTGGAAATACGGGGTCGCAACACAGGCCGCGAGGCGCTCGCGGTGTGGCATCAGTTTGTGCGCAGCATTTGGCGGCGTCTGAGCGGCAACGGACCGAACAGCGGCTTCGGCGAAGGCCTTGTTGGCGCGCGCATGGTCGCTCCAGTCCGTCGCCTCCAGCGCTGCCAGAATATCGTCCTTGCTCTCATTCGCAACCAGCACATCGGCCAGCCCTAAATCCACCGCATCGGCACCGCTGAAGTGAACACCCGTGATGGCGATGACTTCACCCATTGGCGCAGAAACCCGCTGCAGGAACCAAGAGCCGCCCACGTCCGGGTGAAAGCCAATAGCGCATTCAGGCATGGCCAGTCGGGACGTATCGCTGACAATTCGCGTGCTGCACCCCTGCAGCAAGCCAAAACCGCCACCCATGCAGATCCCACCGCCCCAAACCAGCAACGGCTTGGGGAAAGTGTGCATGAAGTAATTCAGATCGTACTCGGTCGAAAAGAACGTCCGGCCAACTGCCATATCGGGCGACTCGTCGGTGGTGACAGCGACCACGTCACCGCCAGCGCAAAAGCCCTTTTCACCTGCGCCATCAAGGAACACAGCTTTGCAGGCGTCATCCGCCGCCCACGCTTCGAACTGGCGATGCAGCAGCGCAATCATTTCTGTGGTCAGGGTGTTGAGTTTCTCGGGCCGGTTCAGCGTGGCGCGCCCGATGTAGCCGTTTGAGGCCTTGCGTTCTTCAAACAGTACGACGTCTGACATGTATTCTCGTCCTTTAGAAATTAGGTCCACGCCTTTGAAATGATCTCCGCGGCTTTTTCCGCGATCATCAAGGTGGGCGAGTTGGTGTTTCCTGATGTGATCGAAGGCATGACCGAGGCATCTACGACGCGCAAGCCCGCAAGCCCATGCACTGCCAGATCGCTATCGACAACCGCCTGCTGATCCTGCCCCATTTTGCAGGTTCCAACGGGGTGGAAAATGGTGGTGGAGATGTTTCCTGCCGCCGTGGCGAGATCTTCATCAAGATCGATTTCAGGTCCGGGGCGGAACTCCTCGGGCTGATAACGGGCCAGTGCCTGCTGCGAGACGATATTGCGCGTCAGGCGCAGAGCGTCGGCGGCAACCTTTCGGTCGGCAGAGGCGGAAAGGTAGTTGGGCGCAATCGCCGGAGCGTCTTGATGCTGGGCTGAGCGCACATGAACGCTGCCGCGACTTTCTGGGCGCAGGTTACAGACGGATGCGGTAAAGGCGTCAAAGCTGTGCAACGGTTCGCCAAAGGCGTCCAGCGACAACGGCTGAACGTGGTACTGCAAGTTTGCGGTGGAGCGACTTGGGTCAGACTTACAGAAAACTCCCAGCTGGCTCGGCGCCATTGTCAGCGGGCCTTTCCGCGCAAAAACAAAGTCCATCCCCATCTTGGCTCGGCCCAACAAGGACGCGCTAAGGGTGTTCAGTGTCTGAACACCTGACACCTTGAAAGCCGCACGGATTTGCAAGTGGTCGGACAGATTCTCGCCCACGCCCGGCAAATCATGCAACGGCTGAATGCCCACGTCGCGCAAGCGATTGGCGCCCCCGATGCCTGAGAGTTCCAAAATCTGCGGAGAGCCGATTGAGCCAGCCGACAGGATAATTTCGCGACGGGCGCCAACCGTCTTTGGCTCGCTGCCTTTGGGGTGAACCACCAACGCTCGCGCTTGCTTGCCTTCGAGCAAGACGCGCTCAGTTTGCGTTTTGGTCCAGACTGTCAGGTTGCTGCGTTTCATCGCTGGCCGCAGGAAAGCTTTAGCGGTGTTCCAGCGCAAACCATCTTTTTGGTTGACCTGAAAGTACGAGACGCCTTCGTTATCGCCCGTGTTGAAGTCTGAAATTTTCTGGATGCCAGCCTGTTCGCAGGCATCGGTAAAGGCCTCGAGGATTTCCCACTGCAAGC
>CBFIEF010000043.1:0-17868 GCA_965661545.1 Alphaproteobacteria bacterium | reverse complement strand
GATCGGGGCGATCAATGATTCGCTGCTGATTGCGGATGAAGCCAAAAAGAAGCGTGCCGAGGCTGTTATCGCCATGCAATCCATGGAAAATGATCTCAAGACCGTACTGAAATCCGCCTCTGGGGCTGCGATTGAAGCCGGTCAATCCGCCGTGGACGCCAACTAAGCCACCCCAGGGCGCTTGCACAAAAATAAGGAGAAGGCCAAAAATGGCATTCGGAATTTTCGGCGGTCAGTTCATCGACGTTATCGAATGGACTGATGATACCAGCGATACGATGGTCTACCGCTTTGAACGTCAAGGCAACGAAATCAAATACGGCGCCATGCTCACGGTCCGCGAAGGGCAAGTGGCCGTCATGGTCAACGAAGGCGAAGTCGCCGACGTATTTGATCCCGGCTTGTGGCAGCTGGAAACGGCTAACCTGCCGGTTCTCAGCACACTCCAGTCTTGGAAGTATGGCTTCAAAAGCCCGTTCAAGTGCGAAGTGTACTTCATCAACACCAAGCGTTTTTCTGACCTCAAATGGGGCACAAAGAACCCGATCATGCTGCGGGATGCCGAGTTCGGTCCGGTGCGGTTGCGGGCCTTTGGTACCTATGAGATCCGCGTTGCCGATCCGGTGGAATTCCTGCGCGAAGTCGTGGGCACCGATGGTCGTTTTTCCGTGGATGAAGTCAGTAACCAGCTGCGCAATCTAATTGTCAGCCGGGTTGCAGTTGGCCTTGGAAGAGCGAAGATCCCGGCTCTGGATCTCGCGGCGAATTACATGGAGTTGGGGGACTTTCTGACCAACCTCGTGGGTCCAGATTTTGCCGCTTATGGCCTCGATCTGCAAAAGCTGCTGATCGAAAACATCTCCCTGCCACCAAATGTGGAAGAAGCATTGGACAAGCGCTCATCCATGGGTGTGATTGGGGATCTGAACAAGTACATGCAGTTCCAAGCCGCTGAGTCCCTCACAGCTGGCGGCGAAGCGGGCGGAGCGGCCGCCTCTGGCGCGGGCATGGGTATGGGCTTTGCGATGGCACAGCAAATGGCCGCTGCTTTTTCTCCAAACGGCAGCGCGTCACCAGCCGAAGCCGCAGCCCCGCCATCACTGCCCTCTGAGCCGTCCTACTTCATCGCCGTGAACGGCACCCAAACGGGACCGTTTCAGGGTCATGCGCTGCACGATGAAATCGCAGCGGGACGCTTGCATTCAGACGCTCTGGTTTGGGCGGCTGGGATGGCAGCTTGGACCAAGGCATCTGACGTACCGGCCATTGCGCGTCTGTTCGACGTGGCGCCGCCGCCAGTTCCGGGGGCACCACCTCCGCTTTAAAGCGAACAGCAAGGGGGCCTCGGGCCCCCTTTCATTTTTCTGGGATCGCGGGTTTCAAGATCTTCACAGCTTTCCTATTCTTGCAACCAATGACGATCAAACGGGGATTTTCACATGGATGACGCACCAAACGAGGAAACAGGAACGCTCGAACGGCAGGATTATCCATGTCAGAACTGCGGGGCGCTGCTGGCCTATAAACCTGGCGCTGACGCCTTGGGCTGCGACTACTGCGGCCACGTAAACCCCCTGCATCACGACGCGCGCGAGATCATTGAGAACGACCTCGATAGCGCCCTTCGAGATCTAGAGAACAACCACGCAACAGACCATGTCGCGTCGATCAAATGCGACAGCTGCGCCGCCGAGTTCACGCTGGCCAAGAATGAAACAGCCGGTCGCTGTCCATTCTGCGCGGTGCCCGTGGTGGTGGATCCGGTGCAAGTGCGACGCCTGACACCGGATGCGTTGCTGCCGTTTAAGCTCACGGCAAAGGAAGCGCGCCAAGCGACCAAACGCTGGCTGAAACGCTCGTGGCTGGCCCCCGAATCCATGCGCCGCCACACCTCCGCCGACGATCAATTCAAGGGTATTTACCTGCCCTATTGGACCTACGACGCCGACACGGCTTCGCGGTATCAGGGCTTTCGCGGGGACACCTATACAGTCACCGTTGGCAGTGGAGAAAATCGGCGAACGGAAACCCGTGTGCGCTGGACGCCCAAAAGTGGCCGTGTGGCGCGCATGTTTGATGATGTGCTGGTGCCCTCATCCCACTCTCTTCCGGCTAAATACCTATCGCGGCTGACGCCGTGGGATCTGGAGAATCAGCGCCCTTATGCCGATGAGTACCTCGCGGGCTATATCTCCGAAGCTTATCAAGTTCCCTTGGCTGAGGGCTTCACCGAAGCCAAACGCATCATGCAAGTCGCCATCGAACGGGACGTGCGGCGGTCCATTGGTGGCGATCGACAGCGCATTACGCGGTTGGAAACGAACTACGACGACACGACCTTCAAACACGTCCTTTTGCCGACGTTTCTCTCCGCCTTTCGCTGGAAAAACAAAGTCTACCGCTTCGTGGTCAATGCGCGCACAGGTGAGGTACAGGGCGAGCGTCCTGTTTCGTGGTGGAAAGTCACGCTGCTGGTCATCTTGGGTGTGATCTTGGCCGGACTGGTGCTGGCGGGCATGCTGGCGCTGGAGGCTGCTGAAGTTTAGCGCGGCTCGGCTCTAAAGCGTGCCAGCGATCGACCCGCGCCACGTATCATAGGCTTCTTGCGCGGCTTCGCCTTCAGGCGAGGCCCAAAACTCGGGGCTGAACAGCAAACCGGAGCCAAGGTTTTCCGGTCCAGTCGGCAACCACGCCCGCAAATCTTCGCGCGCCGCCGTTGCAGCGGACAAGCGGGCTGGGCCATAGCCCGTAACGGTTGCCATTGCCGTTTGGTACGCGCCACGAGAGACGTTGGCGATGAAATCTGCTGCCAGGTTGGGGTTTCCTGCGCCGGACGGGATGGCGAAAACGTCCATATCCACAACATGGTTATCCCAAAGATATCCGACACTTGGACCCGTGGAGCGCAGTTCCCGCAGCGCGTCAAAGTGATGGATCACACCAACCGCCGCCTGACCGGATTTGAGCAGGGCAAAAATTTCCTCAGTGGAATTGATAAATCGAACATCATTTCGCACACGATTCAGAACAGACAATGCTTCAGCCACGCCGTCAGCGATGCCCAAACGCTCATAAACCCGGTCCGCTGCAACGCCTTCTGACAACAGCGCCAACTCCATCACGACCTCTGCTGAGTTCGTAAGCAGCCGTTGGCCGGGAAAAAGCAGCGGGTCAAAAGCATCGGTCAGTGCGTAGGGTTTGGCCCCGCTGAATAACCGTTGATCAAATCCGAAGCCGTGCGACCAGACAACATTGCCGACCCAGCACAGCCCGATACCACCGTCGATGAAGTCGCTATTGGCGTTCTGGATGCCAATCTGCTGATGGTCGATGGGTTCAAGATAACCCTGGAAACACAGCGTCTCAGCATCATGCAGCTCCAAGTCCAAAACATCCCAACCCAGCGCATCCCCCGTTTCGCGATAGGCCGAAACTTTCTGACGGACTTCATTAGGGTGGCCGGTATAGGTGACAACGTCCACTGCCTTTCCGGTCTGGAAGCCAAAGGGCTCAGCCAACACTTGAGTTTGCGCCTTTTGATAAAAGCCGCCCCAAGTGGCAATGGTCAGTTCCGCGCTCCCTGTTTGCGCAGCCGCGAATGGCACAAAGTTCATCAGGATAACGCCCGTGCCGATCAAAACCGCGCAAGCGAATCCTTGGTAAGCACGCATGAATTGCCGCATAATTTCACTCAAGAACAAGGTTTCGAGAAAACACCGTTTTTTATGCGCGAGATCTCATAGACTCATGTAGATAAAGATCAAACTATGTTCGTGCAAATTTTCAGTCCGGGATAAAGTCAACGTGAAGTCACGGGATTCCAAGAGAGGCATTTTCACTCCCATCGCATCGGTTTGGCGATGGTTATGGGCGCCGCGAAAGAATCCTCACGCCATCGAAGAGCGTGCTGATCAGCGCCGCCGTGAGAAAAGACGCCGAGGCGCGCCAACGTCTGCGCGAAACCCGGGCAAGATCAAGCCGACTTCCTCAAATAAGCCGCCAGAATTGGCCTATGTTGACAAGGGCGGGAACGTACGGTTGACCGATGGCGGACGGATTGTTGCGCGGGCAGTAAAGGGCTCAAAAACCGCTGCGCTGGCCGATGCCGCCGCCTTGTATGAGCAGCGCGCCCGTGAGCTGTCAGACCTCGAAACCGCACTTGCCCCCACCTCCCCTTCTCTAACCCATCTGGAGCCGCGCGTTGCTCAGTTGAAGACGGACTTGAAGGACGCGCCGGGCCTTGGCGATCTAGACGCGCTGGAAGCACGGTTTACAGCGCTGGAAACCGCACTGGAAACGCACACACAGGATCAATGGAGCCGGAAGCGCGATATCATTGGCCGACTTGAAGCGCTCAGCAAAGCCTCGCCCAGCGTGCTGCCAGATCAAATGGCAGTGTTGTCTGAGGAATGGATGCAGTCGGGTTCTGCTGGTGCGGTCCATGACACCGTTCTCGAACGCCGCTACGCCGCCGCACGAGAGGCCGCCGAAAAGCGCGCCCACATCGCCGCCAAACAGCCTGAGTTTTTCGTCGCCGAGCGGCAAGCGGTGCTGGATGAATTGGTGGAGCTCATGGCCAGCACGCAGCGCAAGGATATGCAGTCAAAGCTGCAGGGTCTGCTTGCGGCGTGGCAGGAAGCTGGCGGACCAGATGACGCTGCGATGGACCAGCGTTTCAACCAAATGACAACGGCTGTTGAGCAAGACATTGATACGCTGGAAAGCGAAACGCAGAGCTTACGCACAGCGCTCGAAGCCGAAGCATCTGCGCTCGAGCAGGCCTTTGACGACCTTTCAGCCGATGGCGATGCCCTATCAGAGGGCCGGGACTTGCGCGGATTGACCCAGTCGGTAACGACGCTGGAAGCGAAATCAGGCTCAAATAACCGCGATATCACGGACAAGCTCCGCCGCCGGATCGACGACCTTCAGTGGCGTGCAGATCGAGAAATCGAAAGGCGCCGCACACAAGTCGCCACCCTCGCCCACGACGTCCGCCGGCACCTAGACCGCGCCAAAGAGATCCCGGCCGAAATTGTGACACTCAAGGAATGGCGCGCGGTTGAAGACGCGGCGAAAGCAGGAATGGACAGCGCTGAAACAGCGCTGACTGCAATGAGGAATTTAGGCCGGGTTGCTGCTGACGAGGCGAGCCAAATTGGCTCTGACCTCCGAGATGCCCGCAAAGCGATAAACGAAGCGCGCAAAGCCTTTTTCGAAACGCTCGATGAAAGCCGTGAAACCAACACCTTCCGCAAGCGCGCCCTTTTGGACCGCCTAAGCCATCCGCCCTTGGGTGCGACGGTCAAGGAACTCGATGAGCACGTTGATGCCGTCATGGGGGACTGGAAGCAGGCCGGGAGCGCCGGTCGAGATACGGATCAGGCGCTGTGGGCTGAGTTCCAGGACATGCGCGCAGGCATTCGGTCGCTCCGCGATGAAGCCGCTGCTGCTGAACGTGATGATTTCGGCGCACGCTTGGCCGAAGCCTTCACCCGTAAGCGTGAATTGAGCTACACGCTCGAAGACGAAATTCGCATTGGAAAGCTTGTTCTTGAAAACACCAAAGACGCGAAATTCGAGAAAGAGCTAAAGCGCAAAGAGCGTCGATTGGTCGATCTTCGGAAAGACCTCTCCGACATCCAACGCAAGCTATCCAAGCTCTCGAAAACAAAGGCCCCATCAGCAGCCGAGGCTAAATCCGAGCAACCGACTGATCACGCCGCATAAATTGGAAAAACACGGCTTTTTAGCAATTGATATTGTTTTCGCCGTAAAATCGTGGTTCTCCAGACGTGATACTTTGAGGTTTTTGAATTTATGCGCTTAATTCTCGCGGCCAGTGGCATTTTTCTGTCTCTGCTGGTCACAGGTTGCACGGCGTCCGTCGAGGGCGGCGTTACGGATCCCGAGGCTGCTGAACAAGCCGTGGCGGAGCTGTTTGCGGACAACGGTGAGCGGGTTTTGATGCAGGCCAGTGCTGAGGATATTCTTGATCAGCAGGCCTTGGACAGCACCGCCTCCCCCGACGAGCAGAAATTCATCATCCAGACTGAGCAAGGCATCTTCTCGATGACCCAGGCGCAGCTGAACCAATATCTCGCCATCCGACGCGCTGAAGAAGCACGAAAGGCGCAAGCTTCCGCTAATCAATCTGGATTGATCAGTCCCTATGGTCGCGTGGTGTCCCGTACCGTTCTGGCGTCGCCAACTGCTGCCGCGCCACGGGCCGTGGTAAAAGCAGCGGCGATTGACCCGACCACGATCAAATCGACGAAGTCCGTTCCCGGTGCTTTTGACCAATATGTCGGCCCAAGCCTGTCGTTCACCAAAGGCCCCAGCGATATGAAAAACGCTGATGGTTCGCACGCTTGCGTCATGACATTTGACGACGGCCCACACCATGACCGAGACGCGCGGATTTACGACATTCTGGATGCCAAGGGCGTGAAGGCTGTATTCTTCTTTTTGGGTCAGAAAGTTCAAGCCAACCCGAATACAGCCAAAGAGGCAAAGGCTCGTGGACATGAGATTGGCTACCATTCTTGGGACCACAAGAACCTGCGCGCCGAGAGTCTGGCGACGGTTCAGGCGGACTTTAAGAAAGGCTTGGCTGCCTTCAACGCATTGGGTCTCCAGCCCAAGGTCTTCCGCCCGCCCTTTGGTAACTACAACTCCGGAATCATCGCGACCGCGCACAATTACGGTATGGCGGTGGTCAACTGGAGCAACGACAGCCTCGATTGGAAGATCAAAACAGCCGCTGGCATCACCTCTCGCGTGCTGGAGCAAAGTGCGCCGGGCGATATTGTGCTGCTGCACTCGATCCACGAGCGGTCGATTGAGGCATTGCCCGATATCATCGATGGCCTGAAAGCTCAGGGATGCCGCTTTATTTCCATGCAATCATGGATCGCCCGCGCCACGTCCTAGCGGGTGCTTACCGAGGATGGATTGGTTAGGGCCAGCGCATCATTGGATAGCATCGAACCAAAGCCGCAGCCACCAACGGCGAATGAGACCCCAGAAACAGGCTTCCATGCCCCAAGCGCTCCAGCAGCTTTGATGCGGGCGACAAAGTCGGGATCCGTATTCTCTATAATCCAAGCGTTTGAGAACAGAGTGGCTCGGATGATCCGAGCCTCCGTTTGATCAATGGCCTCAAACACCTCGTCCGCTGGCGTCCGTGGGGGAAAGACGGCGAGCACTGTGCCACTGAACTCCTGCGGCAGCCGCGTGACCAGTGCCAGCACCACCGACAGCGCCATCATCGTCAACACACCCACAGTCAACGCCCAGAACGCTACAGCGGTCTGAGACCATCCTGATGAAGATGGGTTTGGCACTGCAGCACGGTCGGATGGTTCATTCATGGACGATTAGGCAGCAACAGGTTGCGGTGCTGCGCGGTCAATCGGTCTTTCATCGATCGGCCAGTGAATAACAGCAGCAAAGACACCCATCATGATCGCCGCAATCCACATCCAAGTCAGCTCCCCGGTGGCGTTTTCAATCCAGCGGGCAAGGAAGGTGGCGGAGAAACTGCCAACTTGGTGCGAGACAAAGACGATGGCGTAGAGGGTCGTCATGTACCGGACCCCGAAAACCTGTGCGACAATGCCTTGCGTCAGAGGAACCGTGGCCAGCCACAGCATGCCCATGCAAGAGGCAAAGAGCAGCGCACTGAACGGGGTGATCGGGAAGATGATAAAACAGGCCATGACCACCGATCGCCCAGCGTAAATGAATACCAATCCATATTTCTTGGATCTGGTTTTGCCAAACACGCCGGCAACGTAAGCCCCGATGATATTGAAGACGCCCACCAGAGCCAGTGATACCGCGCCAATACCGCCAAGGCCATTGAGCCATTGGGGCTGGACGCCTTCGTCGATCAGGAATTTGGGCAGATAGATGGTGATCAGCGCGATGTGGAACCCACAAACGAAGAATCCGAAAAACAGGAGAACATAGCCCCGCTGGCGGAACGCAAAACGGACTTCGTCGAGAACCTCGGCAAAGCTGCCTGAATTGTCCCCTTTGCCCGTTTCCGCGGCGGTGCCTTTGATGCCTGCGAAAAAGAAAGAAAGCGGGATGATGAGGAAGGTTAAGCCGGCCATAACATAGAGTGCGTTATCCCAACCCAGTTGCTGCAGCATGATCCCAGCGGGCAGGCCAATGGCAAATTGGCCAAAGGATGCAGCAGCTGTCCCGATCCCCAAGGCCCAAGATCGTTGTTCGGCAGAAACCAGCTTGCTGAAGCTCATGGCAACGATTGTGAAGCTGGTCGCAGCAATGCCTGAACCGGTCAGGCCACCTAAGAAAATGTAAGTCATGAGTGTGCCGGGAAGCAGCAGCATGCCAATGACGCCACATCCATACAGCACGGAACCGGCAATCAGCACCCACATCGGGCCAAAGCGATCAACCAAACTGGCGGCATAAGCCCCCATCAGGCCCCAAAGCAGGTTTTGCCATCCCAATGCCAAACCAAAATCGCCGGAAGTGACACCAATGGCATCCGGCGCACCGGCAACAAACAAGCCGAAGGTCGAGCGAACACCCATCGAAATCAGCGCCATCAAACACCCGGCGATGATGATAATACCGACGCGAGCGCTAATGGCAGGCGCGGGTTGACTGCTTGTCATCAATACTACTCCCAAGCGAACCCAACAGGGTCATTTCACCCGTAACTTTGGACCGTCCACAGCAAAAAGGAACCCTTTGTTTTACCCCAGCCTCCGATTTCAGCCTTGCAGCCTACACCGATCGCGCGATTGACCCACCAGTCCTAACCATAGATGACAAAAAGACAGCTGCTCCGACGAACCGCACCGATGGCCGGGGCCCGGTTGCGTCGTTTGGCACAGGTGACGCGCAAAAAGCAGCCTATGCATAAGGGGGACTTACAGGTTAAGCCCTTAGCAGTATTTTTACCCCCAGAACCCAACGCGCCCTATGATCGATCAACCGACATCTGATCTTCCTCCTATCTTTGTTGCTCTAGACATGAGTGAAGCCGAAGTTGCACCTTTGATGGGTGCGCTTGATGGCCTGAATGTGGGCTATAAAGTGGGTATGGAGCTGTTCTACCAATCCGGCGCGGCATTGGTGAAGAAGCTGGCAGCAAACCATCCGATCTTTCTGGATCTGAAGCTGCACGATATCCCAAACACTGTGCGCTCTGCGGGTGCTCGCATTGCTGATTTAGGCGTGCGGGTAACAACGGTTCATGCCGCAGGCGGCGGGGCAATGCTTGAGCCGCTACCCGCGCTCGAACGCGATGATTTCCAGTTTCTCGCCGTTACCGTGCTCACCAGCATGAACGAGAGCGATTTGGCCGGCTTGGGTGTGCAAGACACCAGCCCAGCGGCGCGTGTGAAGCGCCTGTTTCAACTGGCAAAAGGGGCCGGGATCACCGGCTATATCTGCTCTCCGCTGGAGGTCGCGACGCTGAGCGCTGACTTACCCGGCGGAACCTTTATCACGCCGGGCGTTCGTCCCGCTGGCGCTGATTTGAACGATCAAAACCGCGTAGCAACACCATCGCAAGCCAAGCAAAGCGGTGCCACGTCTTTGGTCATCGGTCGCCCGATCACCAAGGCCACAAACCCCCGCAAAGCGGCGCAAGCCATTCTTGATGAGCTTGCCCATGGTTAAGCCTATTCGCCTCATGGGTCAGTTCCCGCCGCTGTCCGCAGGCCGCGTCCTGAGGCAAGTGATTGCCGACGGATTGTTCGGTCAGTGGCGGTTGTTGCTGATGATCGCGATTGTGCCTTTTGTACTGGCTCTGATGATCGATATTGGCTCAGCGATTATTCTGGATCTGCGTGGCGCGCGCGATCTCGTCGCCAGCCCGGAAGCCATCGCCATCGATTTGCTTGCGCTGATCCTGCTCGAAGTGCTGGTCGGGGCCTACTACACCACCAATGTTGCTCGGCTTTTGGGAATCGGTTCGCGCAAAGGCAAAGTCGCGGTCGATGAAGACTGGCGCGACGCCTTTGGTGGCGTAGCGCTGCGGTTGGCTGTCTTTTACTTCATCGGCGGCGTGCTCATGGGCGGTGGCTTTGTCGCCTACTTGCTCTTCCGCGATAACCTGCCCAATCCACAGCTCGCCCCGCTGATGATCGCCGTGCCTGCGATGATCCAGCTCTACCTCTATGCACGGTTTAGCTTTGTTATATCCGCTGCCGCCGTAGGTGCGCCCTATACTTTTGGCGATAGCATGCGGGCGACCGGGGGCATTACGGTGCTGGTCCTTGGCCTCAATTTGGCCTTCTCACTGCCGCTGGTGGTGGGACAGCTGGCACTGCAAACCAGCGCTTCGTCTGCCCCTACTTTTGGCTTGGTTTATTTCGGCACCATGCTGCTGACACAGGTGTTATTCCTGCTGCGTGTGGCCGTTTTCACCATCATCAATCTTGTATGCTTTGTGAACCGGACCGGCTGGGCACCCGGTGCGCGGCGCGTGTAAAGAGAGACCAGCGATGTCGGTGCTTAGAACACTCTTACAAATCATCATATTCGGCAGTGCTGCTGTCGCGCCTGCCGCTGTATACTTGGGAGCGCAAACGGGCCTGCTGGACCTGAAAAATGCGATTTACGGCCTGTGCATCGTCGCCGTGCTGTATCACGCTGCGGCATGGGAGTTCACCGGGTTGTTGGCCCAGCGCCGTGGGCAGTTGGGTGGCGGACTGGCGCAACCATCACCGGTCTGGTCTGGTCCCGGACTGCGCTCGACAGTGTTGGGGTTTAGCATCATTTTCGCCGCCGTTTTCGGCTGGATTGGCCTCACCATGGTTGGCTCCCTGCTGACTTACGCCGATGGCGAGACGCTGTGGGGTAGCCTTGGCGCTGCAGTCGGAGATTTCATCGAATACGGCTCTAATGACCCACGCGAGCTCGAGGCCATAGGCGTCGAAACGACCCAAGCCCCTGCACTGGATCGCCAAGCGGTTAACCAAGGCGCGCTCTTCGTTGTGATTGGCATCAGCGGCATGTTGATTGCCTATTTCTTCGTGCGCGCTTGGGCCGTAGTGCCGCTGCGCCATCGTCGCCCAAAGAAGGCGTTTACCTTCCACGCATGGAGCGCGCTGGGAGGCTTGAGCGCCATTCGTGCGGCGTTCGCCTTAGTCTTGGCGGCTGGTTTCGCCGTGTGGCTGCTGAACCTTCCTGCCTTCGCCGCGCTCGGCGCGTATCTGTCCCTGATCGGCTCTGGCTTCGCTTTGGTGATCTTCCTTGGCGTGACATGGTTGATCGCAGACAAAATCTTCAGCGAGACGACGAAGCTTCCCGCCCGCTGCTACGCCAAGATTTGCGGGGTTAAAACGCCAGAAATCCTCGAAGAGGTCATTCAGAACGGCGCAACCCATGTCGGTTTCGTGTTCTTCGAGAAATCACCCCGAAACGTCGATTTCGACACTGCTGCAGCCTTATGTGAGCAGGCCAAGGGCCGGATCAGCCGCGTTGGTTTGGTGGTTGAGCCCACCGACGACTTCCTCGACGCGCTGCTTGCTGCCGTTGACCTCGACATGCTGCAAGTCCACGCCCACGACGGCGCCGATCGGTTCACGGCCATTCGCGCGCGCACCGGCTTGCCCGTGATCGCGGTGGTCTCGGTTGCTGACGAAGGTGACCTCGCGGCCGTGCCTGAGATTCGGAAAGCCTCTGACGGGCTGCTGTTTGACGCGAAACCACCCAAAAACAGCGAACTGCCCGGCGGCAATGCGCTGTCATTCGACCACCGGGTTTTGGCCGCGGCGAAGGTAGGAAACACACCGTGGATGCTTGCCGGCGGCCTAAACCCGGATAATGTCGCTAAAGCTATCACGGTTACTCAACCAACGTATGTTGATGTCTCCTCCGGCGTCGAAAAAGACGGCGAACGGGGGACGAAAGATCCTGAGAAGATCAGAGCCTTCTTAGCCGCAGTTGCCCACGCGTAAAACGCTGTTAGTGTTTGCCCGATTCTGAAGACGAGACAGGAAAACAATGTCCACGCCCAATTCATTCAAGACCGGTCCGGACGAGCGCGGTTTGTTCGGTATTTTCGGTGGCCGCTTTGTTGCCGAAACCCTGATGCCTTTGATCCTTGATCTGGAACGGGAATGGGGCGCGGCTAAGCCTGACCCTGCGTTCTGGGAAGAGTTCAACATGCTCGCGCGCGACTACGTCGGTCGGCCAAGTCCGCTGTATTTTGCTGAGCGGCTGACCGAGGAACTCGGCGGCGCAAAGATTTACTTTAAGCGCGACGAGCTGAACCACACCGGTGCGCACAAGATCAACAACTGCTTGGGCCAAATCCTGTTGGCGCGACGCATGGGCAAGACCCGGATTATCGCCGAAACCGGCGCGGGTCAGCACGGTGTTGCAACAGCCACGGTTTGCGCATTATTCGGCTTGCCGTGTACGGTTTACATGGGTGCAACCGATGTCGAGCGTCAGGCCCCGAATGTCTTCCGCATGCGGCTTCTGGGCGCTGAGATTGTGCCTGTGACCTCTGGCTCCGGCACGCTCAAAGACGCGATGAACGAAGCGCTGCGCGATTGGGTAACCAACGTCGAAGATACGTTCTACATCATCGGCACCGCCGCTGGTCCGCATCCTTACCCGGCGATGGTCCGCGACTTCCAGTCTGTGATTGGTACCGAAGCCAAAGAGCAGATGATGGAACGCGAAGGCCGACTGCCAGATTCGCTGGTCGCGTGCATTGGTGGCGGCTCAAACGCTCTGGGTCTGTTCCACCCCTTCCTCGATGATACAGACGTTCGCATCATTGGTGTCGAAGCAGGCGGTCATGGGCTTGAAGGCGATGAACACGCTGCATCACTGACTGGCGGTAAGCCGGGCGTGCTGCACGGCAATCGGACTTACCTGCTGCAGGACGACGACGGCCAAATCATCGAGGGCCACTCGATTTCTGCTGGTCTCGATTATCCAGGCATTGGCCCTGAACACTCTTGGCTGCGTGACATTGGTCGCGTGGAATACGTCTACGCCACAGACAAGGAAGCTTTGGAAGCGTTCCAGCTGTGCTGCCGGACCGAAGGCATCATTCCTGCGCTGGAGCCGTCCCACGCGCTCTCGCACGTTGCGAAGATCGCACCGGACCTGCCCAAAGACCACATCATGATCATGAACATGTGCGGTCGTGGCGACAAAGACATTTTTACCGTCGCCAAGCATCTGGGCTTCGACATGGCCGATGTAATGGGGGAAACCACCCAATGAGTACGCGGATCGACACCAAATTCGCTGAACTGAAGACCCAAGGGCGGCCGGGATTTGTCTCCTACATCATGTCTGGCGACCCCAACATGGACACCAGTCTGGAGATCCTCAAAGGCCTGCCATCCGCCGGTGCTGACATCATCGAGCTGGGGATGTGCTTTACTGATCCCATGGCCGACGGCGTTGCGATCCAGCTGGCCGCGCAGCGCGCGCTCAGAAATGGGCAAACCCTGCCCAAGACGCTGGAGATGGTTCAGGAATTTCGCAAGGAAGACCGGGACACGCCGCTGATCCTGATGGGCTACTATAACCCCATCTACATCTACGGTGTTGATCGTTTCCTCGCTGCGGCCAAAGCGGCTGGCGTGGATGGTTTGATTGTCGTGGATCTGCCCCCCGAAGAAGACGACGAGCTGTGTATTCCAGCCAATGAAGCAGGCATGAACTTCATCCGTTTGGCGACCCCAACGACCGATGAAGCCCGCTTGCCCGCCGTGTTGAATAACACGTCAGGCTTTGTCTACTACGTTTCGATCACCGGCATCACCGGCGCAGCTTCAGCAACGCAGTCAAACGTCGAAGCTGCGGTCGCCCGGTTGAAAAAGCTGACCGACCTGCCCATCGCTGTGGGCTTTGGCATCAACACCCCGGAGCAGGTTCGCGAAATTGGTACTGTTGCCGAAGCTGCCGTGGTTGGTTCCGCCATCGTTCGGCAGATCGAAAACAATCTCGACGATGACGGCAACCCAAAGCCCGGCTTGGTCGATGCTGTGCTAAAGTTTACAAAGACCCTGTCACAGGGTGTCCGCTAACCGGATCTGAGGTTCTATGAACTGGCTATCTCGACACGTCCGTCCCGGTATTCAACGACTGGTCGGCAACAAGAAAGAAACGCCCGATAACCTTTGGACCAAGTGTCAGTCTTGCGACCAGATGCTGTTCCACAAGGCGCTCGCGGAGAATCTGCAGGTGTGCACCCACTGTGGTCACCACCATCGGATGAGCGTGGTGGAGCGTCTGGATAGCCTGTTCGACGACGGCGCGTACCAGCGGCTAGAGCAGCCAGAGCTGCCTGCCGATCCGCTGAAGTTCAAAGACAAAAAGCCTTACATCGCACGACTGAAAGAATATCAGTCCAAGACAGATGAAAAGGACGCCGTAATCGTCGCCAAAGGCACGATGGGCGATGCGCCAGTCATCATTGCGGCCTTCAACTTTGCCTTCATGGGCGGCTCGATGGGCCGCGCGGTGGGTGAGGCATTGGTCCTCGCAGCAGAAGCTGCTGTCGCCAACCAAGCCGCTCTTCTCGTCGTTCCGGCCAGTGGCGGGGCGCGCATGCAGGAGGGTATTTTGAGCCTGATGCAAATGCCCCGCTCGATCATTGCCGTCGAGCACATGCGGGAAGCGCGCTTGCCCTACGTGGTTCTGCTGACCAATCCAACCACCGGCGGCGTCACCGCCAGCTTTGCGATGCTGGGTGACCTGACGATATCCGAACCCAATGCTGTGATTGGTTTTGCTGGTCGCCGGGTGATCGAGGAAACCATCCGCGAGCAGCTCCCCGACGACTTCCAAACTGCCGAGTACCTGCAAGAGCACGGTATGGTCGATCAAGTCGTGGACCGGCTGGAGTTGCGCGCGCGCTTGATCATGCTGTTTGGGCTGCTGCGCGGCGAGCTTGGCCCTAATGTCCCGGCTGATCCTAACGCAGACAGCACGCCTCCCATGGCCGAAGATGAACCCATCGCGAGTTTTGACCAAGCATGATGCATGAAGACGAGAGCGTAAAAGCTGCGCTTGACCGCTTTCTTGCTCTGCACCCCAAACTCATTGACCTGTCGCTCGACCGCTTGGACGCTTTACTCGAAGACATGGGTCGTCCCGAACGCCGTATGCCGCCCGCGATCCACGTTGCGGGCACCAATGGCAAGGGATCCACGCTGGCCTTCCTCAAGGCCATGCTCGAAGCGGCAGGCAAGACCGTCCACGTATACACCAGCCCCCACTTAGTCCGCTTTGCTGAGCGGATTCAGCTCGCAGGCCAAACCATCAGCGACGCGGCCTTGCTCGATGTCCTGAACCGGGTTGAGGCAGCGAACGGCGACGTGCCCGGTACGTTTTTTGAGCTGACAACAGCCGCCGCTTTCCTCGCTTTCTCCGAAACGCCTGCGGATTTTGTTTTGCTGGAAACAGGACTGGGCGGCCGATTGGACGCGACGAACATTCTGCCCCCCGAAGCCGTTGCCCTGTCACTGATTTCCCGTATCGACATCGACCACCAGCACTTTCTGGGCGATACCATTGAGGATATTGCACGGGAAAAAGCAGGGATCTTCAAACCGGGCGTTCAGGCCTTCTACGTGCCCCAAGACGCCAGCGTTACCCCTGTACTGCTCGAAGAAGCGCGGGCTCGCGGGGTTGAGGCGCTGCCGGTTAATCCGGTGTCCAAGAACGCCAAACTCAGCCTGTTGGGTGATTTCCAACGCACCAACGCCGCCCTGGCCTCTGCCGCCGCGCGCTTTATCGGCATTGACCCCCTGAGCATTGGCCGAGGGATGCGGCAGGCCACTTGGCCAGCGCGGATGCAGACCATCGCCGAGGGCGAACTGTGGGCCAAGGCGGGCAGTGGCAAGCATCAGTTGGTCATCGATGGAGCTCACAACGCCAACGCCGGACGCGCCATTGCCAGCAGCCTGCCCGAGGATAAGCCGATTTATCTGTTGTACGGCTTGCTCGAAACCAAGGACGCGCAGGGCTTTGTGCAACCCTTGCTGCCCAAGGTCAGCCGGGCCATTGCTGTGGAAATTCCAGGGGCCTCTGCCACGCTATCTGCCGAGGACGCCGCCAATGCCGCCGGGCACGCTGCCGCAGAAACCGCACCCTCAATCGCCGCTGCGCTTGCGGCGTTACAGGGCGAATCACCGGGCATGATTTTGGTGTGTGGGTCGCTTTATCTGGCGGGGGCGTTCTTGGCCGAAAATCAGGGCGCAACCGTCGCCAGCGGACGAAAGGCCGTTTGACCGATGATGGATGACCTTCTGCAAAGCCAAAGGGTCTATCTTGACGCCAACGTCGTCATTTATCTGGTCGAGAAGAATTCCGACTATCACAGTTTGGTGCACCACATTCTCCGCGAACTAGCCCAAGAAGGTGCCGAACTGATCAGCAGTGAGTTGGTGGTCAGTGAGTGCATGATGGGGGCCGTTCGGCGGGATAATGAATCGGTTCTGCTGGCCTACGAGCGCTTTTTTGACGGCGATCGTTTTGGCATCGAGCTTCAGCCGCTAAGCTCCCGCGTGTTATGGACCGCGCCGCAAGTCTCGCTGGACTTCAAACTCGATCTGCCCGACGCCCTGCACTTTGCCACAGCCTTGGACCAAGGCTGCGATGCCTTTGTCACAAATGACAAAGGGTTCACCGACGGCGAACCCTTTCCAATCGTTTACCGCTTATCTGATCTTTGATCAGATGTTGCGCTCGATCCACGACTTGATCGACGACTTCGGCTGGGCGCCTGCGAGCATCGCGACCGGCGCACCGCCCTTGAAGATCATCAGCGTCGGCAGGTTACGCACGTTCAAACCCTGCGCTGTCGCCTGGTTTTGATCGACGTTCAGCTTCGTGATGGTGATTTGCTCGGCCATCTCATCGGACAGCTGATCCAGCGAAGGTGCAATCGCCTTGCACGGCATGCACCAGTCCGCCCAGCAATCGACCAAAACAGGCTTGTCGGATCCAACCACTTCAGACTGGAACGTGGCATCGGTAACTTCAACAACAGCCATTATCGGCTCCTTTCACCATAACGCGCGCTCGGTGGCGCAAGACGTATAAAATCAAGACTCGGCACGACCCTAAGATGACCAGACCAGCGACGTCAATTGCCGCCAGTTGATTTCGCGGAGGGAGGCAGGTCGTCATTCCCGACAGGGACTTCCATCAATCGCGGCGTTTCTGTCCATAGCAGGAACGTGCGAATTGGCTTTCCCGGATACAAGCCCTCGAGCACAGATTTATAGGCGGCCAGCTGTGCACGATAGCTCTCGGGCACGTGAGCGGCGGTGGTTGGCGGGGGCCTGTTCGACTTGTAGTCGACCACCCACACGTCGTCTTCTCGCTCAACCAACCGGTCAATTTGGCCGGAGACCACCAACTCGCCAATGATGCCTGTCACGGCAACCTCTGCGCGGCTGGTTGCGCTAAACAAGTCTGCGAAGTCTGGGTCGTTGGTGATGGCCAGCGCTTCTCGGCTCCAGTCATCGACCTGTGCCGGGATCAAATCGAACGAAGGCCGGCTCAGATACCGCCGCGCTGCGGCTTCGCGCTCATCCTGTGGGATTTCAGGCAAGCGTTGCAGCAAACCGTGCAGCACATTTCCGCGGAAGAACGGGGAGCCTGACCGATGGCGCCGAGCGGTCGAACCTGTCCCCTTGAGCTTGTGCAGCGCCTCCAGCGGCGAGGGCGCAGCGGGTTCAGGCAGCATTTGACTGGGGGTAAACGGACGGGGTGGAGAGGGTTCTGTCGGGATAGCCGCCTGCAACTTTGCCAGTGCCGTCGCATCTGTCCGCAGGGTGGAGGGCACTACCGCGCCACCAGAGTCGTCTTTCTTCGGCAGTCGGTCCGGTGAGGTCGCAG
>CBFIEF010000042.1:0-18492 GCA_965661545.1 Alphaproteobacteria bacterium | reverse complement strand
GATGGCTTGAACGCCAGCGGCTGGACGTGTCCTTCACCGCCCGCAACCATGTTCGTTTGGGCGGCCATTCCGCCCCAGTTCAAGGATATGGGCGTTTTGAATTTCACTAAGATGCTGCTGCAAGAAGCCGACGTTGCCGTTGCGCCAGGCGTTGGTTTTGGTGAAGAAGGCGAGGGCTTTGTCCGCCTCGGCCTCGTCGAGAACACCCACCGTATTCGTCAGGCGCTGCGTAACATCCGCGGCTTTTTGGCCAATCACGGGGTAACTGAAGGTTTCGCAAAGTCCGCTTAGCGGAACAGGTCGAGCAGGGCATCGATCCACAGTTCAGGGTGGTCCAGGTCGAAGGCTGGTACGTCGCTTGACGCGTGCGCAGCCAAGGCTTCGTCGGTTGTGGCCAGTGCAATGATGTTGGGCACACGACCCATCAGGCGGGGTTTACCCACGCTCTCGCGGTAGATTTCCAGCTTGGCGTGCGGCGCATTCTTGAACCCCTCGACCAGCACCGCATCCACCGCTCCAAGTCGGTCCAGCAGGGGCTGAAGCGCCCGGCGATCGTCTTCGTCGGGCAGTGGGGCTTCGATCATGTGTGCGATACGACGGCTGGAGGCGACCAAGACCTCGTCAGCGCCCGCCGCGCGATGGGTGAAGCTGTCTTTGCCGGGTGTATCAACATCAAAAGCATGATGGGCGTGTTTGATCGTCGCGACGCGCAAGCCCTTGGCTTTGAGCAGAGCGATCATCTTGACCGCCAAACTGGTTTTCCCGCTTCCCGACCAACCGGCGAGACCAATAACGATAGGCGCTGTGGCGTTTGGCTGCTCTGCCACGCTGCTCATACCTTCTTTTCGCGGTCGTTCTATAGTCACTGAGAACTCAATTTCATTTGGTGAGAATGATTATGCTTGATCAGGTACGCGACGTATTGAACCGCATCAAGGCTCCAGACGGACAAGGTCTCCTTGATTCCGGCTATGTGCAAGGCTTGGTAGAGGATAAAGGACTGATCCGATTGGTCCTCGAAGCCCCTGCCGACCGCGCCAGCGCCCTCGCGCCACTTAAAGCCGCAGTCGAGGAAGCCGTGAAGGCTGTGCCGGGTGTGACGGGTACGCAGATCATCACCACCACACAGACCCAATCGAAGCCGCCACAGCAGCCCCAGCAAGCACAGTCCGAGCCGCAAGGTGAACCGGAGCGGCGCAAGCCCACCGATGCGAAGCTTCCCCGACCTGCAAAGCACGTTCTTGGCGTGGCCTCGGGCAAGGGCGGCGTGGGTAAATCGACGACGGCCTACAATCTCGCGGTTGCTATGGCGCAAGACGGCCTGCGTGTTGGTATCCTCGATGCCGATATCTATGGCCCAAGCGTGCCGCTGCTGTCTGGACTGGGCGCGGATGCCAAGCCAGATCTCGATGATAAGAAGCGGATGATCCCCCTCAAGGCCCACGGTTTGGAGTTGATGTCGATCGGTTTCCTTGTGCCGCAGGACAGCGCTACTGTTTGGCGTGGGCCTATGGTCCAAAACGCTCTCTTCCAACTCTATGGTTCTACATTGTGGGGTGATGGCGGTGGACTGGACGTTTTGATCGTCGATTTGCCACCAGGAACGGGCGATATACAACTTTCACTGGCACAGCAGAGCGCTCTCGATTCTGCTATCATTGTGACCACTCCGCAGGATCTAGCGATGATCGATGCCCTCAAGGGCGTCTCAATGCTTGAAAAAGTCCAAACGCGCATACTTGGAGTGGTAGAAAACATGTCCGGTTTTATGTGCGATAATTGCGGAAAACTTCACAACATTTTTGGTGAGGGCGCCGGTGAGCGGCTGGCCAGTCAGAAGCAAATCAAAATTTTGGGAGAAATTCCATTGAATATGGATATTCGCGAAGGGGCCGATACGGGGAAGCCGGTTGTCTTGGAAAGTGCTGAAACACCTCAGTCGCGTGCATATATGCAATTAAAAGATGAAATTATTTCACTCATCTGATTTCCTAAATGGAAAAAATGCTCTGAAAACGAGAAAAAAATTCGAAAAAGCCATCTTAAGAGGATCGGCGGCCTCCAATAGAATTAGAAAAAAAATTATACCAAATTAGGTAAAGAGGTCGTTGGGCTCGTCGAAATATACTTAGTAATAATAAGTAAAAATTAATAATAAAAACCAAATATTTATACTACATCGCCTTAAAATTAGGCCCAATACACTAGACTACCTATTGCGTATGGTTTAACGCATAAGAACCAGCGCAACTTATAGCAAAGCGCGAATTTGGTTTTTGGGGTCTTTAAGGGGGGCTTCAAAACTACAAATGGAAATATTTGAAGATTCGCGAAATGAAATTGGGTGCTGCTGCTTTTATTAAAGAAAAGTGGGGAGCCGTGATGGCTAAGGATATACATCCTGTGGACGTGTTTGTGGGGCAGCGTCTGCGTCAAAGAAGAATCAGTCTGGGTATTACCCAAGAAGATATGGCCAATGCTCTCGGCCTGTCATTCCAACAAGTCC
The DNA here is from genome assembly GCA_965661545.1 of Alphaproteobacteria bacterium. Classification (GTDB taxonomy): domain Bacteria; phylum Pseudomonadota; class Alphaproteobacteria; order UBA7985; family UBA7985; genus UBA7985. The sequence goes on along the minus strand of CBFIEF010000042.1, from coordinate 15,986 downwards.
AAAAGTACGAAAAGGGCATGAACCGCATGTCGTCTTCTCGTCTTTGGGAAATTGGCCGGATCGTCGGTGTCGAGGTTGCGTATTTCTTCGAGGGCATGTCCGACGACATTGCCAGCATTACAAATCTACGCAGCGATCTGCACGCGCGCGCTCAAGTGGCGCCAACAGCGCTCAGCGAACGCGAGCTGCGTCTGGTTCACCACTATGGTGAAATCAAAGATCCGACGATTAGAGATGGCGTGTACTCCCTCATTCGGGCCTTGAACCTGAAAGATGGTGAGATGGAAGACGACGAGATCGACTTCGCCGCCTAATGTCTGGAATTTAGCTGGCGCGTGTTATGGCGCGCGCCAGCATTTCTGGATCAATATTTCCACCTGAGAGATACGCAACGACGGTTTGTCCCTGAAGTTGTGCCACGTGCGTCCGACCAACGGCGAGAGCGATTGCGCCACCGGGTTCGACCAACAGTTTCATGCGTTTGGCTGCAAAGCCTACGGCGTCGAGCACGTCTTCATCACTGGCGGAGCGGCCCTCAACACCGCAAGCCTGCAGGACCGGGAAGGTGACTTCACCGGGTGTTGGCGTAACGATGGCATCGCAGATCGAGCGTGCCTCAGGATCGTTGCTCAGCCGCTTTCCTGCACGCAGGCTGCGAGCCGTGTCATCGTGGGTTTCCGGCTCTGCTGCCCATACCTGCGCATCGGGGAAGGTGGTGTTGTAAACCAGCGCGCTACCCCCCGCTAAACCGCCGCCACCGCAGCAAATGATCGCCGTATCAAGTGATAGCCCTTTGGCGCGGAGTTGGTTGGTGACTTCGATTGCCGTGGTCCCCTGGCCGATCATCGTCGGCAAGTAGTCGTAAGGTGGGATGAGGATTGCGCCCGTTTCTGCCTGTATCTTCTGGCCCAGTTCTTCCCGGCTTTCCGAATAGCGGTCATAGGAGACAACATTGGCACCAAGCGCTTTGGTGTTGTCCTTCTTAATGACCGGAGCGTCTTCGGGCATGATGATGGTCGCGCTGATGCCAAAGTGCCGTGCTGCTGCTGCGACGCCCTGGGCATGGTTGCCGCTGGAGTAAGCCACAACGCCTTTGGCAAGGTCTTCGGGGCTAAGTGACGCAAGGGCATTCATGCCGCCGCGCAGCTTAAACGAACCCGTGCGCTGCAGGTTTTCGCATTTCACAAAGAACCGCCCGCCGATGGCTTCGGACAGGTCAGTGACCTCCAGCAACGGTGTTTCAACGACCAGCGCGCGAATGCGGTCGGCGGCATCCGCTATGTCTTGATAGGAAACGGGAAGGGCGGCAATGGCAGGGGTCATAGTCATCAGGCTCGCAGCAAAGGGTGAAAGAATTGAGAGCGCAGGCTGGGATGATTTCGTGGCAAAGTCGAGGCTTAAGCGTTGAAATTTCTACTCATGGCGGTGCCGTTCGCTTAACCGCGCGACCCGAGCAAGTGTCGCGGCATGAGGATCTCCACCGGTCCATTCGCAAAACGCGCGCGGTAGAGATTGTAAAGCGCAGTCACCCGACGGGCGTAGTCGCGGGTTTCGCCAAAGGAAATACTCTCCATCCACACCAGCGGCTGAATCGCGTTCGTCCTTGGGTCGCCAAACTCTCGCATCCATCGCTGTGTGTTGCCGGGGCCCGCGTTATAGGCGGAAATCGCCAGCAAATCGGCATCCTTGAAGCGCCGTTGCAGGTCCTGCATGTATGCGGCACCAAGCGTGAGATTGTATTTGGCGTCGCGGGTCAGGGCTTCTTCGTTGAATTCGAGTTCGTGACGGGTCGCCATGGCCTCGGCTGTTGCTGGTAGGATTTGCATCAGACCAAGCGCGCCAGAACGGCTGACTGCGCCGGTCTTGAACTTACTTTCCTGCCACGCAACGGCATGAACCAAGGCCTCATCCACTCGCAGGCCACGTGCGGGTTGAATGCTCAGCTTGGGCAGCAGCGATTCAAGCTCGTACAGCCCCCGCTCAGCGGCATTGCGGGCCATGATGAGCGTCAGGCTGTTCTTCTTGTGCTGCCGCGCCAGCTCCACCAGGGCGGCGAAGTCGTCCGGGGTTTGCGCCGCTGTGCTCATGGCAAAGACGAAGCGCTCAGCCAGCGAAGAAATCTCCATGCTCCACAGCGTGGTCGCCCAGAACTTCAGCTCCTCAAGCTCTGCGCTCTTCAGCCCTTTTTTGACTGTTGCGCGGGGGAAGTCGGTTTCGAACAGCTTACGCCCCAGGTCGCTTAGGCACGCTTGGCCGTAGAACGTATGCGCGTGCGCTGCGCAAACCTCCAAGACTTCTTCGGCGCGGGCGTTTTGCCCGCGTGCGCGCAGGGATTGGGCGAGCCAGTAGTTCGCTCGGTCCTGCAAGCGGATGTCTTCTGCGGACGCCAGCGAGCGCTCAAACGCCTCTTGAGCCGGGTGGGGCAGGCCGAGGCGGGTCAGAGCGATCCAACCCTTCATCCACTCGGCTGCAGCTCTGTCGTTCCCGACTTCGAGGCCGTGGCGCTGAGCCAGACCAAGAGCGAGGTCGAAGCTCTGCTCCTTCAACGCCTGACGGATCAGAATGTGCCGAGCGCGCCATTCCAGCTCGGGCAGGCGTAACGAAGGCGGGATGCGCATCATGGCGGCTTGCGCTTCGTCATGCTCCCCAGCGGCGTCAAGTTCGAGCACTGCGGGCAGGACAAAAGCAGGGTGTCGCTGGAAACTAGGCGACAGGGCGTCTTTAAGCGTGCTGTCGCCGCCGATATGCGCATCGAGGGCCTCGGCAAAGGCACGCCAGTCGTCGCTGAGTTTGTCGTAGTAACGCCGGGCATCTGCACGCTGCTTGCCCATCAGCAAGTGGGCGACGCGGGCGCGGTAGTCTTCCTCGCGCAAGTAATCGTCAAAGGCGCTCTCAAAAGCAATTTCGTCTTGGAACGCAAACCGCTTCGACGCCCATTGGCGGCGTACATCCGCTACAGCAGCTTCGAAGTCGCCAGCCTGCAACTGTGCCAGCAAGGCGCGTCGGCGGCCAGCTTCGGTGACGGGCTCGTGCTCGGCGTAGTAGGCGAGCATTTCGGCTGGCGATTTGATCTCGGAAAGCAGCCGCTCGCGCTTGACCTCCATCGCTCGGGTGCCGGGCCAATGTTGGTTCTGGTCCAGAAACGCGTTCAGCTCGTTGACGTCGATGCTTTCAATCGGCGTCTTGGCGTCTACGAAGTAGAACCATTGCAGCAGCTTGGGTAGGCCCTCTGGCGGGCGCTTAAGGGAAAAGGCGAGTTGGGACGCCTGAATATGATTACCGGCGCGTGCGGCCCGGATAACAGCGGTCAGCGCCTCTTGCTGGCCCTCTGTCCGGTTGTTGAAAAACACTGTCAGCAGCGCAAAGAAGATCGCGAGCAGAAACGCGAAGGCAGCCGCTACCGGCGTCCACGGGCTGGTCAACAGCCCCGCAACCCGTTCGCGTAAATCGTCTTGTCCCGTATCTCCGTTCATCTATTCGCTGCTTCGTTCCGCTTTTCCAAAGGACTGTTTATTCCGCACCATCGTTGGTCGTAACGCACCGTTGCACGGAAGCGCGCCAACATTTCCTTTCCATCGACGCACTTCACCCTTAATTAAAAGGCTCATTCGTCAAGATTGAGACAGAGATGAACGGAATTGCCATGACTGCCGATCGAATTCGCGGCTCAAATACCGCACTTGTGACCCCAATGCTCCGCGATGGTGCCGTTGACGAGGTTCGGTTTGCCAAATTCGTCGAATGGCAGATCCAAAATGGAACCCAAGGGCTTATCCCGGTTGGAACCACCGGCGAGTCGGCTACGCTGTCCCATTTGGAGCACGAGAAGGTGATCTCCCAGTGTGTGGAAGTCGCCGCTGGACGGGTGCCTGTGATCGCAGGCACTGGCTCGAACAGCACGGCTGAGGCGGTATCGCTGAGCATGGCGGCTGAGGCTGTTGGTGCTGATGCGCTGCTGGTTGTGACGCCGTACTACAACAAGCCAACCCAAACTGGCTTGCTGCACCATTTCCGCGCCATCCACGACGCAACCAACTTGCCGATCATCATTTACAACATCCCGGGCCGTTCCGTGATCAACATGTCGGTCGAGACCATGGCCGAGCTGTCCAAGCTCGAGCGGATTGTGGGCGTGAAGGATGCAACGGCGGATCTTGTTCGCCCAATCGACCAGCGCCTCGCCTCGGGGCCAGACTTCATCCAGCTTTCGGGTGAAGATGCGTCGATCCTACCGTTTATGGGCGCAGGCGGGCACGGCTGTATTTCCGTGACCTCCAACGTTGCGCCGCGCTTGTGCGCCGACTTCCACGCGGCTTGGGCCGCCGGGGACCGTGCAAAGGCGCAGGAGATCAACGACCGCCTGATGCCGCTACACCACGCCATGTTCATCGAGAGCAACCCTGTGCCAGCCAAGTACGCGCTGGAGCTGTTGGGCATGCTCGAGCCGGGCCTGCGCTTGCCGTTGGTGCCGCTGCAGCAGTCCACCAAGGACGCGGTGAAGGCTGCTTTGATCAAGGTTGGCTTACTCTAAGCCGCCGGCAGGATACAGGAGCCGCAGGGCGCCATGACGCGCAAAATCATCGCTCAGAACCGCAAGGCGCGATACGAGTATTTCATCGACGAAGTGATGGAGGCTGGCATTGCGCTGACCGGGACGGAAGTCAAAGCACTTCGGGCCGGACGGGCGTCGATTGGCGAGAGCTATGCGACTGAAATTCGGGGTGAAATGTACTGGACGGGCGCGAATATCCAAGAATACGAAAAGGGTAATCGCTTCAACCACCCGCCGGTCCGAAACCGCAAGCTGCTGCTGAAGAAGCGCGAGATCAACAAGATCCTCGGCAAGCTGAAAACCAAGGGCGTGACCGTGATCCCGCTGGCCGTGTACTTCAACGAGCGGGGGCGAGCAAAGCTGGAACTCGGTTTGGCGCGCGGTAAGAAGCAATACGACAAGCGTGATGCGATCAAGCAACGCGACTGGGACCGCCGCAAGTCGCGCGTCCTGCGGGGTGATGATTAACGCAACAGGCGGGCGACGCGCCAGCGTTAGCCCAAAACTTGCTCAATCAACGCTCTCACATGGGGTACGACCGGAGAGTCGTGCTTAATCTCATCCCAGTAATCCATGCCCCCGTTGTTATCCCACTCATCCTTAACAATCCGCGTGGCCTGAGCCCTCACCACTTCGGCGCTCGCAAGCTTTCCCTGTGCGGCCAACAGCATGATAGACGCGGCTTGAGCTGCATTCAGCAGGTAGTTCTTAAAGACGAGCTGCTCCGCATCATCAAGGTTCCTCAGCCCTTTCCGGCCCCGAACGATGATGTCTGCACAGCCATGGTTCATCGTGACATTTCGCAGGTTAAAGTGCCGCTCTGTGAAGATGAGGTTGTTGTTCAGACGGGTCGACAACCCATTGCGTCTCAATTCAATAAAGACGAGCACGACGGATACAAAAAGGCCAAGGGTCGTAAGGCCCTCAAAGATTTCGGAAATAGACATATTCGCTCCCCAATACATTCCCACTCTAGGGTGAATTGAAATGGTCAAAAAATATACCGTGAAGATAGAGTCACTCTTCGGTTGGTCATCGCTACTGTCTCGATCTGTCGCGTGTTTTCGATTTAAATTTCGGGTTTGTTAGGCCTTGTCCTGCTTGGGGTCTCACGCAATGATGGAGGTCAACGAGCCATGGGGGAGGGACGCATCATGAGCGCTGCCATTGATAATATGAAGCCAAGCCGGTACACGCCGACGACCGAAGCCGAAGCTAGGATGCAGCTGGCGACTTGTTACCGAGCATGCGCGATGGAGGGGTGGACGGATCTCTCTTCGACCCACATTTCATGCCGCGTACCGGGGACGGATGACCAGTATCTCATCAACGAGCTGGGCGTGCATTTCCATGAAATGAAGCCAGATAGCTTGGTCAAAGTTTACCTCGACGGCACACCGGTTGGGGGCGCACAGCCGCCCGCCAACCCCGCTGGGCTGACGATCCACGGCGCCATTCTGCAAGGCCGTCCGGATGTCGGGTCCGTTCTGCATACCCATACGGTCGCAGGGATGGCGTTTTCGGCGCTCAAGGATGTTGAGATTCAGCCGCTGACGCAGCACTCCGTGCGCTTCTACAACCGCTGTCCTGCGCATGAATACGAAGGCATCGCGCTGGATGCGGACGAAGGGCCCCGGCTCAAGCGCGATCTGGGCGCGCACGAAGCGCTAGTCCTGCGGAACCACGGCCTGCTGACCGTGGGCGTGAACCCTGGGCATGCTTTCAACGTGATGTTCTATCTCGAAAAGTCGATTCAGGTGCAGTTGGCGGCGCAGCAGACGGGCGCGGCGCTGAACCCGGTTGGCGATAACGTCGCTGAGTCGACGGCCCAGCTTTACGAGACCTATCCGAACTTCTACGAGCGCGATTGGGACGGCGTGGCGCGGTCTGTTGCGCTGTCTGATGCAGCGTTCGAGACCGCCTATATCCCATGGAGCGACCCTGCGACGGCCTAGACCCACCAGATGCCGAACCCTCATCCGCATTGGCCCTGGTGGGCGCGCTTTCTGATGCTAACGGCGATCTCTTTTGTGGTCACTGCCGTATTGCTTTGGGGGCTTTAGAGATCTGATGTTCGGATGCCTTCAAAACCTATTTCAGCCCCTCTTAACCATCCCACAAAAAAAGGGCGGTGCCTATCGGCACCGCCCTAAATCTTAGCACTCAGTGTTTCTTCGACTAAGCCAAATCGAACATCGCTGCGGTTACAGTCTGGATGCCATCCAAGTCGATTAACATGTCACCTGAATCAAAATCACCGGTTCCGGTCACATCGTCGTCCTCATCTGCATCGATGACCACCTGAAGGTCGGCACCGTTGTCCCAGAACACCACATCGTAGTCATCAAGCTCATCCATAGCCAATGCGAGGCTCGAGTAAATTGTGGTATTGACGCCCTCAGACAGGTTCAGTTCGCGTAAGTCAATGATATCGTCGGTGCCCATCGCTTCAATAACGAGCTTGGCAGTCGCACCAGTAATTTTTTCGTCGATATCTACAACATCTGAGCCTGTTCCCAAGTCCACGGTAATCGTACCGGCCTGCGTACCTGTATCCAGCTCAAACCAGTCATTGCCAGTATCCATGTCAAACGTCACTGACCCGGCCCCAAGATCATTGCTGATGGTGAGGTGGTCGTTGCCAGTTCCCATGTCGCCGGTGCCCGAGGCCATCGTTCCGGTGATGTCGATAGCGTCGTTTCCTGCGCCTGCGTCAAACCCGGTAATGGTACCAGACGCTGTCACATCGTCATTGCCGGAAGACAGGGACGTTAAGGTCGCAGTTGCATCAGCCTGATAGTCGGCATCGTCATCAGTCACAGTAACCGTAACAACCGAACTACTGGCCTCGCCATGATCATCCGTTGCAGTGACCGTCAGATTATAATCATTGTCGCGGTCTGCATCGCCAGGCGCTTCTTCATTTGGCTTTGATTTGAACGTGATGTTACCGCTTGTATCAATGCTAAACTGACCAGCATCTGTTCCGCCAAGGCTGTAAGTAATTGTATCGCCTTCAGCATCGGTTGCTGGCGTGGAAACAACTGTACCATTGTCGTTTTCATCGAAGCTGGCCGTGTAGGTTGTCGATGCAAACGCTGGCGCTTCATTGTTAGAACGGCTCAGGTACAAGTAAGCTAAAACACCAGCCGCCGCGAGGCCCAGTGGAATGGCCCAGCTTGCGAAACCAAGCCCAAAAGGCCCGGGGCTACCGTAAACAGGAACGCCCGAGGTCGGTGGGATGTAGCCGTTCTGGGCCACTTCAACGCCTTCGATCATGTCTGAAACCATGATCTGGTCGCCAACAAGGCCGTATTCCCCGCGCGGGATTACAGTTTCCTTGCCGTCTGCTAACAAGACAATCAAGTCGCCATCGTCGTTAAAGCCGAGGGGCGTACCGTTGATTGGGGAAAAGCCTTCCTCAGCCGATGCTCGAGAATTCTGCGCGCCTGCTTCACCGGTGGTGAGGACAAAGGCTGCGCCCAAGCTGATCGCAGAGAAAGCTTTTGCTGCACGAGCCATGTTCTGGCGATGTGCGCGTCTGGTAAAAAGAGGTTCTGGCGCGAACGCGCGAATTGCTAATGACATGGTTGAGTTCTCCCGAGGGACCCAAAAGGACCGTTAATAAGATAAAATAATTGAAAAATAGAGCACATGTGTCGTCATATAGTTATTCACAACACCATTATGCGCTGCCTGTAAAGACTCTCGTCAATAATAGTACGTTTACCATCGTCGTGTGGTGGATTTTGGGCAAAAAACGTGTTTTTCGGCCAACACCTATTGCACATTATGCGACCTCTATTTGTGAATAGTCGGTCAGGATGTAATCTTCAAGCTTGATGGTCGTCGCTGTCGCTGGAGATGGAGTTGAGGAGTCAGCAACCAAAAGGAAAGAATCCTCGCCATTGATGTAAGCAACAACCTCGTCGACGCCTAAGTTTAAGATCGCATCAGCCTCTGAGAAGTAAGGTACGGAGACCGTTCCATCCAGTTCCCGATCGTAATCCACGCCCAAGCCAGCATTGGGTGAATTTACACCGCCATCAAGGTAGATAATATCGTCTGCATCGAAGTTTTGAACCACGAGCGAGAGGACATCGGCGTCTAACTCGATCGTATCCCGGCCATCGCCCAGATCGACCAGCAACCTTGATGCAGCAGCTTCCACCCAAAGCGTATCCTCACCGGCACCCAAATCCACGCCAAAGTTGGCAACGGTGCCTGTGACCTCCGCCAAATCGTTACCGGAGCCCCCTGCAATATCGAACAAACTCGGGCTGGCTGAGCTGTCGGTTATTACAAACTCATCCCCAAAGACAGATCCGCCATTTTGGATGAATTCTCCTTGGTCGAAGTCACTTGGCGTGCCGGCGCTGATCGTCATTTCGACGGTCTGTGTGGCCGTATTCCCGTCTTCATCCTCGACCTGAATCACGAATTTATAGACCCAATCGCGGTCCAAATCACCCGGTGACGATACCAAGGGATCGTTGATGAAAGTCACTTCGCCCGTTTCGGCGTCAATCGTCAAAAGCGATGAGTCATCAGTATCATAGGCCACAATCGAGTACGTCAGATCATCGCCGTCTGCGTCTTTCCCGGGCGCGGTGTAGACCGCAGCGCCGGCCGGGGATTCCTCGAACGTGACAAAGACCAGTGCGTCGTCGAAAGTTGGCTCGGTGTTGATGTAGCGCCAAAGCAGCCAGCCGCCTGCGCCGATCAATCCAACCGCCGCGCTGGACACGGCAAAAGAAACCACACCGTCCAACCAACTGCTACTGGTTGATCCGCTGTCGGCCCAATGTCCCTCTGGCCAGTATGTGCCGTTGCCGGCGGCGGCTTGATCGCCCGGTGCGGCTTGCGCAAGGTCTTGCACGTTCGCCACCATCGCGACCGCTGGCAGGCCCAGTTGGGGCAGAAGGGTGAAGCTTGGTGCGTCCGTTGACGCCATCGCCAGCGCCGAACCGTCGATCACCGCGTCGCTTGCCGGATCAATCATCGGTTCAGGCAGGGTGGCGGATGTTGGGGTCGCTAAAGCAGCGGGTTCAACCGCGAATGTGGCGATCAAAACAGGCTCCGCAGCCGGGCCAGCTTCGGCTGGGGCAACGGGCAGCTGAACCGGCGGTTGCAGGGCCATTTGCTGCGATCCAGCTTTGCCCGCAAACAACGCTGAAGCACCCACGACAGCCGCTGAAGCCCCGATGGTGCTCGCGTTGCGTTTAAGTACACTACGACGGTTGTGCAGTTCCGGCGATGGAAGCTGTCGCATAATCAGTCCCTCAACACTCGCTCAGCCTTAGTTGGCCGTTATTGCGAAGTGGCGCCCATTTGGGTCACCACGTTATGCGTTTAAAATTGTCCATAAGGGGCAAAAAGTCCACAGCAAAGGGCGAGGGCGCATAAAAAAAGCCACTAAAATTTTCCGTTTCTGTGGATGAATTCTTAGGTTTTAAGTCGAGATAGGAGCAACACCTTTTATGAGGGCTGTCGCTCCCATCTCTCACCGTCCGCACAGCGTCTTTAGAATGCTAGAGCATAATGGAGTCGGTATCGAAGTTTGTCAGCCCCAGCAGCTTCAGGGTGATGACTGCCGGTCCTTAGGGATTTCAGGCATTCCAAGCACCGGATATCCTTCGTTCTCATGCGCAAGAGGTGACCGTCCTGCGCACGCCCTGCTGCTAGGCAGAGCGGCTGAATTCCGGCATAAGCGGGTGGTTACTTAAGGAGACGAGGCCCGCTTATGTACTCTGCCGCTATTTCCGGAACCGGCTTGTTCACCCCACCGAATACCATCACCAATGATGAGTTGGTTGAGGCGCTGAACGCCTTTGTAACTGGCTTTAACACCGAAAACGCTGCGGCGATTGAGGCTGGGACGGTGGAGGCGCTGTCGCCCTCATCGGATGAATTCATCGTCAAAGCCAGCGGCATTCGCGCCCGCTATGTACTGGATAAAGAGGGCGTGCTCGACATTGGCCGGATGGCGCCTTCGCTGCCCACGCGCGGCGATGACGAGCTTTCCATCCAAGCGGAAATGGCCCTGCAACCTGCGCGGGATGCCATTGCTGCGGCAGGCTTGGAGATTTCGGACATTGATGGCGTGATTTGCGCCGCGTCAAACATGCAGCGCGCTTACCCGGCGATGTCGATCGAGATCCAAGCGGCGCTGGGGTTGGATACCGGCTGGGCCTTTGACATGAACGTGGCGTGTTCTTCGGCGACCTTTGGTATTGATATGGCAACGGCGGCGGTGCGATCGGGGCAGGCGAAGCGGATCCTGATGATCAACCCGGAAATTTGCTCGGCGCACCTGAACTGGGAAAATCGCGACTGCCACTTCATTTTTGGCGACGTGTGCACGGCGGCGGTGATTGAGCGCGAAGACTTGGCAGTTGAGCGTGGCGCTGGTCCGGTTTGGTCGGTGTTGGGGTCAAAGCTGAAAACTCAGTTCTCGAACAACATCCGAAACAACTTTGGCTTCCTGAACCGCACAGAAACGGACCCACGGACGGGTTGGGACGTTCTGTTCAAGCAAGAGGGCCGTAAGGTTTTCAAAGAAGTGGTGCCGATGGTCGCAAAGATGATTGGGGAGCATCTGGGCGAGTATGACTTGTCCGCCACCGATGTCCGCCGATTCTGGTTGCATCAAGCCAACAAGAATATGAATGACTTTATCGCGCAAAAGGTGCTGGGACGTGTCCCTGATGAGGATGAGGCACCAGTTGTGTTAGATGAATTTGCCAATACCTCGTCAGCGGGCTGTATTATTGCGTTTCATCGCCATTCTGGTGATCTGGGCGTTGGCGATCTGGGCGTCTTGTGTTCCTTTGGAGCAGGTTATTCGGCTGGCAGCGTGATTGTACGCCGCGCCGCTTAAGCTACAGACACTGAACCGAGGATACTTGCTCCATGACCAAGCGCTTTACCGGGACCGATGCCTATGTCGCTGATGACGGGCTGATGATGGCCGTCAACGCTGCGATCACGCTGGAAAAACCCATATTGGTTAAGGGTGAGCCGGGCACGGGTAAAACCATGCTGGCCGAGCAAGTGGCACAGTCGCTCGGCGCGCCGTTCATCCAATGGCACATCAAATCCACGACTAAGGCACGGCAGGGCCTATACGAATATGATGCCGTCAGCCGTTTGCGCGATGGCCAGTTGGGCGAGGAAAAGGTCCACGACATTGGCAACTACATCGTCAAAGGCAAGCTGTGGGACGCGTTTGAAAGCGAAGAACGCGCCGTTCTGTTGATCGATGAGATTGATAAGGCGGACATCGAGTTCCCGAACGATCTGTTGCTCGAATTGGATAAGATGGAGTTCTTTGTTTACGAGCTGAACCGCGTCGTAAAGGCAAAGAACCGCCCGATTATCATCATCACGTCTAACAACGAAAAAGAGCTGCCGGATGCATTCTTGCGCCGCTGCTTCTTCCACTACATTACGTTCCCAGACCGTGAGACGCTGTCCAAGATTGTGGATGTGCACTATCCGGGCATCAAGCAATCCTTGCTGAAGGTTGCGATGGAGGCGTTCTTTGGCCTGCGGGATATTCCGGGGCTGAAGAAGAAGCCCTCGACGTCGGAGCTGTTGGACTGGTTGAAGCTGCTGATGGCGGAAGACATCGACGAAAGCGTGCTGCGGGAATCCGCGACGAAGAAGGTCATTCCACCGCTGTATGGTGCTTTGCTCAAGAACGAGCAGGACGTGCAGTTGTTTGAACGTCTGGCGTTCATGTCTCGGCGCGAAAGCTAAGCTTTCACGCGCCCTGAGACGCTTACCATCAGAGTTGTGGGCCTAGGTGCAGGCTCAGACGAAGGGCGATCCATGCGATGAACATCGCTTGAATGATCAGTGTCCCTATCATGCCGTAGGGGCGCCAGATGAAGTGTGTGGCGGGGTAGACCAATCCCCAAGGATGGGCGAGGCGAGATGCCATCATCGCCACCATAAAGGCCATAAGAACCCAACCACCGCCGAAAACCAGCTCAGCACACAGCGCCAGCCCGGTAAACGGCAGGAGGTTCTCGAGCGCATTCGCGTGCGCGCGGGCCCAGCCACGCAGTTCCCGGTTCTCACCATGCCCAAAGCCGATGCGATGGCGACGGCGGAGCAGAATCACGCGAATTTGCAGGTAGTAGATCCAAACCGCAGCAAGCGCGGCAAAGGCGAGGGTGATGACGGGAGTGGCCATGGGGTCGCGCGCTCTTCTTCACAAACAAACAGGCAAACAGGCACTGGGGTGGGTGTGTTTGCGCGGAGCTTAGAGGAACGAGATTGAGACAAAAGTCTCGAAAATATGGCGGCTGCTATGCCCGGTGCTGCTGAACTGGTGCTGCTGAACCAGTGCTACTGATCCGGCGCACAATCGTCGGTGACGATGGGATAGCCGCCTTCACCAATCGGACAATCGGCGTAGGGGTCTGGATATCCCGAGGCGTCAGCGGCGGCGGCTTGGGCGGCGGCGCGGTCTTGGGCTGTGCGGTTGTCGAAGTCAGCTTGCTGCGCTGCTAGGGCATCAATGCGGTCCTGGAGGCCGACGAAAGCGGGGTCGTCCTTCTCACATTCGATGAAGAAGTAACTGTTCCGGCTGCGAGGATCGCTGGCTTGGATGACTTTGGTCACGGGGCCAAAGCCGAAGGTGACGCAATAGCCTGCTTCCTGAGCGTGAACAGGGGATTTAAACAGGTCGAACTTGAAGTCATCGCCTTCGACCGGGACGATCATGGTGTATTTGGTCTGATCGATCTCAGCGGGACGGGCGCGGTCGATGGCGTCGATATTACCGGCACCGACACCGGCACCGGCACCCGAGCCTGCGCTGGCGTTGCTGCTGCCGCTCGTACTCGTTGCGTTTGAAGCCGCCGAGCTGAGCAGCTCGATTTCTTCGCAGGCTGTCAGGCTGGTTGCCATAAAACACAAACCCAGAAACCCAAGAGCGATCTTATCGTGGTGTGGTAAGGCGCGTTTCATATATCCCCCAGTTGGCTACCCACTTGTGAACAAATGGACCCTCGTAAAGTCTGAGCGGGACTGATAATTCGTGTTTCTGATGTTGAAACGCCCGCCTGTAGGCTAGCGTTTTACCCCTGATAGGGCTGAGTAAAAAGAGGGAAGAGCGCTTTGGACAGCAAGATCATCGCGAAGCAGTTCAATAGAGTACCGCGAGGGCCACAACCGGCGCTGGATGCGGACATCCGAAAGCGGGTACGCGAGACCGTTGGCGGACAGCACTTTTCGCAAACGTTGGACATCACCACTGTCAGCATCGAATACGGTCAAGTCACAATGAAAATGCCAGTGCAGCCAAAGGTTTACCAGCAACTGGGCTATGTGCATGGTGGGGCGATTACCTCGTTGTTGGACACGGCTACAGGCATGTGCTCGATGACGCTGATTGGCGAAGACGAGGCGACGCTGACCACGGAGTTGAAGGTTAACTTCCTCGGACCGGGGGAAGGCGAATACTTGCTGGGCACCGCGCGGACGATCAAGAACGGCAGCAAGCTGCTGATCATGGAAGCCGAGGCGATCGCCGTGTTCGCGGACGGTCGCACGCGCGACGTGGCGCATATGACCACGACCTATATCCGAATGCCTCGCCGAGCCTAGCCTGCGCTTCATTCTTTTTGACGGCTGAAATTCACTTTTGCGGGTCTAAGCCGTTGATCCTAAGACCGGAACGGTTCAGATTTCCGCTCATCATCTGCAATCGCTGAAAGTTTGATCATGTCCGATACTTCGTCAGTCACCCCGCTGTTTCCTCTGGGCGAGGACACCACGCCTTATCGCAAGCTGGACGTGGATGGGGTCGGGATTGATACGTTCCGGGGCGAAGAGATGCTGGTGGTTGAGCCCGAGGCGCTGCGGACATTGTCGGATGAGGGCTTTCGCGACATCAACCACTTCCTGCGGCCCGGCCACTTGCAGCAATTGGCTGCGATCCTTGACGACCCTGAAGCCAGTCAGAACGACCGCTATGTCGCGCTGGAGTACTTGAAGAACGCCTCCATCGCCTCTGGCGGGGTGCTGCCCATGTGCCAGGACACCGGGACGGCGATTATCATGGGCAAGAAGGGCCGACGCGTATGGACGCCGGGCGGGGACGAGCAAGCGCTGGGACAGGGCGTGCTGGACGCCTATGAAAAGAATAATCTGCGCTACAGCCAACTGGCCCCACTCTCCATGTTCGAAGAGCGCAACACGCGGACCAACCTGCCTGCTCAAATTGACATCGCCCAAGAGGGCGATGACGCTTACAAGTTGCAGTTCATGGCCAAGGGCGGGGGGTCAGCGAATAAGACGTTCTTGTTCCAGTCTACGCCATCGACACTGGATCCGGCGCGGCTGCTGGCCTTTTTGGATGAGAAAATCCGCACGCTGGGGACATCGGCTTGTCCGCCCTATCACCTGGCCATTGTCATTGGCGGGCTTTCAGCGGAGCTGAATCTGAAGACCGTAAAGATGGCGTCGTCGCGCTATCTGGACGCTTTGCCGACGGCGGGGAGCGAGGCGGGGCATGCTTTCCGTGATTTGGAGATGGAAGCCCAAGTGCTGGAGCTGACCCGGCAGATGGGGATCGGCGCGCAGTTTGGTGGCAAGTATTTCTGTCACGACGTTCGGGTCATCCGCCTGCCGCGCCATGGGGCGTCCTTGCCGATTGGTTTGGGTGTTTCGTGCGGTGCGGATCGGCAGGCTATGGCGAAGGTAACGCGGGACGGGGTATTCCTCGAGCAGCTGGAAACCGATCCAGCGCGGTTCCTGCCAGAGATCGACGAAACGCAGATTCAGGGGGACGCTGTCGCGATTGACCTGAGCCGACCGATGGACGATATCCGCGCACAGCTCTCAAAACTCAGCGTGACAACGCGGGTGATGCTGAGCGGAACGATGATCGTGGCACGCGACTTGGCGCATTCAAAGATTCGGGCGCGGGTTGAGGCGGGCGAAGCAATGCCGGCCTACTTCAAGGATCACCCGGTGTACTACGCCGGTCCGGCGAAGACCCCGGACGGCTACGCCTCGGGGGCTTTTGGCCCTACGACAGCAGGGCGCATGGATGCCTTTGTTGACCAGTTCCAAGGCATGGGCGGATCGATGGTGATGCTGGCCAAGGGCAACCGTAGCCCGCAGGTGCGCGAAGCCTGTGCCAAGCATGGCGGGTTTTATCTCGGTACCATTGGCGGCGTGGCGGCTAAAGTCGCGCAGAACTGCATCAAGGCAATGGAAGTGTTGGAATACCCGGAGCTGGGCATGGAAGCGATCTGGAAGATCGAAGTGGAGAACTTCCCGGCCTTCGTGATCATCGATGACAAGGGCAACGACTTCTTCAAAGACCTGAAGCTCTAAAGCGAGCGATTTGGGGTGGCGCGTCGTTTTCTAACCCGCTGCGCGGGTTACGAAAACACCACGCGCAAGCAGATCGTCG
>CBFIEF010000041.1:0-21530 GCA_965661545.1 Alphaproteobacteria bacterium | reverse complement strand
TGGGTAGGCGCGCTCGTGTGCGCCAAGCTCATCTGCTGGCTAGGTTTCGAGATCAGTGCACCATCCCAATTCAATGGGGTAGGTCATCACCGGGCGTTACCCAGCTTGATGTCTTGCGAAAACGACCTGCGCAAAAGCTCAGCTTGCTATGGTTGGCAGCGTGCTATCGGATCAGTCAGTTTCTGGCGCGAAAACGTTCAAGAAGCGCTGGTATGCCGCTCAAGCACGTGACGCACGTAGTGAGCTGAAGCACTGCTTTACCTACGTCGTTGGTTTATCGACTAAGGCTTTGAAGGGTCTCTTGGGCCGCGTCCTTCAACTTGGTCGCATGATACCAAAGCTGCAGCGGACGGTGCAATAGGGTTTTGTTACGCCTAGAGTGGGGCCATCAAATCCAATAAGTGGGATAAAATGTGGGACAGAAAAACTCACTGATACGAAATAACTATTTATGTCAGACGCTTACATGAAAGTAATGGCGGAGAGGAAGGGATTCGAACCCTCGGTACGCTTGCGCGCACAACGGTTTTCGAGACCGCCCCGTTCGACCGCTCCGGCACCTCTCCACCGCCGTGTCTAGGACAAAGCCAAAAGGCCCGCAACCGTGGGATTGGTATGATTACGCGTTGCTTGCATGAGCCTGACGCGGGATAGCAGCAGCAATGCACTGAAAACAGGCTGATTTCATTGACCTTCGCCGGGTCTCCGCCTAGGACAACGGCTCTATCAACAAGCCAAGGCGCCCCGCGGTTTCTTCAGATCGCACAGCAAGAGCGTCAGCTGCAACAACAGGACAGCACATAAATGTACGCAGTCATTAAGACCGGCGGTAAGCAATACCGCGTTGAAGCCGATTCCGTTTTCCCCATCGAAAAGCTCGAGGCCGAAGTTGGTGACACCATCACCTTCGATCAGGTGCTGATGGTTGGCGAAGGCGACAAAATCACGCTTGGCACCCCAACGGTTGCCGGCGCTACCGTTACCGCAGAAGTCATGGACCAGAAGCGTTCGCGCAAGATCCTCGTCTTCCGCCGTCGTCGCCGGAAGAACTTCCGCCGCACAAACGGTCATCGTCAGCACCAAACCGTGGTGAAAATCACCGGCATCAAGGGCGCTAAATAAGCGACCTATGATCCACTGATTTCATCGAAGGGGGGCTTTTGGCCTCCCTTTTTGCGTTCAGGGTCAATTCTTTTTGAGCGCGCACCCCGCATCTTGTAAGTAGCAACCCATGAAATTCTTAGATCAGGCCAAAGTCTTTATCGCCTCCGGCAACGGCGGAAGTGGGATCATCTCCTTCCGGCGGGAGAAATATGTCGAATTCGGCGGTCCCGATGGTGGCGACGGCGGCAAGGGCGGCGACGTCTATGTTGAAGCGGTCGAGAACCTCAACACCCTGATCGATTACCGCTATGTCCAGCACTACAAAGCTGAGCGCGGTAAGAACGGGCAGAGCGCCAACAAATTCGGCGCTGCGGGCAAGGGCGTCACGCTTAAGGTGCCTGTCGGCACTCAAATCCTCGACGAATTTGGCGAAGCGGTTTTGGCTGACCTGACAGAAGCCGGCCAGCGCGTGATGATCGCCAAGGGTGGCGACGGCGGCTTTGGTAATGCGCGCTTCAAGACCTCAACCAACCGCGCGCCGCGTCGTCGAGATCTGGGCTACCCGGGCGAAGAACGTTGGGTGTGGCTACACCTGAAGCTAATCGCAGACATTGGACTGCTCGGATTCCCAAACGCGGGCAAGAGCACGTTCCTCTCAGCGGTATCCAAGGCGACCCCGAAAATTGCCGACTACCCCTTCACCACGTTGCACCCGAACCTCGGCGTTGCGGCCATACAAAACCGGAGCTTTGTGATCGCCGATATCCCCGGCTTGATCGAAGGGGCTTCCGATGGAGCTGGGATGGGAACGCGGTTTTTAGGCCACGTGGAGCGCTCGGCGGGACTGCTGCATATCGTAGACGGCTGTGAAGACGATCCCGGCGAATCGTACCGCAAGCTGCGCACGGAACTTGAGCTTTACGGCGGTAATCTTGCAGACAAGAACGAGCTCTTAGCCCTCAATAAAGCCGACGCGATTGGCCCAGAACTGGCTGAAGATCAGGCACGCCAGCTCTCTGAAGCAGCGGGCGGCAAAAAGGTCTGGATCATGTCCGCAGTCAGCGGCGAAGGCGTCGATGCCATTCTGCATGAGCTGGCCAACATGGCCGATGCTCACCGCGAGGAAGAGCGCCGCATAGCCAAAGGCGAGGTCGAAGAGCCATGGACGCCCTGACCAACATCGCAACAGCTCAGCAAGCCATCAAGGAAGCCCCGACCCTCGTCGTTAAGGTCGGCTCGGCATTGCTGGTGCGTGAAGATGGATCCATCCGCAGGGATTGGATGGCGGCTTTGGTCGACGATATCGCCGATCTGGTTACAGCGGGTCAGCGGGTGGTCCTTGTCTCCTCCGGCGCTATCCGCGTTGGCTTGCGCCTGCAGGGTCGAGAGCCCACCAATCTGGGTTTGGATGAGAAGCAAGCGGCCGCTGCTCTGGGTCAGATCCGGCTGGCCGAAGCCTATGCCGACTGCTTTGCCGAGCGCGACCTGCGCGTTGGGCAAATTCTGGTGACCCAAGAAGACACGGAAGACCGCCCCCGGTATCTGAACGCGCGCGCGACCCTAACCCGGCTGCTCGACTGGGGCACAATCCCGCTGGTCAATGAAAACGACACCGTTGCGACGGCTGAAATCCGTTTTGGCGACAACGACCGCTTGGCCGCGCGAGTCGGTGGGATGGTTGGTGCTGATTTGCTGGTGCTGTTGTCGGACATCGATGGGCTCTATACCGCAAATCCAAAAACGGACCCCGGCGCCGAGCACCTCCCGCTCATCACCAGCGGCATTACACCCACCGTTGAAGCGATGGCCGGGGTGGAGAACAGCGCCTATTCCAACGGCGGCATGGTGACCAAGCTGGCAGCTGCGAAAATCGCGTTGGGCGCGGGTTGCGCGATGCTGATTGCCGACGGTCGCGGCCTGAACCCGCTGAAGGCGCTGCGAGACGGCACAAAGGCCAGCCTGTTCAAACCCACAGTTTCTCAGCATTCCGCTCGCCAAGCGTGGTTGGTGGGAGCCTTGTCCGGCAACGGCGTTTTGGTCCTCGACGAGGGCGCTGCCACGGCTGTGAAACAAGGAAAATCCTTGTTGCCCGCCGGCGTGGTCCGGGTCGAAGGTACCTTTCAGCGCGGCGATACGGTACAGCTTCAAGGCTTAGACGGCAGCGACATCGGACGCGGCATTGCCATCTATGACCGGCGCGAAGCCGACTTGATCGCAGGCAAACGCAGCGCAGATATCGCCAGTTTACTCGGCGAAACACGGGGTCCAAACTTGATCCACGCCGATGATTTGGCACTATTCTAGACGACACATCACCTTCTGATTGGCAAGGGAGCCCCTCATGAGCTTGCAAGACAGCATGAACGCTTTGGGAAAATCTGCGCGCGCCGCTGCGCACACGCTGTCCCTTGCCCCGGCACCGCAGAAGAAAGAAGCGCTGATCGCCGCGGCGGCGGCCCTTCGAGCTCGCGTCGCTGACATCACCGCCGCCAACGACATTGATATGAAAGCTGGCGCGGAAAAAGGGTTGAGCAAAGCCATGCTTGACCGGCTGCTGCTGACCCCCGATCGCGTCGAAGCCATGGCCGCAGGCGTAGCGTCTGTTGCTGAATTGGATGACCCGGTTGGTAAAGAGCTGGAGGTCACTGATCGTCCCAACGGTCTGCGCATTCGCCGCGTGGCTGTGCCTTTGGGCGTTATTGGCATCATCTATGAGAGCCGCCCTAACGTGACTGCAGACGCGGCAGCACTGTGTTTGAAGGCGGGGAATGCTGCGATTTTACGCGGCGGCTCAGACAGCTTTAATAGCTCGGGTGTTATCCTTGAGTGCATGCAGGAAGGCTTGCGCGCCGCGAACCTTCCGGCTGAAGCGATGCAGCGGGTTCCGACGGTGGATCGGGATGCCGT
Source organism: Alphaproteobacteria bacterium (assembly GCA_965661545.1). Classification (GTDB taxonomy): domain Bacteria; phylum Pseudomonadota; class Alphaproteobacteria; order UBA7985; family UBA7985; genus UBA7985. The sequence continues at coordinate 17,519 of CBFIEF010000041.1, read as the reverse complement.
TGGCATGCTGCTGCGCATGGCGGAATACGTCGATGTGATCGTTCCCCGCGGGGGCAAAGGGCTTATCGAGCGCGTGCAGAACGAAGCGCGTGTTCCAGTTTTCTCGCATTTGGACGGCATCAACCACACTTACATCGACGCGCACGCAGACTTGGCCATGGCCGAGCAAATCGTGGTGAATGCCAAGATGCGGCGGACGGGTATTTGTGGCGCGATGGAAACCATGCTGGTGCATCAGGACATCGCAGCAACGTTTCTGCCCAGCGCAGTCGTCGCACTCAAGGCTGCAGGTTGCGAAGACATCCGGGGCGATGCAGCGTCACAAGTCCTCGTCAGCAGTCTTTCAGCCGCCAACGCCGAAGACTGGGACACGGAATATCTGGACTCAGTTCTGGCTGTCCGCGTGGTGAGCGATCTCCATCAGGCAATTGAGCACATTAACGCTCACGGCTCACACCACACCGAAGCCATCGTAACGGCTGATGCCAGCGCGGCTGCGCGGTTCCAGCGAGAAATTGATGCCGCTATCGTCATGCACAACGCCTCAACGCAATTCGCCGACGGTGGTGAGTTCGGCATGGGCGCAGAAATCGGGATTGCGACCGGACGAATGCACGCGCGCGGTCCGGTTGGAGCGGCACAGCTGACATCCTACAAGTACGTGGTCGAAGGTTCCGGCCAAATTCGGCCTTAGCGCTGTGCCGGTGACCAGCGATATTCTGTACCCGGGTACAGGCACAACGTGGTCCCCGGATCGCTCGCATCGCTATTTCTTGCGCCGTCCTGCGAGTCTGCTGGATCAAGCAAAGCCGGTTATCGCCTTTATCCTGCTGAACCCCAGCACCGCCGATGAGCGCAAGGACGATCCCACGGTCGCCAAATGCCGGCGCTATGCTGCGGGATGGGGTTTTGGGGAAGTGATCGTGCTCAACGCCTTCGCCTATCGCGCGACGGACCCCAAGAACATGAAGGCGCACCCCGACCCCATTGGACCCAATAACGACCGCACCATCCTAGAAACTGCCAATGCAGTGCATGGCTTAGGGGGGACGTTGCTGTGTGGATGGGGAACGCACGGTGCGCACTTGGATCGCTCGACCCACCTGCGAGACCTGCTCAAAGACTTCCCGCTCAAGGCCTTTACGCTCACAAAACATGGGCAGCCGGGTCATCCGCTGTATCTGCGCGGCGACCTGCAACCCATGCAGTGGAAGCCCTAGGCGGGCTGCTTATAGGATGAAGCGGCTGAGGTCGGCATCTTTCGCCAACTCACCCACCTCAGAACGGACTTTGTCTTCCGTGATCTGGATCGTTTCACCACCGCGATCGGGCGCGGTGAAGGAGATCTCTTCGAGCAAGCGCTCCATCACCGTCGCCAACCGGCGCGCTCCGATGTTTTCGACCGTCTGATTGATGTCAGCGGACAAGTCTGCCAGCGCATCAATCGACGCTTCGTCAAAGTCCAGCGTCAAACCTTCAGTCCCCAGCAAAGCGACGTATTGCTTCACCAGCGAGTTTTCCGGCTCGGTCAGGATCCGCTTGAGATCGTCGCGGGTCAGCGGGTTCAGCTCCACCCGGATCGGCATCCGGCCCTGAAGCTCGGGCAGAAGATCGCTTGGCTTGGACAGGTGAAAAGCGCCGGAGCAAATGAACAGCACGTGGTCGGTCTTCACCGGCCCGTACTTTGTCGTCACCGTCGTCCCCTCGATCAGTGGCAGCAAATCCCGCTGCACCCCTTCCCGGCTAACAGAGCCGCCGCGCGCATCTGTATTCACGGCGATTTTGTCGATTTCATCGAGAAAGACGATACCGTCGTTTTCGACGCGCTGGATGGCGGTGCGGGTAAGATCTTCCTGGTCGATCAAGTTGTCAGCTTCTTCTTCAACCAAATGCTCATAGGCCTCATTGACCTTGAGCTTGCGCTTGACCTTGCGCTGACCCAAGCCGCCGAGCATCTCGCCGATGTTGATCATTCCCATCTGGCCGCCGGGCATGCCGGGAATATCCATGGTTGGCGTGCCGCTGCCGGATTTGTCATTCAAATCGACTTCAACCTCGCGGTCATCCAGCTTGCCTTCGCGCAGCATCTTGCGGAATTTCTGCTTGGTGTCGTTGTTGGCCTCGGCCCCGGTCAGGATGTCGATCAGGCGGTCTTCTGCGATAATTTCAGCCTTGGCCTTAACCGCTTCGCGCTGCTGGGTGCGGGTGCTGGTGATAGCGAGTTCAACGAGGTCACGCACGATCGATTCAACATCACGGCCCACGTAGCCTACTTCGGTGAACTTGGTGGCTTCGATCTTGATAAACGGCGCGTTGGCGAGCTTGGCCAGACGGCGGGCAATTTCTGTTTTGCCACAACCAGTTGGCCCGATCATCAGGATGTTCTTGGGCAGCACCTCTTCGCGCAAATTATCCGGCAACTGCTGTCGCCGCCAACGATTGCGCAGGGCGACTGCAACGGCGCGCTTGGCGTCGGCTTGCCCGACGATAAAGCGATCCAGCTCAGAGACGATTTCGCGGGGTGAAAAGTTGGTGTTGGCCATTGTTATTTGCTTCCCGCTTTGTTTTCGAGCTTCTCAAGACGCACAGAGTGGTTGGTGTAGACACAGATATCGCCGGCGACCTTCATCGCCCGGCGTGCAATTTCTTCAGCGCTTAGGCTGTCATCCTCGACGGTGATCAGCGCACGCGCTGCAGACAGGGCGTAGTTTCCGCCCGAACCAATAGCGAGCACGCCGTCGGATTCAGCCTCAACCACGTCACCCGTCCCAGTCACGATCAGCGAGTGTTCGGCATCCACGACGATCAACATTGCCTCCAACCGGCGTAGGTAGCGGTCCGAGCGCCAGTCTTTGGCAAGCTCAACAGCGGCACGAACCAACTGTCCGGGGTAGGTTTCCAACTTGGCTTCCAAGCGTTCGAACAGCGTAAAGGCATCCGCCGTTGCGCCGGCAAAGCCGCCAATGACATCGTTGCGCTTGCCCAGACGACGGACCTTGATCGCCGAGCCTTTCATGACCGTTGGGCCCAGGCTGACCTGACCATCGCCAGCAACGACAACCTCATCACCTTTGCGGACAGACAGGATTGTCGTGCCGTGCATCACGTTTTCATCGCTCATAAGCGGGGTGTTTCCCAGTTTGTTTCTTTCTTGTGCTGCACAGAGACGTAGGATGCGCGGGGCTGAGCCGCAAGACACAGCCTTGGTTGGACCGCAACCAAAGACCCTGCTACACAAAGCTTCCACCACCTGTATCCACGGAGTACGCCCCATGGCTTCATCCGCGCGGACCGTATCTTTGCAGCGCAAAACCAGCGAAACCGAGGTTTCGCTTCGTCTCAATCTCGATGGAACTGGTCAGAACCAGATTTCCACCGGAATCGGATTCCTCGACCACATGCTCGACCTGTTCGGCAAGCATGCACTCATGGACCTGACCGTTGAGGCCAAGGGCGATCTGCATATTGATGCGCACCACACCACCGAAGACGTTGGTTTGGTTCTGGGTCAGGCGCTCAAGGAAGCCTTGGGCGATAAGCGTGGGATCAATCGGTACGGCCACGCCTATGTCCCAATGGACGAAGCTTTGGCCCGTGCCGTTGTCGATTTCTCGGGGCGTCCGCACTTGGTGTGGGACGCGACCTTTGAGATGCCGGCACTGGGCACGATGGAAACCGAGTTGTTCCGCGAGTTTTTTCAAGGCGTGACCAACGCCGCACAAGCCAACGTGCACATTGCCGTGCTCTACGGTGAAAACAGCCACCACAAGGCCGAAGCATGCTTCAAGGCCTTTGCCCGTGCTGTCCGCATGGCCGTAAGCGTTGATCCACGCGCTGCGGACCAGATCCCTTCGACCAAAGGCGCGCTGGACGGTTAAGCAATGAAGATTGTTGTCGTTGATTACGGCTCGGGAAACCTCCGTTCTGCCGCCAAAGCGCTTGAGCGTGTGGCAGAGGGACCGGTGCAGGTTACGGCTGACCCTGAGTTGGTCAGCCAAGCCGATTATCTGATCGTCCCGGGCCAGGGCGCATTTGCGGATTGTTTGAGCGGCGTTAAGGCGATTGATGGCCTCTATGACGCCATTACGGACTTCGCCTTGGAACAGGCCAAGCCCTACTTGGGCATTTGCGTCGGCATGCAACTGATGGCGACGCGCGGGCTGGAGCACGGCGTGCACGATGGCTTTGGCTGGATTCCCGGTGATATCGCACCGATCAAACCCAGCGACCCGAGCCTCAAAATCCCTCAGATGGGCTGGAACACGCTGGCCGAAACCGGCGCTTCGCACCCGGTTCTGGACGGACTGGCGGGCGAAGATGTTTACTTTGTTCACTCCTACGCCTTTGAAACTGCGCACGCTGATCACCAACTGATGGTTACCGACTACGCCGGTGACGTGACAGCCGTGGTCGGGCGGGACAACTTGATTGGAACCCAGTTCCACCCTGAGAAAAGCCAGACCATGGGCTTGAAACTGCTGTCACAGTTTTTGAGGTGGAAACCGTGACGGCCATGCAACCCAAAACCTTTGGCGCGGATGCAAGCAAGTCTATTGCCTTGGCGGAAAGCCTAAACGAAGGCGACTTGCAAGACCTCTGTGATGCAACAGTGGATGCGATTGAAGCAGGCGGCGGATTTGGCTGGCTCTCTCCCCCACCCCGCGACACGCTGGAACGCTACTGGCAAGGGCTGATGCTGATCCCCGACCGACGCGTTTTTGTCGCGCGGCTGGACGGCTTGATCGCAGGGTCGATTCAGCTGCACCTCAACCCCCGAAACAACGAAGCCCAGGCCGTTCTTGGTCGGGTAACGTCGGCGTTTATCGCGACATGGGCGCGGGGCAAGGGTCTGGGGCATATGCTCATCGATGCTGTCGAGGCTGACGCGCAAATCATCGGCCTGCGCGCCCTCACGCTCGATCTGCGCGAAACCCAAACCAACGCCATCCGAACCTATGAAAGTCTGGGCTACAGCCGATGGGGCACACAGCCACAGTACGCTTTCGTTGATGGCGCTTGGATCGCCGGCCACCACTACGCCAAGGAACTCAGCTGACATGATCCTTTTCCCCGCCATCGACCTCAAAGAAGGCAAGGTTGTTCGCTTGCTCTACGGTGATTTAGACGCCGTAACCGTTTATGGCGAAAACCCCGGCGCGCAGGCTCAGGCCTTTGCTGAGGCGGGCTGTGATTGGCTGCACGTGGTTGATCTGAATGGTGCCGTCGAAGGCCGCCCGGTGAATGATGACGCAGTAAAGTCCATCCGGGCCGCCTTTCCGGGCAAGATGCAGTTGGGCGGCGGGATCCGGACGCTGGAGAACATCCGCCATTGGCTGGACGCAGGGATCGATCGCGTGATCTTGGGCACCATTGCAGCGCGAGATCCCGCGCTGGTGGTCGAAGCCTGTCGGCTTTTCCCCGGTCAAATCGTCGTCGGTATCGACGCCAAGGGCGGTAAAGTTGCCGTTGAAGGCTGGGTTGAAACCGGCGAGATGACCGCGCTGGAACTGGCGGAAAAGTTTGAAGACGCAGGCGTGTCTGCGATTGTTTTCACCGATATTGACCGCGACGGCGCACTGACGGGCGTGAACCTGCAGGCAACCGTGGCTTTGGCCGATGCAATCTCAATCCCTGTCATCGCCAGTGGCGGCGTTGCTGATATCGATGACCTGCGAGCCGTGCGCGATGCCAAACGCGCAGGCGCAAACCTCGAAGGCGCGATCTCGGGTCGCGCACTCTATGATGGCCGGATCGACCTCAAGCAAGCGCTGGAGTTGTCGAATGCTTAAGGCGCGGGTGATCCCCTGCCTCGATGTTCATGCCGGACGCGTGGTCAAGGGCGTGAACTTTGTCGATCTGGTGGATGCTGGTGATCCGGTTGAGCAAGCCAAAGTCTATGACGCTGCGGGCGCGGATGAGTTGTGTTTCCTCGATATCACCGCGAGCCATGAAGACCGCGAAACCATCTATGACGTGATCGCTCGGACAGCCGAACAGGTGTTCGTGCCGCTGACTGTTGGTGGTGGCGTGCGGGCGGTTGAGGATGTACGCAAGCTGCTTCTCGCCGGGGCTGATAAGGCGTCGATGAACTCTGCGGCTGTCCATGATCCCGACCTGATCGACCGCGCAGCAGGCAAGTACGGCAGCCAGTGCATCGTCGTCGCTATTGACGCCAAGGCGCGCGCAGGCGGAACGGGTTGGGACGTCTATACCCGCGGGGGCCGACATAATACCGGTATTGATGCGGTTCAGTGGGCCGAGGACGCTGCGCGTCGCGGGGCGGGTGAGATTTTGCTCACCTCGATGGACCGCGACGGCACCAAAATCGGGTTCAATCTCGCACTAACACGTGCCGTGGCCGAAGCTGTTCCGATCCCGGTGATTGCCAGTGGTGGCGTCGGAACGCTGGACCACTTTGTTGATGGCATCACCGAAGGCAAAGCAAACGCAGTGCTCGCTGCGTCCGTTTTTCACTTTGGCACCTACAGCATTGGTCAGGTAAAGAACCATATGGCACAAGCCGGCATTCCAACCCGCAAGGTAGTATCCTCATGAGCAACTACAGCGCTGAAGTCCTCGACCGGGTATTCAAGACGATTGAAGACCGCCACGCCGAATTTAAAAACGGCGAAAACTCGGACAGCCGCACGGTCCGGTTGTTTGAGCGTGGCACTGCAAAAATCGCTCAGAAATTTGGCGAAGAGGCCGTTGAGACGGTCATCGAAGCCATTGCCAAGCGAAAAGGGCATCTGATCGAAGAGTCAGCTGACGTGCTCTACTTTTTGCTCGTGATGTGGAAAGACCGGGGCATTGCACCCAAAGATGTTTGGAAAGAGCTGGCGAAGCGGCACAAAATGCCCGAAATCGAAGAGCGCGCAGGCCGGTTGAAGTAGCGCGCCTTTCCCCCGAACAAGGAAGCACAATCATGGCTTACGACAGCAACAACATCTTCGCGAAAATCCTGCGCGGCGAAATCCCGTGTGACAAAGTCTATGAGGACGACTTCGCGCTGGCCTTTCGGGATATCAACCCGCAAGCCAAGGTGCATACGCTGGTGATTCCCAAGGGTGATTACATCAGCTTTGACGACTTCGCGACCACCGCAAGTGATGCTGAGATCGGCGGCTTTGCCCGTGCGGTTCAGAAAGTGGCTGAATTAGAAGGCGTTACCGATTCGGGCTATCGACTCCTTGCGAATCACGGAAAACACTCGCATCAGGAAGTCCCACACTTCCATGTGCATATTGCAGGTGGTGAATCTCTACCTGGATTGATCGCCTGATTGCACTCCATACTATTAATAAGCGAATCCGACAAAGTTTATGCGCCTAACGCCGACTCGCCTTGTTTTTGCCCAAGGCTGACTGTATTTTGCGCCCACACATTTAGCTGAGCGCGTTTGAAAAACTAAGCTCAGGATCTTCAGGGAAATTGGGGCGTTCATTGGACTATTGGGACCGACAGGGAACGGCATCGAGTGACATCCACGAGGCTGTGGATGACCAAGCTGACGCGCCTGTGCGTTTTGATTTCGATCCGCAGGAATGGAACGAGTACCCACTCGCGCCGATCCTGAAAGCCTACCGTGAGGCGTACGGCCTCGACCTTCCTGAAGTCTCAGAACACCTGCGCATCCGTCCGCATTACCTCAGCATGCTTGAGGATGGCCGTTACGACGAGTTGCCAGCACGCCCTTACGCGATCGGTTTTGTCCGCTCCTACGCCAAGTACCTTGGCCTGCCAGTTGACGATATGGTGGCGCGGTTCCGCGAAGAAATTGACGATCTGCAAGCGCCACCGATGCCGCAAAAGCTGGCAATGGCAAACGCAAGCACGCGCAACGACTCAACTGTCAGCCGCTTTGTCTTTGCTCTGCTGGCCGTGGTTGGATTGCTTTCAAGTTGGACGCTGTGGACTGTTGTCGCCAGTGATGATCGTAACGTAGCAACCGCAACGTTCGGTGATGAAAACGCGGTTGAGGCAGACACTTTCCTTTATGGCGTCACCGCCAGTGACCCAACGGCCCGCCGGGTTTTGGATCAGGAAGGCCGGGAAATGCCTGTGCAGCCGGTTGATCGGGTTGTGGCTGACGGTCAAGAAGTTGTGATCGTGCGCACGGGCGCCGAAAACGAAACAGATTTGCGCTACCAAGCGCCTGTAGGCGAGAGTGTTTTTGGCGTTCCAATTCCAAAAACCCGCGAGACCGCCGTAGCGCCGATGCGTGAAGACGACCCTGAGATTGATACCACCACCCGGTACCGCTTGGTGGCTGTGGATCTGGTCTGGGTCCAGATCCGTGATTTCCAAGACAACATCATCGCCTCACAGATGCTGCAGCGCGACGAAGAGTTGTCCGTGACCCACCAAGATGGCTTACGCCTCTTCACGGTTGCACCGCGCAACCTTGAAATCTTTGTCGGTGACGAAATGGCAGAACCGGTTGTTCCGGATCGTAATCAGCCGGTCATCTGGCCGCTGAACCGCGACTACTTGCTGCCGTTCTCCAATCCAGATGCGGAAGTCATCGCGCTTTACTAAGACGTTCAGGCAAGGCTGGCGTCCTCGCATTGGCCTTGCCATGAGCAAGCCCTCTCCCCTACTTGTTGGCGATGCAACAAACTGAGGTTTGAGACATGGCTAAACAGCTACAACCGGTAAAAGGCACACGTGACCTCTATGGCGCGGAGGGTCGCGCCCAACGTCATGTGGTGGACACGGCTGATGCTGTTTCACGTTCCTATGGTTACGACCGAATGGAAACCCCCATGTTCGAGCAGGTTGAAGTCTTCAACCGGCCCTTGGGTGAATCTTCCGACGTCGTCACCAAGGAGATGTACGACTTTGAGACCAAGGGCGGTGATCACGTGGTCCTTCGCCCAGAGAACACCGCCGGCGTGGTGCGCTCGGTCATCTCCAACGGCCTAACCCACGACTTGCCAGGGCGCTACTTTTACGCAGGCCCCATGTTCCGCTATGAGCGGCCCCAGGCCGGGCGCTATCGGCAGTTCACGCAAATCGGCGTCGAGCTGATTGGCCCAGAACAGCCGACGGCGGATGTGGATGTGATTGCTTGCGGTTGGCAGATCCTGAGTGATCTGGGCCTGACCGACCACATCACAGTTCACTTGAATACCTTGGGCGACACAGAGAGCCGCAATGCCTACCGCACGGAATTGGTCACATACTTCAACGACCACCGCGACAAGCTGAGCAAAGATTCCCTTAACCGGTTGGAAAAGAACCCGCTGCGTATTTTGGACAGCAAGGACGAGGGCGACCGCGCGTTGCTGCCCAATGCGCCAAAGTTTGTCGATCACCTCAACGAGCTGTCCCACGATCACTATGCAACGGTGAAAGCGGGCCTCGATAATTTGGGTCTGCCTTACAAGCACGATGACAACCTGGTGCGGGGCTTTGATTACTACTGCCACACAGCCTTTGAGTTCATCACCGAACAGCTGGGCGCACAGGGCACGGTTTTGGGTGGCGGGCGCTATGATGGCTTGTCCAAGTTGTTGGGCGGGCCACAAATGGCAGGCGTAGGTTGGGCAGCGGGTGTCGACCGGCTGGCCATGCTGCTCGGCGAAGCGCCTGCGGATACCGCACCCATCGCCTTTGTCCCCTTGGGCGCAGAAGCGGAAGTGGTCGCGCAGAAGTTGGTGTTTGAGCTGCGGGCCAAGGGCCTGCGCGTGGACATGAACTACAGCGGCAACATGAAAAAGCGCCTGACCCGCGCGAACAAAGTTGGCGCGCAGCACACCATTATTCTGGGCGAAGATGAGTTAAAGGCTGGCATTGCGCTGGTCAGAGACATGGAAGGCGGAGAACAGCGCGAAGTACCTCTTGCCACGCTGATTGAGGAAATGAGCGCATGAGTTCGTTGGTCTCAAAGCTCGAAACTGTCGTTCGTCGGCACGAGGAAATCCAAGCACTGCTGGCCGATCACCCGGAGCCGGGTGGGGCGGACTACACCAAACTGACCCGCGAGTACTCAGAAATGAGCCCGGTGGTCGAGGAAATGCGCGCCTTTCAGAAGGCCGTCCAAGACCTCGAAGACGCGCAAGCATTGGCTGCTAGTGAAGACGACGCTGAAATGCGCGCTATGGCTGAAGAAGAAGCCCGCGAGCTGCAGGGTGAAATTGAAGCCACAGAGCAGAAGATGAAAGTTCTACTGCTTCCCCGTGATGAAGCAGACAGCCGCAATGCCATCCTTGAAATTCGACCCGGCACCGGCGGGGACGAGGCGGGTCTGTTTGCCGGTGATTTGCTGGCCATGTACCGCCGTTATTCAGAATTACAGGGCTGGAAGTTCGAAATTCTGGAAATGAGTGAAAACGATGTTGGGGGCTTGAAGGAGGTCTCGGCCAAAATCAACGGCACCAACGTTTTTGCGGCGCTCAAGTTTGAGTCCGGCGTCCATCGCGTACAACGCGTTCCAGCCACGGAATCTGGCGGCCGAATCCACACCTCAGCGGCAACAGTCGCAGTTCTTCCCGAGGCAGAGGAAGTGGATATCGAGATTAAGAATGAAGACATTCGGATTGACACCATGCGCGCCTCTGGCGCTGGCGGACAGCACGTCAACACAACAGACTCAGCGGTCCGAATCACGCACTTGCCCACCGGCATCATTGTAACCCAAAGCCAAAAGTCCCAGCACCGGAACCGTGACGAGGCCATGCGCGTCCTCCGCGCCCGGCTGTACGAAATGGCGCGGGACGAAGCGGACGCGGAACGCGCCGCGAACCGCAAAGGACAAGTCGGCAGCGGCGACCGCTCCGAGCGCATCCGCACGTACAACTATCCCCAAGGGCGGGTTTCGGATCACCGGATTAACCTGACACTGCACAAGCTCGACCGCATCGTTGCTGGCGATAGTCTGGGCGAGGTGATTGAGGCGCTAACCGCCGAAGACCAAGCCGCACGTTTGGCAGAACTGGGCGAATAGGCGATTGTTGCTGCGGCTGGAAGACTGGCTCAAGGATGCGACCACTGCTCTGTCAGAGGTCGCGGAACAACCGCGCTCAGAAGCCCGCCGCTTGGTCGAATTTGCCTGCGGCTGGGATGCGGTTCACCAAATTTCTGAACCGAACGCGTTGATCACGCGCGAGCAGTTCGAGATCCTGAACAGCCTAATTGCTCGAAGGCAAGCCGATGAACCGCTGTCGCGCATTCTGGGCCGACGGGAGTTTTGGGGGCTGGACTTGAGCATTCGCGGCGCCACGCTCGACCCCCGTGCAGACACGGAAACGCTGATTGAGCTGGCGTTAGAGACCTGCGGCACGAGACACCCCACATCGATCTTGGACCTTGGAACCGGGTCAGGCGCGATTTTGTTGGCCCTGCTGAACGAGTATCCATCGGCACAAGGGCTGGGCCTTGATCAAAATGCCGAAACCATTCGGACCGCAGAATCAAATTCAGCGGCCTTGGGTCTGTCGGGACGCGCGCGGTTTGCGGTCAGCGATTGGATGAGCGGCCTCACAGAGCGCTTTGACCTCATCGTCTCGAACCCGCCCTATATCCCAACCCAAGATCTGGCCGGCCTCGACCGGAACGTGCGCGCTTTCGACGATCCACTGGCGTTGGACGGCGGCGAAGACGGTCTGCATTTTTACCGGCGCACGCTAGAAACTGCTGCACGACACCTGAACTCCGGCGGTGCATTGGGTTTGGAATTGGGTATTGATCAGAGCGCGGATGTGACGGAAATCGCTCGAGCCTCGGGGTGGATCCTCGCCGGTGAAAGAACCGACCTAGGCGGCGTTCCACGAGCATTGATGTTTGTCACGGGTGCCTAGTGCCTTTTTCACTTGGAAATCTGTGCCGCAAAGTCTAGGTTCCGGCTCAAGGTGAGCCCAAAACTTTGGGAGCAAGCGTGTTTGATGCTGGCTTCTGGTCTCGCTGCGGATGACATATCTCCCGCGCGGTTTCTCCATAACCCCCCGGACCGTCAAACGTTCAATACCACTTCCGCCTAAGGGCAAAGGATACGACATGAGGCAGGGCAACAACAACCGCCGTGGGCGTCAGCCAAAGCAGCAAAAGCAAGGCACGATTCCAACACGGAACCAGGTTTTTGATTCGAATGGCCCGGACGTTCGCGTCCGCGGCAACGCACATCAAGTCTACGACAAGTATTCTGCTCTGGCGCGCGAAGCCACAGCAGCGGGAAACCATGTGCAAGCTGAAGCGCATCTGCAGTTTGCCGAGCACTATCTGCGTTTGCACTTGGCTGCGACCGTCATGGGTGGCGGCAATCGGCGCGGCGGCAATGGTAGGGACCAGTTCCCACCAGAGGCACTGGAAGATCCGCTGATTTTCCGCCCGGATATGCCGGAGCCCCAAGAACGGAATGAGCAACAAGCCCGCGAAGAGGGTGACGGCTCCGAAGCCGGCGGCGAACGCCGTGAGCGCCGTGATCGGAACCGCGAGCGCGGGGATCGTAATGAAAAAGGCGATCGCGATGACCGCCGTCAGCGCCGCGAACGCAAGCCACGCAATCAGCAAGCAGCTCAATCGAGCGGTAGTGACGATGGCCAGGTTGATCCGTCCGAACAGGATCAGCCAGAAATTCCATTGTTCCACGCTGGTATGGAAGCCCCTGAGGGCGAAGCCATCGTGGAAAGCCGTGCACCAAAGCCTGTCCCTGCTCCGCCTTCAGTGGATGAAACAGACGACATAATCGGCTAAACCGCTGCCTCTTTGACCCTTGCGAAAGCGGCAAGATTTCCCATATCCGAGTCATACCGCGCGCCGCAAAGCGGGCGCGGCCTCAACCCAATCCAAACCACGCTGGAAGCAGGTGCTTTGGACGGATTTAGGAGACTGACATGGATATTTCTCGCTTCACCGAGCGTGCGCGTACGATTCTGCAATCGGCGCAAGGACTGGCGACTGAACAAAGCCACCAGTTCATTACCGCCACCCATCTTGCCCTGAGTCTACTGGACGATGAAACCGGTTTGGTGCCGCGTTTGCTCAGCATCGCCGGGGTCGAAGCTGAACCCGCGCGAGCCCGTTTGATGGTGGACCTGTCGAACCTACCCAAAGTATCCGGCGGCGGCGCAGAACAGTTATTTCTGAATAAGGATATGGGTGCCGTTGTCACCCGCGCTCAAAAGCTGGCCAGCGAGGCTGGCGACCAGTTTGTAACGACAGACCGCCTGTTGCAGGCCGTCATCGAGAGCAAGAACGCACCAGCAGGCAAGGCTTTCCGCGATGCGGGCGCTGATGCCGTTAAGATGGCTGCCGCGATTGAGTCCGTCCGCAAAGGTAAAACCGCCCAAAGCGCAGGCGCCGAAGACGGCTTTGAGGCGCTGGACAAATTCACTCGCGACCTAACCGCTGATGCTGCGGAAGGTCGACTTGACCCCGTGATTGGGCGCGAAGACGAAATCCGCCGCGCCGTTCAAGTCCTCTCTCGCCGGACCAAGAATAATCCCGTGATGATCGGCGAACCCGGTGTCGGCAAAACCGCTATTGTCGAAGGCCTTGCGCTGCGCATCATCAATGACGATGTCCCGCAAAGCATCAGCGGTAAGCGCCTGCTGATGCTGGATTTGGGCGCGATGATTGCCGGCTCTAAGTATCGCGGCGAGTTCGAAGAACGCCTCAAAGCCGTTCTTAAAGACGTTGAATCTGCCAACGGGTCGATCATCCTGTTCATCGACGAGCTGCACACATTGGTCGGCGCAGGGAAGACGGACGGCGCGATGGACGCCTCCAACATGCTCAAACCCGCTTTGGCGCGGGGCGAATTGCGCTGTGTTGGCGCCACGACGCTCGATGAATACCGCGAATACATCGAAAAAGACCCCGCCTTGGCGCGCCGCTTCCAGCCCGTTTTCATTGACGAACCGGGCACGGAAGAAACGCTATCGATCTTGCGAGGGATCAAAGGCAAGTATGAGACCCACCACGGCGTCCGGATATCCGATGCTTCACTGGTCGCCGCGGTCCAACTGTCCGACCGCTACATCACCGATCGTTTCCTGCCCGACAAAGCCATCGACCTAATGGACGAAGCCTCGGCCCAGTTGCGGATGGAAGTTGACACCAAACCCGCCGCATTGGACGAGATCGACCGCCGGATCGATATGCTGAAAATGGAGCAATTTGCGCTCGAAAAGGAAGGCGACGACGCCTCCAAAGAGCGATTGAAATTGTTGCGAGAAGAGCTTGGCGAGCTGGAAAAGCAATCCGAGGACATGTCCGCTGAATGGAATGCTGACAAAGCAAAACTGGCCGAAGCGCAAGCCATCAAAGAAGCGCTGGATGAAGCACTGACGGCGCTGGACATCGCCAAGCGAACCGGAGATCTTGGCAACGCTGGCGAACTTCAATACGGCACCATTCCGAACTTGGAAGAACGGCTACAGAATTTCGACGAGCTGGACACGGCACAGGTCCGAGAGGTCGTGGGCACCGACCACGTCGCCCGCGTCGTAGCGCAATGGACCGGCATTCCCGTTGAAAAAATGCTCGAAGGCGAGCGGGAAAAGCTGCTGCAGATGGAGCAAGCTTTGGCCAAGCGGGTCGTGGGACAGGAAGCCGCCGTCTCCGCCATTTCCAAAGCGGTCCGCCGCGCGCGCGCTGGACTGTCCGACCCTAATCGGCCCCAGGGCAGTTTCCTATTTCTCGGCCCAACCGGCGTCGGAAAAACCGAATTGGTCAAAACACTGGCGTCTTTCCTGTTTGACGATGACGCGGCGATGCTGCGGCTGGACATGTCGGAGTATATGGAGAAACACGCTGTTAGTCGCTTGATTGGCGCACCGCCGGGCTATGTCGGCTACGATGACGGCGGCATTCTAACAGAGGCCATTCGCCGTCGACCCTATCAGGTTGTGCTGTTTGATGAGGTCGAAAAGGCCCATCCGGATATCTTCAACATCTTGCTCCAAGTGCTCGACGATGGACGATTGACGGACAGCCAAGGGCGCACCGTGGACTTCCGCAACACGATAATCGTGCTGACTTCGAACCTTGGCGCAAAGATCTTGACCGAGCCGGGCGCCTCGTCCGAAGACGATGTGGTACAGGCTGAGGTGATGAAAATCGTGCGTCAAAGCTTCCGCCCTGAATTCCTGAACCGGCTGGATGAAATGTTATTTTTCAACCGGTTAGCGCCTGAAGTCATGGATCGAATTGTTGATATTCAGATGCAAGGATTGGCCAAGAGACTGGAGGCGCGTGACATTGATCTCAGCTGGACTGACGCGGCAAAACAGGGGTTGGCCGTTGAGGGATATGACCCGCTCTATGGTGCGCGACCACTGAAGCGCGTGATCCAGCGCGTGGTGCAGGATCAGCTTGCTCGGCAGCTTCTTGACGGAAGCGTGAAGTCTGGTGACGCGATTGTCGTCGATCAAGTCGGCTCCACAATTCTAGTCACAAAATCCGGTCAGGAAGAGTTGGTCGCTTAGACGCCCTCTTATTGAGTGCTCAAAAAGAAAAAAGGGGACGCGCCGTGTGGCGTACCCCCTTTTTTCAGTTTTGGCATCTCTGAACGCTCTCAAGTTTGGGGCGCTATGACCGGCTCCGCGTCATCGATCATGCGCAGTGTGTTGTCTCGAACGACCAAGAAAGACTTTCGCGCGCTGCCACTGAGCTTTTGGCCTGCCGGCAATTTGGATTTCACCGGATCAATCTGCTTGCCGTACTTTTTGATCTCGAAATGCAAGTGGTTGCCCGTCGACGAGCCTGTCGTTCCAACATAACCAACGACCTGCCCCTGCTTTACCCGTGAACCAACGCGCAGGTTTTTCGGAAAGCGCGACATGTGGGCGTAGAGAGATTGGTAGGTATCATTGTGCTTTATGATGACATGCTTGCCATAGCCGCCCGAATGCGTGCGCTTGGCGATAACAACGCCGTTGCCCGCGGCAAAGATTTTTGTCCCCTTCGAAGCCGCATAATCCACGCCGCGATGCGGGCGAATTTTACCCGTAATCGGGTGCTTTCGCCGTGGATTGAACGGCGAGCTCATCCGATAAGGCCGCGCCAACGGTGCCCGCATGAGGGAGAAAGCCGCTGCGCAGCTTTGTTTAGCCTCGGTGTCGTAAAAGCCAGTCGCGTTTTTTTGCTCGTAGCGGAAGACTTCTCGCTTGCCCCGCCGGGTCTCAAACGAGACGTAATGGATCTTCTGCGAGTTGATGATCCGTCCATCTTCGGTCAAGCGGGCATCGAACAAGATGCTGAACTTGTCACCGATTTGGATGTCTTTGTTGAAGTCCGTCACACACTCATGGGTCTGCATGGCGTTTGCGACGATCCGATCGGGCAAGCCCATCGCTTTGGCATCAACCCAAAAACCTTTTCGGATGGTTCCCTCTGCAATCATCAGCTTTTCAATGTAGACCGTTTCGTCCCGATGCGCGGCGAAACCAGTTTCCGTGCGCTCCACCGATACAGTGACGTCTTCAGACGGCTCAAAGTGCAGGGAAATCAAACGACCAGAAGCGCCAGGCTCAACCGACGCATCGAGGTTCAACGAGACCGGCCAGCCCGGCATCAGTTTGCGCAGATCAAAAACTTGGCTCACAGCTTTGTTGATCGCATTCACATCGGAACGCGCCAAACCTTGCTTGTTCAAGATTTTCACCAAATTATCGCCACTCTCAATTGTGGCATACTTCCGCAGTTCCAAAACCGCTGGCCGCTCAACCGCCCGAAGTTCAGACGCCATGTCCATACCAACATGCTGGTTGGAGACCATCAAATCATCTTCGCTGAGCGGCTCGCGAATACGGGAAAGCGACTTCTTGCCTTTTACGCGACGTGTGAAAAAGCTGAAGTCGAAACCACGGCGCGTCACCTGCTGCTGCTGCGCAGCACCGCCAATTGCCATCTCGTTTGCAGCGCTTAAATTGCGCTCATAACGAACCATCGTGGAGATCCAGTCGGCCTGAGCCAAACTTGTCGCACCGATGATGAGTAGTAAAACAGATCCCGCGAGCGCGATGGCCTTCAAGACACGTTCCCCTTAGTACATGCGCTCAAATACTCGGCATCCAAGCAGCGCAAATTGATCCAAGTCCCTTTGGGAAAAGGCTTTATCCATAGTTCTATGACTTGAATAGGGCCAAACCAGAGAAAGCACAAACAAAGCCCGCATAATTCCCAGATGTTCCTGTACTGAACCCATATTGGATAAGCCCTGCAAAAGCATCCTGCCTGCCCCTTCGAACACGCCTTGAGCTTTTTGATTTTGGGCTTTGACAAGCCGAGAGCGGCGGCGTAAACCCCGCTCACTTCCGACGCACACACCGCTTCAAACGAAACGGCGGTGGCGCCGGAACCGCTCTTTGACATTGTTGGTTAAGAAAAAAAGAGAGGATGCGCGGCTGGCGCTGAGTTTTGGGACTTTGGGCATGAATGGTCTGAGGAAGCTAAAGCTTTAAG
Source organism: Alphaproteobacteria bacterium (assembly GCA_965661545.1). Lineage (GTDB taxonomy): Bacteria > Pseudomonadota > Alphaproteobacteria > UBA7985 > UBA7985 > UBA7985. The sequence continues at coordinate 113 of CBFIEF010000041.1, read as the reverse complement.
CGAAAGCAAGTGCATCTTTGACACACGTTATGTTCCGACCCTTTCGGGGGTTGGGTAATAATATTGTTACGTCAATTCGGTTAGCCAATTGGTTGACCAGATTTAGATGACTG
>CBFIEF010000040.1:0-22800 GCA_965661545.1 Alphaproteobacteria bacterium | reverse complement strand
GGACTGTTCGGTGAACGAAGGCGCCGCACGGTGGATCGGCCATGAAGCAGAAGCCTCAACCGGGCCACGTTCATCGATCGGGCGACCGATCACGTCCATGATACGGCCCAGCGTCTTTTTGCCTACAGGCACGGAGATCGCATCACCGGTATCCGCAACTTCCTGACCACGGGTCAAGCCGTCGGTGGTGTCCATCGCAATACAGCGTACGGTGTTCTCACCCAAGTGCTGAGCGACTTCCAAAACCAATTCCTGGCCATTGAAGGTCGCGGTCAGCGCGTTCAAAATCGACGGCAATTCACCGTCGAAGCTTACGTCTACGACGGCACCCAGTACCTGCGAGACGCGGCCTACACTATTGTCAGCCATTTTTCTTATCCTATCTCAAAAACCACCCAGCCGAAGCTAAGCGTGAGGTTGCAAGGTTTACAGCGCTTCTGCGCCGGATACGATTTCGATCAGCTCTTTGGTGATCGAGGCCTGACGCGAGCGGTTGTACAACAGCGTGAGCTTGTCGATCATTTCGCCTGCGTTACGGGTTGCGTTGTCCATAGCGGTCATCCGGGCACCTTGCTCAGAAGCTGCATTTTCCAACAGCGCCTTGAACACCTGCACACCCACGTTCCGGGGCAGCAGTTCGGCCAGAATGGCTTCTTCAGACGGTTCAAACTCGTAGGCGCTGTCATCTGCATCCGCTGCATCTTGGTCTTCCACTGCCCCGTCGAGGGCAAAGGGAACAAGCTGCTGACGGCTCACAATCTGCGCGATGGCAGACTGGAACTTTGCGTAAATGAGCGTCGCCGTGTCGAATTGACCGTCGTCGAACATCGCCAGGATGTCTTCCGCGATGGCACCGGCTTTGCTGTAAGACAAAGCTGGCTTATCGAGGTCTTCAACCCGCTTAACAATCAGATCGCCGTATTCGCGGTTCAGGGCTTGCGCACCTTTCTTGCCAATACAGTAAATCTTCACCTGCTTCCCGGCACTTTGCAGTTCCAAGATCATGCGACGGGCTTCTTTCACCAAGTTGGCGTTGAAACCACCGCAGAGACCCCGGTCCGCTGTACCAAGAATGATCATGTGCGTGTCGGACTTACCCGTTCCCGCCATCAACGGCAGGTCGGAGGAAGAACGAGAGGCCAGGTCGCCCAGCATCCGTTCCATACGCTCAGCGTAGGGACGAGATGCCTGTGCCTGATCCTGCGCACGACGGAGCTTCGCCGCCGCCACCATCTTCATGGCAGACGTAATCTTCCGCGTGTTTTTCACGCTTCCGATGCGGTCCCGCAGATCCTTAAGGCTCGCCATGCTTTTCTAATCCTTCTCTTGTCGGGGAGCCGAAGCTCCCCTGATGGATTGGTGGGCTTAAGCGAAGGACTTCGTGAAGTCTTCGATGAAGGACTTCAGGTCAGCTTCGTTGTCGAGCTTTCCGGAAGAGGCGATGGCGTCGAGGATGCTGGCACCCTTGTCGTTCAGCGCGCTGAGAAGACCAGCCTCGTAACGGCGGACGTCGCTGACCTTCAGGCCATCGAGGTAACCGTTCACACCCGCGTAGAGAACAGCAACTTGCTCTTCCATACGAAGTGGTGAGTACTGATCCTGCTTGAGCAGCTCTGTCAGACGCTCGCCACGGGACAGAAGTGCCTGTGTTGAAGCATCCAGGTCAGAAGCGAACTGAGCAAAGGCTTCCATCTCGCGGTACTGAGCCAGGTCGAGCTTAATCGAACCGGATACCTTCTTCATCGCTTTGGTCTGCGCCGCAGAGCCAACACGCGATACGGAAATACCCACGTTCAGAGCCGGGCGAATACCGCGGTAGAACAGGGAGGTTTCCAAGAAGATCTGACCGTCGGTGATGGAAATCACGTTTGTCGGAATAAACGCAGATACGTCGTTCGCTTGGGTCTCAACAACTGGCAGAGCAGTCATGGAGCCGGAGCCCGCGTCATCAGACATCTTACACGCACGCTCGAGAAGGCGTGAATGCAGGTAGAATACATCACCTGGGTACGCTTCACGGCCCGGAGGACGACGCAGCAGCAAGGACATCTGACGGTAAGCAACCGCTTGCTTGGACAGATCATCATAGACGATCAGAGAGTGCATGCTGTTGTCCCGGAAGTACTCGCCCATCGCAGCGCCGGTGTAAGGCGCGAGGAACTGCAGCGGAGCCGGGTCGGACGCGGTCGCAGCGACAACAATGGAGTATTCCATCGCGCCGTATTCTTCGAGCGTCTTAACGATCTGAGCCACGGTCGAACGCTTCTGGCCAACTGCGACGTATACGCAGTAAAGCTTTTTGCCTTCGTCGGTGGATTCGTTCACGGACTTCTGGTTCAGGATGGTGTCAATTGCGACAGCCGTCTTACCGGTCTGACGGTCACCAATGATCAGCTCGCGCTGGCCACGGCCAACGGGGATCAGGGAATCAACAGCCTTAATGCCAGTCTGCATGGGCTCATGCACCGACTTACGCGGGATAATGCCCGGGGCTTTAACTTCCACACGACCCATGGTCACGTCGGTCAAAGGGCCCTTGCCATCAATTGGGTTACCCAAGCCGTCAACAACACGACCCAGCATGCCACGACCAGAAGGAACCTCAACGATCGCGCCTGTACGCTTTACCGTGTCGCCTTCTTTAATGCCGCGGTCATCGCCGAAGATAACCACACCGACGTTGTCGATTTCGAGGTTCAGGGCCATGCCCTTTACACCATTTGCGAACTCGACCATTTCGCCCGCCTGGACGTTGTCGAGACCGTAGATGCGCGCCACGCCGTCCGATACAGACAGAACCTGACCAACCTCTGCAACATCAGCTTCAGCGCCGAAGTTTGCGATCTGATCTTTCAGGATCGCAGAGATTTCAGAAGCACGAATATCCATCATTCTTCCTTTGGGTTAAGCCATCACCCCAACGCGGGATGAAGGAGTGATATTAAGCAGCTGCACCCGTAACGCTGGATTTCAGCGCCAGAGACAACTTGTTCAGTTTCGTGGACAGGGAGCTGTCGATTTGGACAGAACCCACACGAATGGTCATGCCGCCAATGATCGACGGATCGATCTGCACGTCGAGCTTGACGCCCTTGCCGTGCTTGGCCTGAAGGTTTTCAAGAAGCCGCGTTTCTTGCTCAGCAGACAGCGTAGCAGCAACGCGAACCTCAGCGACGATTTCACCGCGGCGGCGGGAAAGTTCATCGTTGAAAGCCTTGATGATTTGGGGGAGCGCGAAGAGGCGGCCATTTTTGGCAACCACTTGAGCGAAGTTAGAAACCAGCGCGGAAACGCCAGCCTTTTCCATGACCGCACCAAAGGCACGAGCACGGTCCCCGGCTTTGACCAGTGGGCTGCGCGCGAGTTGCCCCAACTCAGGGCTCTCGTTGAACAGACCTTTAATGGTCCCGAGGTCGTTTGATACTTGGTCGAGCGCCTTGTTTTCATCTGCGAGGTCAAACAGCGCAGAAGCGTAGCGAGCGGCCAATTCTTGGTTAACAGAGGCCATGATGTCCTCATCCATCTGTCGAAGGTGTGTTAGCAGCGTCGGTCTAAACGAGCTGGCCTTGTCTCGCAAGCGAGGCTCATGCATACTTGGTCCACTTTTCGGACTAAGTAGAGCGGCCATGAGCGACGTTATCAACCTGCACGACGCAAAAACCCACTTCTCCAAGCTCGTCGACCAAGTTTCTGCGACTGGTAAACCGGTGTTGATCGGCAAACGCGGCAAAGCACTGGTGCAACTCGTGCCTCTGCCGCAAGACAGCACCGCGCCCCGACCGCTGGGGCTGTTTCGGGCATCGGTGAAGTTGACATGAGCGACTATCTGCTTGACGGGGCAACGTTGCTGGCGGCGATGGGTGCGCCGTTTCGGCTGCGGTCCGAGGCCCATGCGATCCTCACCGATCGCGCCAACACGATCTATGTCACAGCGGCGACGTTCTTGGATGCTTATGAGTTGGAACAGGATCAGCGCGCAGAATTTCCAGCGCTGCGCGGACGGTTGCAGTCAGCGGCGACCCAGTTGGGTTTTATCGCGCTGGACACCACCCCAGCGCACGTAGACCGCGCCGCAACCCTGGCCGCCGCGCTTCCTTGGCCCCGTCGCATCTTGCGAGCGCAGGCAGAAATGCAGCCTGCGACGCTGCTGACGTTGGAATAGTCCCTACCCTCTATCCTTCGCATAATGCTAGAATGATCTCATGACAGTTGCCTCTGAACCCGAAACGCAAACCAATCTGCCAGCGATCCGTCGCCTGCCCGATACGCTCGTCAACCAGATCGCAGCGGGCGAGGTCGTGGATCGGCCTGCGAGTGTGGTTAAGGAGCTGGTCGAGAACGCCATCGACGCCGGGGCGCAACGGATTTCGCTAACGTTGCGCGAGGGTGGAAAAGCGCTGATTCGGATCGAGGACGACGGCCACGGCATGACCGCCGCAGACATGCGATTGGCGCTGGAACGGCATGCAACCTCAAAGCTGCCCGACAGCGATCTGGTTCGCATCGAAAAGCTCGGTTTTCGGGGTGAGGCCTTGCCTTCGATTGCGTCCGTTGCGCGACTCAGCCTCAGCTCACGCGCCGCTGGCGAAACCGACGGCTGGCGTCTTGCGGTCGAAGGTGGCGAGACTGTCTTCGATGGCCCCGCCGCTGGCAATCCCGGCACCATCATCGACGTTACAGATTTATTCTTCGCCGTCCCCGCACGGCTGAAGTTCCTCAAAGGGGAACAGGCCGAAGCGAGCGCGTGTATGGACGTGGTGCGGCGATTGGCGCTGGCCCATCCATCAATCAGCTTTGATGTTCAACACAACGCCCGCCGCTCCCTCGCTCTCCCCGCCTGTGCGGATGCCGCAGATCGAGTGCGCGATGTCATGGGACTCGAATTTGCCGCCAACAGTCGCGAAATTCAGAGCCACCGCGACGGCATGATATTGCGCGGCTGGGCGGGTTTGCCGACCTATAACCGGGCCAACAGCCTGCAGCAGTATTTGTTCGTCAACGGGCGTCCGGTGCGCGACAAACAACTCACCGGCGTTATCCGCGCCGCTTACCGCCCTGTTCTGGCGCCCGACCGTCACCCCGTGGTCGTGCTCTGGCTGGAAGTCCCAGCAGAGGCAGTTGATGTAAACGTGCACCCCGCAAAATCGGAAGTCCGGTTCCGTCATGCTGCTGAAGTGCGTGCCATGCTGATCGATGGCTTGCGCCGCGGCATCGTCGAAGCGGGTTTCACCGCGTCGAGCCACCTCACCGGCGGCGTTGTCGATCGGCTCGCTGCTGGCGTTGAACCCACCAGCGCGCTCGAACCCGGCCAGCCGCGCCCGGCGTTGCAAGGCGATTACAGCTTCCGAGCCAATCATCCCTCTACCGCCCAGCAAAACAGCTGGAACGATGCCTTTGCTCCCGCCGCACGTGTGGCGGACGCGCCAGCAAGTTTTGAGCCTGAAACGCCGCCCGAAGAGCTGCGCGCCTTCCCGCTTGGAGCAGCAAAGGCGCAGATGCACGCCAACTACATCATCGCCGAGACCGAGGGCGGGCTTGTCATCATTGACCAGCACGCCGCCCACGAACGGCTTGTGCTGGAGAAGATGAAGGCCCAGCGCGACGAACACGGGATCGAGCGCCAAGCGCTGCTGATCCCCGAAGTCGTCCACCTAGACCCCGCCAGCGCCGAATTGCTGTCTGAAGCAGAGGCGGTGCTGAGCGAAGCGGGCTTGATCATCGAGCCCTTTGGCGATGGGACAGTGGTGGTGCAAGAAACCCCCGCCGCACTGGGTCAAGCAGACTGTCAAAAACTCGTCAAAGATCTGGCCGAAGAGCTTGCCGGATGGGAACAAGCGTTTTCCCTGCAGGAGCGCCTCGACCGCGTGCTATCGACAGCCGCCTGTCATGGCTCCGTGCGCTCGGGCCGACGGCTGAATGGGGAAGAAATGAACCAATTGCTGCGCGACATGGAGCAAACGCCGCTCGCTGGACAGTGCAACCACGGACGTCCGACGTACGTACAGCTTTCGCTTGAAGATTTGGAATCGCTTTTCGAGCGGCGCTAGGCAGCGGGCCGATAAAAGTCGAAAACTGTCTTGCCGGATGGGGTCTGATGCACCCGTTCCCACGGCGCCAAAGTTGGCTCTTCGCCCTTGGTTTTAGACCGCTCCCACACCAGCAAGGTACCTGCATGCCACAGCGCGGTTTCGGCGATCAGCGCTTGAACAAGCGCCAGACCCTGCTCATACGGGGGATCGGCGATAATCAGGTCAAAGGGACCGCTCAGGCCAGCCCGACTGCGCTGTGCTTCCCATGCCGGAGTGGGGACTTTAGCGGTGCGTAAATTGTCCGTCATGGTCGTAAAGTGCCGGGGGCTGTTTTCGACAAAACTCACCCACGTAGCACCGCGTGACCAGGCCTCAATCCCCATCGCTCCAGTGCCGGCGAAACCATCCAGCACCCGAGCACCCACCAAAACACTTTCGCCACCGGGCTGACGAAAGCGATTGGTCAGAACATTGAACAGCGTTTCGCGCGCTCGGTCCGTGGTTGGCCGCACGCCTGCACCCTCTGGCACAGCCAGCTTGCGGCCTTTGATGTGCCCACCGGTGATGCGAACCGTGCCGGGGGCAACCGAAAAGGATCGCCTAGCGGTCACGCTGTGGCTTGCGCGAGTTGCGGCCCGAAGACGGTGCGCGACCGACGCCCATGCGCCGCCCATCCTTGGCCGCACGGTTCTTATCGGCGGCCTTGCGGTAGCCCGGTTTTTTAGCCTTTGGCTTGGCTTTCGCCCACGTGGACTTGCGCTCTGTGCCGACGCCAAACAGCTCAAACATGCGCGCGCGGGAGACTTCTTTCATCTCCATCCGTGCCAGCGAACCCAGCGTCAAACCACCGTAAGACACGCGGATCAACCGGTTTACCTGCAAACCCAAATGCTGTGCCAGTTTACGAATTTCGCGGTTCTTGCCTTCGGTCAGCGTAAAGCGATACCAGCGGTTCAAACCCGTTTCCTTGAGCGTTTCACGCTCCACCGTCACTGAGCCGTAGGTAATGTCATCAATCGTGACGCCGTTCTTGAGCGCGGCGAGCTGCTTCTCGGTCACAACTCCGTGCGCACGAACGCGGTAAATCCGGCTCAAACCCGTGTCTGGCAACTCCAGCTTACGCTTGAGCACTGGGCTGGTTGTGAACAGCAGCAGGCCCTCGGAGTTGATGTCCAAACGGCCCACGGCCAGCAGCCGCGGCGCGCCCGGTCCCATCTTGGGCAGCAAGTCATAAACCGTCTTGCGGCCCTCTGGATCGCGGTCTGTCACCACGGCACCCAAGGGCTTGTAAAAACGGTACAGCTGCACATCCGGCGGGGCGGACAAAGGGTTGCCGTCAACCGAGATGCCTTGCCAGTCAGGCAGGGTTGTCGCCGGGTCTGTCACCACGTCACCATGCACACTCACACGGCCTTCGAAAATCATCCGCTCGGCATCGCGGCGCGAACACAGGCCGGAATGGGCAATAATCTTTGCGAGGCGATTTAAGCCTGTGGTTGTTTCTTCTTGATCGAGTAATCCCGTCACGAAGTTTAATCCTTCAAATGGACGTCGAAAGGTTCTACAAGAAAACCCGTTTGCGGCGAGCTGCCGCTGCGTCAGTTTATCGACGAGGTCTATTGATCCTTATGGGACAGGTTCTAATCCGAAATCTAGACGATGACGTCATCGAAACCTATCGCCTTCGGGCGAAAAGAAAGCGTCACAGCCTAGAACAAGAACTGCGCACTGTGCTCAGCGAACACGCTATTCCATCCGGATCAGACCTCGAAGCTGAAGCGGAGTCTTTGCGCGGTCAGGGGCCAATGGTCAATGATGCTCTGGCGAATGCCATGCTAGATGCCGGCATTTCCGGGGGCAGCGTTGCGCTGCAGAGCGAGGGCTAGGATGTCTAGCAACGATCAACAGACCCGCTTTGTCATCGATGCTTCAGTGGTTGTTCCCTGGTATTTAGACCAAAGCCTGACACCAATCAGCCTGCTGTTCCTGCAACGCTTGGAGCATTGTCAGGCGCCGGGCATCATTTCGGCGCACGTCAGTCAGGTACTCTGGTCGTACTGCCAGGAGGACTTGCTGTCGGGTGCTGTCGGTGCCGCTGCATTGCGCCACTTCCGCCGCGCGATGAACCACAAAATTACGCCATCCGAAGAACTCGCTGATCGCGCGCTGGAAATCTCTCTGGATTTGCGCCTGTCTCCGCCGTTGTGCCTGTACTTTGCGCTGGCTGAGCGGCAGGAAGCGGACTTAGTCACCGCCTTCCAACCGTTCCACGAAGCCGTGCGCGGCACGGCCTATGCCGGGATGGTCACGGACCTACGGTCGTTCCTCTAGCGCTCCAGCAAGACCGCCAAACCCCAAAGATCTTTAATCTGAGTCCGGGTCAAAAGCCGGGGAACCCGGCGTTTTGCGCAGTTGGATCAGCCCTTTGATCGGCTTGGCCGGGTCCACAACGTCCCCGCGCCGCATGATGTCGATCCGACCCTGGCGCGCCAAACCCTTGGCTTCCGCACGAACCTGACGCACGAAACCGCGCCACTTCTCGTCGCCCTTCACCTCCTGAGGCCGGGGCGGGCGCAGTTCTTGGGCGGCTTCGATGGGGGTAAAGGAGCCTTCGCCCCGCTCTTCGGCCATCCGGAGAATGACGTGCTTGAGTGATTCTGCCATTAGCTTTCGAACCGTCGGTTACGCTCAGTCGCCAATCGCAGGCGCAGGGCGTTAAGCTTGATGAAGCCTTCGGCGTCGCGATGGTCGTACACGCTGTCTTCTTCGAAGGTAACGTAGTCTTGGCGGTACAGGCTGTAAGGACTGGTCCGGCCCACCACCGTTGCATTGCCCTTATACAGGCGCAAGCGAACAGAACCGCTCACCCACTCCTGAGACTTGTCGATCATGGTCTGCAACATTTCCCGCTCAGGCGAGAACCAGAAGCCGTTGTAGATCAGCTCAGCATAGCGCGGCATCAGCTCGTCTTTGAGATGCGCCGCGCCGCGATCGAGCGTGATCGACTCCAGCCCACGGTGAGCCGCCAGCAAGATCGTGCCGCCCGGCGTCTCGTAGACCCCGCGCGATTTCATCCCGACAAAGCGGTTTTCAACCAAATCCAAGCGGCCAATGCCGTTGTCGTGGCCGTACTTGTTCAGCGCCGTCAAAATTGCAGCCGGGCCCATCTTCTCTCCGTTGATAGAGATCGGATCGCCCTTCTCAAAACCAATGTCGATGACTGTGTCCTGATCCGGTGCTTCCTGCGGGGAAAGGGTCCGCTGGTAAACAAGGTTTGGTGCTTCATCCGCTGGATCTTCGAGCACTTTGCCCTCGGAGGATGTGTGCAGCAGGTTGGCGTCGACGGAGAACGGCGCCTCGCCGCGCTTATCCTTCGCGATGGGAATCTGATGCTCTTCGGCGAAGCTCAGCAGTTTAGTACGCGACGCGAGGTCCCATTCTCGCCACGGTGCGATCACTTTGATGTCTGGCTCGAGCGCGTAATAGGCTAACTCGAAACGCACCTGATCATTTCCTTTGCCCGTCGCGCCATGAGAAACAGCATCTCCGCCAACGTTACGCGCAATCTCGATTTGTTTTTTCGAAATCAGCGGACGCGCGATCGAGGTGCCGAGCAAATACACGCCCTCGTAGAGCGCATTGGCCCGGAACATCGGGAAAACGTAGTCACGACAGAACTCATCACGCAGGTCTTCGATGAAGATGTTTTCCGGCTTAATCCCTAATAATAAAGCCTTTTCTCGCGCTGGCTCTAGCTCCTCACCCTGCCCCAAGTCAGCGGTGAAGGTTACAACCTCACAGTTGTATGTGACCTGCAACCACTTGAGGATTACAGAAGTGTCCAAACCACCTGAATAGGCGAGAACTACGCGCTTAACATCTTTGCTCATCGGTCAAATCCCATTGGAGAGACATAATAAAACGGTTATATGCCAGCCGTTCTAAACGGACTCGACAGCTTTGCAACGCCGGGCCTCGCAACACGAGCATTGCAAGACCGTGAGAGCTTCGCCATGTTCGTTTGTATGACCACGAATTCTCAACCTTTGGCGCTGAGCGATCTGCTTGCAGACGTGTCGGCGGAACTCCCAGACCACACGCGCCCGGTCTGGCGTTTCCATGATAATTTCAACGCTCTGCTGGATTTCTGGCTGCGTCGGCATGGCAACTTCCGGCTTCTACTGAGCGACTTGCTGCGCTCGGTTGAGGAATTTGGTGCCGATGGCCCGGATCAAAGCGAGGAAGACAATCTGATGGAGATGTGGTCGCTGTTCCGCGGACAGTTGGACCAGCACCAGCAGGTTGAGGATGGCGTGTACTTCCCAGTCATCACTTCGATGAACCCAGACTTTGCTCCAGCCTTTGAGATGCTATCCAAGGATCATGAAGCGATTGAAGATTGCTTGGACTCCGTTGAGAACGCCGACGATGGCGCCGGCATGATGGAAGCCCTGCACCTGCTCAACGACAAAATCTTAGCGCACCTTGAGGCCGAAGAAGACCTCATTATGCCTTTGGTTCTCGAAACACCACCGCCACTGGAATTCGTTGTCTACGACGAAGACGGCAACGAGGTTGCGAGCGATGAGTTCATGGAAGACGAAGATGAGGACGACGACAGCCTCACTTGGGTGACGAAGAACTAGGGTCGTCTTTCGATAAAATGACGCGCGCTCTCCCTACTCGGGGAGTTCCGCTCTAAGAACCTTAGCTCACCAAAGTCCCAGCGCCGTATTCTGTCAGCAGCTCCAGCAGCAAAACGTGCTTGACCGTGCCATTTTGGATGACCGCCGCACCGACGCCGCTGGTCACAGCCGCCGCGCACATTTCCAGCTTGGGGATCATGCCACCGGAGACAGTCCCGTCTTCGATCAAACCTGCGATATCCGGACGGCGGATTTCGGAGATCAGCGCGCCGCTGAGGTCTTTCACCCCGTCCACGTCCGTGAGCATAATCAGGCGCTCGGCCTTGAGCGCCGCTGCAATCGCGCCAGCCGCCGTATCGGCGTTGATGTTGTAGCCCTGACCGGCTTCATCCACGCCCACAGGCGCAATCACAGGGATAAGGCCCGCGTCGCGGATCGCTTCGATCACGGCCGTATTAACGTGCTTAGGCTGACCGACGAAGCCGAGATCCACGCCATCATCGCGCTGGACCTTCTCGGCCAGCAGCAAGCGGCCATCTTTGCCCGATAGACCAACAGCCGTGCCGCCGGCTTTGTTCAGCGCGGTCACGACGTCTTTGTTGATTTTGCCAGATAGGACCATTTCGACGATTTCCATCGTCGCCGCGTCGGTGATGCGCAAGCCATCCACGGCCTTTGTCGGCACCGCCAAGCGCTCGAGCATAGCCGCGATCTGTGGGCCGCCACCATGCACCACGATCGGGCGCATGCCCACCTGTCGGAGCAGCGCGATGTCCGCCGCAAAGCTCTCAGTCAGTGCAGGGTCGACCATGGCGTGGCCGCCGAACTTCACAACGATGGTTTTGCCGGTGTAGCGGCGCATGAACGGCAGGGCTTCGCGCAGGGTTTCTGCCTTGTCCAGCCAAGCGCGTGCTTGGGTATCACTCATCTCGGTCATGCGAACATATCTCCAAAATCATCACCCATTCCCAGCAACACACGGGCCACCGCATCGCGCAAGTCCATCATGCCGCCGATGGGGCCAAGGGGCTTCTCGGCAGATGTGGTCAGGACGCGCGGGAAGGACGCAGGATGCTTGAGTGCTTCGGCTGCGACAGCGGCTTTAACCTTGTCCAGCGCGCCGGATTTAATCTTGTCGCCCTTGGTCAGCACCAACTGATAGGACACAGCGGCGACGTCCAAATCATCCATCAACTGCCGGTCGTTGTCTTTGAGACCGTGGCGGCAGTCGATCAGCACATAGACGCGCTTGAGGTTCGGACGGCCTCGCAGGTACTGGTTGGTGGTCGCGTTCCAACGCGCAATATCGCGCTTGGAGGCTTTGGCATAGCCGTAGCCCGGTAAATCCACGATGTAACCTGCGCCTGCCAAATCGAAGAAGTTCATCTCCTGCGTGCGGCCCGGGGTGTTTGAGGTCCGCGCCAAGCCCTTCACCCCTGTCAGGGCATTGAGCAAGGACGACTTGCCCACGTTGGACCGCCCCGCAAAGGCGACCTCAGGGCGGTCGGCTTCGGGTAAGAACTGCATCGCCGGGACGCCCCGATAAAAGGTGGCGCGGGCTTTGAACAGATCAGCCGGGTTGTCCAGGCTCAGAGCGGCAGATTTTGACATGGCGTCAGAACCGGGGGGAGCAAAAGCGAGACCGCTTAGGCCCCGCCCTGCTCTTTCTTGGCTTTCTTCTCAGCGCGTTCCGCTGCTTTTGCTTCGGCACGGGCCGCAGCGGCTTCTTGCTGTTCCTGGCTCTTGGTCTTGGTCATGCGACCAATGATGAACTGCTGACCCATGGAGATGATGTTGTTCACCGTCCAGTAAATGACCAAGCCAACCGGGAAACCGGCCAAAACAAAGGTAAAGATGATCGGCATGAACAGGAAGATACGCGCCTGCATCGGATCAGACGGCGCAGGCGACATGCGCTGCAGCGCCAGCATCGAAAGGCCGTAGACGATCGGCCAAATACCGATGTTCAGGATAGCAACCAACGGAATGATTTCCGGGTTCCACGGGATCAAGCCGAACAACTCCAGCAAACCGGTCGGGTCTTTGGCCGACAAATCGGAAATCCAGCCCGGGAACGGCGCGTGCCGTGCTTCCAGCGTTACCAGCATCACGCGATAGAGCGATATGAAGACCGGGAACTGCAGCAACATGGGTAAACAGCCCCCGAGCGGGTTCACGCCCTCCTGCTTGTACAGTGTCATCATCGCCTGGCTCAGCGCCTGACGGTCATCAGCATGCTTTTCCTGCAGTTCCTTCATCTTTGGCTGCAAGGTGCGCATTTTCGCCATGGAGCGGTATGCGCGCAGCTGAAGCGGGAAAAGAATCGTTTTCACGATCAGCGTCAGCACGATAATCGCCGCGCCAAAGGCGTAAGCGCCCATCGAAGGCCGCAGCCAATCGGTGACTTTCGCCAGCGCGAGGAAAAGCGGCTTGGTCAAGGGGTAGATGAACCAGAAGTTCACGCCTCGGTCGAACTTGGGGATGGTGAATTCCTTGGCGTAGCTGTCGAGCAGGTCGACCTCTTTTGCGCCAGCAAAGACCATCGTGGAGACCTCAACCGACTGCTGCGGCTGAACGGTAACGGGGGTGTCGTAAATGTACTGAGAGGACACGAACTGTCGCTGCCCCAAAGCGCCCTTCTGCAGGCTATAGCCTGCGCGGACTTGATCAGCTTGCTCAGGGACAAGCGCGACCATCCAGTATTTGTCGGTAAAGCCGACCCAGCCGCCGGTCGTTACAACGCCACCTTGCTCACCCGATGTCGGGTTCAGACGCTCTTCGGGGTTGGTGCTGGGCTTGGCGATCTTGCCGTATTTGTGCTCGCGCAGTTTGCGGTCGAGAACGGAGATGTAGCCCGTCGTGGTGTAACGGTCGTCCTGCACTTCGTCGAAGCGGTTAACCGTACCAATCGGCGCAACCGTAACCGGCTGCGTGCCGGTATGGTACAGCTCGTCCGTCAAGCGGAACATGTAGTCGCCCGCCACGGTGATCGTCCGGCGCACGTTCACACCCGAATCAGACGTCGCGCTGAGAACCAAGGGCGTATCAACGGTCAGTACATTGCCAGACTCAAGTGTCCAATTGGTTTTGGAACCAACCAGCGCGCCGCCCTGCGTCGTCAACCAGTCGTGCGCTACGGTGTAGCCGCCGCGCGTGTTCTGTGGGTGGAGCAGATTCACATTCGGTGAATCGTCTTCCAGCGTTTCCCGGTAACCGGTCAGCGTCAAATCATCGAACACCGCGCCTTGCAGGTTCAGCGAGCCCGTTAGAACGCCCGTATCAATCTCAATGCGATCGCCCGTATCCAGCGCGTCATCGCGTGTGGTGACAGAGGCAACCACTTGCCCGTCAGACCCGGTCACGGTCAAACCACCACCAGATCCACCACTGCCGACATCCGTCTGCTGTTGCTCCGGCTGGGTTTGCATGGAGGGGAAAAGCTGCGGCAGGAATGTCTGTACCCCGAACACCAACGCCAGAGAGATGGCGATGGCCAGGAACATGTTGCGCATGTCTTCATTCATAGTGGGGTGCCTTGTGAAGCGGGGTTGTTGTCTGAATGGGTGTGCGAAGCTGCGCCGTGTTCGTCGCAGCAGGGGCTCTGAGAGCCAGGAACCGGGTCATAGCCGTGACTGCCCCAGGGGTGGCAGCGGGCGATGCGGCGGGTGGCCAAGACCGTGCCCTTGATCGGCCCGTGGATCTTGAGCGCTTCGAGAGCGTATTCGCTGCAGGAAGGCTCGTACCGGCACGCCGGCGGCAACCACGGTGATATCAAATATCGGTAGCCCCAAACGGGCAAAGCCACGAGGCGACTGCCCCAGCTCATATCCGTCCAGCGGGTTTTGCGCGGGCTGGGGTTCATGATTGACCCGCCCGTATCGCGCCGAGGTCTGCTGGAGCAGGCTGCCCGGTGAGCTTAGAAAGCGCGCGCGAGGCGTCTCGGCGCAACTTCCAGAACGGCGCGTGGACCGTTCCTTTTTTGGCAATCCAGACATAGTCGTGTCCGTCTTTTGCCCAAGCCGGGAGCAACTCAGCAGAAATTGCCCGCAGCCGGCGTTTAGCCCGGTTGCGCGCGATGGCATTTCCCACTTTTTTGCTGGCCGTGAAGCCGACCCTGACATCAGGGCTTTCGTCCTCACGGTCACGCTGCTGGACTAACATCACCGGACCGACCCACTTTTCAGCGCGGGCGGCGGCGAGGAAGTCCTTGCGGGTCTTCATGCTCGCCTTCATGCGCGATCGCCCAGACAGCTACAATCTGCGTTGATTAAGCAGAAAGCTTGGTGCGACCCTTGGCGCGGCGCGCACGAAGGATGTTGCGGCCACCCACAGTCGCTTTGCGAGAGCGGAAACCATGACGACGCTTCCGAACCAAGTTGGAAGGCTGAAAAGTACGTTTCATCGGCTTTGTCCTTATAATACCACGGCTGGGCCTCAGAGCTTACCCGGCCTTTAATTCCGGGATTCGAGGCGGCACGCGTTGGAGCCATTCGAGATAAGACAGGGCGTCGCCCTGCTGGCGTCGTCCTTATAGACTGCGGTGAATAGCCTTGTGGCCCTTGTTTGGTCAACGGCTGACCCTCTCCTGCATTGCTGGTCACACAATCCATCACACCGCTGTGCGCGTATCGGTTAGATGGCGTCGATGGGTTGTCGAACAAACCCCAAAGGCTCAGGTTCCCTAACACAGCTGAGTTTCAAGGGATTGCTTGCCACGCCATGACTGAACAAAAAAGCCCGCCGCCACCCGCTCCTTCTACCACTTCCCCCCCGTCATACCGGCGTTTCTTTCTGCCCGGCTTGCTGGTGCTGGCGATTCTGGCGCTGGGGATTGGATGGTTTGCGGGGCTCCAAGACATACTGACACTGGAAAATCTGGCCGGTGCGCGGGAGCAGGTGGCGGGCTGGATCGTTGCCAACGCCGTCCTGTTGTTTATTGCATGGGTGCTTCTTTATGCGACCGCAACGGCGACCATGTTTCCTGTGGCATCGTTTCTGACGATTCTTGGCGGCATTTTTGGCGGCTCAGCCTTTGGAGTCCTTTGGGGCACTTTGTATGCCGGTAGCGCCACTTTGATCGGCGCAACGCTCGGCGCATGCATTCTGTTTCTCGCTGTGAAGACTTTGGGACTGGAACAGTTACGCAAACAGGTTGCCCCGTTCTTGGATCGGTTTTCGGGCGGGATCGAGTCTGACGCCTTTTTCTATTTGCTCAGCCTGCGTTTGATTCCCTTCTTTCCCTTCTTTGCGGTCAACATCGCTCCGGCCATGTTGAACATCCGGTTGACGACCTACGCCGCAGCAACCTTTCTTGGCATCGCGCCTGCGGTCTACGTCTACACATCCTTGGGTGCAGGCGTGGCAGATCTGGATTCACTGACCCTGGTGACGTGGAGTTTGTGGGGGCCATTGCTGGCCTTGGCCGTGCTGTCACTCATGCCGATTATCTGGAAACGGCTCCGCGCCGGCAAAGCAGGGAGCTCAGCGCCATGAAAGAGATTCAAACAGATGTGTGCGTGATCGGGGCTGGTTCCGGTGGGCTGAATGTCGCCTCTGGCGCCGCACAGTTGGGCGTGCGCACCGTGTTGATCGAAGGCGGGGACATGGGCGGCGACTGCCTGAACACCGGTTGCGTGCCGTCCAAAGCTCTGCTGCACGTCGCCAAGACGGCGCAAACCGTCCGCAAAGCAGAGCGCTATGGGATAACGACCAGTGCGCCAGAAATCGATTATGCTCGTGCTATGGCTCATGTCCAGGCCGCCATCACAGCGATTGAGCCGCACGACAGTCAAGAGCGGTTTGAGGGCTTGGGCGTCACCGTTATTCGGGCCTTTGGCCGGTTCCTTGACGCGCATACGATTGAAGCGGGCGACCACCGCATTCGGGCAAAGTTTTTTGTCATCGCCACCGGCTCCCACGCGCAAATCCCGCCCGTTCCCGGCTTGGATCAGACACCGTTTCTGACCAACGAGACGCTATTTGCCAACACCAGCGCGCCTGAACATCTGGCGATTATGGGCGGCGGTCCGATTGGGGTGGAAGTGGCCCAAGCGCATCGACGGCTGGGCTGTAAAGTCACCCTGCTCGAAATGGCGCCATCCATCATGGGCAAGGACGATCCAGATTTGGTCGACGTGGTCCGCCGTCAATTGGTGGCCGAGGGCATTGATGTCCGCGAAAATACCCGTGTTACAGCCGTCAGCGGCACGGCTGGAAACATCCAAATCGACGTTAGCGTCCAAGGCCGCGCAGAAACTCTCAGCGCCTCTCACCTGCTGGTTGCCACCGGTCGCAAACCTGCGATCGAGCGCTTGAACCTCGACGCTGCAAGCATCGTCCACACCCCACAAGCCATCACCGTTGGCGCCAACATGCGGACAAGCCAGCGGCACATCTTTGCCATTGGTGACGTGGTGGGTGGGCCGCAGTTTACCCATATGGCTGGGCATCATGCCTCTGTGGTCGTGCGGGAAATGCTGTTCCGCCTGCCCACCAAAGCCAATTCCCAAACCGTCCCTTGGGTCACTTACACAGACCCTGAGCTGGCCCAAATCGGCATGACCGAGACAGCCGCTCGAGAAGCTGGCTTGGAGCCGCGTGTCGAGCTGACAAACGTGGGCGGCAATGACCGCTACATCACAGAAGGCATCGAAGAAGGCCTCGCCAAGCTCGTGTTCGACCGACGTGGTAAGTTACTGGGCGCAGGCATCGTGGCCCCCAGCGCTGGTGATTTGATTGCCTCGCTGGGTTTGGTGATTGGCGGTCAGATCAAGTTATCGACACTCGCGAGCCAAATCGTGCCCTACCCCACCCGTGCCGAAGTGCCCAAGCGGATGGCTGGCGCCCACCTCGCTCCCGCTCTGTTCGCCAAACGCACTCAAAGGCTCATCAGCCTGCTGCTCAAGTTGCCCGCTTAGGCTAAACTGCCACCATGACACAGCAGCAGACACCCCCAGAACCGCCCCGCATTCCCCGTCCCGAGCGCCCCAAAGAGCGCCCGCTGACTGGATTGTCAGCCCGGGCTTTGGTGCTGACAGTGATGTTTGTTCTGTTGGCTGAAGCTGTGCTGTTCATGCCGTCAATGGCCCGCTGGCTGGAGCAAGAGCTGAACGACCGCCTATCCGACGGCCACCTCGCCATTCGTACGCTCGAAGTCGTGCCCGATGCCATGCCAACCGGCGCGTTGACTGACGAGCTGCTGGCCCATGTCGACGCGGATCTTGTTGCCTTTCGTGCACCCGGTCAGCCCAAGCTCGCGCTGTTCCGTGATCCGTCCCTTCGTGCGGATAGCAGCATCGACCTGCGCAAAACCAATATCGTGCAGCTTTCCATTTTCGCGTGGAAATTGATGCTCGACCACCGCGCTGACGCCATCGTTCGCGTGGTAGGCAACAGTCCTGTGGACCCCATGGCCGAGATTGAACTTCTGCTGGGTCAGGAGCGGATTTGTGCGAACTTACGCTCCTATGCCCGGCGGATTGCTTTGCTGTCAGTCTTTATTGGCTTGGTGACAGGATTGCTGCTGTATCTGACCTTGCGCTGGCTAATTGTGCGCCCCGTGGTGCGCTTGACTCGTGCCGTGCAGGACTTCGCCGAACACCCCGAAGTGGCCCACGTACCGCAAGCAGGCACCAAGCGGCTGGACGAGATCGGAACAGCGTTTCGCCAGCTCGATGCGATGCAAAGCACCGTGCGTGCAGCGCTAACTCAAAACCGGCGCTTAGCCTCGCTGGGGACTGGGGTGGCAAAGATTTCCCACGACTTGCGGAATTTGCTGACCACTTCGTTGCTGATTACCGAGCGGATGCAGACATCCCAAGACGAGCGCATTGTTAAAGCCGCGCCTCGACTGGCCGAATCCATCGAACGCGCCGCTTCCCTGACCCACACCATCGTCCAACATGCCCGCGAAGGCCTGCCACCACTCAGCGTCGAACCCATGGTACTCAAACCGTTTTTTGGCGGTGTGATCGATCGAGTGCGGCAGCGTTGGGGGCCGGAGGGGAAAACGGTCTCCCTGATCGAAGACTACCAGTCCAAGACGGCCAGCCTGGACCCCTTGCAGGTCGAGCGCGTGCTCCACAATCTGCTCGACAATGCCTTTGAAGCGGGCGCGTCTAAAGTCGATTTGCAGGCTACAGCCACTGACGAAACGCTGACAATTGTCATCAGTGACAACGGCGCTGGGATCCCAGACGCAGCCGTAGCGCACTTGTTTGACGCGTTTAAAGGCTCAACCAAGCGCGGCGGCACGGGTTTGGGGCTGCACAACGCCGCCGAAATCATCCACGCCCACCGCGGCAGCATCGAACTGACAGCGACCGGACAGGACGATGGTATGCTGACGACCTTTCGGATCGACTTACCGCAGTAAAGAAAGCGGATGGCTTAGCGCTGCTTAACCAGCGGCTGATTTGCATGGGGGGCGAGATCCCACGGAAAGTAAATCCACGTGTCTTGGCTCACTTCAGTCACGAAGCTATCCACCAAAGGGCGGCCTTCAGGCTTGGCGTAAACCGTTGCGAAGTGCGCTGCTGGCAGCAAATCACGAATCGCACGGGCTGTTTTACCGGTATCTACCAAATCGTCGACGATCAACCAGCCCTCGCCATCACCAACGTCTTGGGTAGGCTTGAGGATCTGCAGCTTGCCCTGCTCTTTTTCGTCGTAGGACGCGACAGAGATCGTATCGATCACTCGGATTTCGAGCTCACGCGCGATAATCGCCGCTGGAACCATCCCGCCTCGTGTGATGCCGATGATGCCCTTGAACGCGGACGCGTTGTGCATGTCGAGCAACCGCCATGCGAGCACTCGGGTATCCCGATGCATTTCATCCCAAGAAACGTAAAATCCGCGATCCAACATGGCCTATCTCCCGCTGCGTATTGGCCGTTGCACTATGCGTTTAATCACCCCGCCCTTCCAAGCGAAAGAATCGACTGTCCTCTATGTCGGAACGTCACGTCAGTGGTAGGTTGCCCGCAACGAAGCAGGAGTATTCTGATGAAGTCTTGGCTTGTTGCCGTGTTGACTGCGCTAACCCTGATCAGCACTGCTCCCAGTGCGCTGTCTCAAGACAGGGTGGGCGACGATGGCTGTGGGTCGCTTGCGCCCGGTGAATGCCGGGTTGCCGGGTTGCGGGCGCAGTTTGGACTGGGCGAAACTCAAGATTTGGTCTGGGCGCTGATGTTGTTCGAAGACGCCTGCGCGCAGGGGGACTCTTTTGCCTGTACGGAGGCTGGCGTGGCTTATGCCACCGGTTTCGGGACCACCATTGAGCCTGAACTGGCGCGCGCGTTTTACCAAAAGGGCTGCACGGCGGACCGACATGCCCTCTGTCGCGATCATGGATTGAGCTACCTCGACCCGAACAGTCCAGCACGTCATTTCCCCAAGGCCCTAACAATCCTCAGCGAGGCCTGCTGGGTTGGCAGCGTGGAAGGGTGTCAGCAACTTGCAAGCGTTAACGCCCGTGCGGAAAACGGCAAAGCACCGCTAATCGGGCAGATCGACGCCATCCGGTTCTTCAAGGAAGCCTGTATTTTGGGGTCAATTGAGGCCTGCGTTGCCGGGTCCACCATGATCGATGAGAACCCAGCCCTAAGCCTGTTCAATCACGTGCGGGTTTTGATGCTTGATCTGGCCTGTGAGCCTGCAAACCCTGAACGAGCAATAAATCCAGCCACTCAAGCCACCTGCGCCTTAAGGGAGGCCGCCGCGCAGACAGGTTGAGTGTCAATTCTTTAAGCGTCTGTACCGAGAACTTCGAGCTGCTGCACACCGGTAATCTGCCAGCGCCCCTGTAGCTTGCCTAAATAATAGACCGCTCGAATCCGCTGCCCTTCGGTATCCTCAACCAGCACCACTTGCGCCGCGTTGTCGCCTTGGATGCGAGAATCTTCAAAGATCCAGCTCTGATTATCGTAAATCACCCGGTATCCACGCTTAACCATGGCCATGAAGTTATTCGCCTCACCAAAGGCGCCTTTGATGCTGGGTGCGGCGTGGAAGAACGCGCCCGGTCCATCGCTGCTCTGAAAGGCCAGCAATTGCGATTCGATGACCGCTTGCACCTCTTCTAGGACAAGGTTTTCAGGGGCTCGCTCTTCGTTCTCGCTGCCCGCGCCCCAAGCGATGCTACTCCACAGCATAACAACCGCGGCCAGCAGCCAGCTCCTCGAAAGTTTTAACGTCAACATGGTCCTGCACTCCTTTGCATGGCTGAATCGAGGAAAGCGCCTCTCGTGCCCCTTGCTCTATCGCTCCTGTTTGAATAGGTTCCGCCAATCGACGCGGACCCATAGCTCAGCTGGATAGAGTGCCTGACTACGAATCAGGAGGTCGGGAGTTCGAATCTTCCTGGGTCCGCCATCGTCGAAACGCTTAGTTTCAGTTACTTAGGACCACTGAGCGCCGAATCTTATTCCCCAATATCGCCTACCGTGTCTTCCTCAGTAGACAAATAGTAGACAAAACTTCGAGATCGATCGGCAGCGGAGTGGTCGCTTTGAGTTGGACATTGTTCAATCGTGGCCGCAATCAAGTGCGGCCATGAGGCCAGATCGGTTGATTTCCAGGGAGGGTCTTAACCGACGAGTCTAAGAGCCGTGGAAGGACACATTGCTCATCAACACCGGTAAGGACCATCTCTGCGACGGTGACGAAGCTGTCTGGTTTTGTTTCTAAATCTGAGGACAACGGTTCAGACCGATAGCCTCGGAAGCCCCCCGCTTATGTTGCAGCGAAGGGCGGATACTCACGGAGACCCATCTAATTCGCAATAAATTAGAGGGTTCCCTTGTTAGGGTCAGAGGTACTTGTAAGCGGACGCTCGGCTCATGCCGACCTCACGGCTAGCAGCGGCGATAGACGTTCCAGCGTCCACCAGTGCCTTCAGCTTCGCCACCTTCTCAGCTTTCACTGGCTGACCGCCTTTATACTTACCAGCGGCCTTAGCCTTGGCGATGCCTTCCATCTGGCGTTCACGTCGCAGTTCAGTCTCAAACTCAGCAACTGCCCCCAATACCCCGAGAAGCAGCTTTCCCATGGGACCAGAGGTGTTCACTTCTGGCTGTTCCGTACACTCGAAGCTGGCACCACGTTCGGCAATGACTGACAGGATGCGATGCAGGTCCACTTGGCTTCTGGCGAGACGGTCGAGGCGTGTTACGACAACAGTGTCTCCAGCACGCAGGTTCGTCTCTGACAGCATGGCTTCAAGCTGGAGGCGGTCCTTAGTGCTGGTTCCCGACACCTGTTCCTTGAAGATATGGTGGCATCCTGCCTTCAACAGGATTTCCTCCTGTACGTCTGTAGACTGGCCCTTGGCTGTACTGGTGCGGGCGTAACCGTGACGGCGATTGACGGTGTTCATTGCTAACTCCGAATAAGTGTCTGTTCAGGGTTATAGAGTAACCTAGACAGGTGTCTAATGGAAGCAAAGCCGACCCTCATTAGACACTTTTTGGCACTTTTTTAGCGTCCGCTGCACCTATGCTCTGAACAGACACTCACCAGTCACTACTGACCCCATTTGGGCTATGCAGTACCGGAATCGCTGCCACCCATAAGTAGCAAAGTTGGAATATGGCCTATTAGGCTTAAATTTTAGTGACCTCAGACGTATCGGTTAGAGTAGGGGCGGATTACTGGTAATTTATCGTTACCTAATCATGGGAAATTGAGATGTTTTCCTTGCAATCGCAGAGCGATAGTGCAGCTAAATGAGACGCTAACGTTACATATGAGCTAACATGAATATGTAATTAAGATTCTTCGCATGTTAAGCAATACTACATATCTAATTAGGCGAAATTATGTTCAGCAAAAACACCAAAATCGACGCTAGGGGGTCTGTGAGTCCCGTACACGGGAAGTAGGTGCTTTCTTGGGTGCTGATACCCCTTAATAGGCTAAAGCCGCTGTACGGGCTTCCTGGGGGCTTCTGGGGCTACATAAAGTAGTCGAGTGGGTCTGTAGAACCGCCTACTCCACCAAGGCCCTCGAAGGTGATGGTTTGATTTGACTGGGTAACGAATCCTCACAAATGCGATGACCCCTTGGGTCTTGCCCAGTTCGCATAATAGCAAGACGCTCACCTGAGATGTGAAGACGTTCGATTC
>CBFIEF010000039.1:0-24371 GCA_965661545.1 Alphaproteobacteria bacterium | reverse complement strand
CCCAAAACTCAGCGCCAGCCGCGCATCCTCTCTTTTTTTCTTAACCAACAATGTCAAAGAGCTAACCGAACAGCGAAAGTCGCCCTGTCGTCTTCCTCCCCAAGAGGTGGGAGACGTTGTTGGCGGCCCGTTGTGTTCGGAACGATTTGGGGTTTAGACCCTGCCCCGGCGGCGCGCAAGTGATTTCTTAAAAAAAAGCATTATGCGCCGCATCATGTCTGCCCTGCATAGCTTATCAACATTCACGTCCTAAAAGAGACCTAAATCCGTCAATTCGCGACGCAACTCATGCGGAAACTCGTCATCGAGGTGATTCGTTTCACCTATTAGGCGATTCACGTCTTTTGGCGCGACTTTTGGTTCCAAATAGCGCCAACCTTGAAAGGGTCGATGGAAGGAAATTTCGACAGGAATCACCTCAGCTCGAAGGTCAATATGCCAAGCTGGCGTTCCATCTTGCTTATTTCCCTCCCGAAAATCGATAATCTCCTGCCGGCAACACAACCGGCGATCTATAATCCAGTACAACGAGCCCCCGTCGACCATCGACTCCCACTTCTGGGGTCGGGTGCGTGTGGTGATGTAGATGAAGTCTTCACCCGTCTTTGGGTGGTCGGGTTCAGCGCGCCTTTCGTTGCTCGCAAAGAGCTGCTCAATGGTCGTGATCCCAACGCAGAGTTTTTTCATGTGCATGGTCATGGATAGAAGGTACCGCTTGCGCTGCGTCCGGATAAATCCCCGCGACGTTTTTTCCTGTGCGTAAAACCTTGGCCTTCTGGAGCGAAAGGAAAGTCCATGCCGCTGATGCTGGAAACAGAACGGTTGCTCATGCGTGAATGGAGAGCCGAAGACTTCGCAGTCTTTTACGCGATGAACCGCGACCCAGAGGTCCGGCGCTATTACGCCGGGCTGCAGTCTTTGGCGCAGGCCCATGATTTCATGGTCCGCGCGCTGGAGCGGGACGCTCGAGACGGTTTCTTCTTCCAACCCGTCTTTGAGAAGGCAACAGGGGCGTTTGTTGGCGATCTAGGCTTAGCCAAGATTGATTTTGAGGCGCCGTTCAAGGGCGGTACTGAAATTGGCTGGATGCTGCAGCCGGCCTACTGGGGTCGAGGCTATGCCGTCGAGATGGCGACGGCGCTCTTAAACTATGCCGTCACGGAGCTGATGCTTGACGAGGTCTTAGCCTTTACCGTCCCCTCCAACCACAGATCCCGCCGGGTCATGGAGAAGCTGGGCATGCAGCGCGACCCTGAGGGCGACTTTGAGAACCCCATGATTCCTGACGGTCACCCTTATCGCGCGCATGTCCTCTATCGGATCAGCCTAGCGGGGGCTTAAGTCGGTTTATTGCCGAACAACTGTTCCTGGGCGGTATCGACGTTGGCGAAGTTTTGTCGCCGGTCTCGCAACAAGGCCATTCCCCGCTGCACCGCAGGGCGCTTGCCCAGCTCAGTCAGCCACCGCTCAACGTTCGGGAAGTCGCTGATGTCTTGCTTCTGGCCCTCCCACAGCGACATCCAGCCGTAACAGGCGATATCCGCGATGGTGTATTGGTCGCCGGTTAGATAGGCGTTTTGGCCCAACTGTTTGTTGGCTACCCCATAGAGCCGCTTGGTCTCGTTGATGTACCGTGTTTGCGCGTAGGGGATTTGCTCAGGTGCATATTTTACGAAGTGATGGTTCTGCCCCAACATTGGGCCAACGCCCCCCATCTGCCACATCAGCCATTGGTTGATTTGAGTTTGATCGCGCAGATTGCTGGAATAGAACTTGCCTGTTTTCTCGGCGAGATAGATCAGGATCGCTCCGCTCTCAAACACCGAAATCGGCTTTCCGCCCGGACCGTCTTGATCCACGATCGCAGGAATTCGGTTGTTGGGCGAAATTGCGAGAAACTCCGGCTTGTGTTGATCGCCCTTGCCGATGTCGATGGGGTGGGCCGTGTAGTCCAAGCCACACTCTTCGAGCATGATGTGGGCTTTCCAGCCGTTGGGCGTGGGCCATGTGTAGAGATCGATCATCGACGCTTCCTGCTGTTCGTTCGGCTTCCAATAGAACGGATAAGACCGAGACGTGAAACCCCTATGTCAAAGCAAGCGCGCGAAAATCGTTCACGTTTGTGCCAGTGGGTCCAGTAATGAAAGCATCGCCCAGCGCCTCAAACAGACTGTGGGTGTCGTTGTTGTTCAGGAAGTGATCCGGATCCAAACCCTGCGCCCGCGCACGGGCCCACGTGGTTCCGTCAGACAAGGCACCAGCGTTTGGTGCGTTACCGTCCTGACCATCGGTATCAGCGGCCAAGAAGGTCCAGCCAGGCACGCCATCCAGCGCCTGCGCCATACGCGCTGCAAACTGGACATTGCGCCCACCACGCCCGCCGCCCGTCACCCGTACATCGACTTCTCCGCCCATCAACCAGATTTGCGGTCGTCCTTCGGGTCTGCGCCGCACGCGCTCTGCCAGCATCAGGGCATTATCGTCGGCTAAGCCGACCTGACTGTCCGCCGTGATCGTTGCATCGTGCCCCAAGGACCGCAGCTTGGCCTCAGCGGCTTTCAGCGAGTGAGGGCCAGAGGCAATGATGCGATAAGGGCTGGCCACGTTACTCGTCGGCTCTCGCTGGTCGATCCACGTCAAAATATCAGGGGAACCACCACCGTATTTCCGCAGCAAAGCCGCGGCTTCAGCTCTGCCGGTTGGATTAGCCACTGTCGGACCGGAGCCAATGGCGATGGGCTCGTCACCAACAACATCAGAAATCGCCAACGTCTGGAGATTGCCCTTGCATGCCGCCGCTGCCCCCCCGCCCAACAAAGGCGAAAGCACGCGGCGCACTGTGTTCAGCTCGTGAATGTCTGCGCCACCATTGAGCAAGGCCTTGGTTGCCTGTTTCAGCGCCTCTGGCGTCGGCCCCTCTTCGGTAGCCAGTAACAGGCTGGACGCGCCACCAGACAGCAGAAAAAGCACGTCCGCGCCTTTTGGCACCGCTTGAAGCCGACGCAGCAGGGCAGAGGCGGATGCCGCGCCTTGCTGATCTGGAAAAGGATGCGCTGCCGTCCGCAGCTCCAGCGATTTCAGGGATACTTGAGCACCATGGGGAGCAATCACCATGCCCTGCACGCCCTTCCCCCAAACAGCTTCGACTTCCTCAGCCATGGGGCCTGCT
The DNA here is from genome assembly GCA_965661545.1 of Alphaproteobacteria bacterium. GTDB lineage: Bacteria > Pseudomonadota > Alphaproteobacteria > UBA7985 > UBA7985 > UBA7985. The sequence goes on along the minus strand of CBFIEF010000039.1, from coordinate 21,202 downwards.
GCCTTGCCTACGGCGAAGACATAGGGCGTGTTGGCCGGACGGTCAGGCAGGTGCGCCGCCATGACTTTCCGGGGATGAGCCGCGTCAACCGCGGCCCAAAATGCCTGTTCGAGGTCAGATTTCATCATATGCCCTCGTCATCCGTCGAATGATGCAGCAGCAATCACGGCATCTAGTCGATTTGTGCCGTAACTTCGATTTCGACCTTCATGTCGTCGTTCAGCAGATCGCAAACCACCATCGTCGCTGCGGGGCGGATGTCAGCAAAGTACGAACCCACCAGCTTGAAGACCTCTTCGCCATAACTCTGGTCCGTCACGTAATAATGCGCGCGAACCACGTGCTCCAAAGAGGCGCCGGCGTCAGCAAGCGCCTTCTCGATGGTTTCCATACAATTGCGCGCCTGATCGGTCACGCCCTCTGGCAGGGTCATCGTCTCGTAGTCATAGCCGGTCGTGCCCGCCACATAGACCATGTTGCCAGCGCGAACAGCGCGGGAGTAACCCGCGACCTTTTCGAAAGGGGAACCCGTTGAAATCAGCTTACGTTCAGCCATGAGTTGTGGCTCCTAACCGAGTTTTTGGTTGATGAGTTTGTTGACGACGCCGGGATTGGCCTGACCGCCGGTGGCTTTCATCACCTGCCCCACGAACCAGCCCTTGAGCTTCGGGTTTTCCTTGGCCTTTTCGACTTGAGCCGGGTTGGCCGCGATGATTTCATCGAGCGCTGCCTCGATCGACCCTTCGTCCGAAATCTGCTTCAGCCCCTGCTCATCAATGATGGTGTCAGCGGTCTTGCCAGTTTCGAACATGGTCGCGAATACGTCCTTGGCGGTGCGCCCAGAAATCGTGTCACTGGCGATCGCTTCGATCAACCCACCCAGCGCCTCAGCAGAGACAGGGGAGTGCGACAGCTCAACACCAGCTTTGTTCAGCGCACCAAACAACTCGCCCATCACCCAGTTCGCAGCGAGCTTGGCGTCGCGGCCCTTGGCGACGGACTCAAAGAAGTCGCCGGTTTCCTTTTCTGCCACCAAAACATCGGCGTCGTAGGTCGAAAGGCCGTAGTCCGCTTCAAACCGCGCACGCTTCTCGTCGGGCAACTCGGGGATGTCCACGGCGATGGCGTCAACAAAGGCCTGATCGAGCTGCAGCGGCAGCAAATCGGGATCGGGGAAGTAGCGGTAGTCGTGCGCTTCTTCCTTGGAACGCATGGACCGCGTCTCGCCCTTTGCCGGGTCGTATAGTCGGGTTTCCTGTACAACGGTCCCGCCGCTTTCCAGCACTTCCACCTGTCGGCGAGCTTCGTACTCGACCGTCTGGCGGATGAATCGCACGGAGTTGACGTTCTTAGTTTCGGTCCGCGTGCCCAGCTCTGTGGAACCAACCGGACGCACCGATACGTTCACGTCCGCCCGCATGGACCCCTGCTCCATGTTCCCGTCACAGGTGCCGAGATAGCGCAGAATGGACCGCAGCTTGGTCATGTAGGCCGAAGCCTCATCCCCGCCGCGCAGGTCGGGCTTGGATACAATCTCCATCAGCGCCACGCCCGTCCGGTTCAAATCGATGAACGAACGATGGGGATCCTGATCGTGGATGGATTTGCCCGCGTCTTGCTCCAAGTGAATGCGCTCGATACCGATGACCCGGCTTTCGCCGTCTTCCATATCAATCGTCAGCTCCCCTTCACCCACGATAGGATGATAGAGCTGGCTGATCTGGTAGCCTTGCGGCAGATCAGCGTAGAAGTAGTTCTTGCGGTCAAACACGCTGTAGAGATTAATCTCTGCCTTGATGCCCAAGCCGGACCGCACGGCTTGGCGCACGCATTCCTCGTTCAAGACGGGCAGCATTCCCGGCAGCGCGGCATCCACCAGCGCGACGTTGTGATTGGGCGCTTTGCCGAAAGTCGTGGATGCGCCAGAGAAGAGCTTGGACTCAGAGAGCACTTGGGCATGCACTTCCATGCCGATTACGATTTCCCACTCGCCTGTCTGGCCTTTGATGGTCTGTGCCATGGAACAGTTCTCCTTAAGCCATCAATTGTGGTGTTGCGTTAAAGCCGGCAGCGTGTTCCACCGCCTGTGCAACGCGGAGCAGTCCGACTTCTTCGAACGGCTTACCCAGCAGTTGCACACCCAGCGGCAATCCATCTTTGGACAGGCCAACAGGAACGGAAATACCCGGAATTCCAGCCATGGATGCTGGTACGGTGAAGACATCGTTCATGTACATCTCAACGCCGGACGGCTCTTCGGTGATACCGAAAGCGGGGCTTGGTGTGGTTGGCGTCAGGATCGCGTCCACCTGGCCAAATGCCTCAGTGAAATCACGAGCGATCAGCGTGCGAACCCGCCGCGCTTTGTTGTAATAAGCGTCATAGAAGCCAGCCGACAGAACATAAGCGCCAATCATGATGCGGCGCTGAACTTCTGGGCCAAAACCTTCACCACGCGTCGTTGCGTACATTTCTTCCAAGCTGGAGAACTCTGGCAACCCTTCTGGCGCATCAGCGCGGTAGCCGTAGCGCACGCCGTCATAGCGCGCGAGGTTTGACGACGCCTCCGCAGGGGCAACGATGTAGTAAGCGGGCAAAGCAGAATGCGTGTGCGGCAGGGAGATATCGACGATTTCCGCGCCCTGATCGCGCAGTTGATCTGCCGTTTCCATCCAAAGCTTTTCGACTTCTTCGGGCATGCCATCCACGCGATATTCTCGCGGAATGCCGATCTTCAGGCCTTTGACCCCAGCGCCAAGCTCGGCGGTGTAGTCTGGCACCGCGGTATCGACCGATGTTGTATCCATCGGGTCATAGCCTGCCATCGAGCCGAGCATGATCCCGCAATCTTCGACCGAGCGCGCCATCGGGCCTGCCTGATCCAGCGACGAAGCAAAGGCAACCACGCCCCAGCGTGAGCAGCGGCCATAGGTTGGCTTCAAGCCGGTGATGCCACAGAACGCAGCAGGCTGCCGGATTGAACCGCCTGTATCGGTACCCGTCGCGCCGAGGCAAAGACGCGCCGCGACTGCCGACGCCGAACCACCCGATGAACCACCGGGCACCAGCTGCATGTCCGGCTTATCGCTAGACTGCCACGGGTTTACGACGTTGCCGTAGTAAGAGGTCGTGTTGGACGAGCCCATTGCGAACTCATCCAGGTTCAGCTTGCCCATGAACACGGCACCATCGCGCAGCAGATTGCCGGTCACGGTACTTTCATAAGTCGGCTTGAAACCCTGCAAGATGCGTGAGGCAGCGGTGGTCTGCACGCCTTCGGTGCAGAACAGATCCTTGATCCCAAGCGGAATACCCAGCAGCGCCCCATCATCTCCAGATGCGCGCTTCTTGTCCGCTTCCGCCGCTGCTTCAAGCGCGGCGTCGGGTGTTGGGGTGATGTAAGCGCCCAAGTCGGTGCTTGCCTGCATGGCATCGACACACGCTTGCGTCAGCTCCACTGACGAAAACTTGCCCTCGGCCATGCCCTTGCGGGCCTCGGCGATGGTCAAACGGTTCAATTCACTCATGATCAGCTCTCCCCTACTCAACCACTTTGGGCACGGCATAGAAGTCCGTTACCCGATCTGGGGCGTTAGCCAGCACGCGTTCAGGATAATCCCCGGCGTTCACGGCATCCTTCCGCATGCGCGCCGTGGCGCCAACAACGGAAGTCAGCGGATCAACGTCATCGGTGTTGATGGCGTCTAACTGCTCAACGAAACCGAGGATGGCTGATAACTCTCCAGCCAGTCGGTCCTTATCTTCTTCTGCAACAGTCAGCCGCGCCAAACGCGCTGCCTGCTCTACAGTTTCTCTGGTGATGCTCATTTAGGGGACTTTGTCTCAGGAAATGATGTCTATCTGTCTGAATTCTTGGTAGCAGCGTGACTATGAGCGATCAACATAAGCCCACTACAAACAAAGGTCGAAGTTTCCATGAGGTCGATTTGGCTGGTATGCGTGAAGCTATCGGCACCGGAGATCGGCTGCTCGGGATCGATTTTGGCGACAAAAAGATTGGAATCGCGGTTTCCGATGGTCTTCAATCCATTGCTTCGCCGGTTGAAACACTGGTGCGCGGCAAAAAGTTTGCCGCCGACGCAGACCGCCTCAACCAGATTATAGACGAGCGCAGCATTCGCGCGATCGTTCTGGGCTGGCCGCTACAGATGGACGGAACACCCGGCCCGCGCTGTCAGGCCACCATCGCCTTTGCGCGGAACATGCGCACTCTGGCCGGCATTGATCTTCCAATCCTCCTATGGGACGAGCGACTGACTTCAGCCATGGTCGAGAAGTTTTTGATCAATGATATGGACATGACACGCAACAAGCGGCGAAAGGTTGTGGATCAGATGGCGGCGGTCATTATTCTACAATCTGCGCTTGATGCTCTTTAGGTTGCTGATTCTGATAGTTTTTCAATCAAAAGGTTGACGCCTCAATTCTGCTCGCTATGCAGAAGTCATGTCATTCTCATCCCCCCGCCTGATTGAACCCGCTGAAAGAGGCGCTTGGCTGCGGCTCATTCGAACCAAGCGGATCGGCCCTCATTCGTTTTGGTCCCTTCTGGACCGCTTCGACAGCGCCGTTGAAGCGCTGGCCGCGCTGCCAGACTTATCGTTGCGAGGCGGCGCAAAGAACCCACTGACGCCCTTTTCTTCGGACTTAGCAGAACAAGAATATCGTCAGCTGCGCTCGATAGGTGGCAGTTTGCTAACCGCAGCGGATACCGTCTATCCCCCACTGCTGCGCCAGATCAACGATCCACCACCAGTCCTTTCGGTCCTTGGTCAGACCGATCAACTGGCCCGCCCCGCAATCGCGATGGTCGGGGCGCGCAATGCCTCAACCAACGGCGCACGCTTTGCCAGCAAGCTTGCCGAGGGCCTTGCCGCTGAGAACTTCAGCATTGTTTCAGGTCTGGCTCGGGGAATCGATGCGGCGGTTCATGCTTCGACCGTCAAAACAGGGACCGTTGCCGTCGTTGCGGGCGGTGTCGACATTATTTATCCACGTGAGCACGGCGATCTGTATCGAGCCATTGTTGAAGATTCGGTTGTGATCGCAGAAATGCCGTTCGGGATGCAACCGACGGCCCGGCATTTTCCCCACCGCAATCGCATCATCGCGGGGATGAGCGCTGCTACGGTTGTTGTCGAAGCTGCTCATCGTTCCGGCTCTCTTATTACAGCCCGGTATGCCGCCGATTTTTCCCGCGAAGTCTGCGCCGTTCCGGGAAATCCTCTGGACCCAAGAGCCGAAGGAACCAACCAGCTGCTCAAGGATGGAGCGACACTCGTTTGCGAGGCACAGGACATCCTAGATTGCTTGCCGTCAATCGACGAATTGCACGAACCCTCTCCCCAACAATCACAGCCTCGAACACTGACAAAATTGTCCGATGATGACGTCCGAAAAGCACGGGATGCACTCCTAAAAGTTCTCTCGCCGACACCGTGCGCCATTGACGAACTCTACCGCGAATGCCAAGTACCCGCCCGATTAGGAGCGGCAGCTCTGGTGGAACTCGAACTCGGCGGTATCGTCGAGCGAACCTCTGGAAACATGGTTTGTCGCCTTATTTAAGTGCTTCAGTTTTTTTCAGTGGAGTGCTTTCATTCATGTTGTTAGGGCCGGAAAAAATACATGACCGTTGTTGTCGTTGAGTCCCCATCCAAGGCAAAAACCATCAATAAGTATCTGGGCAAGGATTTCGAAGTTTTCGCAAGCTTCGGACACATCCGGGACCTGCCCGCAAAAGATGGATCTGTTGACCCGGACAATGATTTTGAAATGTCGTGGCTGGTGGAGGCCGACAGCAATAAGCGTCTGAAAGATATAGAAAAAGCGCTGAAGAACCACGATCAACTCATTCTCGCAACCGACCCCGATCGCGAGGGAGAAGCCATCTCTTGGCACATCCAGGACGAGTTGGAAAAGCGCGGAAAGCTCAAGGGCAAAGACGTGCAGCGGGTGGTCTTTAACGAGATTACCAAGAACGCCGTAAAGGAAGCGTTTCAGCATCCTCGCGCCGTCGATCAGGATCTCGTGGACGCCTACATGGCCCGTCGCGCTTTGGATTATCTGGTGGGCTTTAACCTGTCCCCAATCCTCTGGCGCAAACTACCCGGCTCGCGCTCCGCTGGTCGCGTGCAGTCAGTGGCCCTTCGTCTGATTTCTGAGCGAGAAGCCGAAATCGAAACTTTTGTGCCGGTGGAATATTGGGACGTCATTGCAACACTGAATGACGGTCAATCCCAGACCGTCGCAGCACGCCTGACCTACCTCGACGGCAAGAAGCTCACGAAGTTCTCACTCGGCAACGAAACCGATGCGACCGCCGCAAAAACCGTCGTCGAAAACGCCAGCAGCCTGCGCGTTTTGGAGATCGAGCAAAAGCAGCGCAAGCAGAACCCAGCGCCGCCGTTCACCACCTCCACCATGCAGCAAGAAGCCAGTCGCAAACTGGGCTTCTCAGCCGCTCACACCATGCGCGTCGCTCAAAAACTTTATGAAGGTATGGACATAAACGGTGAGACCGTGGGTCTGATTACCTACATGAGAACCGATGGCGTGCAGCTGTCCAAAGAAGCGCTGGATAGCGCACGCGAACTGATCGGCGGGGATTACGGCACAGTCTACCTGCCGGAAAACCCGCGTTTCTATAAGTCCAAAGCAAAGAACGCGCAGGAAGCACACGAGGCCATTCGCCCAACGCTGCTTTCACGCAAGCCCGCAGAACTCGAAGGCATCCTCGATCGCGACCAGATGCGTCTCTACCAGTTGATCTGGAAGCGGACGATCGCTTGCCAGATGGCAGCGGCTGTTTTTGATCAGGTTGGCGTTGATATTGATGTTGACGCAGGCGCTGCGCAAATGCGCGCGACCGGTTCGGTTTTGGCCTTCGACGGCTTCATCAAAGTCTACCAAGAAGGCCGCGATGATGCGGGCGACGATGACGCTGAACAACGGCTGCCTCGGCTGGAAAAAGGTCAGATGCTTAACCGTGAAAAAGTCGTTGCAGACCAACACTTTACCGCGCCACCACCACGCTATACCGAAGCGACGCTGGTGAAGAAAATGGAAGAGCTGGGCATCGGTCGTCCGTCCACGTACGCGTCGATCATTTCCGTCCTGCAAGACCGGGAATACGTGCGCTTGGATCAGAAGCGATTTGTCCCGGCTGAGCGGGGCCGGATCGTGGTTGCATTCCTGGCCAACTTCTTCCGCCGTTACATGGAATATGACTTCACCGCTGATCTTGAAGAGCAGCTGGATGACATTTCTGGCGGGCGTCTTCAGTGGAAAAATGTCCTGTCGGCGTTCTGGACAGACTTCCACGCGCTGATTGAAGAAACCAAGGAACTGCGGATCACTGAAGTCATCAACGTGATGGATGACGTTCTCGGCCCACACTTCTTCCCCACGCAAAAAGAAGACGGCGCGCCCATCGACTTCGACCCCCGCGCCTGTCCCTCCTGTGGTGATGGCCGGCTATCGCTGAAGTTCGGCAAAACCGGTGGCTTTATCGGCTGTGGGAACTACCCAGATTGCCGATTTACCGATCAGCTCACCCGAGGTACGGACCAACCGCGTCAGGCGGCCAAGGATGATGAGCCGATTGGCTCAGATCCAAAGACCGGCTTGGGCATTTTCCTCAAAAAAGGCCCCTACGGCTGGTACGTCCAAATCGGTCAGCCCGAGGATATGGAGGAAGGCAAGAAGCCAAAGCGTGCGTCTTTGCCAAAGGGCTTGGAGCCATCTGACCTGACCTACGAAAAGGCGCTGGACCTGCTAGCACTGCCGCGCGACGTTGGCGAGTACGAGGGCGAAATGATCACAGCAGGGATTGGTCGCTTTGGTCCGTTTATTAAGATGGGTTCAACCTACGCCAACATTCCAAAGGACGAGAGCGTTCTGGAAATCGGCCTGAACCGTGCTGTGGCACTGATTGTCGAAAAGCAGGAAAAGGTGAAAGCCAAAGGCGCGCCGGGGACCGAGTTGGGCGTTCACCCCAGCGACGAGAAACCAATCACGCTGAACGATGGCCGCTATGGTCCTTACGTCAAGCATGGCCGCACCAATGCAACCATCCCAAAGGATAAAGACCCCAAAACCTTAACGCTCGAAGAGGCAATCGCCTTGATCGATGCCAAAGGCGGCAAAAAGGCTCCCGCAAAGAAAGCGGCAGCGAAGAAGGCGCCGGCGAAGAAGGCTGCGGCGAAAAAGCCTGCCGCTAAAAAGACAGCTGCGAAAAAAACCGCTAAGAAGGCTGACTAATCTAGTCTGGGGCGGTTTCATGGTGGAACCGCCCATCTTTCGCGTTCCACAAAGGGGCACTGGCTGTATCCATGGCTAAATCTAAAAGCGACGACGCAGGCCAGTTGGATCGCGATGCGATCCTCAAATTCATCCAGAAAAATCCAAACAAAGCCGATAAGCGCTCGATTGCCAAAGAGTTTGGCATCAAGGGGGGCGGTCGCGTTTGGCTGAAAACCTTGCTCAAGCAATTAGAGCGCGATGGCGTGATGCAGGCCGAAGCGCCAAAATCCCGCTGGCAGAAACAAGGCCTCCCCGCCGTTTTGCCACTTGAAGTGCTTGCCCCCAATGATGACGGCGACGTTGTGTGCATGCCAATTGAGCGAAACTTTCGCGGCGCTCCACCCCTGATTTTCCTTGGTGATGGCAGTCTCGATACCGCGCCCGGTGCCGGTGATCGAGTGTTGGCCAAGATCGAACCAACCGGCGAAGGCGCGTTTCTGGCCAAGCCGTTCAAGACGCTCCCTCGCCCCCGACATGATATTGTTGTGGGCGTGGTCGAAGCCGGTGGCACGCTGCGCCCCACGGACAAGCGCACCAAGCACGATTTTATCATTCGCGAACAAGACCGCAGCACGCTCGAACCCGGCATGCTGGTTCGTGCCGAGGTTGTTGGCACCGGTCGTCTCGACCTGCCAAAGGCGCAGGTCATTGAAGTCATTGGACACGAGAACGACGTTGGCGCGATTTCGCTGATTTCGGCTGCAGAGCATCGCTTGCGCATGCACTTCCCGGATGAGGCTGTCGCAGATGCAGAGGCTGCCAAGGCCGTGCCGCTCAAGGGCCGGGTCGATTATCGCGATGTGCCATTGGTGACCATCGACGGTGCCGACGCGCGCGATTTTGATGATGCGGTTTGGGCCGAGCGGATGCCTGACGATGCTGGCTTTCGCATTCTGGTTGCTATTGCCGATGTGGCGCATTACGTACGCCCGCAATCGGCTTTAGATCAGGAAGCCAAGAAACGCGGCAACTCCTGCTATTTCCCGGATCGCGTGATCCCAATGCTGCCGGAGAACCTGTCCAACCGCTGGTGTTCATTGGTTCCGCACGAAGACCGCGGATGCTTGGTCGCAGACATGACGATCAATGCGCAGGGCCAGCTCATTTCCAAACGGTTTGAGCGCGGCGTGATGCGCTCTGCTGCACGCCTGACCTATGAACGTGTTGAGGACGCCTTGAACGGCAATCCGGATGAGGAAATCCAGCCGCTGCTGGAGCCCAACCTGGCTCCGCTGAGAGCCGCCTACGAGGTTTTGATTCAAGCGCGAGAAGAGCGCGGCGCTTTGGAGCTGGATATCCCCGAACGCATGATCGAGCTTTCGGAAGACAAATCGCATGTGGTCGATATCCATCCACGAGAACGGCTGACATCGCACAAGATGATCGAGGAAATGATGATCCTCGCGAACGTTGCTGCAGCGCAAGTTCTGGAAGCTGTCGAGCACTCGGTCATGTACCGCGTCCACGACCATCCCGACCCCATAAAGCTCGAGCACCTAGCCAACTTACTCGATGGCACCCCCGTCAACATCCAGCGCGGAACACGCCTGACCGCAGGCAAGCTGAATGGCATTCTCAAAGGCGTGGCGGGCGAAGACTATGCCCCGCTCATCAACGAAGCCGTTCTGAGATCGCAGGCTCAGGCTGTCTATGCCCCCCGCAATATTGGCCACTTCGGGTTGGGGTTGGAGAGCTACGCGCACTTCACCAGCCCGATCCGGCGCTATGCCGACCTGACGGTCCATCGTGCGCTCATCCACGCCTTTGGTTTGGGCGAAGGCGGGGAAGCACTAGGCGCGTCAGAGGCACCAATTCCGCTCGCCGAAGCCATTTCCGAGTGCGAACGCCAAGCGGCCTACGCAGAGAGAAGCGCCAAAGATCGCTATCTTGCGGCATTCCACGGCGATCAGATTGGTCAAATCTTTGAATCCCGGATCAGCAGTGTGACTAAGTTTGGCCTATTCGTTGAAATAGACCGTTCCGGCGCGCACGCTTTGGTGCCCATGGGACTGCTGCCCGACGATCGCTATGACTTCGACAGCAAGACACTGACGCTGGAAGGTCGCCGGTGGGGCCGAGTTTTCTCGGTATCTCAGCGCGTTCAGTTACGCTTAGTTGAGGCGGATGGATTGACCGGGTCGCTGGTGGGCGAAATTGTTGGCGAAGCAGAACCCGCCGCACTGGATATTAGAGCGTCCGAGTCGGCTCCAAGAGGTCCAGTGAAAAACACTAAATCAGGCACGAAGTTAAAGGGAAAATCAGCTAACAAAAGAAAAAGGCCATAAGCTGGGCATATTTGCCGCGCATAAACCGATGTAAAGGAGCATAGCGATGCGCGCCCCGCTATGGTCACATGGTATTTTCAAGGAAGCTAAAATGCCTCAAAGCCCATTTCGGTTTGGCCCCCATCTCGCGTTCATTCCCTTGGCTGTCCTGATGCTGGTTTTGTCAGCCTGTGAAGCGGGTCAAGTGAACGCGCGCTCTGCGGTTCGAAATGTATCGAACTCTAGCATCGTTATGCCAGCCGAACTGCGTGCCGCTTTGGAAGAGGCGCTTCCGACGGGGCAATCCGGCGGACAGATGCCAGACGCAGATGAGGCGTTTTTGTATGGTGTGGGTATTGGCGCCATCCAGGAACTTTATGTCGAAGCCTATCACCCCCGCGATGTGGCAATGGCTGGCTTGGTTAACTTGGGCCAACAAGCAAATTTCACTCTAAAATCTGACGCGGGCATCACACGCATTGACGGCCCGGGCGGAGAGATGGAATTTGAAGAGCCGGACGGCGACTACTACCTCGAATGGGGGCTGCATTCCGCCTTTGTTGCCCTGCACATGATTACCTCAAGCGAACGCATTCGGCGGATGTCACAGGCGACGCGTGAGACTGAGATTTTTGAGGGCTATATGTCCTTGCTGGACGGCGTATCACGCTATTTGCCAGCGTCTGATGCAGATTTGTTTCGAGACGACGTCTTTGGCTTTGGCGGTATGGGAATCCTGATTGCCTACGAAGAAAACGGCATTCGCGTGCGCGAAGTTGTTCGAGGCGGACCAGCGGAAGAAGCAGGCTTGGCGGATGGCGATCTAATCACGCACGTGAACGGTCAACGGGTAACCGGTGAGATGAGCGAAGACCTCGTTCTCAGCCTGCTCCGCGGCCCCGTAGGCTCATTGGCATCGGTGATGTTGCAGCGCGAGGGCCGAACTTTGCGGCGCACGGTGAGCCGGCAAATCGTGGCACTGCCTTCGCTGCGTGGGCAAATGATGGGTGAAGTGGCTGTCATCCAAATGGCGGTATTCTCCGAGCAATCGACTAAAGAATTTCTCGACGTTGTGCGGCGACTGCGGAAAGAGCAGCCAACGAGCTGGCTGCTTGATCTGCGCGAGAACCCCGGCGGCCTGAAAACGGCGGCGCAGGAAATCGCGGATTATGTTGTTGGAAAAGGCCCCATTCTGGTTTCTGCCGGTCGAGACATCGAGAATAAGGATACGGTTGAAGCCAAGCCAAACGATATTCTGCTCGGCGCGCCATTGCTGGTGCTCATCAACGGCAATTCAGCCAGTGCGTCCGAGATCCTTGCATCGGCGATCCAAGATAACGGACGGGGCATCGTCATTGGCTCAACATCGTTCGGTAAGGGCTCGATCCAGACCAGTTTTGACTTGCCCAATGGCGCGATGATGACCGTGACTTCTGGCGCATTCTTCGCCCCTTCGGGCGCCCCGCTTAACAAGGCTGGCGTGACACCGAACGTGTGCTTCACAGACCGCAGCCCCGCGGCTGTGATCGATGATGCTTTGGCTTCCGCGCCGGATATCGCCGCGCTTCAAGCGCGTTCGATTATTTCCCAGAATATGAAGGACAAGAAGAATTATCGGAACGTGTGCCCACCGTCAGATCGCTATACGGAAGACGATTCAGACCTCGCGCTACAGATCGCGATGTCGCCGGAAGCCTATCAACGCATTCTGTCCGCCAGCGCAAGCCTGTCATCTCTGCGTTAGTCACGGTTGACTCACAAGTCGTGGGCTATAGGGTGCGTTCCAAATTGATGAATCTAGGAGCTCGGGGCTATGGCTAAACCCGCTAACGTGCTCATCAAAATGGTGAGCACCGCCGATACCGGTTACTTCTACGTAAAGAAGAAGAACACGCGTACCTCCACTGAAAAGCTGGAAATGCGTAAATACGATCCTGTTGCACGCAAGCACGTCGTCTTCAAAGAATCGAAGATGAAGTAAGCGTTCAGCAGAACGACGACATTATGAAGGGGCGGTATCCACAATCTGGTTACCGCCCTTTTCTTTGGCCGCATACAAGCGCGCATCCGCGATGGCAATCAGAGCATCAGCGGTCGAAGCCCAGTCCCCCACCAGCATGGTCACCACACCAGCAGACGCCGAAATCTTGATCCGTCCCTGATCTGAACCGGCGTGACGCACGTCCGCAACATCGGCGACGAGGCGCTGCACCACGGTGCGTGCAGCCTGGGAGTCTGCATTGGGCAGGACCATGGCAAACTCATCACCGCCCAACCGCACAGCCGAGTCTGATGCGCGAGAGCTTTGTTCGAAATGCGCTGCCACGCCGATCAGGAATTGGTCGCCCGCTTGATGGCCGTAAGCGTCGTTCAGGGCCTTGAAGCCATCGAGGTCGAACAACGCCAGTGACAAGGGAAGCTGCGCCTGTCGAGCGATCTGCATCTGTACCGGCAAGTGTGCCGCAAGATAGCGACGGTTGTAGAGACCGGTCAGCCCGTCAGTGATGGCCAAATCGAGCGACTGTGCCAGAGCGCCCCGTCGCTGCTTTGACTGCGCACTGATCCGAACTTGCTCTCGCACCATCAACGAGAGAGAGGGGTCTGGTGCCGGACCAATCCAAGCATCTTGGACATCCATCCGATCCATAGCCGAGAGCAAGCGGTTAGGGACATGGGCGCTTGCCAGCGTGATGGGGGTGCTACGGTGCGAGGCCTGAGATCGGGTCTGAGCGGTGAGAGCCAAGACGACATCCCAACCCTCGTCCGTAACAGCACCCAGAACCAAGCATGCCTTGTCGCTTGAGATTGGGCTCGGGGACTCCAAGGCTGCAATCTGGGCGGCAACGCCCGCATCTTTCAGGCAAGCCTGCACTGCCTGTGCGAAGTCATCATCTTCATGGCAAATGAGAACAGGGCCATCATGGAGCCCCCCATCTTCGCCCGCAAACGAAGTCGGCTCAAAGCCCAGCAAACGCAGCACGTCCTCCGTTGACCCAGCCTCCTCCAAGCGGCGCGATCGGCGCACCTGAGCCGAAAGGCGAAAGGCGATCTGTTGGCTGGAGGCGGGAAGCGGCAAATACATGTCGGCACCCAAGCTCAAAGAGCGCTCCCTGCTCGATGGACTGGGGATTGGATCCACCAGCACCAGCGACTGATTGGGAAAGGCGTGCTTGAGCCCACGCAAGTGGTTGAGATCCGTTCCCTGCCCCCGCACCAGCGCGATCACTTCGGGTTGGTTTGCACGCACTTTAGCGATGGCGTCATCGAGGTCGTCGGCCTGCCCGCCTGTGACATGAAAGTATGCCGACTGCACTTGGCGTTGCAGCGCGGTGCCGAGCATCGTATCTGAATAGAGAAAGTGAACGTGGCCAGACATGGCGCTTCCTGCGTTGTTGCTCCCGTTCTACTGGCCCGATGAGTCAAGGTGAAGCGCTTTATGTCCAGCCTGTGCCGGACCTGTTTGACTGTTACACCCACCGCAAGCACCAGCCCGCGTTGCGGTTCCTGTGGCAGCCCAAAGGTGGTGCAACACGCTGAGCTGGACGCGCTATCGCTGGCGCACATTGACTGTGACGCCTTCTACGCTGCGGTTGAAAAGCGTGATGACCCCAGCATCCGAAACAAACCGGTTATCATTGGCGGTGGCCAGCGGGGCGTCGTGACGACCGCGTGCTACCTCGCGCGCATTCAGGGCGTCCGCTCGGCAATGCCCATGTACCGCGCCAAACAGCTTTGCCCGCAAGCGGTGATCGTCAAACCCAACATGGCGAAGTACCGCGAAACGGGGCTGGAGGTACGCGGGTACTTTCGGGCGCTGACACCGGACGTTGAGCCGCTTTCGATTGACGAAGCCTTCCTCGACCTGAGCCACCCTGGGCAAGAAGCCAAGCACCCAGCGCAAGAGCTGGCACGTCTCGCGCAAACGGTTCAGGACCAAGTTGGGATCACCATTTCGATCGGGCTGTCCCACAACAAGTTGCTGGCAAAGATCGCCTCTGATCTCGACAAGCCCGATGGTTTTGCGGTCCTGGGTGAGGCTGAGGCCAAGGATTTTCTCGCCGATAAACCGGTCAAGCTCATCTGGGGTGTTGGTCCCGCGACGGCGAAGCGGATGAACGCCTTGGGCATCACGCGCATTGCTCAGCTCCGCGCGTTTCCCAAGGAAGATATGGTCTCGATGTTTGGACGCTTTGGGGAACGGCTCTATCACTTCTGTCGCGGTGAAGATTCGCGGCGCGTGCGGGAGGATCGGGGGTCAAAGTCTGTCAGTTCCGAGACCACACTGATGACCGACACAGGGGACTTAGCCGAGCTAACAGCGATTGTTGAACGCCTGTCCAACCGCGTCGCCGAACGTCTTGGGACGTACGAGTTGGAGGGTAAGCGGGTTACGCTCAAGCTCAAGACAACCGATTTTGATATTCTCAGCCGCAGCCAGACCCTCGACGGCTATACCGCCGATGCGCGCGTGCTGTTTTCCGTCGCCCAGCGGTTGCTTGCCGCCGAGGTGGCACGGGAACCGCTACAAACCTATCGCTTGTTAGGGGTTGGCGTAGCCGGGTTCGACTAGCCCTCGATGAAGGCCTGTGACCATCGGGTGTAGATCGGCGTATCGTAGCCTTGGGCGTGAAAGCCGACATGGCCTCCGGTTCGGCAGATCGCCGGGGTTAGCAAGGCATTCTTCTCCCACGGTACCGCTCGGTAGGGCTGCGCATCAATCCATGGATCATCCGCCGCCGTGATCGCCAAGCACGGGATCTTCGCGTCCAGCACGTAGCGAGATGCGGAGTTGTCAAAGTAGTACGCATCAGCCGAAGCGTAGCCGTTATCGGGCGCGGTGAAGTGCTCGTCGTACTCGCCCACGCTGTTGATCCGACGGAGGTGCTCAACCTGTGCCGCTGTCAAACCGGGTTGATGCGGCATCTGCTTGCGGATCTTGTTCACCAGATAGCGAGAGTACAGCGCATTGCGTCGGCGCTTAAATCGGTTCGCGGTGGCACGGAGATCGAAAGGCGCAGAGATCGACACCAGCTTGCCGTGATCAGCCGCTTCACAGAATGCCGCCTCGCTCGCTGCCTTGAGCAGCATATTCCCGCTGAGACTGATCCCAATCCACGCCAAGCGCTGAACGTCCGACCGCCCAGCAAAAGCGCGTGCCATAACGGCTAAATCTTGGGTGAAACCGCCATGATAGTTCCGCGTGCAGAGCAACCGCGAAGCCCCCGCCCCGCGTAGGTTCATGCGCACCACGGGATAGCCCTGACTGACGTAATGACGGGAAAGCAGCCGCATGTAATCGCGGTCATAGTCTCCTAGCAGTCCATGCAGCAGAACGACGGTGGTTTCCTTTGTCGGGGCCTGCGTGAGGCGCTGTCCGAGCAACACGTCACCGGTTCCGTCGTCTGCGTCGATGCGCAGCTCCTCGATCGTCGCGTCGTCTAAACTGACTTTGGGCGGCGAAAGAACGGCAGACAAGGTTTGCAAATCTCCACCGAACCACGGAGCTTTTGGGCGAAAATTGACATCAAGGTGCAGGGACATCTCAGGCTCCCATCAGGGTCAGCAAGGTTTTGGCCGCTAACTTGGCCGTGGTTTGACCGCCTGACAAGGTCAGCTTGGCCAACGCCCCGCGCTGCGCCTGCACCTGAGCTTCGCGCGCAGTCTCATCGGACATCAGCCGCTGGACGTCACGGGCCAGTTGCTCCGCCTGCGCAGCGTCCTGCATCCGCTCTGGCATGATGTCGCCTTGGCCTAGAATGTTGATCAGACTGAGGTGCTTTAGGTTCGTTTGGCGCATCAAATGGCGATACGTGTGTGAGGACAAGCGATATGTGATAACCCCCGCCACGTCAGCCTGTGCGAGCTCCAGCGCGACCGTGCCTGACGCGGCCAGTGCCGTACCTGCCTGATGAAAGGCAGCGTGTCGGTCTTCCTCGCGGAACAGAAACTCGATTGGCGTGGGCCAATCGCCCATGCGTGCCGTCACAAATGCTCGTGTGGTCTGTACCGTCGGCACCAAACAGCGCAGCCCCGGCTGTATCGCCGCGAGCGTTGCGACAGTCTCACGGAAGAGCGGCACCATCTTCCGGACTTCGTTCATCCGGCTCCCCGGCAGGAGCAGTAAGACGTTGGGATCCTTCGCCTTTTCAGCCCGAGGCCGGTCCACGATCGGGTGACCGACAAAGGTTGCCGGCAAGCCATGCGCCGCAAAATAAGGCGGCTCAAAGGGAAACAAACACAGGACGTGATCTAAGAATTGAGCGATCTTTGCTGCCCGCTCGGGCTTCCACGCCCAAACCGTTGGCGCGACCAGATGCACCAACTTCCCCTGATATCCCCGCCCCCGAAGCGCTTTGGCAATGCGCAGCGTCAAATCAGGCGCGTCTACGGTCAGCACCACCTCTGGATTTTCAGCCAAGACCCAACGCGTGATTTGCTCGATCCGCAGCAAGAGCCGAGGCAGATGGGGCAAGACCTCAGCGATACCGTTTACCGCGAACTCACGCAGCGGAAAACGGCTATTGAGACCGATGCTTTCAAGCCGCTCGCCCCCAATCCCCAAAAGCTCGAGATCTGGCCGCTGCTCCTGCACCGCTGCAACAATGGCGTGAGCCAGCATATCGCCCGAAGGCTCTCCGGTGAGCACAGCCATCTTCATGCGCGCGCGCCGATGATTGTCAGTCCCAAGGCTTCCGCCTGCTGCACGGCCTGCTGCAAATCCAGCGCAAGAGTGTTCTCCGCTTCGAAGACAAGCGTTTGAACGCCATGTCTCGCTGCATGCTCCACCGTTTCCAGCCCCCACGTTGGCATATCAACCCTCAAATCCTGCTGCGGTTTGGCGGCTTTGAACAGAATGCGAGGGCTTTCTGATGCTTCTCCCGCACGGGCCAGCAAATCGTTGGTGCCGGTCTTGGTTTCTTCCAGCCAAAGGCCATCACCGCATTGGACGACGGCTTGCCCCAGATCTTTGAGCCCCAAAGCACGCGCCCGCGCCAAACCGGCTCTCACGTCCAACGCGGCCCCTCCGCCGGTCAGCACACCCGTCGGCGTCCGTAGCGCAGGCAGCAGGTCTCCCGCGCCGACAACTGCAAAGCCTCGGTCCTCGAAAAAGGCGATAAAGACATCCAGCAGATGCCCATCCCCAGCGCCCGGTTTAGTCCGCGCAGCAACCCACTGACCGCCCGCATCCAGGTCGCAAAACCGCCCACGATCGACTGCGCCAGCCAGCACCAGCGTGTCACAGCCGCTTTGCTGCACAGCGTCAACGATGGCATCCAAAGCGCCCAAGGGCTTAGGCCATTGTACCAGATTGAGGACGTGTTGGAACTTGACGTGCTCAGCCAGCAGAGAGGGTAAGCGACCTTCACCAGCCAAGAGTCCGATCTTCACCGGTCTATTCCAAAGGCCCGGTAAATCCCCGGCCTCGTTTCGCTTGGGTGATAAAGCGCAAAACGTCGTCTGCTGGTCCCTGGTCGGGTAGACTCTGTGAGACCTCATCCAGCCGCCGCTCAACTGTGCCCGGCTCAGCAAACAAGGCGTCCAAGGCATCACGCAGCTGGTTGATGGCTTCGCGGTCGAAGTTGTGCCGCTTTAAGCCAACCAGGTTCAGCCCCGCCAAGTGCGCGCGTGGTCCGGCGACGGTCGTGTAGGGCAAGACGTCCTGAACCACCATAGAATGCGCGCCAACCATCGCATGACGGCCAATGCGGCAATATTGATGCACGCCGGACAAGCCGCCAATGATCGCATGATCTTCCACGATTACGTGCCCGGCCAAATCGACGTGGTTTACCAGAATAGTGTCGTCGCCAATTTGGCAGTCGTGAGCCACGTGGCATCCGACCATAAACAAGCCTCGATCACCGATCCGCGTGACGCTACCGCCACCGGCCGTTCCCGGGTGCATGGTGACATATTCACGGATAACGTTGCCCTCGCCGATCACCAACATCGCTGGCTCGCCCGCGTATTTCTTATCCTGTGGTGCCGTCCCAAGACAGGCGAAAGGATAGACCTGACATCCAGCGCCTAGGCTCGTCTCGCCCTGAACCACGACATGAGAGTGCAAAACACATCCATCGCCCAGAACCACACCTGCCCCGATATGACAGAAGGGGCCGATGGTGACATCGCGCCCCAGCTGGGCCCCGTCTTCTATAACGGCGGAGGGGTGAATGGTGGGCGAAGACGTCATCACTCGGAGCCGTCGTCCTCAATCCCCATGGCAACAAACTCAGCCTCGGAAATACGCTCACCATCGACGTAACACTCGCCCCGGAACGTGTAGATCAAGCCGCGGTTCTTCACCACATGCACATGCATTTCCAGCATGCAGCCGGGCGTTACCGGCTTGCGGAACTTCGTTTTGTCCATGGACATAAAGTAGACGCCCTTGAGCGTTCGATCATCGCTATCGTCCAGCGATCCTAGAATCATCAGACCCGCCGTTTGTGCCATGGCTTCGATCTGCAAAACCCCCGGCATCACCGGCATCTTGGGAAAGTGCCCTTGGAAGTATTCTTCGTTGTAGGTAATACCCTTGTAGCCAATCGCAGAGCGCTTAGACGCCCGGCTCCACTCCACCCGATCAACCAACAAGAATGGGTAGCGGTGGGGCAAAAGCTCCATGATATCCTGGATATCGAGGGACGGACGTTCATCTGCTGGCAGCAGCGGTTCGTCGAGAATAGTCGCCATTTTTTCGTGTCACTTTCCTATTGCGCAGCGTCTTCTGCGTCTGTGCGAGCCATGCGGCGAAGCGTCGCTTCCTCGCGAAGATACAACCGGTAATCCCGAGCGGGAACCCCCCGCAAAATGCTACCTGCGAGGCACGATTTGGTGACCGTAGAGCTGGCGTGTATTTGACTCCCCCGCCCAATCGTCAAATGCCCCAGCACAGCACAGCATCCGCCGATCAGCACGCCGTCTTCCAGCACCGCAGAGCCCGCAATTGCCGTTCGCCCGGCAACAGCGCACCCGCGCCCCAGTCTGACATTGTGAGCGATCTGACATTGGTTATCGATCAGCGTCCCATCGCCAATCACCGTATCCGGCCCCGCGCCGCGATCAATCGTTGTGTTGGCACCAATCTCAACGTCATTACCGACAAGCACGCGCCCCAATTGCGGGATGCGCTGATGCTTGAGGGATGCCGGATCAAGGGCCCAGCCAAAGCCGCCCTGCCCCAGTCTAGCGCCAGCTTTGATATGGACCCTGTCGCCGATCAGCGTGTGAGAGAGCGTACAATGCCCTTCCAGCACGCATGCCCTGCCGATCACCACACCGGGACCAATCACGCAATGGGCGCCAATGCTGCTGCCAGTCTTGATAACGGCACCGGCGCCAACGCTCACAAACGGCCCAAGAGCGACTCCGTCCTCAACCTCTGCGGTCTCATCGACAACAGCAGAGGGATGAATGGCTGTCGCCCCAGTTTCAACATGCACGGGGTGGAACAGCGTCGCGATTTGGCCAAAGGCGCGATAGGGGTCATCGACGATTAAAGCAATCGCTGTTTCCGGTACGCGGTGGGCTTGGGCTTCATGAACCAAAACAGCCCCGGCCGCTGTCTGAGCCAAGGCGGTTTGATAGTGGCTATTGTGGAAGAAACTCAAATTGTTTGAGTCAGCACGGTCAAGCGCGGCAACGTCGGTGAACAGCCGATCCGTCGCTTGGGACAGAGGTTGCATCTGGTCCTGCAACCCCAGTTCAAACAACAAACGGCCGAGCGTGAAAGGCCCGGCCGTCGTGAAAAATCGATTATCGGTCAAGGCGTGAAGGGCCCTAGTTTGACGTGTCCACCGTCTCCGCCGCGATCTCTTCAGCAGTCGGCTCAGAAACGGTGAGGTTCAATTCAGGAATGTCGCTGTTCAAACGGCGTAACGCCTCGACGGACAAATCAAAGCCTTCGGCAGAGATCACAACCGCGCTGAAATTAAGGACCATGTTAGCGCCCGTCTCGGACGCCAGACCTATAACGATTTCCTCAAGGATGCGGCGCAATTCGGTTTCAGCCAAGCGGCGGGTCTGGATCAGCTTGCGCTGGCGGGCGTTGGCTTCTTGGCGAAGCGCCTGCAAGTCGCGCTGTGTCTTGACCTGAACCTTGCGGAAATCTTCCTGCTCAATATCACCGTTATTCAACTGCTCTTGGGCGGCACGAAGCGTCGCGGCCAATTGCTTGTTCACATCGGTCAGTTCTGTTTCCCAACGCTCTTGCAATTCGAGCAGCTGAGACTCCAAAGTCCGAACAGCGTTCGATTCACGAACCACCAAGTCCATATCAACAACGGCCAGTACCGGCGTCATCTGAGCTTGAGCTGTTGACCCAAAGGTTAAGGAGAGCGACGTCAACAGAGCAACGGCGGCAAAACGGACATTAGCGACCAAACGCAGCATTTCAGTTCCAATCGTTTAAGGCATGCTGGAAGTGTGCATACGGTTGCACACAACTTATGGCCTTTAATAAATCAGAATGATGTCGAGATCGAGAACCTGAAACGCTGTTCCACATCAAAACTCTCCTTACGGATTGGAATACCGTAATCGATCGACAGTGGACCAAGTGGAGAATCCCACGTTGCGCCAATACCAAAGGATGCGCGAACGCCAGCACT
>CBFIEF010000038.1:0-25749 GCA_965661545.1 Alphaproteobacteria bacterium | reverse complement strand
GTATTTTAGCGGCCTTTCCAAACCGGGTCACGCTTCTCTGCGAAAGCTTTGAAGCCTTCGAGGTTATCTTCTGAGCCGTAAAGCACATCCACAGTGCGTAACTTACGTTTAGTGACAGAATTCATAACATCCTGAAACTTCTCGCCCTCAGCCTCGCGCGCGACCTCTTTGATCGAGGCGAAAACCAGCGGCGGACCAGACTCGAGTAAGCGCGCAATGTCCCACACCCGCGCTTCTAAGGCCTCTCCATCGGCCAAAACCTCGTTCACCAAGCCCCAGCGCGCCGCCTCATCCGCGTCCATCCACCGCCCCGTGAGCAGCAGATCCATGGCCACGTGGTACGGCATGCGCTTGGGCAGCTTGATGGTTGCGGCATCGGCAAGCGTGCCCGCATTAATCTCTGGCAGCGCAAACGACGAAGACGCCGTGGCGTATATCAGGTCACACGACAGCGCCAACTCAAACCCGCCGCCCACGGCCATCCCCTGAACACAGGCAAGCACTGGCTTGTTCAAGTCGCGCAGCTCCTGCAAGCCCGCAAAACCGCCCTGACCATAATCGCCATCAACGGCATCGCCATCAGCCGCCGCTTTCAAATCCCAGCCAGCCGAGAAAAACTTGTCCCCGGCCGTCTTCACAATTGCCACCCGCAAAGCCGGATCGTCACGAAACGCGGCAAAGACCTCGCCCATTTCTCGGCTTGTCGCCAGATTGATCGCGTTCGCCTTTGGCCGGTCGAGCGTGACCTCGAGGATCCCGCCTTCGGTGCGGATTGAAAGGGCTGAAGTCATGATTGCGCACTCCCTGTGCTGGCAAAATAAATCTGTGTTTCGGTCACGGTGAACAGGTCCACTCAGTCCGTCATTCTGATCAGGGCGTCAACCGCCGTCACACCCGATCCGTCACCCCTGCCGTCCGACGCGGGATGGACAAACAACGGGTTGATATCCAGTTCGATCAACCGATCTGCATGGGCCTGCACGAACGCACCCAGCGCCATGACAGCCGCAACAACCGCCTCAACATCGCCCCCGGCAGCCCCGCGATACCCGGCCAGCAGTGGCCAAATGCGCAGCCGTTGCAGCGCCGCGCGCACGTCGCTTTCGGCGTAGGGAAACAGCAGGATTTCGCTATCGGCCAAAATCTCTGTCAGGACGCCTCCCGCGCCCAAAACCAAGTGCAACCCCAACGCCGGATCCTGCGCTATGCCAAGGATCAGCTCGGCCACCGGCTTCTCCGCCATGGGCTCCACCAGCACGGCATCGGCAATTTCCAGCAAAGCCAGAGCCGCAGATCGCATCGTGTTCGGATCATCTGCGCTCAGCCCCAGCCGAACCCCGCCCAGTTCCGTCTTGTGCGGAAAATCGCCTAAAATCTTCATGGCACAGCGCTGTCCGGACACACCAAATTCAACCACCGCAGCCACTGCCTCTTCGACGCTGCTGCAGACCCGATGCGTTGGCACAGGAAGCCCGAATTGCGCCAGCAGCGTTTTTGCCGCCGCTTCATCCAGCATCCGGGCGGTGTCGCCGTCACGGCCTCCGGACCAGATCTGCACCGGCAGCGCACCATCCGCCAACCCCCGGCGGTGCGCGCCAATCTGCGCCGCACCCGCGACCGCCCGCAGGTGTTCTTCCAAGCCATGTCCGGGCACCAAACCCAGCCCGGCGATCTTCTCCGCAGCGGTCCCAGGCATATTCTCCGGCAAGGACGCCACCAGCGCGGGAACCCCTGCGCGCCGATCGGTCCCGTTCAGCGCTGCGCCCACAGCTTCAATAGCCACGTCCCATGTGTGCGTCGGCCCGGTGCCTTCCGCAGGCCAATCGATCACCAACATCGGATGCGCAACATCCAACGCCATGATCCCGTCCCACATCGCGCCCAAGGCCGCTGCATCACCCCAATCAAAGGTGTTGTAGTCAAAGGGGTTGGAGACCGTAA
Organism: Alphaproteobacteria bacterium; assembly: GCA_965661545.1. Taxonomy (GTDB): domain Bacteria; phylum Pseudomonadota; class Alphaproteobacteria; order UBA7985; family UBA7985; genus UBA7985. Next base: position 23,808 of record CBFIEF010000038.1, on the reverse strand, counting down.
CCAGCGGGTTCAGGCTCTCACCGATCCGCGCCGCCTCCGCCTCGCTCAAGGCTGGAAATTCCAATCCCGCCGCCGCGCCCAAATCCGCCATCAAACCGGCTTCTCCGCCCGAACAGCTCACCGATATGACCCGATGATTATCCAGCGCGCCTTTGAAATGCAGCACCTTGAGCGTTTCCAGCAGTGTCGGCAGCGTTGCCACCTCCGCGACCCCGTTGCGCGCCAAGAATGAAGACGCCACCGCCGCCCCGCCAGCCAGCGAGGCCGTATGCGTCAGCGCCAACGCCTGCCCACCTTCGGACTGCCCCGCCTTGATCGCCACGACGCCCACGCCGCGCGCGTGCGCCGTTGCGACAGCCTCAGCAAAGCGCGCTGGATCGCCAAATCCTTCGATATACAAGCCGATGCTCGTCACCCTCTCATCAGCGGCCAAGGCCTCAATCATATCGCCCAGTCCCACCTGCGCACCGTTTCCGACGGTCAGAACGAAACTCAGCGGCAAAGCCCGGCGCTGCATGGTCAGGTTGATAGCGATATTCGAGGACTGGCAAATCAGCGCCGCGCCGCGCTCCACGCGCGAGCCGCCATGCACGTCCGGCCACAGCGTCGCGCCAGTGCAATAGTTGATCAGCCCATAGCAATTGGGACCAAAGATCGGCATGTCGCCAGCCACGTCCAACAAAGCCGCTTGCATGGCCTCGCCCTCGGCTTCCACCTCGGCCCACCCCGCAGCAAAGCACGTCGCACCGCCCGCGCCGCGCGCTGATAAAGCCCGCACAACATCCAGCGTCGCCGCCCGATTCACCCCAACAAAAGTGGCGTCCGGTGCCGCCGGCAGCGCGTCAATCGACGCATAGGCCTTGCGCCCTCGGACTTCGGTTTTGCTCGGGTGAACAGGCCAAATCTCGCCTTCAAAGCCCATGCGCTCGCACTGTTCAATCACCGCCGCAGCCCACGAACCACCGACAACAGCTATGGTTTTGGGATTCAGCAATCGGTGGAAATCAGGCGTTTGAGACATGGAAAAATCGATCAGGATAGTGACAAGAGCGCAGACTGCCTGACCCTGCTACACCAGCGTTACCACTGCCCCTAGCCCTGTCGCGACACCACTTGCACAATCGCGGTTGCCGTCCCCCTCCCGATCCCGTGCGTCATTCGGCGTGAAGGGTTGGTTTGCGCAGGTGATGACAGCCCACCGCACCTGCTCTAAACCAAGCGCCATGACCGACGCAACAGCCACCACCACAGCCACCGCCGCTAATCCCCTTTTCCCGTTTTCCTTCAACGGCGAGCAGCTCGTGGCGCACGTGTCCGGCGCACTTTTATGGCCAGCGGAGAGCGCTTTGATCGTCAGCGACCTGCACCTTGAAAAGGGCGCGGCCTTTGCGCAAGCTGGGACGTTTTTGCCGCCCTACGACAGTGATGAAACCCTCAGCCGGGTTGAGGCGCTGGTGGCCTCCACCAAAGCCCGTACTTTGATTTCACTGGGCGATTCCTTCCATAACCCCGCCGTCATTGCGGGCCTAAGCGATGCCCTGCTCGCCCGCGTGCAGCGCCTCACGGCCTCCGTCGAGCGATTCATCTGGGTAACGGGCAACCACGATCCGGACGTGCCTGAGCACTTTGGCGGTGAAGTCCATGAGGACATTTCCCTTCGCTCACTACACTTCCGACATGAAGCCTCTCCACTGTTCCCGCTTCCCGGCGAAATTTCCGGGCATTGGCACCCAAAAGCCAGCATTCGCGGCCCCAACGGGCGGCCCCTGACGCGGTCTTGCTTCATCCACGACGCACAACGGTTGATCCTGCCAGCCTTTGGCACCTTTACCGGCGGTTTGAACGTCGCTCACCCCTCAATTACGGCGCTGTTCTCTCATAATTCTGTTGCCCAAGGGACTGGTCTTACCAAATGCACGGTCTACCTTTTGGGGAAGCGGCAAATCGCAGCAGTCAGGGGAGAATCTGTGTTGCGGTGATGCGCTGCGCCCAAGCACGCGGCACCACGCGCGCGGCTCGGGATGTTCAACGTAATGCACCGAGTACCGAGACCTTTGACCACTGCCGCCTCAAATCCAAACCAGCCCGTCAGCATCCTATGGTTTCGCCATGACCTCCGTCTGGCCGACAACCCCGCGCTAAACGCCGCCATGCAGCGGACCGGCCCGGTGGTTTGCGTTTACGTTTTGGACGATGAAACGCCCGGCCCGTGGGCCTTGGGCGGTGCATCCCGTTGGTGGCTGCATCAGGGGTTGCGCGCGCTGAACGCGGACTTGGAAAAACTTGGAAACCGGATGGTTTTCCTGCACGGCAAAGCCGACAGCGTCATCGCCAATTTGGCTGAGCACCTCAGTGCCGGCGCCGTATTCTGGAACCGCTCCTACGCGCCCTATGACCGCGAGCCAGACGCAGGCCTGAAAGCCACGCTCAAAGATCGCGGGATCGACGCTAAATCCTTTAACGGCAACCTGATTTCCGAACCGGTCGCCGTCCGCAACAAGAGCGGGGGCGTGTTCAAGGTTTTCACCCCCTATTGGAAAACCATCAGCCTGCACAGCGTCAGCCAACCCACCCCGGCACCATCGCAAATTCCAGCCCATGAAATACAGATCAAGGGCGAAGTCAGCCTCGACGCGCTGAACCTGCTGCCAACCGCGCCTGACTGGTCCGCAGGCTTGGCCGCCACGTGGACGCCCGGCGAAGCAGGCGCACAAGCGCGCTTTGATGCCTTTATCACCGGTGATGGTCGCGGCGGCGGGCTTGAAAACTACAACGAAGGCCGCAACCGGCCTGACCTCGAGGCCTGTTCCCGCCTCAGCCCATTTCTGAAATTCGGTCACGTCTCGCCAAGGCAACTCTGGCACTGGACGCTGCAAGTGATGAGCAGCGCACCACAGCTCGAAAACCCCGGTTGGGCGTTCTTGCGTGAGATCGGCTGGCGGGAGTTTTCCTATTACCTGCTGCATCATTTCCCAACCCTGCCTTCGCACAACTGGAAGTCTGATTTTGATCGCTTCCCGTGGGATGACAATGCCGAAGGGTACGCGGCGTGGTGCAAGGGCCAGACGGGCTATCCGATGGTTGATGCCGGGATGCGGCAGCTTTGGCAGACGGGCTGGATGCACAACCGCGTGCGGATGATCACCGGCTCTTTCCTCGTCAAACACCAGCTACAGCCGTGGCAAAAGGGCGAGCGTTGGTTCTGGGATACACTGGTTGACGCCGACATCGCCTCGAACAGCGCAGGCTGGCAGTGGGTGGCGGGCAGCGGGGCGGACGCCTCGCCGTTTTTCCGCGTGTTCAACCCCATCACCCAAGGCCCAAAGTTCGACCCTGATGCCAAATATATCCGCCACTTCGTGCCTGAATTGGCAAAACTGGACGACAAGAGCTTGTTTGAGCCTTGGAATGCTGATCCACTGCTGATGCATGCGGGCGGCGTTACCTTGGGCAAGACTTACCCTCGACCCATCGTCGACCACGCCGCCGCTCGAGCGCGTGCGCTTGAGGCCTATTCGACGATCAAAAAACCTGCGACCCCGCCTTCCTCCTCACAGACTTCCAAAGCCGAAAAGGCCCACGCTGCATGAGAAACAAGATTGCCATCGTCGGATCCGGTATCTCCGGACTTTCAGCCGCCTATGCTCTCCGCAACAGCGCGGACGTGACTTTGTATGAGGCTGATTCGCGCCTTGGTGGGCACAGTAATACCGTCGACGTTCACCTCGATGGCTGGTCCGGCCCGGTTGATACAGGTTTCATTGTTTTTAACCACGCCAACTATCCAAACCTGTGTGGCTTGTTCGAGGAATTGGGCGTTCCGACAAAACACGCGGAGATGCACTTCTCCGTCGGCATCGCAAATGGCAAGCGCGAGTTCACCGGACGCGACTTGCTCGCCGGGGCCAAAAACTGGCTCAGCCCACGCCACTGGAAGATGGTGCGTCAAGCGCTGCGGTTTATCGAAGTGGGTAACAAGCTCCACGGCGACCGTGTCGATCCAACCATGACCGTGGGCGATTTTCTGGACGAGCATGACCTGAACTCTCCCTTTGCCGAAGATTTCCTGCTCCCCTCCTCCGCTGCAATTTGGTCCTCAAGCACCGAAGGTTTCCGCGACTTTCCGCTTGCGACCTTCCTGCGTTTTTTCAAGAATCACGGCCTGATGCAAAACGGGCAAACGGTGCAATGGTACACAGTCGACGGTGGCTCCCGCGAGTACGTCAATCGCATCGTCCAAGCGCTCGGCCCGGGTCGGGTGCGCATGGGCTCGGCTGTGGTGGAGCTGGAGCGTGGACCGAACTCGGTTAAGCTGCGGACCGCTGACGGGCATGAAGACCTATTCGACGACGTCATTCTCGCTTGTCACAGCAACCAAGCTCTCGACATCCTCGGCGACAGCGCAACCGACGCTGAGCGCGCTACTCTGGGCAATCTGCAGTATCAGGCCAACCGCGCCGTGCTCCACACTGACATCTCACAGATGCCAAAGGATCGCGCTGTTTGGGGCGCATGGAACTACTTGAGCCGCGACTTTTGCGAGACGGGAAGCCCCGTCGCCGTGACGTACTACATGAACGCGCTCCAAAGCCTCGATAGCCCGGAACCGGTGTTCGTGACCTTGAACCCCTATCAGGAAATCGACCCTGCAAAGGTCATCCAGACTTTCGACTACGATCACCCATTGTTCGATCAAGCAGCCTTGGATGCCCAATCCCAACTCGCCGCGCTGCAAGGCATCAACCGGACATGGTTCGCCGGTGCCTACGCAGGTTACGGCTTCCACGAAGACGGCTGTCAGGCGGGATTGAGCGTCGCTGCGGCTCTGGGTGCGCAAGTTGAGTGGACCAAGAACATCGTACCGATGAGCGCGTCCGTGCGCTGTGTCGATATGGCCCGTGCGGTTCAACTGCAATTCGACCGTCTGGCACCCCTGCCCGACATCGATGGCCAACGCGTGGCGGCTGAATAGCCATGACGGCAACCGCGACTTCGAAATCAGCTTTTTATTGGGGCCGGGTCATGCATCAGCGCATGAACCCAAAAAAGCACCGTTTCAGATACCGCGTGTTCTCCGTCCTGTTTGACCTTGATGAGCTAGAAACGCTGGACCGTGACCTGCCCCTGTTCGGCTACAACCGTTTTTCGCTCTACAGCTTCAACGACCGCGACCACGGCCCGTGTGACGGCTCTCCGCTGCGCCCATGGCTGGACACGCAACTGGCGCAAGCGAATATTGACCTTGAGGGCGGACGGGTTCAAATCCTGTGCATGCCTCGCGTGCTGGGGCACACCTTTAACCCCATCAGCGTTTGGTTCTGCTATGGCCCGAACGAAGATCTGCGCGCGGTTCTATACGAGGTTCACAACACTTTTGGCGACAAGCATTCCTATTTGGTGCCGATTGATGGCGAGCAAGCCGAGCAGCGCGTGCTGCACCACGACGCCATCAAGAAACTCTATGTCAGCCCCTTTATGCCGGTGACGGGGGGGTATTCCTTCCGGCTGGAACCGGCCAACGATACCTATTCCCTGCTGATCCGCTACGAGGGCGAAGAAGGCGATCGGCTGATCGCCACGCACCGCGCAAAGCGCACGGCCCTCACTGCAAACGCGCTACTCCAAGCGCTATTCAAGGCGCCGATGATTCCGCTCAAAGTGGTTTTAGAAATTCATTGGGAAGCCCTGCACCTCTTTACCCGCAAAAGAGCGACATTTTTCCACCGTCCAGAGCCGCCAAAAGCCGCAGTATCGCTTGGTTCTTCCGCTCAGACTTGGCAAAACCAAACCAACCATATTTAATTGGCACTAAGGAGCCCCAATAATGAAGGCTCCAAAGGTTATATGTTCGGTGGGGAGCATTCTATCGTGATTGGAAATACGCTTAGTCAAGCGTTTGCGAAACCTAACTTCCAGCGCTTCTTTCGTACGATGGAACAGGGTATTCAGTTTGGGCAATTGGACGTCACGTTGCCCGACGGATCAACGTACTCGGTAACGGGCAATAAACCCGGACCGCACGGAATTGTGCATCTGCGCTCGTGGGGTGCCATTCCGCGGATTGCCGGTGGTGGCGAGCTGGGTCTGGCCGAAGTCTACATGGACGGTCTGATTGATACCACTAACCTCAAAGACCTCATGGACTGGGCGCTGACCAATCAGGACTGGTTCCTGAGCAACATGCGGACCTATGGATGGTCGGGCCTGCTGGCAAAGGTATTCCACTTCCTAAGGCCAAACTCAAAAGACGGCTCGCGACGCAACATCGCCGATCACTACGATCTGGGGAACGCGTTCTATTCCGAGTGGCTGGACAACTCCATGACCTACTCGTCTGCGGTGTTCGAAGGCAGCAACAGCGACGATCTCTACGCCGCACAGCAGGAAAAATACAAGCGCATCGCCGAAACGGCACAAATGCAGCCGGGCGATCAAGTGCTCGAGATTGGCTGCGGCTGGGGCGGCTTTGCGGAGTACGCCGTGAAGAACGTCGGCGTGAACATGACCTGCATCACCATCAGCCAAGAACAGCACGACTTCGCCGCTGCGCGGTTCCAACGCGAAGGCATCAGCGACAAGATTGAACTGCGGATGCAGGACTATCGCGACACCGAAGCAGGTCGTTATGACCGCGTTGCCTCGATTGAGATGATCGAAGCGGTGGGCGAGAAATACTGGGACACCTATTTTGGCCAAATCGCCAAGGTACTCAAGCCCGGTGGCGCTGCAGCGATCCAAGCGATCACTGTGCCCGATGATAAGCTCGAAGAGTACCTCTCGCAGGTCGATTTCATCAGCCGTTACATCTTCCCCGGTGGCCGCTTGCTCAGTCACAGCCGGATGAAAGAATGCACCGAACGCGTCGGCATGCAGTACGAGCCCAATGGCGAATATGGCAAGAGCTACGCCAAAACCCTGCTCCAGTGGAACGACAAGTTCCAAGCCGCATGGACCAAGATCCGCGACATGGGTTTTGATGAACGGTTCAAGCGGATGTGGGAGTATTACTTGATCCACTGTTCGGTCGGCTTTGACTTCGACCAAATCGGGGTGACACAAGTCCGGCTGCAGAAACCCGCCTGATCGGGGTTTCGGTGCCTCTGGACTTTAGGACACGGTTAGCCGTTCATTTTGCGATCGGCTGGCCGTGCCGTGTTTTCATCGTTCCGCCTGCGCTCGAATTGGCTTAGTAATTGGACCCATGACACAGTCTTTTCCTCCTGCGACCATCGGTTACGGCTTTTCCCACGCGCACTTGCTGGGCATCGAGCCGCTTAAGCCCGGCGAAATCGCCTATTTGCTCGACCGCGCCGCACACTTTGCGGAGCTTGAACCCGGAGAAGCGCCTGACGCGCTGGCCGGTTCGACCGTGATCAACCTGTTCTTCGAAAACTCAACCCGCACGCGCTCTTCCTTCGAGATCGCAGCACAGCGGTTGGGGGCGGACGTGGTCAACATGGACGTGGCAACCAGCTCGGTAAAAAAGGGCGAGACCCTGATCGACACCGCCGATACGCTGAACGCCATGCGCCCGGACTTTCTGGTCGTGCGCCACGGGCAAGCTGGTGCGGTTAAGCTGCTGTCCCGCAAGCTCGACGCCCACGTGCTCAACGGCGGTGACGGCAAGCACGAACACCCCACCCAAGCCCTGGCCGACGCCCTGACCATTCGCCGGCACAAGGGTAAGATTGACGGGCTGACCGTAGCGATTTGCGGCGATATCCGGCACAGCCGCGTGGCACGCTCGAACTTGTTGCTGCTGCAAAAAATGGGTGCGCGAGTGCGCCTCATCGGCCCACCGACGCTGTTACCCAACGCCTATGAAGCCTTGGGCGCAGAGGTTTATCACCGCATGGACGAAGGCCTGCGCGACGTCGATATTGTGATGATGCTGCGCTTGCAGGTCGAGCGGATGGCCGGAACGCTGATCCCCAGCGGACGCGAGTTCTTCCGCTTCTACGGCTTGGATCGCGACCGGTTGGCGCTGGCTAAACCCGATGCGCTGGTCATGCACCCCGGCCCGATGAACCGCGGCGTCGAAATCGCCTCGGACATCGCGGACGATCTGGATCAATCGGTGATCCGTGAACAAGTTGAGATGGGCGTCGCCGTGCGCATGGCCTGTTTCGAAGCGCTGGCGACCCGGCGCGCACCCACAACGCTGCGGGCGGCTTGATATGTCTAAACGAACCCTGATCCGCAACGTCCACCTGTTCGATCCCGCCAACGGCCACGATGGACCGGGCGGTGTGGTCCTCTATGGCGACCGGATTGTTGCTGTGTTTGGCGGCGATAGCGCCATCGCGGCGGATGCTGATGTGGTGATTGATGGCCAAGGCGCGACCTTGCTCTCCGGCCTGATCGACAGCCGCGTGCATCTGTCTGAACCGGGCTTGGAATACCGCGAAACCGTGGGCGAGACGGCAAGGCTGGCCGCACGCGGCGGCATCTCAACCGTCATCGCCCAGCCCAGCACAGCCCCCGCCATCGATCGCCCGCAAGCGGTCTACGCCGTTTCTCACCGCTCGCAGGGCGGCAAGGGCGCGCGGATGGAGACCCTTGGCGCGCTGACTGTTGGGTGCGAAGGACGCGAGCTGGCCGAGCTAGGCCTACTCGCCGAAGCTGGCGCGCTCGGCTTTTCCAACGGCACCGCGCCCGTTGGCCCGCTCGATACGATTTCCCGCGCGCTGAACTACGCCCGCTCCACTGGCCTGACTGTTTGCTTGGGCCAGATGGACGCTGTGTGGGGCGAGCCTGGCGTCATCAGCGGCGAGTTGGCCGCGCGCATGGGCTTAGGCGGCATTCCCGCGCTGGCCGAAGTCATGTCCATCGAGCGCGACCTGCGCTTGGTCGAAATGACGGGCGTACGGGCGCACTTCGACATGGTGACCTCCGCCGAGGGCGTGAACGCCATTCGTGATGCTAAGGCACGCGGCTTGTCCGTTACTGCCGGCACCGGCATCGCCTACGCAACACTCACTGATATCGCCATTGGTGACTACCGCACGCACGCCAAGCTGCACCCACCCCTTCGCCCCGACCGCGACCGTTTAGCGGTTGTTCAGGGGCTGGCCGATGGCACCCTTGATACACTGGCTTCGGACCATCGCCCCATCGATACCGATCACAAGCGCGTCCCGTTCGAGCAAGCCGAACCGGGAATGGTCGGGTTGGAAACGTTCTTCTCGCTGGCTTTGTCGTTGGAAGATCGCGGCGTGTCCAAAGCCCGGCTTATCAGCGCCCTGACCTCCGCGCCTGCCAGCGTGTTCGCACTGGAAAGCGGCATCCGCCCCAATGCGCCCGCAGACCTCGCACTGGTCGACCTTGACCGCCCGCGCCGCTTGGCCGAAGCACGCCTGCACAGCCGCTGCCGGAACTTCAACTACGAAGGCATTCCGGCGCGCGGTGTGGTCCTCAAGACCTACGTCGGCGGCAAGCTGGTATTCGAGCGCGCTTAAGCGGTCAAAGGGCAACGCGCGGCGGTTGACCTGTGAGAATTCGCCCCACCTTGTAGACTATGACTCAAGCCTCAACGCCCGCGCCACTGAACTGGCGCATCCTGCTGGGATACGCGCTGCCTGCTCTTCCGGTTGCCGCCCTGTCGATCCCTCTGGGTGTCTTGCTCCAGAATTACTACGGCGAAGATCTCGGACTGGGTCTGAGCGCCGTAGCGATTGCGCTGTTTATCGCGCGACTGTGCATCTTTGTCGTCGATCCGCTGGTGGGGTGGCTGTCGGATCACGTCGCCTTTCCGCTGATCCCCGGTCGACGCAGGCCGTGGATCATACTGGGGGCGCTGTTTGCGATGATCGCCGTTTGGCAGTTGCTGCTGCCTTCCTCCCCACCTCCGCTGTGGCAGTTCACGCTGTGGGCGACGCTGGCCTATATCGGTATCGAATTCATCGAAGTCCCACACAGCGCCTGGACCCCTGATCTGGCGAAATCGTACGACGACCGCAGCCTGCTTAACACCTTTCGTACCGGTGGAATCATCCTTGGGACGCTGATCTCCTTCATGCTGATCGCCATGTTCCCGACCGTCGCCGAGCAAATCACGGCTTTGGGCATCGGGCTGGCGATTGGCTTTCCGCTGTGTGTCAGCTTGGGACTGAGCCTCACTCCCGACCGCGCGCCCGACCTGCCGCCTGCGAACAGTCTGCGGCAAAGCTGGACCAGCGCCCTGCGCAATGGTCCGTTCTGGCGCTTGGCGCTGGCTTATGGGGTGAATGCGCTCGCCAACGTGTTGCCGCCGACGCTGCTGCTGACCTTTGTCCGCTACAATCTGGGGCTGGAAGACAGCGCCGTGGGCAGTATCCTGTTTGTCTATTTCGTTGCCGCCATGGTGGGGACGCCGGCGTGGTTCTGGGTGTCGCGCCGCATCGGTAAGCATCGGGCGTGGTGCATCGCCATGCTGACTGCCTGCCCGATCTTCGCCTTTGCTCCGATGTTGCCAGCGGGTGAGGTCGGCTTCTACGGCTTCCTCGCGATCTCATTTCTCACCGGGCTGACGTTGGGCGCAGACTTGACCCTGCCGCAGTCGATCCAAGCTGACGTGGTCGACTTGGATGAGCTGCGGGCGGGACGGTCTCGCGCGGGCTCGTTCTACGCCTATTGGTCCATGACGACCGCGCTTGCGGTTGCAACGGGCGGGCTGATTGGTCCCTTGCTGATCAAGGGCTTCGGCTTCATCGAAAGCGCGCCGGTGCAAAGCCAAGGCGCGCTGTGGGCCATCGCTGGCGGCTACGCCTTGCTGCCGATCGTGCTCAAAATCATCGCCATCTCGCTGAGTTGGCGCTTCCCGATCACGGCAACGAAGCAGGCGCAAATCCAACGTATTTTAACAACCAGAAGAGGCCGCCAACCCCATGCCCTTTGATAGCAGCAACGGCACCGCCCCTATTGTCACGCCCTTTGTGATCGAACGCTTCTTTGATGGCGTCGCGACGGGCACCGGCTTTTATCAGGGCCGCAGCGGGGAAATTGGACGGCAAATGTCCTGCCGCATCGAGGGCATCTGGGATGAACCAGCCCAAGTGCTGACGCTGAACGAGGAGTTCTGGTTCGTCGATGGCCGCTATGAGACCCGCATCTGGACCATCACCAAGCGCGGCGACAACGACTACCGCTTTACCGCGGGCGATATCGTTGGCGAAGGGCGCGGCTCCCACACGGAAACCAATGTCTTCAAGTCGGGCTACAGCCTGAACTACGACCTGCCCAACCCAGTCTTGGGGCGGCAGCACATGGTGTTCAGCTTCGACGACTTTATGCTGGGGGTGGATGAGGACCGCATGCTGAACCGATCCCGCATGAAGAAGTTTGGACTGTGGCTCGGGGATATCACGCTGTGGATCAAGCGAGAACGCTAAGGCGCATCAACCAGCCTCAAAAGGTCATGCCAGCGCGGTTCGCAACGCGAACCCCGGGTGGGCGGGTGGGCCGTAAAACTGAGGCGACAGCCGATCGCTGACAGGGTCAGCGGCTCCCCTTCAGTCCTTCGGCACCAAAGGCCGCATGAGCATGAAGAACAGCCAATAGGGCAAACTCATCATGGTCTTCAAGATGACCGCAAACACCTTGGGAAAGGTGATCTCAAACCGATCATGCCGCGTCAGTCCCCGATAAAACGCCGCCGCTGCGTCTTCTGATTCCATTAGAAATGGCATCGGAAATCGGTTAATGGACGTTGCTTCTGACCGCACAAAACCCGGACAGGCAACCTGCAACACCACCCCCGTCGGGTCCAACTCAGGTTTCAGGCTCTCCGCCATCGCAATGATCGCCGCCTTGGTCCCGCAATAGGCCGGAGAGGTCGGCAAGCCTCGATAGCCTGCTACTGATCCCAGCAAGCAGATTTTCCCCTGCCCGGCTTCAATCATTGACGGCAGCACCGCTTCCAAACCTTCGGCAACGCCGCCCACGTTAACCGCAAACATGCGATGTACGTCTTCAGCCTTAAAGCCCGCCGCCGTCTGCGGCCAGAACACACCCGCGTTCAACACCACCTGATCCAGCCGTCCGTTCTCTGCCAGCATTTCCGCGACCGCTTGCTGCATCGCCGCGCCGTCTGTCACGTCCAGCGGCATGGGGCGAATATCGCCAATTCCTTCCGCTGCCATTGCCTCCAAGCGCTCTTTCCGCCGCGCAGAGACATAAACCCGCCAACCTTCTCGCGCCATTAACCGCGCCAAAGCCTCGCCAATCCCCGAAGATGCCCCCGTGATCCAGACCGTTTTCATGTCCTAGACCCGCTGATATTCAAAATCGTTGCCCATAAGGGAGAATTGCAATCCTGACCAGGTTCCGCTGCCGTCGTAGTAAATCTTAATCGGCAAATCACCACCCATGTCCCAACCCTGAACCGACCGACCGCGGAATGTTCCCGCGCCCAAAGGTTGCGGGTTGAGCTTCAGCACCTTGCCTCGCTGCGTATCCAAAGCCTGCCGCTGCTGCACGAAATTCGGCATCCAGTACGTTGTTGGCAGCAAGTTTGGATCAGCCTGCAACCGCCTGCCTTTGCTATTCAGCACTGACAGCGTCCCGCCGCTCCGATCGGCGCTGACCTCAAACGCTTCCCCCCGCAACTCACCGCGGGAGCGCAGCTGAGACAACTGTCCACCCGACCACGTTTCAACAGTCGCAAGATTATACTTCACCCGAAACCCCAGAACGCGCCCCTCAAAGGCAGCCTGGGTCTGGACCGTTGGTGCCGCAGCAGATCCGGTAATTTCGTACGCGTGCCGCCCAATCGCTTTGTCGCCCTGATACAGGTCCATCGTCACACGCGCCTCCCCGGGGAAAACAGGGGCGGCAAAAGCCAATCCAGCAGGCATCATCGGCAGGGCCAGCCCACCAGCCAAAAGGCTCAGCGCGGTACGTCGGTTCAAGGTCATGGGGTTTGGTCCTGTCATGCAATTGGTCTTACCAATCCCAAAGTAGCGTAAAACCCTGACAGGAAAAGGGCAAAGCTGTGCCCGCGCTGTGCCTCACGCTCAAGTGATGAAAATCACGAAAAAACCCGCCGCACGAAGTCAAACGCACAGCGGGCTTAATATGAGGATCACAGACTGCAATCTAAGCCATTATGCCGAGCGGCGGCGTCCACCACCTCGGCGGCCCCGGCCTGCACCTTCCGCGCCCTCTGGCGCTGGTGCCCGGTACTTGGCCATCCACTTCATGCACGATTGATCGTGCCCCAGCAGCGCGTCTGCCGCGCGGACCGAGGTCATTTCTTCCTCGTGCAGGGGGTTCATGATCGCCGAGGTCATGCCGTAACCTGCTGCCATCGCAACGAAAATACCGTTCATCCAGTGACGGTTTGGCAAACCAAAGGAAACGTTGGACAGACCACATGTCGTGTTCGCGCCCAGCTCCTTGCGGATCTTTGTAACAATCTCAAACGCCTGCTGGCTATAGGTCAGCACAGCATCCGCCGGGGTCGCGCCCAAAGGCATGACCAGCGGGTCAATCACGATATCATTGGCCTTGATGCCAAAGTCTGCCGCCCGCTCCACAATCTTCTTTGCCACGGCAAAGCGCACTTCAGGATCCGGCGAAATACCAGTTTCGTCGTTACAGATCGCAACAACCGGACAGTCGTATTTCGCCGCCAGTGGCAGCACCACGTCCAACGACTCATCTTCGCCCGTCACCGAGTTGATCAGCGGTCGGCCCTTGGCCGCTTCAACACCCGCAATCAACGCTTCCTTGACCGAGCTGTCCACCGCCAGCGGCAGATCCGTCAGGCCTTGGACCAGGTTGATCATGTCCACCAAAATCGTCGGCTCGTGCCCCATGTGCGGTGGAATACCCGCATTCACGTCCAGCATGTGTGCGCCCGCTTCCGTCTGCGAGATCGCATCGCGCTCAACCCGCTCATAATTCCCTGCTGACAGCTCTTCGAGGAAGGTTTTGCGGTTGGTCGGGTTCAGGCGCTCGCCAATCACGGTAAACGGCTTATCGTCGCCGATGATCCATTCGCGGGTCGCTGAAGCTACAAGTGTATGGGCCATGAAAGAGGCTCTCCAATGAATGTTCCGGGGCCCGTTTGGGCGTCCGGGATTTGACCTGTGTATCGTCCCCGCAGCCAACCCACGCTGGCCTGCACGCGACGGTTTATGGTGTGATTGATTTACCCGAGATCGACAGAGACTTTGAGCTGGTCCTTCGGCGTCACCTCAAACAGACCATCACGCAGCGCGTAAGACCATGCCGACGTCCGCTTCAACCCGCCGATGGCGTACATATGCACGCCTCGAATACCCGCGTTTGCGTCTTCAGCGACATAGCGCGCCAGGTCGATAACCTGCTTGTCCGGCGCGTTTACAGTCATCAGCTTCGTCACGTCCGCCGCGCGCTTCATCAGGAAGCGGATAGAGTTACCCACCCCCGCCGCCTTGGAGAAGCCCAGCAGCGTCTTGATCGTCGCCAACCCCGGCAAGCCAATGCGGATCGGCAGCGTGTTGCCCTCTGCGTTGATCCGGCGATCCCACGCGATCAGTGGCTCTGCCTCAAACGCGAACTGCGTAACGATGTCCAAGGTTGTGCCGGTGCGCTCAGCAAAGCTGTTTTTCCACCCCAGCGCCTCTTTGATCGCTTCGTCCGTGATGTCGGGAGAGCCCTCTGGGTGACCCGCCACTGACACTTTGCGGATCCCCGCTTTGTCGATCAAACCACTTTCCAACACCGCCATCGAGCTATCATAAGGCCCAAGCGGGCTATCGACACCGCCCGCGATGGTCAGCACGTGCTCAACGCCCGCTTCGCCGACATAGCGCTGCAGAATATCGTTCAGCATCTCTTCAGACTGGATCGAACGCGCAGCGATGTGCGGAATGGGGTTAAAGCCCTCTTCCCGCAGCCGCTTGGCCACGGTCACCGTTTCAAACACGTCAGAACCGGGCAAAAAGGTCACGTAAACCGGCGTATCATTGCGCAGACGCGCATTGAAATCTGGAATTTTCGACGCCGAATTCGGGGTCGTTTCAACGGTAAAATCGTTGAACAGGTTCATAACGGCTTGTTTGGTCTCAGTCATGGCTCGAACCTCTTATCGTTCGTCGTGTTAAGTCAGGTGCAGCAGCGCGGGGTACGCAGTGGGTTAACCCGCGCGTCCACCGCCCGCGATCAGCGCGCGCAGGCGCTCGGTATCAAATTCGGCCTCTAGTTCAGCGGCTTTGGCGTCAGCAATCGCTTGCAAATCGCCCTCAACCTCAACCGGATCGGTGCGCTTGAATTCCGCGAGATAGTCGTCCGTGCTGGTCTCGCCATCGCGCATCGCAGCGGCATCAACCGCCTTCTCGAAGCGCTCGGGCAGGTTCGCTGTGAACCGCTTCCGGCCTTCGCGGATTTGCACCATAGTGGGGATATCGCGCCAGTAGATGATCTGCATGCCGGCCATTGAATCTCTCGCAAACTGCTTGATAGGTTTTCTGTAGCTGACATGGGTCAGTCGCGCGGCTCTGACTACTGCAAAAGCGACCGTTTCAATCGCGCCGTGGTCGCTTTGGCAAACACCGGCAAAATATCGCATCAGAAGTCGAAAAAACCACCTAGCGGTAGGGCCAGCCGTTAGGTTCACAGCCCATCAGATCAATGCTTTGCTGCTGCATCACGGGGGCCGGTTCACCAGATGACGGGCACAGCGCATGCCCCATGCCCAGGTAATGCCCAACCTCATGATTGATCAAATAGGCGCGATAGTCTTCCAAGCTGCTGGTCCAGTGCGGAACAGCTGCATTCCACCGCTCGACATTCAACACCGCACGGCCCCCAACCCGACAGGAGAAATACCCCTCCGTGTCCAAAGGCGCGCACAGCCGATCCACGCTCTCCGGCGTCGCAATCAAGATCGCCAAATCCGGCGCATCGGAAGCCAGATGCCGAAAGGCATGGCGCCCTCGGGCGGTCCAGCCTTGGGAGTGCCCGAGCACCGCTTGGATGGTCGCCATCGCGTCCACGACCGAAGGACCACCGGACTCCAGCTCAACTTCAATTCGAATGGTGTGAACCTGCGCCGCCGCCGCCAGCGTCTCACCGGTGAAGACCACTGGCCCATCCACCGGGATGAACTCAAACCCCGGATTCAGCTCTGAGGCGCAAACCTCAGCGTAATAACCAAAGGGGCATGGCAGCAAAACGTCTTCTGGAAAAATCTGGAACTCAAGGCCCGTTTGCAAGGCGATGCGCGATTCAGCAGGAGCGCCAGATACACCAGAGGCACCAAACGCACCCGCAGCCCCCATCGCACCCTCCGCTCTGGCGTGCGTACTGCCGAACAGCGGCAGCAGCAGCAGCAAAATCGCTACGATCATCAACCGAGCGTCAGTTGCTGGGTTCAGCGATTTCGAGCAAGGCCTCGACAAAGCCCTCTGCCTGCGCAGTCCGATCGTCAAAATCCGGTCCGTTGATCAACCGATAGGTCGCCCCGCGCCGGTCCAACTCAGCCTTGCAGCGCGCGAAAAAATCTTCCCGCCGCGCCTGTCGGTCGTGCATCCGAATGCTGTCTTGAACAAAGGGTGTTTCGGGCGTTAGCAACAAGTACAGATCGGGCAGATCCACACCGTCCCAGTCAAAAGCAGGATCCCGGCTGTCGCACAGAAAATCCGACCAAATCGCAGTTTTTACCACGTCTGTATCTTCAACAATCAACGCCGTCCCGGCCCGCGCCTCAATATCTTCGCGCAGCATGATGTGCTGAGCGGCGATTTGGGTCAGGTGCTGGGGCGTCCAGGATTCTTCAGGGATTGCCAGCGCGTGGGTAAAAGCTCGGCCATATTCCGGCATGTACAGCGCATCAAACTCTCGCGACAGGTGCCGCGCCAGCGTGGTCTTGCCGGTGCTTTCTGGCCCAAAAACCGTTACTCTCAACATAAGCGAACGCTCGTCCCCTGAAGCTTCCCAATGGTCTCCGAAGAGGCGGTTTAGACGTGGATGGCGCGCTTGTCGATTGCCATGGCGGCCTCCTTGACCGCTTCATTCAGCGTCGGGTGGCCGTGGATGATGTGGATCAGGTCTTCATAGGTGCCGCCGAACTCCATCACCGCTGCAACCTCGTGGATCAACGTCCCAGCGTCCTTGCTGATGATGTGTGCGCCCAGAATGCGGCCATTATCCTTGTGCGCCAACAGCTTAACCAAGCCGTCGGTTTCCTCCATCGCGCGGGCACGGGAGTTTGCCTTGAACGGAAACTTGCCGACCTTGTGCGACACGCCCGCTTCTTTCAGCTCTTGCTCGCTGAAGCCAATGTTGGCGACTTCGGGAGCTGTGTAAACGATGCCGGGAACGGTGGTGTAGTCCACTTTGATCTTCTTGTTGCCCGCGATCAGCTCAGCAACAGCAACGCCTTCTTTCTCCGCCTTGTGCGCCAACATCGGGCCGTCGATCACGTCACCGATGGCAAAAACACCCTTGGCTGAAGTCTGAAAACCACCATCAACCACCACGCGGCCCTGCTTGTCCGTCTCAACGCCCGCAGCCTCTAGCCCCAAACCGTTGGTAAACGGACGCCGTCCGATGGCGACCAAAACCACATCCGCCTTCATCTCTTCCGCGTCTCCGCCCTTGGACGGCTCAACGCTCAGCGCAACGCCCTTGCCGGTGTTCTTTGCTGCTGTAACCTTGTGGCCGAGTTTGAACTCAATGCCCTGCCCCTCAAGCGTCTTTTGGAAGGTTTTGGCGATTTCGTTATCCATGCCCGGGCAAATGCGGTCGAGAAACTCCACAACCGTCACTTTCGCGCCCAAGCGCTGCCAGACTGACCCCATTTCCAAGCCAATCACCCCGCCGCCAACGACGACCAAGTGTTCCGGCACACTGGACAGCTCCAACGCGCCGGTCGAGGACACGATGCGTTCTTCGTCGATCTCAATCCCCGGCAGCGGCGTGACTTCAGAGCCAGTGGCGAGAATGATGTTCTTTGCGCTGATGGCCGCATCGCCGCCTTCACTGAGCTTCACATCAACACGCCCGTCCCCGCCAAGGCTCGCCCAGCCTTGCAAGTAGGTCACTTTGTTCTTCGCAAGCAGCAGTTCGATGCCGGAGGTAAGGCCGTGAACAACCTCTTCCTTCTTGTCCATCATCTTCTCGACGTCGACCTCGACCTCGCCAACCTTAATGCCCCAATCGGCAAAGGAATGGCGCGCGTGCGCGACTTGTTCGGACGCATGCAACAGCGCTTTTGACGGAATACAGCCAACGTTCAAACACGTCCCGCCAAGGCTACCACGGCCCTCAACACAAGCCGTCTTCAACCCCAATTGAGCTGCGCGTATCGCCGCCACATAGCCACCCGGCCCGCCGCCGATGACAACAACATCAAATTCCGAGGACTGCTTCTCAGCCATAGCAAGGCTCCTGTCTGCCTGAACACGAGGTGGTTTGTGCTTCTATATATAGGGGGGTTCCGACGCGATCCGATGCGCAAATTTGCGGCCATAGCCATCGGTGATGTGAGGGGTTGGCGCAATCCCGTGCCCTCGTTAGGCGTTTGCAGACAGCCAGAAGCCACCATACAGGCTTAGTCTGCCTACAATTTAGCTCTTATTAATTGATTTATAACTATTTATCGGCGTATAAGCCGCAATCTCAGCCGCTCGCCACCTCGCGGACCGGCTCTGCCCGTTTTATCCTTCTGAGCTCTGCCCCTCAATGCCGAAACTCGCACCATTGGTTTTGACGTCCTTAGGAACCGCCGCCCTCGCCGCAGCCCTGCTCGGGTTCATGCTGCCCACGGTAGCGCACGCTCACGACGAAAAGTACCACGCTGAGGCCCTGTGTAAGGACAAGGACCAAGAAGTCACGGTCACCAACGACCGAACACGCATCGACTGCTATGATCAGGTGTTTGCGTATGAGGTAGACTGGTCACACAAATGGCACGAAGGGGTCGGACAGGCGCTTTATTACGCCTCCGCCGAAAAGCGCCCCAACGGCGAAAACTATCTGCCCGGTTTGATTTTGGTGTGCGGCCACGCGACGACCTTGAAACCCTTGAAGCTCAAGACCTGCGAAGACCACTTTGAACGCGCAACAAAGACATTTGAGCACCACGCCATCGAAGGCCAGATTTGGCTTTGTTTGAACACGGCAAGGCGCAGAAGCGAGTGCGAGACGGCTCGGTTTCAAGGTGGTGCCCGAAGGTCAAGGTAGCCTTTATCCCTGATCGTATGCGCAAATTTGCAGCTTTAGCAGTCGGTGAGGTGGAGAAGTATCTTCAATTGCACTTGCTATCCGACACACAGATCGCTAGGTCAGAGCCTTACCAAAAGGTCGGGCTGTAGCGCAGCCTGGTAGCGCGTTCGTCTGGGGGACGAGAGGTCGCGGGTTCGAACCCCGCCAGCCCGACCATTTATTCCGTATTCAGCACCCTTTACGATCCACCTCGCCCCAGAGCCGCGAGCCCCCTTGCTTTATCCTATTCCGCTGTTTCTGACGTGCGCGCCATTAGCGCTTGCAGGGCGTCCAAGACCAGCTCCGGGCTGTCGAGGGCCAAGTCGTGGCCTTGGTCGTCGATGATTTGGACCTCAGCCTTAGGGATGGCGTCTTGGAGGATGGTCGCAGCCTCCATCGGGATCAGCGCGTCATCTGCGCCGAACAGCGCCGTCACCGGCGTCCCCTGCACGCCGACAGCCTCAAAGCTCTCCTGCAGCCCATCCATCGGGTAGTTCCGCAGCGTGCTGAGCAGCGAGGGGTAATAGCCGGGGATCTTGGCTTGTTGGCGGACCGCGCTGTTGACCATATCCCGCACCGCGCGAACCTTGGACGTGCTCGACGCCAGCCCCGGCCCGACCCAGCGCCAGATCAGATCGCCGATGATCGGCACACCCAGCCAGCCGAGGCTCATTGGCCGTCCCAGCCGCAGCCCCGCCGGAACCACCAGCAGCAGCGCCCGCACCTGCCCCGGATGATGCGCGGCAAAGTCCGTTACCACGCCCCCACCCATGGAGTTCCCCACCATTGTCACCGGCTCGTCCAGCTCTACCGCATCGAGAAACTCAGACAGCATCCGGTTATACAGTCCTCGATCGTGCCGCACCCGCGGCCGATCCGAGAACCCGCGCCCATAGAGATCGACCGCGAACACGCGAAACCCAGCCTCGACCAACAACGGCCCGAGGAAGTTGTACATCCAACTGGCATAGGAGAACCCGTGAACCAGCACCAGCGGCGGGCCATCGTCCGCCCCGGCATAGCGAAAGTGAACGCGCCCTTGGCTTAGATCGACGAAGTACTCTGAATGCTCTGCCACTGTTCCCAAACTCCACTGGAGGGAAAAAAAGTTACGCACGGCGTAAACGAATGCGTACTCTGCCTGTGTAAGGCTTTTGAAACAACGAACAACCGTGTGCCCGAATGGACTTGGATCAAACCGATTTTACCGCCTTGTATGCGGGTGATGATCGCACTTGGAGCCGATTTGTCCTGATGGCACGCCCCGTTTTGGAGGCCGCTGTGCGCCGCACCTTTACACGACAGGGGCTAACGCCCGACGCCGGACTGTTCCAAGACAGTGTCGCCGACACGCTGGAGCGGCTGGCGGCGAAGGACTTCGCCCTGCTGCGCCGCTTTGACCCCCAGCGCGGAAAGCTCAGCGCCTTCCTTGCCGTGGTCGCAGGGTCAACGGCAGCCAACACACTGCGCGCCGCACGCCGTCACCCCAGCGGTGATCTCGACAGTGCGCCAAACCTGCCCACGACCGCGCCAGCGCACCGCTCCTCGATCCGCGACGTGGTGCCCGCAGGCATGCTGACCGACCGCGAAACGCTGGTGTTGGTGCTGAGTTTTGACCGCGACCTCGACGGTCCCGACATTGGCCGGGCGCTGTCCATTTCCGATAACACCGTGCGGGTGCTCAAGGCCCGCGCGCTCAAGAAACTGCGGGATGCCGGGATCCGGCCCGATGGCACATTTGATGTGCCGGGCGCGGACGGTCCTGCCCCTGCTGCGAACAAGGCTGCCTGATATGAGCCCCTTTGACCCTGATGACATCCTCGCCCTCGCCGCACAGCGCGCTGCGGGGATCAAGCTGAGCGCGCCGGAGCAAAGTGCGCTGGACCGGGCGATGCTGGACGACCCTGATCTGGCGCTGCTGATTGTCGATGCGGCAGAGGTTGCCGCCGCGACCGCCCCAGCCCAGCGCAAAGGCCGAGCGACGCTCGCCGCGCTGATCTTTGGCATGATGGCGTGCTTTGGCGTCGGCGCGACGGCCGGGGCGCAGTTGGCAAGCGGCTTGGTTGGCGGCTCCTCTAACAAAGGCCCGCACCAAATCGAAGTTCGCCCCATCGGCGATAGCCTAAGCCTCAGCTTCGATGCTGGGCGGAAAAGGAAATAGACCATGCAGAACCGTTTGATCCTCTGGATTGCGCTCGGCTCGCTGTTTCTCAACATCGGCGTGATCAGCGCGGTCGGCATCGTTTACTGGAACAACCAGCGCGGCGACGAACCGTGGCAAGCGTTGGAGGCCAACTCAGGCTGGAACGACGAAGATTGGGCGGCGCTCGATGCCCTGCTCGAAAATCGATACAGCCAAATCGAAGGTCTGGGCGGGCTGATTGACGAGCAAGCCGACGAGATGCTGCAAGCGCTATGGCGGGAGGAGCTGGACCTTGACGCCGTGCTGGAAAACTTCAACCGCGTGGAAGACACGCGCACCGAAATGTCCAGAGCGCTGTTCGTGGAGTTCGTGGAATATCTCGACACGCTGCCGTTTGAGAAGCGCGAAGCCCTGCTCGATTTCTTGCTGGAGACTGAAGAATTTGCCCTCTGGTTCCTTTGACGCCGGATAACTGACCCCGAAGCAAACCCTGAAGACGGGCCGCGCCGGTCCGGATCAACCCACCGCACAAGACCCCACACGACCTTGAGCTCATCGAAAGGAAACATCCGATGAAAACCCTGAACCGTGCCTTGCTCGCAGCCAGCGCTGCCCTCTGCGCCCTTGCCCCCACAATGCGCGCACATGCTGACGCGCTAAGCTCCGAAGACGTGCGCCACGCGCTGACCCGCACCAGCTTCGCCGCGTCGCCTAGCGACCTGCGCACCTTCACCGGACAAACCCGTGCCGCCTTGATCGAGAGCATCCTCGACGACATCAATGCGCTGGATACCCAGCCTGCGCCAGGGTTCACCCAGCAATGGCGCGCACCGATTGAGTTCCTCTTTGGCAAGAACGACACCTTGGGCGAGCTGGCCGTGGGCGCGCAGTACATCAACCTCGTGGATCTGAGCACGTGGTGGATGGTCGAGGCGACGAACACAGAAAGCCCGTTCAAAGAGCAAATGACCATGTTCTGGATGGACCACTTCGTCACGTCGTTCGAAAACCATGAAGACGCGCACTTGACCGCGCAGAAGTTCCAGACGCTGCGCGACACCATGGGTGGCTCGTTCCGAGATATGCTGGCGGCACAGCTGCGGGATCCGGCGATGCTGGTCTATCTGAACAACGTAGAAAACACCGCCGAAGCACCCAACGAGAACCTTGGTCGCGAGCTGCTGGAGCTGTTCACCCTGGGTCAAGGGCGCGGCTATACGGAGCAAGACATCCGCGAAGTCTCCCGCGCGCTGACCGGGAACAGCGTCGAGGACTCCACCGGCCAGTTCATGTTCCAGCGTTCTGCGCACGACAAGGGCCAGAAAACCATCTTTGGCGCGACGGCGTATTTCAGCGCCAATGACCTGCCGGACCTCATCCTCAGCCAGCCGAGCTTTGGCCCCTATATCGTTGAGAAAATGTGGCGCTTCTTTATCTCTGACACCCCAGACGCCGCGCAGGTTGCCGATATTACCGCGCAGTGGAAGGCGTCAGACTGGGATCTGCCGACGCTCTACAGAGCCGTTCTCAGCACGCCCGGCTTCTGGGACCAAGCCAACCGAGGCACGCTGGTTAAGTCCCCGTGGGAGCTTTACATCGGCTTCAACCGCACCTTTGGCAGCACTCCTACCGAAGCGATGGAGCTGCACGATTTGACACTGGATGCCGGTCAAACGCTGTTCATGCCGCCCAATGTTGCCGGGTGGCAAGAAGGCGCGGCGTGGATCACCGATGCCAGCCTCGCCCAGCGCACAGCCTCGTTGCAAGAGATGATGAACACGTGGATCTACGACCGCTTCGAGCCCTATGACGCGCCCGACGCCAACCAAGCGGCGATGAAGCCGGAAAGCCAAGGCTTGCGCATTGGCCTTGTCGGTCTGGATTGGGCGTGGAAGTCTGTGGAAGACGACTGGAAGGAAACCGGCCTTGCCCTGTCGCTCTATGATGTTGGCTTCAAGGGCCAGACCTACCACAGCCTCGCTTTCTTTGTCGGGATCGGCGAAGGCGACGGGGATCGTGACGTTTACTTTGGCATTGAGCAAGAAGGCTGCGGCACCGAATGCCCGCTGTCTCGCCTCATCGAGCGCGTCTCACCGGAAACGGATGAAGACGGCAATTCTGTCCGTGAGTTCTGGCTGAACCCTTGGGAATCCAGCCCCGGTGTTGGCCGGTTGAGCGCGGACGAACGCGACTTGATCGCCGCCCTCATCAAGGCCGTCCCGACCCTGATCGACGACACCAAGGACGACCAAATGTGGTCCTATATCGCGGCTGAAGCAGCAGAAGAAGGCTTGGACATGCCGACCTTTGACGCGTTGAAAAAGACCAGCAAACGGATCGCCAATGCCTTTAATCATTCAGGCATGCTGTCGCGCACCATGCCAAAGCTGCCCGATGTCGAGCGCGGCATCAGCCACAAGGGCGCAGCGGGCCTGCCGCCACAGATCGTCGAAATGGCCATCGGCGCAGCAGTTGCCCCGCGCAGCGATGATGAC
>CBFIEF010000037.1:0-26522 GCA_965661545.1 Alphaproteobacteria bacterium | reverse complement strand
CAAGATGCGTCCAGGCATCGACGATCACGATTACCAAACCAAAATGCGCAACGCGAACAAGTTCCTTGAGAACGAAGACAAGGTGAAATTCACCGTGCGGTTCCGTGGGCGTGAAATGGCGCACCAAGATTTGGGTCGTCGCGTTCTTGAACGCGTGCAAGCTGAATTGGGTGATGCTGTGAAGTTGGAGGCTCATCCAAAGATGGAAGGCCGCCAAATGGTAATGATCGTCGCGCCTAAGCCGACCTAAACTTCGGTCGGCGGGCCCATTATCCGTTGAAACCCACCCTTGCGTGAGCCAACGCTTGCCAAGGGTGGTTCCCCCCTATAGAACCCGGCAATCGCTTTGCGTCCTTCTGGACGTGGTGCGAGTCCCCTGTGCGCTTGGCCTAATCGACATGCCTGCGCGCGGTCGTATCAACACTTTGAGTGAGTAGATGAAATGTCGAAGATGAAGACTAAGTCGGGCGCTAAAAAGCGTTTCCGCATGACTGGGTCTGGCAAAGTACGCATGAACAACGCGTTCATGCGCCACATGCAGTCAAACAAGCCCCAGAAAATGAAGCGTAAAGCACGCGGCACATCCATCATGTGCGAAGCTGATGCACGCCTCGTTAAAGTTTACATGCCTTACGATCGTAAGCAGCGCCGGAAATCCCGTGCGCAGCGTGCGGCAATGGCTCAGGCATAGGGAGGGCTGAATAGATGGCTCGAGTTAAACGCGGCGTCACCAGCCACGCTCGTCACAAGAAGGTTCTCAAGCTCGCGAAAGGTTCGCGTGGCGCAAGTTCCCGCCTGATCAAAACCGCTAAACAGCGCGTCGATAAGGATCTGCAGTACGCATACCGCGACCGTCGCACCAGAAAGCGGCAGATGCGCGGTCTGTGGATCCAGCGGATCAACGCCGGTGCACGTGAAAACGGCCTGACGTACTCCCAGCTGATGAACGGCCTGAACAAAGCCGGTGTCGAAGTTGACCGTAAGGTTCTTTCTGACATTGCAGCGCGTGAGCCTGAGTCCTTTGCAGCGATTGTTGCAACGGCAAAGGGTGCGCTGGACAAGGCAGCCGCTTAATCCGGCTTGCTCTAGGCGACAGGAAAGGGGCTTTGCGGCCCCTTTTTTTGTGCTGAAACGCCGAGTTCCCGTTGCGCCTCACGCATGCGGCCAAAGACCTAGCAGCGCTGCACCCGCGGCGCGCTTACTGGCATACTGCCGCAAACAACACCAATAGACACAAGTGGTCGATGATGGATTTAGAAGCCCTCAAGTCGGACCTTATGGCCCGTATCGACGCCGCAGGCGACGTTGCCGCGCTGGAAGATATCCGCGTTTCTGCCTTGGGCAAGAAAGGCGAAATCACCGCGCAGATGAAGCAACTCGGCGGCCTGGACCCTGAAGCGCGAAAGGCGGCCGGTCAGGCGCTGAATGCGCTTAAGGACGTGATCGCGAGCGCTTTGGACGCTAAGAAGTCCGGCTTTGCCGACGCGGAGCTCAACGCGCGCTTAGCCGCCGAAGCCATCGACGTATCGCAGTCCCCGCGCCCTCGCAAAGTAGGCCGCTTGCACCCCATCACCCAAACGATCGATGAGATCATCGATATTTTTGGTCAGATGGGTTTTGTCTGGGCTGAGGGGCCAGAAGTCGAGGACGACTGGCACAACTTTACCGCCCTGAACATGCCCACCGACCACCCGGCGCGGCAAATGCAGGATACGTTCTACATGAACGGTCACAGCGGTGATGAAGGCTCGCTGGTTCTGCGCACGCATACATCTCCGGTGCAGATCCGCACGATGCTGAAAGAAAAACCGCCCATTCGGGTGATCGTACCGGGTCGGACCTTCCGCTCAGACAGCGACGCGACTCACACGCCGATGTTTCATCAGGTCGAGGGGCTGGTGATCGACAAAACCTCGAACATGGCGCAACTCAAAGGCTGCTTGCTGGAGTTCTGCCGGACCTTCTTTCGTGCGCCGGACCTGACCTTGCAGTTCCGTCCGTCGTACTTCCCGTTCACCGAACCTTCCGCAGAAGTTGATATCCGCTGCGACCGCTCCGGCGGCAAGTTGGTGATTGGTGAGGGCGAAGACTGGCTGGAGGTTCTTGGCTCCGGCATGGTGAACCCACGGGTTCTCGAGGCCTGTGGGCTGGACCCCGAAGAGTATCAGGGCTTTGCCTTTGGCTTGGGCATTGAACGCTTGGCCATGCTGAAATATGGAATCCCCGACTTGCGCACCTTCTTTGACGGCGATGTCCGTTGGCTGCAGCACTACGGCTTTGAGCCGCACCTTCTCCCATCTCTGGTTCGGGGGCGCTAACCGATGAAATTCACGCTGGATTGGCTCAAAGAGCACCTGGATACCGATGCCGACCTTAAGGCTGTCACCGACAAGCTGACCGCCGTTGGTTTGGAACTGGAAGAAGTCGAAGAAAGCCCTTTGGCACCCTTTGTTGTGGCCAAAGTCATCTCGGCTGAGCAGCACCCGAACGCTGACAAGCTGCGGGTCTGCAAAGTGGATCCGGGCAACGGCACGATCTACAACGTCGTCTGCGGCGCGCCAAACGCGCGAACCGGCTTGGTTTCGGTTTTTGCGCCCGTTGGAACCTACATTCCGGGCAAAGACTTCACCCTCGAACTCGGCTCCATCCGGGGTGAGCGCTCTGAGGGCATGCTGTGCTCTGAGAAAGAACTGCTGATTTCTGAGGACCACGACGGCATCGTCGAATTGCCCGAAGATGCCCCTATTGGCACGGCCTACATCGACTATCGCGACATCAATGACCCAGTGATCGAAATCAACGTCACCCCCAACCGCGCCGATTGCCTTGGCGTGCGTGGGGTTGCACGGGATTTGGCGGCAGCGAAGCTGGGCACGTTGCGCGACAACCGCGCTTCTTTCGCCGGTGGCAGCGGCGCGAGCCCGGTTTCGATCAACATCGAAACCGAGAACTGCCCCATCTTCACCTACCGGATTGTCCGGAATGTGAAGAACGGCGAGTCTCCGGATTGGCTCAAGCGCAAGCTGGAGGCGATCGGTCAAAAGCCGATTTCGGCGCTGGTGGACATCACCAACTGGATGACGCTGGACCAGAACCGTCCCATGCACGTGTTTGATGCTGACAAAATCATGGGAGGCACGCTGACGGTGCGGCAGGCGCAGGATGGCGAGTCCATGATGGCGCTGAACGACAAGGAATACAGCTTCGATCCCGAAATGGTGGTGATCGCCGATTCCGATCGCGTCGTATCCTTGGGCGGCATCATTGGCGGCGCCGAAACAGGCTGCTCTGACGACACAGTCAACGTGCTGGTTGAGGCGGCTCTGTGGAACCCATCGAACATTGCGCGCACCGGTCGCAAGCTGGGTGTTCACACCGATGCGCGTTTCCGCTTTGAACGGGGAACCGACAGTGCGTCTGCCGTGGATGGACTGGACATTGCGACACAATACATTCTGGATTTCTGCGGCGGTGAGCCGGGCGAAGTCCACATCGCGGGCCAAGAGCCAGCGTGGCAAAAATCGATTGAGTTTGACTTTGCCATGATCGAGCGACGCGGCGGCATGGCGGTTGAGACCGCTCACGCGACCTCTATCCTCGAAAATTTGGGCTTCAAGGTCAGCGGCTCCTTGGTGCAAGTGCCGTCCTGGCGTCCTGATATCGACGGTCAGGCCGATCTGGTGGAAGAAGTGCTGCGGATCATCGGTCTCGACGCGCTGCCAACAACCCCATTTACCCGGCCTGACAACATGCCGGCTGTGGCCTTGTCTGCGCATCAGCGGGCCATGGGTGACTTGAAGCGTGCTTTGGCGGCTGAAGGCATGGATGAAGCGGTTCTGTGGTCTTTCACCTCGTCTGAGGTTGCACAGCATTTTGGTTGGGACCGTGAAAGCCAATCTGATCTCCTGCTCGCCAATCCCATCAGCTCGGATCTGGACGTCATGCGTCCGTCGCTGCTGCCGAACCTGATCATGGCCGCAAGCCGGAACAACGACCGGGGTTACGGTGATGTTGGGCTGTTCGAAGCGGGCCTGCGGTTCTTGTCGACCAAACCAGACGGACAGCTGCCGACTGTGGGTGGTGTGCGTATGGGGTCAGCCCATCCTCGCCACTGGGCCGGCGGTGCACGCGCGGTTGATGCGTTCGATGCGAAATCTGATGCTCTGGCGGCACTGGCCGCCTTTGGCGCGCCTGTCGATAACCTGATGACCGACACACGAGACATTCCAGTGTGGTTCCACCCCGGCCGCTCGGGCACCATGGGGCTGGGCAAGAACACGCTGGCGGTCTTTGGGGAACTTCACCCAAAAGCTTTGCGGGCACTTGGCATCAAAGGCCGAATGGTGGGCTTTGAGCTGTTTCTTGACAAAGTACCGCCCAAGAAAGGCAAGTCGGGCACGGCAAAGCCACTGCTCAAGCCATCGGCCTTCCAGCCGGTCAAGCGCGACTTTGCGTTTATCGTGGATGCGGACGTTTCGGCGGAGAAACTTGTCAAAGCTGTTCGCGGGGCTGACAAAGCGCTGATCTCCGGCGTGGCGCTGTTTGATGTCTATGTTGGCGAAAACGTGCCTGAGGGTAAGAAATCGCTGGCTGTGGACGTGACGTTGCAGCCAACCGAACGCACGCTCACGGACGAAGATATCGAAGGCGTATCGGAAAAGATCGTCGCTCTGGTTGCGAAGAACCTTGGCGGTGAATTGCGCGGCTAAAGTCCGTTTCTAGATCGCAGGCCGCGCGTCGTTGGACATAGCGATGCGCGGCAAAGCAAAGGTCAGGCCCGTCATCAAGCAGAACATGGCACCGAGCACCACAAACACCGCTTCGATCCCGCCCAGCGAGATGATGAATCCGCCAAACAGCGGCGTGAGCGCGAAGCTCAGATCGCGCCATGTGTAGAAAACCACGCTCATTTCTGTACGCTCTTCGGGCTTAACCAGCCGCATGAACGGAAGGTTCCCGACAATATCCAGAACACTGGCCGATACCGTAGACGCCATCAGCAGGCCAAACACGAAGTAGGCTTGGTTGGTTGTCAGATTGCCTGCGATAATCAGGCAAAAGGCGGCGATGAAGAACGAGCACATGATGAGCCGTCGCACGCCGACCATGGGGACAAACCGCGTTAGAAACGGCCCTGCGAACAGAACCAGTGTTGAGGCTGAAATAAAGTAACCGCCTAGGGCTTCATCCAAGCCTGCGCTTACGACGTACATGGGAACATAGGTGAAAATCGACACGTAGAAGACCGAGCGGCTGACGGCAATGAAATAGGCGATGGTCAAGTTCGGATCGTTGAAGTAGCGCCGCATGGCTTCCCGCGTATTGACCCGAGCTTTGGTCGGCTCAGCATCCACGTTGTCAGCCTCACGCAGGCGCAAAGCCCAGAACACAGCCAGCAATAAGCCCGCAGCCGGTACGGTCATCAAATAGGCGATCGCAGGGCCAAAGGCATTCCAGACAAAGACACCGGCTGTGGGTGCAAGCAACCAAACGGCACCGGCGAAAAACATCCGGCGGCTTTCTGCCTGCACCAGATCCTTTTGCGGGACAAAGTCGAGCACGTAGAGCGACAGGATGACCAAGGTCAGGCCAGCGCCAGCGTTGCGGAAAAACAGACCCAGCGTAAACAGCCACGGATCACCCCACATGGTTAAAACGCCGGCCATACCCAGACCGACCACGGCGAGGGTAAAGACCCACTTGCGGGACATCAGGCGAATCAAACGCCCGGAATTCAGGGTCACAAGCAGCGAACCAATGGCAGCAAAGGCAAGCATATAGGACGCGTTGCTCTCACTGCCCATCAAACGTAGCGCATCGTAGGAGATGATCGTAACGACAAAAGCCCGCGGGAGGTTTTCCAAGCCGTAAAGAAGGCCGAGAAACAGGCTTGTGAGATTTTCCGATTGTGAGACCGGTCGTAGGAGCGGTGGACGAACTGCCATCGGTTGCGAAGTACTTCTCGTTCAGCGGGCGTCATTGGCCACTGTAGGCATCAGCGTGACAGACCCGACGTCAAAAAACCGCCCATTAGCGCCACCAGTTGCACAGGGCGCCTGCTAATCTTCACCCCCTGACATGAATGAAGAAAATCAAAAGATTCAATCCTGCCCAACTTCGTCCCCGACTTTGGCCAACCGGCTCAAAGCCTCGGGGTCTCCGGCGGTAATCTCGGTGGTAATATGAGTCAGGGTGTTGTCCTCAAGATTGTAAATGCCAACCTGACCGTCTGACGTTTTGGAGATCGCAAAACAAAAGGCACCCAGCGCGGGATAGTCAAAACAGATTTCCCGTTCACCTACGATGGTCCAAGTGCCGGGCAAAAAGCCCTGTTCATCCAGATAGAACGCATCGCCGTTCGGGCTGTAATATTCCACCCAGTCAAAACCGCCCTCAACCGATCGCCCGTACCACGTCCGGTCCAAGACCAGCGCTCGCAGGCTGTCGCCTTGGATGTAGCGCTCTTGATCAATTCCAGCCGCGCGGACAAAGGGTGCGGACAGCAGTGCGATCCAAGCGATCAACAGGGCAAAAACGACATTTTTCAACGATTTCAACTTTCCTGCATTTGCGTGGTCGGCTGGTAGAGCCTATGTCAGTGACTAGGAAGTTCCAAACCAAGAAATGAGCCGACATGTTTGAAGGTCTGAGCAACCGCCTAGAGGGCGTCTTTAATACCCTGCGTGGTCGAGGCAAGCTGAGTGAAGCGGATGTTTCCGCCGCAGCGCGTGAAATCCGCATTGCCTTGCTCGAGGCTGACGTGGCCCTGCCCGTTGCCAAAGACCTGATCAACAAAGTCAAAGAGCGCGCCATTGGCGAGCAAGTGCTCTCTTCTGTGACGCCGGGCCAGCAGGTTGTGAAGATCGTCCACGACGCGCTGGTCGAGACCCTCACGCCGGCAGACGGCGAAGGCGCGCTGAAGATCAGCGGCAACCCACCGGTTCCGATCTTGATGGTTGGTCTGCAAGGCTCCGGTAAAACCACCACGTCCGCCAAAATCGCCCTGCGCCTGACGCAGAAGGAAAAACGTCGGGTGCTACTGGCCTCGCTGGATGTCCATCGTCCAGCCGCGCAGGAGCAGCTGCGGGTTTTGGGCGAGCAAACCGGCGTTGATAGCCTGCCGATTGTTGCCGACGAAGGCGCAACGCAAATCGCAGAGCGTGCCATGCGCGAAGGCCGCTCGGGCGGCTATGATGTTGTTATCCTCGACACCGCAGGACGACTGACCATCGATGATGTGTTGATGGATGAAGTCGTAGCTGTGCGCGATTTGGTTCAGCCCCATGAGACGCTGTTGGTTGCTGATGCCATGACCGGTCAGGATGCTGTGACCACGGCGACCGCCTTTGACGAGAAAGTGGGGATTACAGGTCTCGTTCTGACACGGGTTGATGGCGACTCCCGCGGCGGTGCTGCGCTGTCCATGCGCGGGGTTACGGGTAAGCCGGTCAAGCTGCTGGGCATGGGCGAAAAGATGGACGCGCTGGAAACCTTCCAGCCTGAACGCATCGCGGGCCGCATTCTGGGCATGGGCGACGTTGTTTCACTGGTCGAAAAGGCGGCAGAAGCCTTTGACGAGGACGAAGCCAAGAAGATGGCGAAAAAGCTCAAGAAGGGCTCTTTCGACCTGACGGACTTGCGCGCTCAATTCCAGCAAATGAACAAGATGGGCGGCCTGCAGGGGCTAATGTCTATGTTGCCCGGCGCTGGCCAGATGAAGAAGCAAATGGCCGCTGCAGGCATGGATGAGCGCAAGGTCAAACACCAGATTGCAATCATCGACTCGATGACTGTACAAGAGCGCACATTCCCCAATGTCATCAAAGCCAACCGCAAAAAGCGAATTGCGGCAGGCTCGGGCACATCGGTGCAGCAGGTTAATGAGCTGCTGAAACAGTTCGATAAGGCCTCGAAAATGATGAAGCGCATGAAGAAAATGGGCGGAAAAGGCGGCTTCCCGGGCATGCCCGGAGGTGGCGGCATGCCAGACATGGGGAATATGGACCCCGCAGAACTGCAAGAAATGTTGACCAAATCCGGTATCGACCCTAAGAGCCTGCCCAAGATGCCGGGCGGACTCCCTCCTGGTTTCAAAAACTAACTTCGCTTTAGGCCGTAGGTCCCACGGCCCGGTGTCAGCCTTTACCGGTTGGTGCCAAACCCCATAAAAAATGAATGGATCGACAATATGTCTTTGAAAATTCGCTTGGCCCGTGGCGGCGCCAAGAACCGTCCTTATTACCGCATGGTTGTTGCGGATTCCCGCATGCCACGTGATGGCCGTTACATCGAGCGCGTAGGTTCTTACAACCCAATGCTCGAGCACGGCGACGAAAACCGTCTCGTTGTAAAAGAAGATCGAGTCACACATTGGCTGTCCGTTGGCGCTCAGGCTTCTGACCGCGTGCAGCGTCTCTTGGCACAGGCTGGCGTTGTTGAGTCCAAGGCTCGCACCGAGCAGACCAAGAAAGACAAGCCAAAAACCAAAGCACTTGAGCGCATTCGCGAGAAGGAAGAAGCAGCAAAGGCCGCAGCAGAAGCTGCCGCTGAAGCCGCTGCTGAACCTGCTGCTGAAGAAGCCCCGGCTGACGAGTAAGCACTCAGGGTTTCAGGTCGAGGGTCATTGTCCATGACAACTTCAACCGAAACACAAAAACGTCTGAAGATTGGCGTCATCACATCCCCGCACGGCGTGCGGGGAACCGTGAAGATCCGCTCTTTCACTGAAGACCCAGACGCCTTTGTTGAATACGGTGACGTAACAAATCACGACGGTAGCCTTGTGTATGACATTTCCATCGTTGGAGATGCCAAAGGCACCTTGCTGTGTGAGATTGACGGCGTCGAAGATCGCGATGGTGCGGATGCGTTGCGGGGGGTAGAGCTCTACATCCTGCGCGAAGACCTGCCCGACGATCTCGACGATGATGAATTCTACACCTCAGACCTTCTGGGTCTAGAAACGCGCGATGCGGATGGTCAGGTCTCGGGTTTGATCCGAAACATCCTCGATCATGGCGCAGGCGACATCGTTGATGTGCTGCACGCGGACGGTAAAGTCCGCTCCTACGAGTTCAGCAACGCCAATTTCCCGGAAATCAACATGCGCGAAGGCTACGTGGTTTTGAACCCACCGCCAGAAGTCACTGCTCAAGACGAGCAGGGTAACGTACACTAGCGCCATGTCATTCGCTGCCACCGTGTTCACACTGTTCCCTGAGATGTTCCCGGGGCCCCTTGGTCATGCCCTATCCGGCAAGGCGCTTGAGGCCGGTCACTGGTGCTGTGAAGCCGTCAATATCCGCGATTACACCGAGAACAAGCACAACAAGGTCGATGAAGTCCCTTATGGGGGCGGTGCTGGCCTTGTAATGGCCGCACAGCCCATTGACGCCGCTCTGGAAGCCAATGCCGGCAAAGCTGGTCGGCTGGTCCTGATGACCCCACGTGGCCGCCCTATGGACCAAGCTCTGTGCCGCGAGCTCTCGGCTGAGCCAGGGGTGCGCATCCTCTGTGGCCGGTACGAGGGAATCGACCAGCGTTTGATCGACAAGCACGAGCCGTTGGAGGTCAGTGTTGGTGATTATGTCCTCTCCGGCGGCGAAGTTGGTGCCTTGGTGATGTTGGATGCGATTATAAGATTGCTGCCCGGCGTCATGGGAAATGACCTCTCAGGCACCGATGAAAGCTTTGAAGACGGGCTTTTAGAGTACCCGCACTATACCCGCCCTGCAGAATGGCAAGGCAGAACTGTCCCTTCAGTGTTGCTTTCCGGGAACCACGAGGCTATTGCCCGTTGGCGCGCTGATAAAGCGATAGAAATAACTGCGGCGCGGCGACCGGATCTTTTGGATACGGATAAAGCCGCTGTCGATGAACCTGTTTCAAAAGAAAGGAAGAGGCTATGAACCTCATCCAAACGCTGGAAGCCGAACAGATCACGAAGTTGACTGACGGTAAGTCCATCCCTGATTTCGCCGCTGGCGACACCGTACGTGTAAACGTACGCGTGGTTGAAGGTACGCGTGAGCGCCTTCAGGCTTACGAAGGTGTTTGCATCTCCCGTAAGAACCGTGGCCTCAATTCCTCTTTCACCGTACGGAAGATTTCCAACGGTGAAGGTGTTGAGCGTGTCTTCCCACTGTACTCCCCTCGTCTGGACGACATCTCTGTTGTTCGCCGCGGTCGTGTGCGTCGTGCGAAGCTTTACTACTTGCGTGGCCGCACCGGTAAGTCTGCTCGTATCGCCGAGAAGACATCTGGCTGGTCCGCTAAGCTGAACCAAGCAGCGCGCGAAAAGCGTGCGGCTGAAAAGAAGAAGTAGTCTTCTTCTTTCGCCCTGCTGAGAAGTCAGTCGGCTCCAAATTGCCCGCGCCCTTTCGGGGGAGGCGGGCTTTTGCCGTTTGAGGTTTTCAGTTTAAGAATTTTGGCGTACTCTATGAATTGTAGGGTTGAACGCTTTACAAGGAGCACTTGTCCTGAACGCTCAGGCTATTGAGGCCGCACCAAACGTGCCGCCGGCGGCACTCTCCCAATCCGGAGGGACCGCGAATGAAATCGATCCAGCATTGGTGCTGGAGACTGTGCAGTCCGTACTCGACGATAACAAAGCCGAGGACGTAACCACTTTTGATTTGCGCGAACGCTCTTCTGTTTCTGATCATATGGTGATTTGCTCAGGCCGCTCGACCACCCATGTCGGCGCGCTTGCAGAATACCTTCGTCAGGATTTGAAGAAGGCAGGCGCGGACATCGTTTCCATCACGGGAACGGGTCAGGGAGACTGGATTTGTGTCGACGCCAATGCCGTCGTCATCCACATCTTCCGCCCAGAAGTGCGGGCATACTATCAGCTGGAAAAAATGTGGGACCCTAAGTTCGACACCAAAGCCAGCGATACAAACGAAACCACTGCAGCCTAGTTGTAGGCTGCGATGGCTGTTACCGTTTACGCAATCGGCCGCTTGAAGCGTGGGCCGGAGACGGAGCTTGTTGAGCGCTATACCAAGCGCCTGAAACGTCTGAAAACCACCGTACGCGAACTGCCCGAACGCGCGAGCAAAGAGCAAGAAGGCGACGCCCTGCTCGCCGCCATTCCTGCGGCCAGTTTCCTGTTAGCACTCGATGAGCGCGGCGAGGACATGCCGAGCGTCAAATTTGCGCGCTTGCTGGGCGACCAACTCGATCAAGGTCGAGACCTGGCCTTTGTCATCGGCGGTGCCGATGGTCTGTCTGATGGCTTGCGAGAGCGCGCCAACACCTTACTCCGCTTTGGGCGAATGACGTGGCCGCATCAGATTGTGCGAGGCCTCCTGTTTGAACAGATATACCGCGCAGAAACGATTCTTCTCGGACACCCCTATCATCGCGTATAGAGACGGATAATCTTTTAATCTGTTTTTCTGCGTCGAGGATACCCCATGCCAGACACACCTGTTGGTCTCATCATTTTGGACGGTTGGGGCATTGGCGATTCGGAAGCCTTCAACGCCCCAGTCTTGGCCAAAACGCCGAACTTTGACGCAATGATGCAGCGCTTTGCAACCGCGCATCTGTCGGCAAGTGGCGCAGATGTGGGGCTACCGGATGGGCAAATCGGCAACTCGGAAGTGGGACACCTCAACATCGGTGCTGGTCGCAAAGTGATGCAAACCCTGCCTCGGATGTCGAACAGTTTTGCCAAGGGTGAGGCGGCGAGCAACCCGGCCATTGAAACCTTTATCCGCGAAGCAACAGCTGGCACAGGCCGGGTGCATCTGCTGGGCTTGCTGTCACCGGGCGGTGTTCACGCGCATCAGGACCACTTGGGCTATCTGGCCGGGATCCTGTCAGCAGCGGGGCTGGAGGTCATTGTCCATGCCTTTACCGATGGCCGCGACGTGCCGCCAAAAACGGCACCGGGTGACCTGCGCCGGTTCCAGAAAGCGTTTCCTGATGTTCGGATTGGCAGCCTGCAAGGACGCTATTGGGCCATGGATCGGGATACGCGGTGGGAGCGGACGGCAAAGGCCTACCAAGCGATCCGCAATGGCCAGGGCGCAGCGGTCGATGATCTGGCGGCTGCGATTGAGCAAGCCCATGCTGGTGGCACAACGGACGAGTTCCTTGAGCCTGTGGTGACGTCGGACTTTGTCGGGATGGAAGACGGCGATGCGCTGGCGTGCTTCAACTTTCGCTCTGATCGGATCCGGCAAATCCTGAACGCACTTTTGATGCCGGACTTTGACGGCTTTGATGTCAGCGACCGTCCCGCATTTTCTAGCGAGCTGGCCATGACGCCTTACTCTGACGATCTGGCGGCTCGCATGCACGTCGCCTTTGCGCCGGAGCCACTGCCCAACACACTGGGACAGGTGCTCGCGGCGGCGGGTCTTCGGCAAACACGGATTGCGGAGACAGAGAAATATCCGCATGTAACGTTTTTCTTCAACGGCGGCATCGAAACCCCCAACGAGGGCGAAACCCGCATCATGGTTCCAAGCCCAAAGGTCGCTACCTATGACTTGCAGCCAGAAATGTCTGCGCCAGAAGTCGGCGACCGCTTGGTGGAAACCATCGAAGATCCTGAGAACGCGGTCTTCATCTGTAACTTTGCCAACCCCGATATGGTCGGTCACACCGGCGATCTGGATGCAGCAATCAAAGCCTGTGAAGCGGTCGATGCGCAGCTGGGCCGAGCCATCGCTGCGGTTCTAGAACGCGGCGGCAAGATGCTGGTCACCGCCGATCACGGCAATTGCGAGACCATGTGGGATGAAACCACCAAAGGACCACATACGGCCCATACGACCAACCTTGTCCCGCTCGCACTTGTGGGCGCGGAACAGGGTTCACTGGCGCTGAAAGATGGACGTTTGGGCGATCTGGCCCCGACCATTCTGGCTTTGCTGGAGGTCGAGCAACCCAGCGACATGACGGGCGTCGCGCTGATTTGATGGCGCGCGGACTGACCCTCATTGTCGGCTTGACGATGCTGTCGGGTTTTGCGGCGGCGCAGGATGGCGCGGACGAGCAGCGTGCCCGCGCCCTGCTGGGTCTCACCACCCAACTGCGCGAAGCCCAAAGCCAAGAAGCGACACTGAACGCCCAGACCACACAGCTGCAGCACTACCGCGCCAATGCCTTGACGCTGGCGAGCAAACTCAGCCAGCGCAAGGATGGCGAGTCCACCACGAATCTCTCGCGTGACGACCTCCAAGCGCAGGCGCTATCCCGCTATGTCGAACAAGATTTGACGCTGAACCTTGATGCGGCCTTGGGGCAGCTGGCGCCCTTGGATGCATTGCGCATTCGGATCCTCTCCCTCAACGATGCCGTGGAATCGCTGCGCTCTGCACTGGTGATGGAGGGCATTGCAACCGGACAAGCGGAAGAGGACATTTTGCGACCCAATGGGCCCGTCATGACCTTACCCGAAGGGGTGTACAGCGAGCGACAGACCGACTTCCGCGCCTTCCCTGATGCTGATTTGGCCAAAGACCTCCGGCCCCTGCTGCTGCCGATCAAACAGGGGCAGATCAGATTTCGCTTCGGCGAAGCCGATCCGGACGATCCCGCGCGGGTTTACGCCAAAGGCGTTCAGCTGGTTGCGCACCCCGGCGCAACGGTTTACGCGCCTTTCGAGGGGAAAATCGTCTATGCTGCGCCCTATCGATCCTTTGGTAACCTTGTCGTGATTGAACATGAGGGCGCGGGCGCTACGTTAGTAGCCGGGCTCCATAGTTTCGCCATTTCTGTCGGCGACTGGGTAAGGCAAGGTGCGCCGTTGGGTTTAATGACGACACAAGCAGCGACCGAGATATCTCTGGCACCGCGCTTATATTTTGAATTCAGGATCAATCAGCAATCGGTTGATCCTTTGGCTTTAGTGGGATCAATGACCAATGAATAAGATGTTCCGTCGCGGCGTTAGCGCCGTTCTTGCCGCTGGCGTTATAGGCGCGGCGGTTTGGGCCCCGCTGAGCACTGCGCAAAATGATGAAACCTATCGTCAGCTGAAGCTGTTTGGGGACGTCTTTGATACCGTACGTCAAAACTACGTCGAAGAAGTCGACGACAAGGAACTGATCGAAGCCGCGATCCAAGGCATGCTGCAAAGCCTCGATCCCCATTCCGCTTTTGAAGCCCCGGAAGCCTACGAGGAAACCCGCAAAGACGTGCGCGGCACCTTTGGCGGCATCGGGATCCAAGTGACGATGGAAGACGGCTACGTAAAAGTCATCGCCCCAATCGATGACACTCCCGGTGCCCGCGCTGGCTTGCAGGCTGAAGACCTGATTACCGCCCTAGACGGCGAAAGCGTGCAGGGCAAGACGCTCGACGAAGCGGTCGATGTCATGCGCGGTGAGCTGGGCAGCGACATCACCTTGAGCGTCTACCGTCCAGCAACACAGGAATCCTTCGACGTCACCGTGACCCGAGGCAACATTCCGCTGTTGTCGGTTCGCAGCGTCATTGAGGACGATGACATTGGCTATATCCGCATCAACCGGTTCTTGGGCACGACGGGCAAGAGCCTGGAAACCGAAATTACCAGCCTTAAGGAAGAAGCCGCTGAAAACGATGTTGAGTTGGCCGGCTACATTTTGGATTTGCGCAACAATCCCGGCGGCAACCTGAACCAGTCGATCGTCGTGGCTGATGCTTTCCTTGAACAAGGTGAGATCGTTTCCGTGCGTAATCGGAACAGCGAAGACGACGCCTCATACTTCGCCAAAGCGGGCGACTTGATTGATGGCAAGCCACTGGTCGTGTTGATCAATGGTGGCTCCGCATCAGCCTCTGAGATTGTCGCAGGCGCCTTGCAAGATCACCAGCGCGGTATCTTGCTGGGCACGCCAACCTTTGGCAAAGGCTCCGTCCAGACCTTGATCGGCTTGGGTGACCAAGGCGGTCTGCGATTGACCACAGCGCGCTACTACACTCCTTCCGGTGATTCAATTCAGGCCAAAGGCATCGAGCCAGACATTCTGGTTGAGCTGGCGAAGTTGGAGCCGCTGGAAGGCTATGGCTCCGAGAATTTCCGCTACGAAAGTGACTACAACAACGCTCTGGATGACGGCGCAAACAAGGACGAAGCCGCAGAAGGCGAAGCCGGTGATGCGGCCCCAGCTGAAGACGCTGATGCTGACGAAACCGCGCCGGCTGAGGGCGATAGCACAGATATCGACGCTACCGACAGCGAAGCACCTGCGGAAGGCGAAGGCACCGAAGAAGGTGAAGAAGAAGGTGAAGAAGAAGACGAGGTGGCAGAAGAAGAGCCCGCCGAAGAATTCTTTGACTTCCAGCTGGTTCGGGCCAAAGACCTGATCCGCGGCATCGCGATCTTCCAGAACTAATGTCGGGCGACGATCAACTGGACCCGCGCTACCGGCGTGGCGCGGGCATCGTTCTGTTTAACAGCCAGGCTAAGGTTTGGGTTGGACAACGCATCGACAACCCCGGTTCGGCTTGGCAAATGCCCCAAGGCGGTCTGGATCCGAATGAAGACCCCCAAGCGGCGGCGCTTCGCGAACTGGAAGAAGAGACGGGGGTAAATCCCACTTTAACGGCGTTTCTCGGCGGCGGTGAAAGCTGGCTCAGTTACGATTTTCCCGAAGAGTTGCGAAAGCAGCTCTGGCGAGGTTCCTATGTCGGCCAGCAGCAAAAGTGGTACGGACTGCGGTTTCTGGGTCAGGACACCGACGTCAACATTGCGACCGAGCATGCTGAATTCAGTGCCTGGCAATGGGTTGAACTCGAAGAAACGTTAGATCTGATCGTTCCGTTCAAACGCGACCTGTATCAACAAATTGTCGACCGTTTCCTCCCGGTCCGGGACCACCTCCGCGACAACGCCTAACAAGAACGCGAGACCCGATCATGGCCCTACCGACCATCCAAGATGTCCTCATGTTCTGGTTTGACGAACTCACCCCTCAGCAGTGGTTCAACAGCTTTGATGATGTCGACGAAGCCATAGCAAACCGATTCTCCACAGCCCATGAAGCGGCGAGTAAAGGGGAGTTGTTTGAATGGCGCGAAACGCCCGATGGTCGCTTGGCGGAAATCATTGTGCTGGATCAATTCGCCCGTAATCTGTTCCGAGGCGACCCCCGTAGTTTTGCCACCGATACACTCGCGCTGGTTCTGGCACAGGAAGCTATTGCTGCCGGTGACGATCAGCGGATTGATCCTGAGCGCCTGGCATTCCTCTATATGCCGTTCATGCATTCAGAAAGCTTGCTCATGCACGAGATTGCAGAGAAGCTCTTTGATCGGCCCGGCATGGAAATGAACCTCAAGTCCTTGCGCAGCCATACCAAGGTGCTCCAGCGCTTTGGTCGCTACCCGCACCGAAATGCTGCTTTGGGGCGGCAGTCGACGGCGGATGAAATTGACTTTCTCAAGGATGGTCGTGGATTTTAAGGAAGGCGCTTGCTGTGATTAAGTTTGCTGAACTGTACGAGAAAGCCGCCACCCGAAAGGGCGGCGCAGAGGCGCTGGAAGATCTACTGTCCAGCTCAACCATTTTGGACGCAGGCGATCTTGCCGCGATTCCAGATGATCGCTGGCTGTCGCAAGCCTCTCGCATGATTTTCTCCGCGGGTTTCAACTGGAAAGTCGTTGACCAGAAATGGCCCTCTCACGAAATCGCTTTCGAGAATTTCTCCCCCAATGCCATCGCGCATTTTCCGGACGAGCGTCTACACACACTGGCAAGTGACGCCTCGATCATCCGTCATGGCGGCAAGATCAAGTCGGTGCAGGAAAACGCAGTTTGGTTTCTGCGCGTTGCGGACGAGTTCGGCTCCTTTGGTGCGATGATTGGCAACTGGCCAACGCGTGAGTACTTCGACCTGTTGGAAAAAATGAAGAAAGAGGGCACCCGCTTGGGCGGCACAACCGGGCAATACTTTCTGCGCTTTATGGGCGTGCCAAGCTTCATTGCCAGCGCAAGCGTCGAGGCCGCGCTGCGCCAATCCGGTGTGATCGACAAAGCCTTGAGCACAAAGACAGCGCAGCGCGCGACACAGGACGCCTGCAACCGCTGGATGGAAGAAAGTGGCCGATCTTTGACAATCATCAGCCGCGTGCTGGCCTTAAGCACCGACGCCTGATACGCCTCCGGCATGAATCTCCTCAGTTTACCCCCCGTGCTTGCCGGGCTGTTGCTTGGCTTTGGTTTGATCGTCGCCATCGGTGCTCAAAATGTGTTTGTCATTCGCCAAGGACTGCGCGGCGCGCAAGTGCTACCGACAGCCCTTACAGCTGCCATTTGCGATAGCGTTCTGATCTTCTTGGGCATCGGCGGGCTGTTTCTTGTTATCGAGCAGTTCCCGATCATTGCCTTTATCGCCAAATGGTTGGCGGTGGCATTTTTGACATGGTACGGGCTGGTGAGCCTGCGCCGGGTTTTCCAGAAACCCGAAGACAGCTGGCTGAACAGCGGCAGTGATGCACCGACAACGGCCCTGCGCGCCGTAACCACGACCTTAGGCTTTTCCCTCCTCAACCCTCATGTTTACTTCGATACAGTCGTAAAACTTGGCTCGACAGGCGCGCAGTTTGGTGACCAGCGCTGGTGGTTCGCCTTGGGCGCGATGACCGCTTCGTTCGTTTGGTTCTTCTCAATTTCCTATGGAGCAAAGCAAATGGCTCCGGCTCTCTCGACCGTTCGAGGCGCTCGGATCCTGGACAGCATTGTTGCGTCGATCATGTTCATCTTCGCCGGCTTGATGGCGCTTTCCCCAGCTGAAGCCAGTGCGCAGGCTGTGGTCAACACGGTCAAGCTCGGCCCATGCGAGGAGCTGACGGGGGTGTGTTTGGCGAACCCGACCAAGCGCTACCAGCATGGCGTTTTTGGTGAGTCATTCGAGTACGGCACCCTTATGACCATCGATGCCAGCGGCTCCGCACTTCAGACTTACAACTTGCCTTACGAAACAGTCTTTGAAGACCGCCGCGTGCGCGTCACGGATCTGGATGACGATGGCCGCAAGGAAGTGATCGTCATCGTGGCCCATCGCGATCAAGGCGCCGCCCTCGCCCTCTATGCCTTCGATGCGGGTAGCGAAGGGACCTCAGCGTCCGTGTTTCCCATGGCCCAGTCCGCGTTCATCGGCACAGGACAGCGCTGGCTGAATCCACTGGATGGCGCCGTCGATTTGGATGGAGACGGTAGCCGAGAAATCGCCGTGATAGAAACGCCCCATATCCGCCCAACACTGCGCATTCACCAATGGAACGGCGGCAAGCTTGATGAGTTGGCCCGCTTTCGCCTGACCGACCACTCCAACCATCAAATGGGCTCGATGGACTTGGCAGGCGCAATTTTCTGCGACACCGGGACCATTGGCCAAGCGGCGGTGCAAATCCCCTCATCGCGCGGTGGTGCCAGTGTCTTTTTGTTGGATATGCAGGCACAAACCCTCAGCCCAACCAGCCTTGAACCTGCTGAGCGAATCAATCCAAACTTCTTCGATCAAAACGTGGCATGCGCTAGGTTACGCGACCAATTCTAAGGCAAGGTGAAAATTTGACTTCGTGCCGCGTGGAAATAATCTCGAGCCGGGATCAGGAGAAAGAAACTCGGTTTTTGAAGCCCAATTCAACCGAATCTCACGGCGTTCCGACCTTGCCAGAAATTTTCCCCTGCGGGCAAACTGCGTAAAATTCGAAATAACGTGACATGATTGTCTCAAATTTGCGTCGTGCTCTGCTAAATGTCGGTCAATTCGGTCAAATCGTTGCCGTTTCTTTGGTCATCTGCAAGAGCCAAGGCTATAACACCGCACCTTTTTCGGGTGCCAAAAAACGTCCTTTTCAGCGAGGTTGACCCTTGGTCAGCCGCGCGCAGAAAAACCAAAGGCAGCACAATGAAACTTTCTAAAGCGATTGCTCGAACTCTTGGCGCACTGACCGCGTTGACTTTCGGCGCTTCAGCGATCCCGGCCAGCGCTCAAGACAGTGCGGACACCACAACCATGATCGTGGTGGACATGTCAGGCTCGATGCTGAAACTCCTCGGTAGTGAGCGCCGCTATGAAATTGCGCAATCCATGTTGGTAGACGTGCTGCCCGACGTAACGGCGCAGTCAAATACGGGCTTGGTTGCTTTCGGGCACCGCAGTGAAAACGATTGTTCAGACATTGAGCTGTTTGCCCAGCCCGGTGCGTCCTTGGAAAGTCTTCGTGGCTACGTCAGCACGCTTGCTCCGGTTAACCGCGCAAGGACCCCTCTTCGCGACTCTGTCGCTCTTGCTGCGAACCAAATCCCAATGGACTCGCAAGGCGCGATTGTTGTCGTCTCCGATGGCGAAGATAATTGCGGCGTAAACGTCTGTGACCTTGTCCCAACCCTGAAAAATCGCGGTATTCCCGTTTTCCTGCTGGGCATCGCTCTGGCAGAGGAATCCGTTGAGCAAATCCAGTGTCTGAGCGATGAGACTGGTGGCTTCCTGATCCAAACCGAAAGCGCCGCTGAGTTGCCGCGCTACACTGACTTCCTGTTTCGCCTGTCGCGCCTGCGCACAGCCAACGCCC
This sequence comes from Alphaproteobacteria bacterium, assembly GCA_965661545.1. Classification (GTDB taxonomy): domain Bacteria; phylum Pseudomonadota; class Alphaproteobacteria; order UBA7985; family UBA7985; genus UBA7985. The sequence continues at coordinate 6,998 of CBFIEF010000037.1, read as the reverse complement.
GCCTGAACGATGACCTTGGTGCCTTGCGCACCGTTCTGGCCGACCAGCAGCAGGTTCAAGCTGATCTTGAAAATCAGATTGTCATTCTGACTCAACGTCTTGCAGATGCAGATCGCACTGAAGAGCTGAACGCTTTGCAGGCTGAAATCGCGCGTCTTCGGGCCGCAAATGATGAGAAGCAGCAAAAGATCACGGGGCTCGAAGCCGCTGTTTTGGTGCTTGAGCAGGATCGGACTTCGCTGACGGCTGAAAACACCGCCAAACAGGCCGAGATTGCCCGGCTGAACGGCTTGATTGCGCAGCTTCAAAGCCGCCTCAATACCGCCCTCGCGAACCAGCGTGACACCGATGAAATCGCTGCGCTCAAGGCAGAAATTGCAAGACTGAGCGTATTGGTAAACACCCTTGGCGCTGAATTGGCCGAAGCCAACTCCACCACCGCGCGCCTGCAACAGATGATCGAAGAGCTGAGCGCTGAGAACCAAGGTTTGAGCAGCGAGAATGCTCAGCTCGTTCTACAGATCGAAAGCCTGACAGGTGCGGTCAATGGCCTCAATACGGACAACGACACCCTGCGCGCAGAAATTGCTCGCCTCGAAGCACTCTTGGCCGAGAACAACCGAACGCTGCTGATCCTGCAAGGTCAGGCGAATGAGGCTGCGGGCAAGGACAGTGAGATTGACGACCTGTTAGCACGGATCACTGAGCTCGAAACCTCTGAGCGCGCACTGCGGTCTGAATTTGACCGTGTCTCCGAAGAACTGGCTGGTAAAGATCAGATCATCGAAAACCGCGACGCCACCATCGCCCAGCTGCGTCGGACCATTGAGAGCCTGAACGGTCTTTTGGCGCGCAAAAATGCAGTTATTGCCAGCCTGAACCAGCAAATCGCTAGCCTGCGTGAAAGCCTGAGTACGGTCGGCGGCAAAGACGATGAGATTGCCCGTCTGAACACCATCATTATCGCCCTCCGTGACGATCTGAACAGCAGCGAAACCACGGTCACCGAGCTGACCAGCAGCTTGGAAGAAGCGCGGTCGTCCATAGTGTTCCTGGGCGACTCAGCCGGTGCAAACGAAGCGCAGATCACGACCCTGTCCTCGAGCATTGAGCAGATGCAGCAGCACACCGATGAGCTGACGATGATTATCGAGGAGCGCGATCAGGCGCTGGTTATCTTAATGGACCAACTGACCAACGCACAGCGGGCGACCGCTGAAGCCGAAAACACCGTATTAATTTTGCAGACACAGGCCGAAGCGTTGGCGCAGGACAAAGAAGGCCTGGAGCAACAAATCATTTTGCTAGAAGGCCAGCAAAGCGATTGGCTGAGCTTGCGTCGGACACTGACCATCGAACGCGACGAAGCTGTTGCATCCAAAGGCGGCTCCGATCTGGAGCTCAACACGCTGAACATCCGCATCACTGACGTAGAGCAGGAGCGTGATGCCCTGAACACGTTGGTGATTGATCTGCGTGACCGGCTGAACGCCGCTTACGTGGAAATCGATGCGCTGAAGCTTGAGAATGACGACCTTACGGTGCGTGTTCGCGCATTGGAAATGGAACTCGAAGAGCGCACCAAGATCATCGACGATCTGATGATCCAACTGGCGTCTGTGACCGAAGACCGCGATGGCCTGCTGGTCGCCAATAGCGAACTGACCACAACGAACCAAAACTTGCGATTCGTCATTGAGGAGCGGGATGTCGAAATCCAAGACCTCACTCTCGACCTACGCGCGCTGCGGACAACGTTGGACGAGGCCCGCATGGCCTTAGGCGACGAACGCATCCGGACGCGCCGCCTGCACCTGCAACTCGACGAAGCCCGGGGTTCCTTCCTTGATCTCCTGCAAAGCTGTAGCACTGATGAAGAAATGGCGTTGTTTGCCGAAGCCAAGTTCGAGGATCTCGGTGACGCGGCTAAGGCCTGTATCGGAGAATACTCCTCGCTGCTGATTACACGCGATACACTGGTTGCCGATTTGCAGACTATGACCGACGAGCGGGATGCTCTGCATGCCACGTTGAGCGAGCAAGACCCAAGCTATGCCGTGCTACGCGATCGCGTCGAAGAGCTGGAAACACAGTATGAAAGCTTGATTACGGTCATCGCGTCGGCCACCGGCAACGACGACATCAACATCACCCTGATTGAGCGGGAACTGACCACGATTGTAGAAGAACGGGATCGCCTGCGCGCTGAACTCACCGCTCAGGATCCTGCCTATGACCTCGTCGTTTCACGCTTGGCCATGGTTGAGTCAGAAAATGAGCGCCTTGTGGCTTTGCTGGACCGTCAGGATCCGGGATACGATCAGGTTGTTCTGTTGCTTGAGCAAGTCAGCCGCGAGCGCGATCACCTCATCAGCGTGCTGGACAGCCAAGATCCCTCTTACATCGTTCTAAAGTCTCAGGTCGAAAACCTGACCGCAGAGCGGGATCGCCTGCTGGCCTTGTTGAGCGTTCAAGACCCGTCCTATGAGACCATAACCAACCGACTGGAAGTGGTGTCGATCGAGCGTGATCGTCTGGCGGCGGCTTTGGCGGAGCAAACTCCATCCTACGCCGTCATCAAGGCGCAGTTGGAAGACGCATTGATCAGCCTGGAAGGGTGTGAAACCTCCCGCCGAAACATGACCGAAGAGCTGGCTCGACTGCAGCGCGTTGTTCGCGAGAACAATGCCTTCATCGAAAATCAGCGCGGCCAACTGAGCGATCAGGAAACCTACATCGCACGCCTGATTACCGGCGGTTCCAGCGCCGCTGAACTGGAAGCGCTCTGCGCCGCACAGTAACGGCATCCTTTTGGGCCAATACGGCCCTTGGTTCAGGGCGGTGACCTCCGGGTTGCCGCCCTTTATTTTTTGCTTCAAAGGCCATCCGCGACTCTGTAACGACTAATATTTCTGTCGCTTTGACCCCATATGGTAATTGGATTGAAAACAGGAGCACGATGAATGGCCTCCCTCCCTCTCGACACCCTACGGCGTATCTATGACGCCATTGCCGAAAACGGCTGGGCGAGCCTGAGCCTGTCTGACGTGGCGAAGGCTACGGAAATGGACTTGGCAACGCTGCGCGGTCACTTGAGCAGCAAATACGACCTGATCGGTCAGCTCAATCGACAAATCGATGCTGAGGTGCTGAAAGAGATTGGGTCCGTCGATCAGGATGACGCGGCGCGGGACCGACTATTCGAAGTCATGATGGCCCGCTTTGACGCGCTTGAGCCGTTCAAGGATGCCCTTGGTGTGATGGCCATGGCCGCACGCTCAGACCTGCACCTTGCCGCCCAGACACGGCGGAGCATTGAACAATCAATGGGGTGGATGCTGGAAGCGGCAGGCCTGAATTCTGGCGGCTGGAAAGGTACATTTCGGCGCAATGGATTGGCGCTGGTTTACGTCCGGGCTTCGCTGGTTTGGCTAAAAGACGAAACCGAAGATCTTTCGTCGACCATGAAGGCCATGGATCAGGCATTGGCTGAAGCGGAGCGTTGGGCCAATTCAGTCGAAAGCGGGAATTTGGGCGGCGGCCTGAGCCAGCTCCGCGAACGCATGCGCTCCATGGCAGATCGGGTTCAGGCTGGAAACTCTGGCGGCGGTGATCGGCATAGCGACGCGCCAAACTACGGCGACGCCATCGACCCGTCCTAATCCAGTTTTCGCCGCTATAGCAGCCGGTGGCCAAAGTGCCGGATTTCATGATCCAGCAGCCACCGCTTGCGCCACAGGCCTCCACCATAGCCCGTCAGTGAACCATCTGCACCGATGATCCGGTGACAGGGTACGATAACCGCCAAGCGGTTTGCCCCGTTGGCTTGCGCCACAGCCCGTACTGCGCGCGGGTTATTGAGATCGCGGGATAGAGCGCCATAGCTTCGGGTTTCACCGACGGGAACCTGCATCAGTGCGCGCCAGACGGACTGGACAAAGTCGGCTCCGTGTAGGGCCAAGGGGGTCTTGAATGTTCCTGTCGTTCCAGCGAAAAACCCCATGAGTTCTGCGCGAACATTCTCGGTGATGGCGTTTTCAGCAACGGTCATCGACTTTCCTGTTGCCTGTGCAATGAGCGCGACCTCACGGCCAAAAATGCGGCGATCGAAGAACTCCAACATATGCAAAGCATGCTGGTCCGCGATGGCAACCATGGTGCCCAGCGGTGTTTCGATTTGTGCAACACACAGTGCGCCGGCGTCTGTGTCCTCTGGGATTACCGGCGTAGCTCCATCCTCAAGGCTCGCCACGAACGCCGCTTCGAAACCCATGGAGACGAAAGGCGTCATATCTCGCTGTTTGGTGGCTTCGCGCATGATCCCTTACCCTCTGGGTTACGTCAGTCCGTGCGGCTCCTCAGCACTAAAGATATTTGGCTCAAGCACCGCTATGGCAAAAAAGTTCAGAGGCTAAGCTTCAGGCCCCTCAACGAATATAGCCAAACTGCTTCTCTGTCGTCTTTTCGCCTCTTGGTTATAAGCTCGCCCTTTGGGTCTTTCGGCAACTGAAACATGGTGGTTTGCCAAAATTGCCATGAGAGCTCCCAACGGTTTGCAAAGGACATCACAGCCTGTTGAAACTAAGCCGTGGCGACGACGCTTCTATGGGGCAGGATCGAGCTGGATTTCGACAAAGCCAACATTTCAAAGGTGAAACCCTTCATGCCAGCCGTTGCTAGGGAGCCCTTCGATGCGTCGATTTCCGCAGCTGCAGCGGCTCCGTTGACCATGCATTCGTGGAACGGAATTACCCCAGAAAATGGTCATAATATTTGAGGTTTTAGAGTCCCACGTCCCTAAAGCAATAATGCCCTTCGATTCTGGTTTCTTGATGGAACCACTGCCAAGCACATTGCTGTGTGAGGTCGTCGGTCTTGTTTCTAGAGCCGTTATCGTCGGCGAGAGCTTGTCTGTAATCAGTTGGTGCCGATCCTCGTCGGACCTGCTTGCTTAATTGTTGAACCAATGAAATTTAGTGTTATTCCGCAAGACCGACCGACGACCAAGCCTAATCGGGACGCATCACTCAAAGGCGCATCCTCCATCCTAGGTCTGTCGGCTGGGGCGATTGGCTGGTCAACCTTAGCTTAGGCTGCCAGCGAAGAGGCAGGGCTACAGACCGTTATGATGCCCGGTTCCTATAGCTTTGAAGAAGATGGTGGCGTCCTGCTCTCACTGATAACAGGTGAGCGGGTGGTGCTGTTGGAAGATCAATACGTGATCCTCGGAGACGGTCTTTTGATCATTGTCGATGAGTTGACGCAGGCTGCCATAAGCAAACTGCCTGTAATAGGCGCTCTGAGAACCGAAATCTTCACGGAAGGTCAGACCGTCCGCTCTCCAGATGGTACGGTTATCAAAGCCTCAAATGCTAGGCCTCTGTGGTCCGGCGAGGGCGAAGTGCCTCGTTTGTTTGAGCAAGTCGATATTCAACGGTACGAACTGGCTCAAGAACCCCTCGGTGAAGAAGAAGAGGCTCTCATGGTCCTAAGCGGGGGGACGATAGCCGGCAGTTTGCTAGCAGTAATGGCTTTGGCGCCCCGACCAGCAGAGGAACAAGAAGACACCCAAGAGGAAGAGTCACCAGTTGTGTCGAACACCGCTCCGTTCTGGGTGGATTATTTCGATGGGTCTGCCTACCCTCATCCATACGCTACATTGACCACTGAGGGCACCGGCACTGCTGGGGGCATTTATGGCATCGCTGATCATGACAGCATCATGGACCTTGTTTGGTCTGGCGCTGGAACCACAAGTATATCAAACCCTGCGTCCGAAAGAGATTCCATCACGATCACTGTGGTGGATATTCAGACCGATGATATCCAAAGTGATGACCCAGTCCCTGTTATAGCTGACTACGTGCATGTCACGGCTGGCCCGTACAATCCTCCAAACTATGGAATGTCGACCGGCATACTCGGTGTGATCATCCAGCCCAATAATATGGGGCTGCCTCCCGCTTTGAGTGGGGCCGTCTTAGGTGATACTTGGACCTTAACATTGATGATCGAAGATCAATTTGGAGGGTCAGATACTCTCGTCACGGAATGGAGCATGTAGGTCATAGTCCGTTTTATGGTTTGATCAGAGAAATCCATTTTGGGCGGGATTAGCCGAGACTGCGACAAGTCATAAAGCAGTACGGTCGGACATGTAAGAAAACCAAGCGGCTCAATTTGGAGCGCAACAAACTCGACCGAACACTCAGATCACCAATGGCCAGATGGTAAAATACACCACGTAATCCAAAGGCGACATGAGATGCTACTGGTAGAGTGCGACGTCCCACAAAGTCCTGATCTTGGTTTTCTAAATTCTGGCTGGACCTTTGCGGTCGATTGCCAGCAAAGCACCCCGCTTATGTCAGGGCGAAGGGTGGAGAAGCACCAGTATCCATCCAGATCGCCATAAATCTGGGGGGTGGCCGCATTTGGGTCAGAGGTATGTATGGGAGGTCTTGGAGCGGGTGAAGGGAACCATACTACGAGACAAATCTTGCTAAAGAAGAGGTTATCTACCTGTTGTATATGATTTTTTAGACCTTAGCTAAATTATGCTGATCTGGGGTTACCCGATTTTTTTGTAGCATTTTTTGTAACATATTGAAGAGTGCTACTGCCAGAGGCAACGACGCCGCTGCCTGAAAACGGTTATGAGGCGTGGTTTATCAAGCACAATACTTCGTCTGTGGGCTTACGGAACTTCCTAGGGTCTGGCTGAGCGAACACGACATCTTTGCACCGGTCGATTCCAGACCAATCCAGAGGGTTAATGAAGCCAATTGAATGCTGCTAGCATGGCTACGCCGAAAATGGTGTGTCGTGCTAGCAATACTAGGGACGTGAAGTAAGGGCTTGGGGTTTTGCGTGCGAGAACACCCTGCCCAGTCAGTGGCATAAAAATAAACAACGGGGCAATCGTCGTTGCAGCGCCGAAAATAAGCCCATTCACGTAGGATAGCTCTGCTGCCTGAAAAACAAAAAAGATGACGTGA
>CBFIEF010000036.1:0-26931 GCA_965661545.1 Alphaproteobacteria bacterium | reverse complement strand
GCGGCGCAAGACGCAGATGCAGAGGCAGGGGAGCAGCTGATCCTCGAACTCCGGCAGGTGAGGTCCGAGGTCGATTTCCTGCGGTCGCAAGTCGAAACAGGCGGCGGGGTTGCTGACGTTCGATTCAACGACTTACAGCGCCGCATCGACAAGGTTCTGCAGGACGCCGCCGCACTCGCCACCCAAGCGAGCACCGCGCAGCGGCAGGCGGAAACAGCGGTTCAGCGGGTTGATGAGCTCGATGGGCAAATTGCGGTGATGCAGGCCACGATCGACCAAATCGCAACCCGTTTGGCCGGTTTGGAGGCCGATGCGGTTTTCGCGCAGGCACAAGATGACGAGCCAGCAGTTCCCGCCGACCTCGCCGAAGACGCGGCCAGCAGCTTGACGGCTGAGGCTGAGCAGACCCCACCCGGCGCGGATGACGCCGCTGTGCCAGTGGTTGTGGACGCCGATGGCGTTCCCGTGCCGCTGCCCAAGGATCGCACCGTTATCGCGCCACCAAGCCGCGAGGTGACGGCAGACGTTGTCGTTGCTGATTCTTCCGCAGACGTAATTATCGTGCCGCAAACGTCGGTGCCGAGTTTGGTCGCGGTCGAGGGCGCCACGCGGTTAGAGGGTGAATTACCCGTGTTCCCAAGTGCGCGTCCACAGCCCCCCGTCCGCTCGATCGGCGCAGCAGCGGCGGACGAGACGGCAGAGGTTGGAAGCACCTTCGCAGACCTCACGCCAGCTTCAGCCTCAAACAGCACGCGATCCTCGAACACCACCTCGGGCTTTGATGCTGGAAAGCAGTCTTTTGCAGCAGGCGCGTTCGATGCCTCAATCCGCGTCCTTCAGGGATTGGTCGATGAGGGCGGTATGGGGGCTCGCGCGCCGGAGGGGTACTACATGCTGGGTACGTCCTACCTGCGCGAACAACAATACGCCTCGGCCATTCAAATCCTGGCGTTGGGCTTGCGGAACTATCCGACGTCTGACTATGCCGGGGCGTCGCTGGTCAATTTGGCGGATGCGTTGCACGCCAATGAGCAGGTTACAGAAAGCTGCCGATTGCTGTCATTTGTTCCAATCGAATATCCGAACAATGCTCAAGCCATCTCAGACGCCAGTGCTCGTGCTGCCCAATTTGGATGTTGAGCGCTTCAGGCTCGATCTAAAGCAGCTTCCGCCGGTTTTACCGGGGACGAAGTTGGGTTTGGCGGTCTCTGGCGGTCCTGATTCCACCGCGATGTGCTGGTTGGCGCAGCAGGCTGTGGACGGCGTGGATCTGCGTGTTGCGATTGTGGACCACGGGCTGCGTCCAGAAAGCGCCGCAGAAGCCGTATTGGTTCAAAACCGACTGAGAGCGCTCGGGGTTGAACCGGAAATCTTAACCTGCGTGCCCCCGTCCAATCTGCAATCGCGCAAGATGGAGTGGGCGCGTTTGGCGCGTTTCCATCATTTGCAGGAATGGGCGTTAGCGAGCGGCATTCTCCGGATTTGGCTGGGGCACCACGCCGACGATCAGCGGGAAACCATCGCAATGCGACACGCGCAAGGGGCTGCGGGAGAGGGGCTGCGCGGCATGGACGCTGTGCGGGGGGAAGCTCAGGTTATCTTCGAACGCCCGCTGCTGACGTGGTTGAAACAGGATTTGGTGCGTGTTTGCGAAGATCAGGCTTTGCCCTTTGTCTCAGACCCAACGAATACGGATGTCACGACGCGGCGAGGAAGCCTGCGAGCTGCCGATTTGCCCCGCAGCAAGGCCGCAAGCCCCCCGCACGAGGGCAGCCCAAGCCAGATCAGCGCCATGGTCGCCCACGCCCTTGGCCACGCTTGGGTGCGCCGTGATGGGTTGTCGGTGGCTGAGCTTCGGTCCGCCTGTGCCTTCGTACGCGGTGGACACTACGCCCCATCATGGGACCGAACAGCCCGCGCTCTGGTGGGGTTAAAGGCATCGGGACGCGCTGCCTTGTTCGGCTGCGTGGTGGAGCAACGGACAGGGCATTGGATCTTGATTGCTAGAGAAGCGCGACGTCAGAACCGGCTGTTGGCGAAACAGATGGAAACAGGCCAGTGGCGCGTTGATGACCGGTGGGTCGTTGATCATCCCGGCGGCGACTGGTCCTTTGTGGGGCAGGATGTCATGGCCGGGGCAGAAGATGAGGTTATGCGCGCCACCGCAGCTTGCTTACGGTGGAACGGCAGTTTGCCGCACGTCGAGGGCGCGCGCCTGATTTGGCCCGGAAACAGTGCCATTTTCAGCCCCCGACGGCCTCTGGTTTGGGGCTTGGGACGCAAGAAAAAAGCAGATTAGCATGCGCCGTAACGTCTCAAGCGTTGCATCGGCGAGCTTGGGTCTTACATTGAAGAGTATAGAACTCCCCGCTTGGGTAAGGATTAGGCATGAATATCGGACGCAACGTCTTGATTTGGTTGGTGATACCCGTCATCGGCCTGGTGGTACTGCAAAGCCTCTTTGGTAACAGCATCACGAGCAACAGCTCGAAAATTGCGATTTCGCAGTTTGAGGATCTGGTGGATCAGGGGCAGGTGACAGAAGTTGTCATCCAAGGAACAACGGCCAGTGGTGGCTCAGCGGCCGGTCGCCGCTTCACCGCAGAAATCCCGCCGGGTGGCATGGAGCTGTTCCTGAGCAAGATGGATTCATCCGGCATCACGTACGAATATTCACCCCCGAGCGGCTTTGCGTTTGGGCAACTGTTTGCGTATTTGCTGCCAATTTTGCTGCTGGTCGGTTTCTGGGTCTTCATGATGCGGCAGATGCAGGGTCGTGGCGGCGGCGGCATGGGCTTTGGTAAATCCAAGGCAAAGCTGCTGACCCAAGACATGCACCGCGCCATGTTCACTGACGTTGCCGGCGTCGAAGAGGCCAAGGCAGACGTGGAAGAGATCGTGGATTTCTTGCGCGACCCACAGAAATTCCAACGTCTGGGCGGCAAGATCCCCAAAGGCGTGCTGATGGTGGGCCCTCCGGGTACTGGTAAGACACTCCTCGCCAAGGCCATCGCAGGCGAAGCCAACGTGCCTTTCTTCACGATTTCCGGTTCTGATTTTGTCGAGATGTTCGTCGGCGTCGGCGCAAGCCGCGTGCGGGACATGTTTGAGCAAGCGCGGAAGAATGCGCCGTGTATCATCTTCATCGACGAAATTGATGCGGTGGGCCGGGCTCGTTCGACGGGCATGTCGGGTGGTCACGAAGAGCGTGAGCAGACATTGAACCAGCTTTTGGTCGAAATGGATGGTTTTGAAGCCAATGAGGGGATCATCCTGATTGCTGCAACCAACCGTGCGGACATTTTGGACAAGGCGCTGCTGCGTCCAGGTCGTTTTGACCGCCAAGTGCAGGTCAACCTGCCTGACTCCATTGGCCGTGAGAAAATCCTGCGCATCCATACTAAGGGCGTTCCTTTGGGGCCGGACATCGATTTGGTGCGGATTGCAAAGGGCACGCCAACGTTCTCCGGTGCAGACCTCGCCAACCTCGTCAACGAGGCCGCTCTTTTGGCCGCACGCGCGAACAAGCGGGTTGTGACGCAGGAAGACTTCGAGAACGCCAAAGATAAGGTCACGATGGGACCAGAACGGCGCTCTGCGGTGCGGACTGAGGAAGAAATCGAATTGGTTGCTTACCACGAGGGCGGTCACGCCTTGGTTGGGGTGCATGTTCCCCTGCGGGATAAGCTGAACAAAGTGACGATCATTCCCCGCGGCGGCGCAGGTGGCTACGCGCAGTTCTTGCCCGAAAATGATGCGGCGATGCTCAAGCGCAAAGAGCAGTGGAAAGCTGAACTTGCAATGGCCTACGGTGGGCGCATCGCTGAAGAATTCATCTATGGCCCAGAGCACGTTACCGCTGGCGCGATTTCTGACATCCAGATGGCGACGCAGCAAGCGCGTGTGATGGTGGAGCGGCTTGGCTTCTCCGAGCGTTTGGGGCTTCGGTCCTTTGGCGCGGATCAAAGCGATGGCATGTTCGGTGGAATGACCAAGAACTACTCCGATGATTACGCAAAAATCATTGATGAAGAGGTCGAAACCCTGCTGAAAACGGCCGAGGACACAGCGCGGCAGATTATCAGCGATAACCTCGACGGGCTTCAGCGGCTTAAAGAAGCGCTGATCGAGTATGAAACGCTGAGCCGAGAAGAAGTCGAAGCCATCCTCCGTGGTGACGAGCTCACACGCGAAAGTCGACGTGTCGAGCCGACCCGCCACGCTGGTGATGACGGCGATGCACCAACACCAGCAGCACCGGCGCCCAAGGCAGCCTCTGGGACGTCTGCCTTGCCTGGCATCGGTGGCCCAGCTGCTGACGGCTAGCAGGCTTTAACCAGCCTTTTCTACCCCGCGCCCGGTCCCAATGTTGGAGGCCGGGCGTTTTTCTGTTGAGATGACTTTTTGAGAGGATTCAGCGTGAGCGATGATGGCTTCCACGTAACACATTGGGCAGGTTTGGACCTGGAAGGCCCGCACGTCATGGGCATCTTGAACGTCACGCCCGATAGCTTCAGCGACGGCGGTAAGTTCGATCACATCGATGCTGCTTTGGCGCAGGCACGACGGATGGTGGAGCAGGGCGCATCAATCATTGATGTGGGTGGCGAGAGCACACGACCGGGCGCGAAAGAAGTCAGCATCGAAGATGAAATCACTCGCGTGCGTCCTGTTATCGAAGCACTCAGCAACGACGGTATTCTGGTTTCCATCGACACTCGCAAACCCAAAGTGATGGAGGCCGCCGCAGCGGCTGGGGCTGGCATTATCAATGACGTAACCGGACTAACCGGGGACACAACGTCGATGGCAACAGCGCTCGACCTCAATCTCGCGGTTTGTGTGATGCATATGCAGGGCGACCCACAGACCATGCAAGCGGCCCCAACCTACGACGATGCACCGGCTGAGGTGTTCGATTTTCTAGCGGGGCAGGCTGAGGCGCTGATGGAGGGTGGCATGGTGCCGGACAATATCTGTCTCGACCCTGGTATCGGCTTTGGCAAGAACCTCGATCATAACCTACAGATCATGGCGCGCTTGGACGAGCTGGTTGATGCAGGCTGGCCCGTTTTGCTGGGGGCATCGCGCAAGTCGTTTATCAGCAAAATTACGGGCGCCGAGGTCGACCAACGATTGGGGGGGTCGTTGGCGGCTGTAATGGCTGGTTTTGGCGCAGGAGTGAGTATTTTCCGCGTGCATGACGTTGCAGAAACGGTGCAAGCTTTGGCTGTGGCTGACGCCATCTCCCACGCCCTGTAACGATGACGGATTGAGAAGGACCAAACAGCCATGATGACCCTGTATTCAGTGAGAATTTCGCCCTTTGGACGAAAAATTAAAGTGCTGCTCAAAGAGCTGGGTATGGAGGACCAGGTTGAAGTGGTCTCTACCAACACGCTAGACGACCCAGATTACCTGCTGGCTGCGAACCCCTTGGGGAAGATTCCCGTCCTCAAAACGCCAGATCATGGCGATATCACCAATTCAGCCCACATCGCGCGCTATCTGCTGGAAAAGGCTGGCGCAGGTGCGGCGGTGAGCGGTAACTGGGACGCGTTAAAGCTTGAAGCGCTCTGCGATGGCGCGCTGGAATCTGCGCTGCTGCTGGTGTACCGCAAGCGCTTTAACTTGGGCGGTGGGGATGTCTATTTTCAGCGTCAGGACGACAAGGTACGCCGCGCCCTCGATCGCCTTGAAGAAATGGCGCCAAGCTTCAACACCGACGGTGTACCGAGCCTTGGTGAGATCCAGATTATCGTGCTGGCCGAGTACTTATCGTTCCGCGAGCCCGTTGGCGATTGGCGTCAGGGACGACCAAACCTGTCTGCTTTTGTGGATGCTGTAAGCCAGCGTCCTTCGTTCCAAGCCACGCACCCGGCGGACTAGCATGGACGACCGTCTCCTCTCCCTTCGCGCGTCAATGCTACCGTCGTTGACCAGCGGTCATTGGCGCGAGTTTGACGAGGCGGGTTTGGGACAGCTGTTGCTGGGGCCGGGTGATTGGTTGCCGTGGCTGAGTTGGCCGTTTGCGCTTGAGGTTTGGATCGAGGAAGGTGACATCGCCGTTCTGACGACCTCTGCAGATGGCGTTTCAGCGCAGGCGCACCACTTATCCTTCAACCAAGGCGCGCGGGTTGCCGCGGAAACGGATTTGACGGTCGAAAGTTTGGGACGGTGGAGTTTGATCAACATCCAAGCCCTCGTGGAAGCTGACGCATCGGCCATTCGCTTTGATAGAGCGGTTTTGAGGGGCGAGGATTGGTTCCCCGGCCCTCATAATGGCAACTAGAAGACCTTTTCAACCCACTCAGGCGGCTGACCCAAGCGGTAGTATGTGTAAGACATGCCGCTTGCCACCAGCGCGGTTGAGAAGGCTGAGATGACAAAGTTTGGGATGATGGCGATTAAGACGGATTGCGTGAGATCTGCTTCGGTAATTGTGGTAATATCCGAAGAACTGCCGCCCACCATTTCGAAGATCCAGCTGACGGCGAAACTGATGACCACCATTGGCAGCATGAGCCCGGCATAAGTCAGCATCAGTCGCCCAACATGCCCTCGGGTCGCGGACCAAGCGGATTCAAGTCCAAAGCTTTGGATGCCCAGCGCGGCTGCAGGCAGGCTCATGATCAGCTTGCTCCACAGATACAGGCCGATCAGCGCGCCTAAGACAACCAGCGGAATCAGGACGAGAACGGCGAGGAAGCCAACAATCGCAGGGGCGATGACCCCGATCACGCCCATCAAAATGGCGTAGATGATCACGGCAATGATCGTATAGGCGAACAGCAATCCAACGGTGATCAAGACCATCAACAAGGCCCGGAAGAAATAGCGGAATTCCGCTGCACCCAGGAACAGACCAAAGCCAGTGCGAGGGGCGTCGAGCCCAATAAGTGTAGTCCGGTGCCAAGCCGCAGCCATTGAGGCACCTGCCAATCCGCCGAAGATCAACAGAATCGCAATCCACCCAAAATACCGTAAAGACGCGCCAAAGAACCCGCCAAATGCGCTGAAGTCTGCATCCGCAGATTCAAAGTCCATTGTTTCCAAGCCGGCACTTGCCGCCAAAAACTCCAGCGTCGTGGCGTTCAGGAAGGTAATCTGAATCGCTGTTGAAATGAGGAAGTAGAGGCCAAAGGGAACGATCGCCGCGATAAGCACACGCATGGGCATGGAGAAAACAAAGCCGTACGCCTCGCGCCAAATTTGGGTGACTGGAAGCTCAAAGGAGGGGGACTCAGGTTGGTTCATTGTTGCTTGTCCTAGGAAATGTACTGGTTGAGAGTTTCGCCGAGTTCTTCCGGACTCTCAAGGATGGCGAGAGCGCCCAAGTCGCTGAATTCTTCGATGCGTTGGGACTTCATATGGTCTGCCACGGCATAGAGTACGCCAATAAAGCGCACGCCGGCTTCGCATGCGCCTTTCGCACCCGCAGGGGAGTCTTCGATAACCAACGCCGTTTCGGGTGACTGGTTAAAGCGTTCGAGAATGTGCTTATGCAAGTCGGGCGCGGGCTTTGGGTTGGGTACGTCCAAACCGGAAAAACACAGGTCGGGGGTCAGCAGGTCGTCGTAGCCCGTGGTCCGCAAATTCTTGAGCACGTTCAGGCGTGGTGCGTTCGATGCGACGGCGACTTTGATGTTCTGTTGCACCAGACCTTGGACAACTGCGCGAACCCCGTAAATTGGCTCAAGCTCGGTTTCAAAGGCGTGCTCTGATACCGCGTACATCTGGGTTATGAAGTCCTCGGGCAGTTTGTACCCTTGGTCCAGCAGTTCCTGCGTCATGGCCCGGTCCGACATCCCGGTAAAACGAGTCTCACATTCTTTGGCTGTTGTTGGGTATCCCAGCGTGGTCAGTAGCTCGGCATTTGACCGCGCCGCCAGCTTTTCTGAGTCGATCAAGACACCGTCGTTGTCGAAAATGACCATTTCGAGGGATTGCACTGCGAGGATTTCCAAAGCCGTTGCGTTGTGGGCTTCTTATAGAGATTTGGGTCGTAAAAAGAAGAGCTTGCGCAAATTTTGCACGTCTTAAAGGTAGAAATGAAAAGGTTGTGCAGTCTCTTCCTTTCAGCACCAAGGCCGCTTAGTCTTAAACGTGAAATTTTGATGTTGGGGCTATTATGAACCGGATTCTTGTTGTCGATGATGATCCGCATATTCGCGAAGTCGTACAATTTGCTTTGGATAAGGAAGGCTTCAGCACGGTCGAGGCCAAAGACGGCGCTGAGGCTCTGGAACGGTTTGCAGCGGAAA
Organism: Alphaproteobacteria bacterium; assembly: GCA_965661545.1. Lineage (GTDB taxonomy): Bacteria > Pseudomonadota > Alphaproteobacteria > UBA7985 > UBA7985 > UBA7985. The sequence goes on along the minus strand of CBFIEF010000036.1, from coordinate 18,667 downwards.
AGCCGGATCTGATTGTGCTCGACATCACCATGCCTGAACTCGACGGCACAGAAGTCTGCCGTCGGATCCGACAAAATGACAAAACGCCCATCATCTTTCTCTCTTCGCGCGATGACGAGATCGACCGCGTCTTGGGGCTTGAGCTGGGCGGTGATGATTACATCACCAAACCCTTTTCCCCGCGCGAGCTGGTGGCTCGGGTTAAGGCTGTTCTTCGCCGCTTGGATGACAGTCAGGAGATCCGCGAGCAAGAAGGAACGGCGACCATGCAGCATGGCCGTTTGTCACTCAATCTCGATGACTTTACCGGCCAATGGGACGACACCCAGGTGGTTCTGACGCTGACAGAATTTGGCATTCTTCGCACGCTGATGCAGCGGCCAGGCAAGGTCTATTCCCGAGATGATCTGATGAGCAGCGCCTATGAGCTGTCCCGCATCGTCTCTGATCGAACCATTGATAGCCACGTTCGGCGCGTCCGGAAGAAGTTCGCCGACATTGGGTCTGAGCCGGTCGAGACGGTTCATGGAATTGGATACAAGCTGGGATCATGCTGACAGACCAGCCGAACAAGCCGGATCAGGACGACACAACGCCCCTTGTCGCTGGGGCCCCGGCGGCGCCTGTTCGGTGGCGGCACCGGTTGTTTGGTCGGCCCCGGCTATCAACACTGTTGCTCGCCGTGAATTTGATCCTGCTGATGGCACCGCTCAGCGGGATTTTTGCCATGCGGCTCTATGAGTCAGCCTTGATTCGGCAGACGGAAACAGCGCTGCAGTCACAGGCGGTGTTTGTTGCGGCTTCCTATCGCGCGGCGCTGCTTCGCAACAAAACAGCGACCATGGATTACGGCGAGCTTTCGCACCCCGTTGCTGATGAATTCATGGTCGACATCAACCCGGAGGTTCCGTGGCGTCCGCGTCCGCCCAAGCTCGACTTGGCCCGAGACCCGCTCCAGCTTCCACCCGATCCACCACGCAAACCTGACCGTGCCCCCCATTGGTTGGCGAAAGACGCCGGATCCGACATCTGGACGGTTCTGATGGAGGCGCACTTCGTCACGCTTTCCGCTATTCGGGTTGTCGACCACCAAGGCATCATTGTTTCCTCAACGAAGACCAATGAGGGACTGAGCCTCGGGCACTTACCTGAGGTGCAACGTGCTTTACGGGGCGAGAGTGTTTCTATTCTTCGCCAGAAAGAAGAAATGGAAGAGCGTAACCGCCGGTTCAACGCGTTCGAGCGTGCCAGTGGCATCCGCGTTTATGTCGCTGCGCCAATCATGATTGAGAACCAGGTTGTTGGCGCCGTGCTGGTCTTCAAAACACCCGCCACGCTGCGCGAAGCCTTGCGCGGGAAAACGCGAGTTTTGTTCTTAGCTTTGGCCTTTCTGATCTTTGTCGCGGCTTTCGTTTCCTTGTTCATGGGCGCAACAATCTCTGGCCCCGTTTCACGCCTGGTGCGCCAGTCGAAACAGGTGGTCCAAGGCCGTCGCAGCGGCATTGAGCCCCTTGAACACCCCGTTACAGCTGAGATTGCCGAGCTGTCAGAAACCGTCTCTGCGATGGCCGATGTTCTCTTGGCACGCGCCGAATATATCAGTGATTTCGCGGCAAAAGTCAGCCACGAGTTCAAGACGCCCCTGACTTCGATACAAGGCGCGGTGGAACTGTTGAGGGACCACGCCAGCACCATGGATGATGCAAGTCGTGAGCGCTTTCTTGCCAACATCGCAGATGATAGCGACCGCCTCTCTCGCCTTGTGACGCGGCTGTTGGAGCTGGCGCGGGCAGACGTGATGCAGCCAGAGCCTGAGGGCGTTAGCAGTGATATCCTCGGGTTCTTGCGGGCTTTGAGTGATGTTTACGAAGACCGCGGTTCGTCCTTTGACAGCACACAGTTGGAGCAGTTCAACGGGGATTTGTGGGTGGCGGTCGACGCTGACACCCTTGCATCGATTGTTCGAAACTTGATTGATAACGCGCTCTTGCACGGCAAGTCCAAACCCCGAGTGGAGGTGCAGGCAGGGCCGGCCTATGCTGCGCTTCTGGTCTCGGATGACGGACCGGGTATTTCCACCGCGAATGCGGGGCGCATCTTTGATCCATTCTTCACCACAGATCGGGAAGGCGGCGGAACCGGCCTCGGCCTGTCGCTGGTGAAATCGCTAGTAGAGGCACACGGGGGCAGTATCAAACTGACAAATCATGTAGACGGCTGCCAGTTTGTCGTAACCCTGCCGCGCGCAACAGATTTCGCCAAAGTGTAATCCGTCGCTTGATCGAACCGGCTGTTTTTGGTTATTTAAGCGCCGCTAGCCGACGAACCAAGGTCGGCCTCAGCTTGAGTGTGCTGGTATAGCTCAGTTGGTAGAGCAACGCATTCGTAATGCGTGGGTCGGGTGTTCGAGTCACCTTACCAGCACCACTTTCTCGCAATATCTCGCGACTAACACACTGATATTCCGCGGCATTCTCGAAGATTGTCAGATATCAGGAGCTAGTGACCGATATGCTTAGGGGCTCCTGAGGCTTCACCATGCCGGCGGCAAAAGCTTGAATGAGATGACGTTTAAGCGCTGCAATGGGGCGGCTTGGCTCGGAGATCCGAATCGTGAAAATGCCAACACGCGTTTTCTTGCCATCGTCCACCGGCGCGATGGGCACCACGCCGTAACTCGCCAGATTGTCCTTAACAGCTTCAGGATAGTTAAACAGCGCATCTGTGGCCCGGACTTGGTCTATGCAGGCCAGCAGCGAGTTCGACGAAAACTGATACAAAAAGGGATCCACCTCTGGCTCTGGACTCAGCTCGTTGATTTCATCCAACGTGGTCATTCGTCGATTGAGCATGGGTACTGAATTGATGCGTGGATAGTTTGCGATCGTGTCACCGTCGACTGGATTGACCAATGGGTGATCGTGCCGACCATAGAAGTAGTCCACAGACTCAAACAAAGGCTCAAAGGAAATACCCTTGTCTGGGGTCAGACCCGGAACCTCATGCCCCACCCACAAGTCGACCTCGCCAGAAATCAGAAAGTCCGCACACTGGAACTTTCCACCAACCAGACATTTGACCTTGGCATCAGGGTTCTTGGCGCAAAAGTTACCGACCCAGTCCTTGAAAAACACCCACCACCAAGCGTGACCACAGGCGAAATTCAAAGGTGTGTTCTCAAAGCCTTCAGCCTGCCGAACTTTATTTTGAATGCCGCTTTCCAGCCGCTGCATCAGCAGGGCGTGATCATAGACAAGCTCGCCTGATTTCGTGGGTCTGACGCCCCGGTTGTGGCGGGAAACCAACTGAGCGCCATAGCGGTCTTCTAGTTTTTTCAACGATGCGGTTAAGGCCGGTTGACCGATATTGAGGCGATCAGCGGCTGCTGCCAATCCGCCGGCCTCAATGATCCCGATGAAGTGCGCTAGCTGTTTGTCCACGAGCCTCTGATCCCCAAAAATGCAATCCTTTACAGTCCTCATATATCAAAAAAGATGATTGAAAGAAGAAAAAACTAGAATTCACTTATAGAAAGGGAGCGGCTAATTCTGGAGTCATTGGGAGGAAACGCGGAGTAAATGTCGCGTTGGTTCGGGTTCTTATGAGGCGATTGGGCGCCGAGGAACCGGGATCCGTTTCACGAGTTCACCGGTCTGTCCGGGCAGCAGCTCACGAAAGTTTCTTCTCATAAATGACCTGCGCAGGGATGTCCGCCATCCCCGGCACGGAGGATGCGTTCCTCTCCTCTCCGCTTTTGCGAGGGGAGGAAGAGCAAAAGAGCAACTCGATGTGAGTTATTAGGAGGAAGTAATGCGGAAAATTCTTATTGGTGGCCTGACTGGTGCGGCCGCCCTCGCTATGGGCGCTTCTGCGGCTTACGCAGACGGCCATTGTTCGACAACCCCTTCCGGCATGCCGGAAATGCCCGATCTGTCTGGTGAAGTTGTGACCATCACAGGTCCTTGGGAAGGCCGTGACGAAGAACTCGTCAACATGGTTCTTTCTTGTTTTGAAAGCGCGACAGGCGCAGACGTTCAGTACAGTGGCTCCGGCGAATTTGAGCAGCTGATCGTAACTTCGATCCGCGCTGGCAATGCACCGAACGTGGCTATTTTCCCGCAGCCTGGCCTGGCGGCTGATATGGCTGCAGAAGGCGGTTTGGATGCTCTGGGTTCAGACCTCGCCGCATGGATGACCGACAACTACGGCGCAGGTTCGTCTTGGGTTGACCTCGGCACCTACGCTGACGAAAACGGCGCGGACCAGTTCTACGCTTTTGCTTACAAGGTCGATGTAAAGTCGCTGGTTTGGTATTCCCCAGAAGGCTTTGAAGACAATGGCTACGATATCCCGGGCACCATGGAAGAGCTGATTGCTCTGTCCGATCAAATGGTCGCTGACGGCCTGACCCCTTGGTGTATTGGCATCGAGTCCGGTGGTGCTACGGGTTGGACCGCGACAGATTGGATGGAAGACGTGATGCTGCGCACCACTTCTCCTGAAAACTACGACGCTTGGGTATCCAATGACCTGCCGTTCAACAGCCCTGAAGTGATCAACGCTATGGAAGTCTACGGCTCCATTTCCCGCAACGACGATTACGTTGCTGGCGGCGCGGATGCTGTTGCTTCGATCTTCTTTGGTGACTCGCCAAACGGTCTGTTCACCACCCCAGCACAGTGCATGATGCACCGTCAGGCATCTTTCATCCCGTCCTTCTTCCCGAATCAGGGACAGGAGCTTGCTGATGGTGAAGCTGACTTCTTCTACTTCCCTGCGTTCGCTGAAGGCGATTTGGGCAAGCCGGTTCTGGGTGCAGGCACTCTTTGGGCCTCACCAAACATGACCGACGCGACCATGGAGTTGTTCAACTACTTGACGACCCCGGCGGCTCACGAAATCTGGATGGCTCAGTCTGGCTTCCTGACCCCACACTTGGGTGTTGATGCGTCAGCATACGCTAACGATGCTCTGCGAAAGCAGGGTGAGATCTTGGCGAACGCTACGACCTTCCGTTTCGATGCGTCTGACCTGATGCCTGGCCCAATCGGCGCTGGTGCGTTCTGGACCGAAATGACCGCTTTTGCGAACGGCCAGGATGCGCAGACCACGGCTGACAACATCCAGGCAGCTTGGGACGCCATCAAGTAAGGCTTCCCATGGCCCTCCAGACCTGAATTTCGGTTCAGGTTCCATGGCCCCAGGGGTCTGGCACAGCTATCCTATGTCAGACCCCTTTTCGCTTTCAGGACAAAGAAGCAAAAGGATCGTCCTTCTACCATCTGTCGGGGGCGATTAACGCTATGACCACTCAAGTTCACACATCGAATCCGCACAAGCGCCACCTGTTGCCAATCATCAGCAATAGCTTTGGCCTGCTGCTTACCGTGCTGATCGTGCTGCCCGCTTCAGCCTTTGCCCTGTTTGCTGGGACATCTGTCGTTGACACGTTGATTGTGAGTTTGCCGCTCTTTGGCGCCGATGAGTTTGGTCGTGCGACGGATAATCAGGCGCTCTACATCACCCTCACACGGATCACTTTCGCCATTCGCGCCATCGCAATTGCTATGGTGCTGAGCTTTGGCTACTACGCGCTCGCCAGCTGGCTGAACTTTGCCGGTTCGCAGATCGTAACCAAAAATATGCAGGCGCGGAACCGAGTTGTTGAGGCCATTCAACCGTGGATCTTTGTCGGTCCAGCAGTCGCGCTGCTCAGCCTTTTTCTCGTTTACCCGGCCATCGAAACCCTGCGCCTGAGCTTCGCCGGCGAAGCGGGTTATGGCTTCGAAAACTACATTTTCATTTTTAACAGCAATCAGTTCTGGGTCGCCATTCGCAACAGTGTGATGTGGCTGGCTGTGGTGCCAACAGCCTGTGTCCTGCTGGGACTTGTCATTGCAGTGCTGGCCGACAGTGTCCGCTGGGGTGTCATCGCCAAGAGCTTCATCTTTGTGCCGCTGGCCATCAGCTTTGTTGGTGCGGCTGTGATCTGGCGCAACATCTACGCCAGCGGTGGGATCGAAGCGACGGACATCACGCCGGGGTTCCAGCTTGGCCTGCTCAACGCGTTGCTGGGCCGCAGCACCAATGACGGCCTGTTCTTCTACGAGCTACAGTTCTGGGGCAACTTCTTCATGATGACCATTCTGATCTGGATCCAGACAGGCTTTGCGATGGTCATCTTTTCCGCTGCTTTGCGGGGGGTGCCTGAAGACACCATCGAAGCCGCCAAAATCGAAGGTGCTAATCCCTTTCAGATTTTCACCCGCGTGCAGATTCCGCAGATTTACAGCACCGTCGTTGTCGTCTGGACGACCATCACCATTCTGGTGCTCAAAGTGTTTGACATTCCCTACGCGCTCACCGCGAACAAGGATGACAAGCTCTTGCTCGCCACCTATATGCGCGTCGTTCAGGACAAGTACCGCGATGAGAATCAGGCCGCTGCGATTGCCATCGTCCTGATGCTCACTGTCGTCCCCATCATGGCCTTCAACATCTGGCGTCTGCGCCAGGATCAGAAGTAGGGGGATCAGCACATGAATAACGCTTCAAACCGGTTTTCAATGGTCAAGCTATTCGCTCATGTCGCCTTGTTGGCTGTCGTGATCGTTTGGGTTGTGCCTTTCATTGGCCTGCTCACAACGTCAATCCGCCCTCAGAAAGACGCCAACGAGACGGGCTTCTGGCGCGCTTACACCCCGATGGAGCGGGGGCATGCTGTGCGCACGCTGGGTGGACCTGACGGTGGCACGCTTCTGATCGAAGGCAACCTGTTCGACGATATTGAAACCGCGCAGCAGATCAGGTTCGAGCGGGCAAACGAGCGGTCGGCTAATGCCTTCATTCCCAAGGAAATGGCGATTGAAGGAGACGTTACTGGCATCCTTTCGATCCAGCGCGTGCCTGACCCAAAAGACGCCACCAAAACCATTCGGCAAACCATCATCCAGAAACCCGGCGAAGTTTTCGCCGTGGGGAAGGGTGAGTTCATCTATCAAGCCGATGGTCGTTACGCTTGGCGCTTCGAAGAGCCTTATTCAGGCAAAGGTAAGAAGCTGAGCGTCTTTATTGACCAACAGCCTAAATTCGGATGGAATTCCTATGTTCAGGTACTGACCAACGTACAGGTGCCGAATGCGCTGATCAGTTCGTTTGTTGTTACGATTCCTGCGACCCTCATCCCAATCATGATTGCCGCTTTTGCGGCCTATGCCTTTGCTTGGATGCGGTTTCCGGGGCGGGATCTGATCTTTGTTGTGGTTGTGGCGCTCCTCGTCGTCCCCTTGCAGCTCGCGTTCTTGCCGTTGCTGACCAGCTTTACCCAGGCTGCGAATTGGGGGACGTCGCTGAACCAATGGCTTACGGACTGTGAAGCCAGTAACAGATGCAAAGTCAGCAGCGCCAATTTCGCCACCCTTTGGATCGCGCATACGGCCTTTGGCTTGCCGCTAGCCATCTATCTGCTACGGAATTACGTCGGTAATCTGCCGAAGGAAATTCTCGAAAGTGCGCGGATGGATGGGGCGTCGCACCTGCAGACTTTCATGAAGATCATTGTGCCGCTGAGCGTACCGGCGCTGGCCAGTTTTGGTATTTTCCAGTTCCTCTGGGTTTGGAACGATCTTCTTGTCGCGCTCTACCTCGGTCCAGATGGTGAAACCAACCGAGTTCTGCCGCGGATCATCCAGTCACAGCTCGGCACCTACAAGAGCCAGCTCCACCTACTCAACGCCAGCGCCGTCATATCCATGATTGTGCCCTTGATCGTCTTCCTCAGTCTGCAACGCTACTTCGTGCGCGGCCTTCTGGCGGGATCGGTCAAAGGTGGCTGACTGCTGTCGTCCTTAACATTGCCCTTTTCAAAAAAGATAGGAAACAACCATGTCTGATCCTTGGTGGGACAATGCCGTCATCTACCAGATTTACCCGCGCAGCTTTGCTGACAGCAATGGCGACGGCGTGGGCGACATGCCTGGGATCACGAGCCGGCTGGAGTACATTGCCGACCTTGGTGTTGATGCGGTGTGGATCTCGCCATTCTTTGTCTCCCCGATGAAGGACTTTGGGTACGACGTTGCAGACTATCGCGCAGTTGATCCGGCTTTTGGCACCAATAAGGATTTCGACAAGCTGCTGGAAAAGGCACACAGTCTGGGCCTGAAAATCATGATCGATATGGTTCTCGCGCACTGTTCCGACCAGCATCCGTGGTTCATCGAAAGCCGCAAGGATCGGACGAACCCGAAAGCAGACTGGTTCTACTGGCTTGACCCCAAGGACGATGGCACAGAACCGAATAACTGGCTGAGCTTCTTTGGTGGGCGGACTTGGACATGGGAAACAAACCGTCAGCAGTACTACTTCCACAATTTCCTCAGCGAGCAGCCAAACCTGAATCTGTCGAACCCCAGTGTCATGGATGCGCTGATGGACATCTGCCGTTTTTGGTTGGACAAGGGCGTTGATGGGTTCCGGCTGGACGCTATCCACACGGCCAAGGCCGACAACGATTGGACTGACAACAAGCCCCGCAAGCGCGAAATCGGCGCACGGCCAGAGCGGGAATTCGACTACCAGAGCCAAGACAGCGCTCAGCTTAACCAGCCGAGCATTCAGAAACTCTCCGAAAATCTGCGTAAGCTCGCGGACGAATATGGCGATCGCTTTTTGATGGGCGAACTCGATGGCGAAGATGCGGTTTCGGTTTCAAAGACGTTTACCGAAGGCAAGGAGCGGCTGCATTCGACTTACAACTTCGACCTGTTGCGCTGGGACGGTGCGAATGTGGGTGAAGTGCGGGACATCGTTGCGGGGCTGGCCGAGAGCTTCAACGACAGCAACTCGATCACAACCGCTTGGGCGAACCACGACATGGCACGGGTTTACGACCGCATGGCGCTGAAAATCGATGTGCCGGATGACGCCCGCGAAGACTTCGCGCACATGCTGATCCAGCTTTCGACCAGCCTTATTGGCTCCACCTGCATTTATCAGGGGGAGGAGCTGGGGCTGGATGACGCGGATCGACTGAGACGCGACCAGCTGCAGGATCCGTGGGGCATTCAACGCTACAGCGAGACCTTCAAGGGCCGCGACACCTGTCGCACGCCCATGACGTGGAAAAGTGACCAACCCAATGGAGGCTTCAGCGGCGACACCAATGTTGAAAGCTGGTTGCCCGTGGATGAACGTCATATCGCCAAGGGTGGCTTTGAACAGCAAGGCAAGCAAGGAAGCCTGTTTGAGCGCAATAAAGCCCATCTTGAATGGCGCAAAGACCAAGCAGCCTTAGTGAATAATGGTCAGATCGATTTGCTGGACGTCGATGACGACGTCATTGCCTTCAATCGGCGAACGGACGACGGCGATGCTTCGGTTCTGTGCCTGTTTAACTTCAGCGATACGACCAAAACTGTAAGGGGGGTTAACGTCCAGCCTTGGTCCGCTGCGTTTAAATAAGCTGATCGTCGGCAACCTCTACACCCCATCATCCTGAACGTTGATGAAATAGGTTTGTGCATCTTGAGCCCCGCCATTATCGGTTACGACGACATCCACGGTATAGACGTTGGAGTTGAGGTAAGAGCCCGGCGCTTCGAAGTCTGGATTGGAGAGGAATGAGACCGCGCCGGTATCCGGTGCAATCTGCAGCAGGGCGTTGTCGTTGGTGCCGGAACTGGTGGCAAGGCTGTAGGTTAACCCGTTGCCTGCGTCTATATCGGTCGCGCTCGCGCTAAAGCCGGTGGTGAGCTGTTCTTCAATCATGTTGGTTGTTGTAGAGCCAGCGAGAGTAGGGGCTTCATTGGCATTCAGAACGCTGATCGTAACACTTTCCGTATCAGTCAATATCCCATCCGAAACGACAATATCCAACTCATAGATGTTGTCGTTGTCAAAGCTACCCGGTGTCTCGAAATCGGGTGAGGCAAGGAAGCTTAGTGCACCGGAGTTGGGATCAATGGTGAACAAAATGTCATCCTCTCCCGTACCTGCCAGCGTGAATGACAAACTTCCCGCCTCCGGGTCTGAGCCGCTTGCCAAGTAGCTGGTGCTGAGGCTGTTTTCGAGGGCTTGGTGGCTATTGCCGCTGGTGTAGGTGGGGGGTTCGTTGACGTTGCTGATGTTGATGGTAACGGCTTGTTCGTCAGTGTTCGCCCCGTCAGTGACCTGCAAATTCACCTCGTAGTCGTTCTGGCCATTGGCGTCGCCGGGGGTCTCGGCGTCGGGTGCTACGATAAAGCTCAGGGAGCCGGTTGTGGGGTCGATGCTGAACAATGCGTCATCAGCGCCCGTGCCAACGATCGAAAAGATCAGTGTTGCGCCTTCGGCATCAGCGGCAGCGGCGACGTAGCCGGCTGTGGTGGTGTTTTCGTTTTGCAGAGCCGAGCCACCACTGGTGAACACAGGCGCTTCATTGACGTCGGTGATGGTAATCAAGAGGTCCTGATCGGTTTGGTTGCCATTTCCGTCATCAGCGCGAACGGTGACGAGGTGCTGATTGTCGCCATTGCCATCAGTTGGGGTTTCGAAGTCTTGAGCGCTGTTGATGTTGATTTCGCCCGAGCTGCTGATGCTAAACAGCGCCTTGTCAGCACCGCCAACAATGGACCACGTGATAGCATCGCCTTCGGGGTCCGCGACGTTTGCTTGCAGCGTCGGCGAGGTTGCCCCCTCGGCAATGGACAGGGTGTTGCTGCTGCTAAAGGCAGGAGCTTCGTTCTGATCTGTAATCGCAATCGTGTAAGTTTGAACCGTGTTCAAAGCCGTGTTGGTGGCGTCTGTTGCGGTGACTTCGAGCGTGTAAGACGCTGTTGTTTCGTAATCCAGTGTGCTGCTATTTTTTAACCGTTATCGCGCCTGTCGTTGCATTGATGTCAAACAGGCCAAGCCCGGTGCCACCGGTTATGGAATAGGTAACATTCATGTCGGTCGTCCCCGCGTCCCCGTCGCTGGCGTTGCTATCCCCGACAGCTGCACCGGCTGTTGCATTCTCCTGAACGCTAAAGGGACCAGCGTTTTCAAAGACGGGAACTTCGTTGAGGTCTTCGAGCGTCATGGAAAGAGCAAGCGTATCAACCGCACCGGCGGCGTCCTTTACTTGGATGGAAAACTCGTAATCTCCGTCGCCGTTTTGATCGCTTGGGTTTTCATAGTCCAACGCGCCATTTAAGCTCACAACTCCCGTGGTGGGATCTATATTGAAGAAGCTATCATCGGCCCCTTGGACCACGATGGAGTAGGTCTGAGTATCGCCCGCATCCACGTCCGTCGCAGCGGCGCGATAGGTTGTGGTGGTCCCGTTTTCATCCATCGAGCCACTCGCCCCGGAGGTCAGCCTTGGTGCCTCGTTGACGTTGGAAAGGACAATCGTGACGTCCTGCTTTGCCGTCTCTTGCCCGTCAGAGACAACCAATTGGATCACGAAAGCGTTGTTGCCGTCTTTGTCACCCGGCGCTTCGAAATCCGGCGCTGCCCGAAAACGCAAGACGCCCGTGTTTTCGTCGACGCTGAACAAGTCATCATCCGGACCGTCACCGCTCAGGCTATAGGACAGGCTGTCATTAGTATCTGGATCAGAACCAAGGGCGATGTAGCTGGTGGCACCATCGTTCTCAAGCGCCGTAGCAGCCTCAGCAGAGACCCAGGAGGGTGCCTCGTTGATATCGATCAAAGAGATGCTCACCGTTTGAGTCGCGGTTTGGTAGCCGTCTGACGTTTGCACGTCCACACTGTAGATGTTGTCGCTGTTCCGGTCTTGAGGGCTCTCATAACTCTGGTCATCGATGAAGCTGAGACGGCCAGAGGCGACATCAATGTCAAACAAAGCGTCATCTGCACCGTCGCCGGTCAAGGAATAGGTCAGTCCTTCTCCGTCCCTGCGATTGATCATTGGCGTGTAGGTGACGGGCGTATCATTCTCGTACGCCAAGCCAGTGGGGGCATTGTCAAAACGCAAAATGCCCGGCTGTAGCAGGTAGAACGCAGATGCCCCTGCAACGCCCAGCAGCGGAACAGAGACGCCCGTATTTGCCATCCAGAACGCTGGGGTTAGCGAAAAAGTGGGTGAAGTCGAGCTAAGGGCTTGAGCCAGCTCGTTCTGGGTGAATGTCTTGGATAGATATACATCATTACCCAAGATTTCATAGTGGTCCGCTGGCACGGCGATAGAGCCACCTTCCATGGTCAAGAGCGCGGCTTGGGTGCCAGTTTCGATCTCGAACATGCCTTCTTCCAACCGGACGAAACGCCTGCCATCGGCAACCATTTCAAAACCGGATGCCTTTCCGGTCATAGCCAGAGAGCCAGCGGCCCCTAAAACAAGAGAGGAGGAACCTACGCGCAGGCATTCACGACGCTTGCGAGCGGTGGCAAGAAAATTACGGCCAACCATTGTCAAAATATCCAAAAAAATGAAAACACCTAAAATAATGCAACCAAAATCTCATAATAGTGAGATGCAATCAAGGCTGAACCTTTCACGACCCGTTCATTACCCGCGACAAACTCAGTATCGACTTAATGTGCCTTGGTTGTTTCGGGCTCACCCGAGCGTAATAGGTCTGGGACAGGGGCACCCCGAGGGCATCATTGCCGCTGAGAGTGCAAACAATGCCGAGGTTGGCCCGTCGCTGGTGCGGATCGCGGTTTCAGGAGCCTTTATCGGGGTTATCTACCTGCTGTTCGCGGTTCTGTTGCGGGTACAGACGCCCACAGGGATCTTTTTCTAAACCAACGCCGGGGAGTGCCTTGTTTCTCAGGGGGAAGCTGACCTCAACGCACAAAGCTAGCCTTTGGCGCGCTCACCTCTGCCTTACGTCTAAGCTGATCCCCAAAAAGCCCTTATGCCCAAGATTGGCAATCGGTGTATAGAAGGCGTCGAGCGTCCTGCTCAGTCACTTGGCCCCCGTACTTGGCCCCCGTACTTGGGCCGGGTAAGCAGCATTGGTTACTGCTGCTGTTGAGCTTGTCTTTCGCGCGTTGATTATATTGAAGACCACACACACGCAGTGACCCCGAGTTGTCGCAAGCGCGATTGTCGGAACGTAAGGCTGCTGGTCTGTTTTAGGAAATACATGAATTTTACCGAGCTTGGATTAAGCACAAAACTCGTCACTAGACTTGAGAGTCTGGGCTTAACGACGCCAACTCCCATCCAAGAGAAAGCAATCCCGCACGCGCTTGAACAGCGCGACGTGCTGGGGATCGCGCAGACGGGAACCGGCAAAACAGCAGCTTTTAGCATTCCTTTGGTCGTGGCTCTGTCAAAGCAAAACGAGCGGGTTGGCGCCTTTGGTGTGCGCGGCCTGATCCTCAGCCCGACCCGCGAACTTGCGAACCAAATCGTTGAGACACTGCAAGGCATCACATCGGATCTGCGGATCCGTTTGGTTGTTGGCGGCAAGTCCATCAACGTGCAGCAGCAGCAGCTTTCACGCGGCACCGACGTTCTCGTCGCAACACCGGGCCGGTTGATCGATCTGCTCGATCGGGATGCGGTTAGCTTGGACAAGACTAAGTTCCTCGTCTTGGACGAAGCTGATCAGATGCTGGATATCGGGTTTGCTCATGCCCTGCGCCGCATTGCCGGCGCGCTGGGCAAAGACCGCCAAACGATGATGTTTTCGGCGACTATGCCCAAGGCAATTGCGGACTTGGCCAGTGGGTACCTGACAAACCCCGTCCGGGTGGAAGTTTCCCAGCCGGGCAAGGTTGCTGATAAAGTCAGCCACGCGGTTCACTTCGTCACTAAAGACGACAAGAAAAACCTGCTGATCAGCCTGCTGAACAAGAACAAGACTGGCCGGTCGCTGGTCTTTGCACGGACAAAGCATGGTGCAGAGCGTTTGATGAAGCAGCTCGAGCAAACCGGCTTTAATGCCGCATCGATCCACGGCAACAAAAGCCAGGGTCAGCGCGATCGGGCTATTGCCAACTTCCGCGATGGTTCCGTTGAGATCCTCGTTGCGACGGACGTTGCTGCGCGGGGTATCGATATTCCGGACATCGAGCAGGTCTACAACTACGACCTGCCCAACGTGCCGGAGAACTATGTCCACCGGATCGGGCGGACGGCACGGGCGGGACGCAAAGGCAATGCGATTGCGTTTTGCTCAGCGGAGGAGATGTCGGAGCTCAGAGCGATCGAAAAGGTTCTTTCGATCGGCATCGAAGTCGTAGGCGGCACGCCATGGAGTGACGAGACCGCCAAAAGGGCGAAGTCAGCGGCTAAAGAAGCCACAAAGAACGCAGCGGCAGCGAGAACCGAAGCTCGGCGCAAAAAGCCAAGACAGACGACCAAGCCCGCCGCAGGCAAGTCTTCCGCAGGCAAATCTTCTGCAAGCAAGCCTTCTGCAAGCAAAGCAGGAGCTTCCAAGCCGTCTTCCAACAATCGCCCCCCACGGGGCAAACGCAAACGCGGGCCAAAGCGGGAAGCGGCCTAAGGTCGCTCCCGGTGAGGCGCGTGGTTATCGCCTCACGCGATTTGTTGTCAGCTGTCCTCGTCAGACTTTTTGGGGTTCAGGGACTGGTCAAAGTCCACGCCCAACTGATCTCCAATCTTTCGCAAAACGGGCATTTGAACCGCCATTTCCATGATTGAATCCATTGTGTGACCCATCACGGTTTTCTCCGCTCGGTCGCCGCTTTCCCGAATGCCACCGCCAAAGCCCGTCATGTGATTGACGTGGATGGCGCTGATTTTTTCAGCGGGTTTGACCATCTCAGCTACGATCTTTGGCATCGCCTCTAGGCGAGCTTTTTCCAGCTCCATCGCGATCAAGGCATTTGAGCGGGAGTTTTCGGCCTCAAGCTGAGCGCGGGTTGCTTCTGCTTCTGCGAGCAAATGGAACTTCTGTGCTTCTGCATCCTCACGAACTCTCGCCGCGCGACTCTTGGCCACCTGCAGGTCGGCTTGCGCCGAAAGTTGATCTGCGGCGGCTTTGGCCTTTGCTGACCCTTCAGCGGAAATCAGGTTAAGGGCGGCTCGGCGTTCTGCCTCGGCTTTGGCCCGTGCGGTTTCAACCGCTTCGGTGGACTTGATGGCGTCGACCCGAACGGTGTCCGCCTCGATTTGCGCCCGGCTTTCTTCTTGCGCCTTGGAGTTGATGCGGATTTGTCGGTCCTGTTCAGCCAAATACAGGGCCTCTTCACGGGCAATTTCAGCTGTTTGAATGGCCCGTTCCATGGCAATTCGCGCCTGTGAGGCTTCCCGCTCGCTCTCTGCTTTCTTGCGGGCAACCTCGGCGATTTGGTCTGCAGACAGGGTTTCAATCTCCTGCTGCTGCGCGATTTCAGCGCGGCGCTGTTCAAGCTCAATCTCCAACCGCTTCCGTGCCGCTTCCATCTCCGTCCGGCGCACGGAAACAGCGCTTTCACTTGCAATCTCAGCCCGTTCCTTCTTTGACTTCGCGATTACTTCAGCCAGTTTACGCATGCCGACAGCGTTGAAAGCGTTGTCTTCGTCCAGCTTAGAGAATTGGGTTTGGTCTAGGTCGGTCAGTGAGACGTTGTTCAGCTGCAAGCCGTAATTTCCGAGAACTTCCTTCAGTAAGCCTTTGACCTGCTGCACGAATGCGGTTCGCCCCTCGTGTAATTCGTCCATCGTCATCTGAGCCGCTGAGGACCGCAGTGCGTCTACCATCATCCCTTCGATCAGCGCGCGCAGCTCGTCTCGGTTAAACGTCCGATTGCCAAGCGTCTGCGCGGCGCGGGCGATTGAAGCGGAGTCTGATTTGACGGAAGCATAGAACTCTGCTGTCACGTCCACTCGCAATCGATCCTTGGTGATCAGCGCGCTTTCGCCATTGCGCGTTACATCCAGCTGCAGAGTCTGCATGTTCACTTTTGCGATTTCATGGAAATACGGGATGGCGATGATGCCACCGGCCACAGCGACTTTGCGTCCGCCGATCCCTGTTCTCACGAGGCTCACTTCGTTAGTTGCACGAACGTAAAACCATCCAATCAAAGCAATCGCGACAACGATGACTACGGCTGCGATGATGATCCAAGCAATGATACTCATTTTCTTGTCGTCCCAGGTTGGGTTACAGGCTGTGCATGTCGCACAGGATATTGGAGGACATTCCACCGTCGGTCGGAATGTTTGTACCGCGGATCCACGCCGTCATGTCGGACAGCAGGAAGGCGATTACGGGTGCGATGTCGGTGGCTGTACCAGGGCGATCCATCACGCGCGCATCCTCTTCTGCGCGCGCGCCCAGTGTTTCGAGGAAGTCACCCAAGATTGGCGTATCCACTGGACCGGGGCTGACGCAATTCATGCGAATGCCGCGATCACGCCACGTCCATCGGTTTTGCATAGTCCACGCGATCAGTGCTTCTTTTGAAAAGAAGTAAGATCGTCCGCCTTCGCTGGTGACGTTCCACCGCTCGATAAAGGCGTCCAAGTCATCAAAGTCGATGTCGGCACAAGCCTTGATCGCGTCAACAGAATCCGGCCAGCCAAAACCCGCAAGCGATGTCAGATTGACGATGCTTGCGCCGGAATTCAGCTTCGGTACCAAGCCATAGGTCAGCCGCTTTAGGCCAATCAGATTAACCGCCAGCAACTGCCGCGCAGGTCGCGTTGGCGGCAAGCCAGCGTTATTGACCAGCCCGTCTATCCCCGACGGCAAAACGTCAACCAGAGCGTCAATCGTGCGACCATCGCTCAGGTCCGCCCTGTAGAATTCTTCGACGTGCTCAAAGTTCTTGTTCATGTCGACGCCTAAGACCGTCGCGCCCTGCTCGGTGAGCACGCGCGCTGTTTCCAGTCCAATCCCTGATGAAGAGCCGGTTACGACAATCTTTTTGCCTGCGAGGAGATCTTTCACCATTTCGCGTTTCTCCTAGAACACTGGTGGATAGGGACGACTGCCCCGATCCAGCGTGATCCAACGGGTTTCGGTAAACGTCTCAAGCGACCAGCGTCCTCCATGCCGACCCAAGCCACTGGCTTTGGTTCCACCAAAGGGAACATGCGGCTCGTCGTTGATCGACGAACAGTTGATGTGACACATGCCCGTTTCCAATTGTCGAGACATGGCCAGGGCTCGGTTTTCATCGGCGCTGATGATCCCAGACGACAGACCGTATTCGGTGTCGTTGTTTAGCGCGATGGCTTCATGGTCGGTCTTGAACGGTGCAACCACGGCCACGGGGCCAAAGGTCTCGTGTCGCCAAACATCCATATCCGGGGTCACGTGGGTCAGAATAGTTGGCTCAACGAAGCGTCCTTGAACCCCGCCACCCAAAGCGAGTTTAGCGCCCTTGGCCAAGGCGTCTTCGATTTGAGCCTTTACCCGCGCTACCTGTCGATCATTGACCAGCGGGCCAATGACGTTCGCCTTGTCCGCGACATTGCCGGTTTTCAGCTTCGCTGCGCGCTCAACGAACTGGCGCAAGAAGTCGGCGTAGATCTTTTCATGCACCAAGACCTTTTCAACGCTCATACAGATTTGGCCCTGATGCATGAAGGCGCCAAAGCTTGCAGAGCTGGTGGCGCGCTCCATGTCGGCGTCTTCGAGGACGATCAGGCTGTCTTTGCCACCCAGTTCAACGCAACATTTCTTCAGATGCGCTCCACACTTCGCAGCGATCCGCCGCCCTACGGGTGTCGAGCCAGTAAAGGAAATTCCCTTAACCAACGGGTTATCGATCAACTCATCACCGACTTCAGCGACGCGGTTGCGGCTGCAGGTTACAACGTTGAAAACGCCATCTGGAACACCGGCTTCTTTGACCACTTCCGCGAAGTGGAGACCACCTGCGTAAGGCGTGTCTTCTGAGGGTTTGAGCACGATGGTGTTGCCTGCTGCCATGGGAAAGGCAAAGCCGCGTGCCGTCAGGATGCCCGGCATGTTCCACGGCGAAATCACGCCCACAACGCCAATGGGAACGCGAACGGCGGTCGAGAACTTGCCGTGTTCTGAGGGCAAAACCTCGCCGATTGCGCTGTAGCAAAGACCGGCGGCGGCGCGGAAGACTTCTGGGACGTATCCGGCTTCGAACATGCCCTTGCCGAACCATCCGCCGCCTTCGTGCTGCGCGGCGGCGACGTAGTCGGCCATCCGCTGCTCCCACACGTCGGCAATCTTCAGCATAAAGTGTGCGCGTTCTTGAAATGGTAAGGCGGCCCAATCAGCCAAGGCAGCCTGTGCTGCATGAATGGCTTCAGCCGTTTCTTTCGATCCAGCGTCAGGAACGCTTGCCCAGACCGACCCGTCGGACGGATTGAGATCGTCGAAATGATTGGCGGTGTCTCGCCATTGCCCGTTGATGAAAAGGCCCCGAATCTGGGGTGCTTTTGGTGCGTGTTCGAGCATCAATCTAGTCCCTTTCAAAGGAGCCCGAGGGGCGCCGCTTGTAAACTTCTACGCGGGGTGCGCGATAAACTTCGATGACGACGGGCTCTTCGCGGTGGTCGCTGTTGGGTTCAGTGCGCGGAGCCATCGGGAGGGATCGTTCACCGGGCTGGGGCGGATGCGCTAGGGCCCGCGGCTTGTAGGTGCTCACCCGTTCACTCGCCTGCCGAGCTGCCCGCTCCATATCCAGAACCACCCGCTCAATCTCTGAGCCAGCCTTTGGCATTGCGCCTGCAGGCGCGTCCAAAACGGGGGTTGGAGGTTCATTGGCGGAAAGGCTCGCCGCGTCCGCAACCAAG
>CBFIEF010000035.1:0-28973 GCA_965661545.1 Alphaproteobacteria bacterium | reverse complement strand
AAGCGGCCATCGGCGACCATAGAAGCGAGGTGGGCTTTCAACCGGATTTCGAGGTTGGCAAACAGATTCATGGAAAGCGTGGCCTTTGGTGGGGGTCAGTCGATGGCATAGAGATCGAACTGGCGCCGATGCTCTTCGATTGCCGATTTATCAGTCATGGATGCAATAGTGTCGGTGACGATGCCAGCCCGGACAACAGGGTCATCCATCGCCTCTGCCATACCCTTCTCGCTCAACAACAGATCAGGGCGAGCGTCGTAAAGGTCGAAGAGGTCGCGAATGATCTTTGTCGTCTTATGACGGCGGCGATTCACCTGTGGGTGGCGATAGAGATTGGTAAACAGAAAGGCGCGCAGTTCCTGCAGGTCTTCGTACATCCCCGGAGAGAACGCGATAACGTGCGTCTCATGCGCGCGAATGTCTTCCGGTCCCCGGCCCGCGAACGCAGCCAGCAAACCCCGGCTGTTCGACAGCACGTCACCGATCAGCTCGGAAATCATCCGCCGTGCGACTTCAAAAGCGCGCTTGTCTGCAGGCAGGCCCGGAAATTTCGCGTCAATGTCCCGAAGCGCCCGAGCGGGCAACGCAACATCGGCCAACGCGGCAAAGTCCAGCAAACCGGCGCGCAAGCCGTCGTCAACGTCATGCGTGTTGTAGGCGATATCATCCGACAGCGCGGCAACCTGTGCCTCGGCTGAGGCGTGGGTATGCAGCTCAAGATCAAAGCCAGCAAACAGGCGTTCCATATCTGCGGCCAAATCACCGTGAACCGGGCCATTGTGCTTGGCGATGCCCTCCAGCGTTTCCCAACACAGGTTCAGTCCGTCATAAGCGGCATAGCGACGCTCAAGCACCGTAACGATCTTGGCCGTATGCAGGTTGTGATTGAACGACGGCAAGCCCCGTTGATGCAAGCAATCCGACAGCGCATCTTCGCCCGCATGGCCAAAGGGGCTGTGGCCCAGATCGTGAGCCAGCGCAACGGTTTCGCCCAGGTCTTCGTTCAGCGAAAGCGCTCGGCACATATCACGGGTGATTTGCGCGACTTCCATCGAGTGCGTCAGGCGGGTTCGCAGCGTGTCGTTTTCATCGCTGACAAAGACTTGGGTTTTGTAAAGCAGCTTGCGAAACGCTCGGCTGTGAATGATTCGGTCGCGGTCGCGCTTGTGCGGCAATCGCTCTCCGCCGTCACTTCCCGGCTCTAAATGTGCCCGTCCACGGGTCTTTGTAGGGTTTATGGCGTAAGAAGCGAGGGTGGACATGACATTTTGACCCCAATCGGTGGAGTTCTCTCTTGAAGGATGCGCAGGCACTCCCTACTCTCAATCTATGCCTTTGGATAGACCAGAAGACAGCTCGACTGTCATCCTCACCGCCTCTGCCGCCGCTCGCGTCAAAACGTTGCGTGTGATGGAGGGTAACGACGCCCTGCATTTGCGCGTGTCCGTGCTGGGTGGTGGGTGCTCGGGTTTTCAGTACAAAATCGACTTCGATGAAGCCGTCAAAACGGACGACAGCATCTTCGAGACCGATGGCGTAAAGCTGCTGGTCGACGAAACCTCCATGGAGTTCATGGAAGGGGCGGAAGTTGATTTTGTTGACGAGCTCATCGGCGCGGCGTTCAAGATCAACAATCCAAACGCCACCGCCTCCTGTGGCTGTGGCACATCTTTCAGCGTGTTCTGATCGCGTGAAGGTTGCCAGCTTTAACGTAAATTCCGTCCGTGCCCGGCTCGCGAACGTCACCGAGTGGCTCGATGCGTTCAAGCCCGATATCGTGTGCTTGCAGGAAATCAAAGCGCAGGATGAGACCTTCCCTTTCGCTGACCTCGAAGCTGCGGGCTATCACGCCACCATCGTGGGCCAGAAGAGCTACAACGGCGTTGCGATCCTGTCGCGGGAGCCGGTAGTGACCCGCCTGCGCGCCTTGCCCGGCGACGAGGAAGACGATCACGCTCGCTATATCGAAGTCGAAACCAGCGAAGGCTTCATTGTTGGTGGCCTTTACCTGCCGAACGGTAACCCCGTGCCGGGGCCGAAGTTTGACTACAAGCTCAGCTGGATGGATCGTCTGATCCGCCACGCAGGCGAATTGCTGGCGACGGAACAGCCGTTTGTGCTGTGCGGGGACTACAACGTCATTCCAACCGATGCCGATGTCTGCAGCCCTACGGCAATGAAAGACGATGCCCTCGGTCGACCAGAGAGCAAAGATCGGCTCTATACGCTGCTTAATATGGGCCTGACCGATACCTTTCGTGTGTTCGACGAGCGGCCCGGCCAGTTCTCCTACTGGGACTACCAACGCGGCGCTTACGACAAAGACCACGGCTGGCGCATCGATTTCATCCTTGCCTCTCCGCAGGCCGCTGACCGATTGGTGGGCGCAGGCATCGACCGCACACCACGGCCTAAGGAAAAAGCCTCAGACCACACACCGGTTTGGGCAGAATTTTCCTAACCAAAGCCACAAGCCCCGCGCGAAGCCCCAAGACTCCCAACTGTTTCTGTGATTTGCTGGCACCTGTAATGAAGGTGGGAGGCCGATACCGTGACTGAACTTTGGGAACTTTCTGGAACTGAAACTGCCGCACTGATCCGCAAGGGCGACATTTCCTGTGTTGATGCGGCGCAAGCCAGTATCGACCGGATGCACGTGACAAACCCCACGCTGAACGCCGTGGTGCAAGACCTCAGCGAACCAGCGCTGGAACGTGCTAAAGCGCTGGATGCGCAGAAAGACGGGCGTGGCGAGATGCATGGCGTTCCGGTGACGGTCAAGGTCAACATCGACCAAAAGGGCTGGGCAAACACCAACGGTGTCGTCGCGTTCAAGGACTTGATGTCACCAGGCGATGCGCCTGTGGTGCAGAATCTTGAGGCTGCTGGCGCGGTTATCATTGGCCGAACCAACACGCCCGAGTTCTCTATGCGAGCAACCACAGTGAACGATCTACACGGGCGGACCTTTAACCCGTGGAACGACTGGTCCACGTCGGGTGGTTCATCGGGCGGCGCGTCGTCTGCTGTGATGGGCGGCATGGGTGCCATTGCGCACGGTAACGATATCGCAGGTTCCGTTCGCTACCCCGCCGCGGCGGTGGGCGCGGCAACCGTCAAACCCGGTCTGGGTCGCACGCCCGCTTATAACCCCTCTGCACCTGCTGAGCGCTCAATCTTGGCGCAGCTGATGTCGGTTCAGGGTGTTATCACGCGCGATGTTGAAGATGTCCGCTTGGGGATGCGCGCGCTCACCCAATACAACCCGCATGATCCGTGGATGGCGCCGGTCGCCTTTGACGGACCCGCAATCGATGGGCCCAAGAAAGTGGGCTTCACGCGCTACATGCCGCGCCGGGGTATGTCCACTGAGACCGCAGCCGCGCTTGATGCCGCCATTGATGCGCTCAAAGACGCGGGCTACGTGCTTGAAGAAGTCGAATTGCCAAACTTTGATGAGATGATCAAAGATGCAGAGGGCTGCTTCTTTGGCGATCTGCTGGCCCACCTGACCCCCGCCGTGCGCGAGTATGGCAGCGACACGGTCAACCGGATCTTCGACAGCTATTTCGACTATTTCACCATCTATCAGGGCGATGAGCTAATGCAGGGCTTGGCGCGCCGGTCCAAGCACGTGCGTGACTATTTGCTGTTTTTGGAGAAATACCCGCTGGTCCTGACGCCGTTCATGCCAGTCACCACGCAGCCTTGGAACCGCGATGCTGAAGACCTCGATGGCATGCTCGATCTGATTGGGTCAGCAGTCTACGTCTACTCGATGAATTTCTTGGGCCTACCGGCTGGAAACATTGGATCGCACTTCGCCGACGGGATGCCCGTCTCCGTACAGATCATCGGCAAGCGGTTCCGCGAAGATCTCGTCCTCGACGCCTGCGAGGCGATCGAGCAGCGTGCCGGACGGATGTATGATCGGTTAAAGGCGGATCCGAACAGCCTGATTGCTGGCCTCTAAAAGCCGCCAGAGAAAGGCAGGGGTTTTCGGGCTTAGACCCAGAACCCCTGCTTCTGCGCCCAATCGAGCGCCGCATCCATCATCGCGCGGTCCCAGTGCATGGCCTGGGCCACAGCAGCAACAGCCCCGGCGTCAGCGGCATTGAGGGTTTCGGCGACCAGTTGCTCGTCCGTTGACATGAAGCACAAATCGTTGAGCACTTCAGCCTGACCGGACAGATGCAAAGCCCCACGCACCAATTCAGTCCACGACGTTCCCCCGCCTCGGCCATCACGCGACTGCAAGTATCCGTCGCTTTCCAGCATTTCCGGGCCCGAGGTGATGCGATAAGACAGTGTGCCGTCTTCTGTCTCGGTGGTTTCGAGCATAAAGGGAGCGTACGTTTCGACGTCGTCCGCGTCCGCCTCTTCACCTTCGGTAAAAGGCTCGTCCTCGTCACGGATCGTTGTGGCGATGTCGGCAAAGACAGCGCCCATTTCAGAACCCTGTTGACGCTTAGAACCGAACAGGGATTTCAGAATCTGTTTCATAAATGATTGAGCAGGGCCAGAACGGTACTCGCCGGCCCTGCTCGTCTCTCGTGTTGTTAAATGTCAGCGTAAACGTGCGTTTCGCCTTTGCCACCGGGGTGACAGACCGCGCCCTTCTCAGCCGAACCGACTGTTTGAGCATACCGCCAGATCGCGCCGGAGTTATAGTTGTGTGTGCGTGGCTTCCACTCGCCCCGGCGACGCTCCATTTCCTCATCCGAAAGGTCAACGGTCATCGAACCAGAAACCGCGTCGATTGAGATCAGATCACCGTTCTGCAGCAAGCCAATCGGCCCACCAACAGCGGCTTCTGGACCAACGTGACCGACACAGAAACCGCGGGTCGCGCCAGAGAAACGACCATCGGTGATCAATGCCACCTTGTCGCCCCGGCCTTGGCCGTAGATCGCTGCTGTCGTGGAAAGCATCTCGCGCATGCCCGGACCACCCTTTGGCCCTTCGTTGCGGATAACCAGAACTTCACCGTCCTGATAGTCGCCCTTCTGAACCGCGGCGAAGCAGTCTTCTTCGCACTCGAAGACGCGCGCTGGACCGCTGAAGCTCTGGACCGCCATACCCGCAACCTTCACAATCGCGCCTTCTGGAGCCAGATTGCCACGCAGACCAACGACACCGCCGGTTGGCGTGATGGCGTTGGAGACGGGGTAAACCACCTTGTTGCCCTCAGGGAAGGCTACTTTCTCGTGGTTTTCGCCGATGGATTTACCCGTTGCAGTGATGCAATCGGTGTGAATGTAGCCGCCTTCGATCAGCGCCTTAATCACAATTGGCACGCCGCCAATCTCGAACAGATCCTTCGCAACGTACTTACCGCCCGGCTTGAGGTCGGCGATGTACGGTGTATCGCGGAAGATGTCGCAAACGTCGTGCAAGTCGAAGTCGATACCGCACTCGTGCGCGATTGCAGGCAGGTGCAGACCAGCGTTGGTCGAGCCACCCGTCGCCGCAACAACGCGCGCCGCGTTTTCCAGCGACTTGCGGGTAACGATATCGCGTGGACGCAGGTTCATCTCGATCAGTGACATCACCGCTTCACCCGACTTGTGGGCAAAGGTATCGCGGATCTCGTAAGGGGCTGGTGCGCCAGCGGAATGTGGCAGAGCCAGACCGATGGCTTCAGAAACACAGGCCATGGTATTCGCCGTGAATTGTGCGCCACAGGAACCCGCCGACGGACAGGCCATGCACTCAAGCAAGTGCAAGTCTTCGTCAGACATCTCACCAACAGCATGCTGGCCAACCGCCTCAAACAAGTCCTGAACCGTTACATCGCGGCCCTTGAACGTGCCGGGAAGGATTGAACCGCCGTACAAGAAGACGGACGGTACGTTCAGACGAACCATCGCCATCATCATACCGGGCAGCGACTTGTCACAGCCGGCCAAACCAACCAGACCGTCGTAGCAGTGACCGCGCATGGTTAGCTCAACGGAGTCAGCAATCACTTCACGGGAAACCAGCGAAGACTTCATGCCTTCGTGACCCATGGCGATGCCGTCGGTCACGGTGATGGTGGTAAACTCGCGTGGTGTGCCGTGTGCGTGCTCGACGCCGCGCTTCACCACTTGCGCCTGACGCGACAATGAAATGTTACATGGCGCAGCTTCGTTCCACGTGGTCGCAACGCCGATGAGCGGCTGTGCAATTTCATCGTCGCCCAAACCCATCGCGTGCAAGTAAGAGCGGTGCGGCGCACGCTCTGGCCCTACGGTGGTATGACGACTTGGCAGTTTCGATTTATCGATCTTTTTGTCAGCGCCCATGATTCCGGACGTCCTCCCCTGGATGAATCAGCAAAAACGGTTCTGACGCCTATCAGACGCCAATTCACGTTCTTTTGTTGTAGTGGTCCCTGATAAGCTTGGCAATTGAACGTGCTAATATCAGCCCAGCCTTGACCTCACTCAATCAAACCGCCACTGATGAGTGGATGTCGAATGAAAACCAAACATTCCTTCGCCATGACTGGTCGCAGATTGAGCGGGTGTTTTATATGACCGCTCCAGCACCCTGCCCGTATTTGCCGAACCGCACGGAGCGGAAGCTGATAACGGCTTTGGATCATGGCGATGATGAAGCTTTTGACGCGTTAAGTTGGTCCGGCTTTCGCCGTAGCCACGAGATCGCCTACCGTCCCGCCTGCCCATCCTGTAAGGCTTGTATGTCAGCGCGCATCGACATTGCCTCCCACAGCCCATCGCGGACACACCGCAAGATCATCAACCGCAACAGCGACTTAGTGCGCTCGGTCCGGGTTAATGAGTGCACGACTGAGCATTGGGAACTGTTTGACCGCTACATCCGTGCCCGTCATGGCGTCTCAGAAATGGCGCTGATGACCCCTGACGACCTGCGCATGATGATCGATCAGTCCACGGTTGAATCCGGCCTGCTGGAATGGCGCGATGCCGCGGGGGCGCTCAAGGCCTGCATGCTGTTTGACGCGATGGAAGACGGCCTGTCCGCGGTCTATTCCTTCTTTTGCCCCGAAGAAGCCCGGCGCTCGCTGGGCACATTCTGCATTCTCGACACCGTTGAGCATCTGAAACTGCTACACCTGCCAAAATTCTATCTCGGGTACTGGATCAAAGGATCCGAGACGATGGGTTACAAAATCAACTTCTCTGGCGTCGAAATTCACCAAAATGGTAGCTGGACACCGGTTGAATCATCATCGTCCACGTCCTAACTCCTCTTTTACATCTTCACTGGATCTTCAGGAAAATCTATGACCGGCTATATCGCCCCGCTGAACCGTCTGCTTGGCATGCTTGCACTCTTCTTGGTCGCGGGACTGGGAACCGCCGGAACCGCCTATGGCGCCGAAGCTGGGCATGGTGGCTATCACCTCCCTGGTACCGATCTGAACCTGCTTTGGGTGCTGCCCTTTGCCGGCATGTTGCTGTCGATTGCGTTGATGCCGCTGTTTATTCCGCGCTTGTGGCACCACCACTTTGGCAAGATCAGTGCGTTCTGGGCGCTATGTTTTCTTGTGCCCTGCCTGCTGATTTACGGCTTCCAAACGACGACGTTCCTAGCGTGGGAAACGTTCATGCATGAGTACCTGCCGTTTATCATCCTGCTCTTCGCACTGTTTACCGTTTCTGGCGGCGTGCGGATCAAGGGTTCGCTAGTCGGTACGCCTGTCCTGAACACCGGTATTCTCGCCATCGGCACCATTTTGGCGTCGTTCATGGGCACCACGGGCGCGGCCATGCTGCTCATCCGTCCCCTGTGCCGGGCCAATGACCACCGGAAACACCGCGTTCACACCATCGTCTTCTTCATCTTTTTGGTCGCCAACATCGGTGGCTCGCTGTCGCCGCTTGGTGATCCGCCACTCTTCCTGGGTTTCCTAAAGGGCGTAAGCTTTTTCTGGCCGACACAGGCGATGTTCCTGCCGATGCTGATGCTCTCCGTCATCCTGTTGGTTCTGTACTTCGTGGTTGATACGGTTCTCAGCCGCCGCGAAGACGAAACCGTTCCGATGAACAACATCGAAACCGGCAAAGAAGGCGAAAAGCTTGGGCTGGAGGGCAGCGTAAATCTGCTGTTGCTCGCCGGCATCGTCGCCTTCGTGCTCTATTCGGGTTTTGCCGCCGATTTGCCGGCTCCCTTTGGAACATCAGCACACTTCATGATCTATGACGTGGACATCAAACTCGCCAACTTGATCCGTGATTTCGGGCTGGTGGGGCTTGCGGGCTTGTCGCTACTGCTCACAGTCAACGAAAGCCGCCGACTGAACGGCTTTACGTGGTTCCCCATCATCGAAGTCGCGACCTTGTTCGCCGGTATCTTCATGACCATCATCCCGGCGTTGGCAATCCTGCGCGCAGGCTCAGACGGCGCGCTCGGATGGGTCATTGATGGAGTAACACAGTCTGACGGTGCTCCGTTTAACGCAGCCTACTTCTGGGCCACCGGCATCCTGTCCAGCTTCCTCGATAACGCGCCGACCTATCTGGTGTTCTTCAACACCGCGGGCGGCGATCCTGAAGTGTTAATGGGCGAGCTCAGTCAGACGCTGCTGGCGATTTCCGCCGGTGCTGTGTTCATGGGCGCGGTCACGTACATCGGTAACGCACCGAACTTCATGGTACGTTCCATCGCTGAAGATCGCGGGATCAAGATGCCATCGTTCTTTGGCTACATGGCGTGGTCCGTGGGTATCCTGATGCCGCTGTTTGTGCTGGTTACCTTTATCTTCTTCAACCCCGCTGCTGGGGGCTAAGAACCGCAATACACCCACGGCGCGTCAAGGCAATCAGACCTTGAGCGCCGTGGTTTCCTTGATAACTTCCATCGACAAGCTGGATGTCACGTTGAACAGGTTAATTCGACCAATAAACCGCTTATAGAACAGATCGTAATCGCGGGTACTCGCGACGCGGATCTTCATGATGTAATCAACATCACCCGCCAAACGATGACATTCTAAGATCTCTGGCATTTCATTCACGATCTCCGTAAATCGGCCCAGCCAATCACTCGTGTGCTGATCCGTCCGAATAGCGATGAAGAACGTCTCGGTCAGCCCGATGCTGTCGCCATTGAGAATGGCAACCTCGCGGTCGATAACACCCGCCGCTTTCAGCTTCTTGATCCGGTTCCACACCGGAGACTTGGTGGAGCCGATTTGCCGGGCGATTTCTTCCAATGGAAGCGTCGCATCGACCTGAATCAAGCGGAGGATTTTTCTATCCGTGTCATCGAACTGCATATTTGTTCTTCTCAAGTGCTGAATTTCGAGACTTTATACTTCCCTTTCCGACATTTTCAAAATCTTGGTATAAAATACGGATTTTATTGGGAAAATCTCACCGAGAGCTGCATCACACTCACACACAACCGTAACGCTCAGTGTTAGAAGCCATGCTGCATATTCCAAATTCAGACGATCAGACGCCGGAATGGTCGGTTCAGTCCCAACTGATCCATAATGGGATGGAACGTTCCAGTTTCGGTGAAACCGCCGAAGCCCTCTACCTGACATCCGGCTATGTCTACGACAGCGCAGAACAGGCCGAAGCGCGGTTCAAGGGCGAGGACGACGGCTACATTTATTCCCGCTATGGCAACCCAACGGTCAGCCTGTTCGAACAGCGCCTTGCCGCCTTGGAGGGCACAGAGCGCTGTGTGGCCGTATCCAGCGGGATGGCGGCGATGCACGCCGCGCTCGCATGCCGATTGCAGGCAGGCGATCATCTGGTGGCATCAAAAGCGCTGTTTGGCTCGTGCCTGCAAGTCATCACCACCCTGCTCCCACGCTATGGCATCACCTACACCCTCGTTGACGGTACCGACCTCGCCGCATGGGAAGCGGCAATCACCACGCACACCAAGGTATTTTTCTGCGAAACGCCGGCCAATCCGACACTGGCCTTGGTGGATATCGCAGCAGTGGGACAGATCGCCGAGGCCGCCGGCATCACCTTTGTGGTCGATAACGCCTTTGCCTCTCCCGTGGTCCAGCGTGCTGCCCCCCTTGGCGCGGATGTCATCACCTACTCAGCGACGAAGCACATCGACGGACAGGGCCGTTGCATGGGCGGCGCGATTTGTTGCTCCGAGCAATTCTACAACGATCATCTGCAAAATTTTGTCCGGCACACCGGTCCTTCACTCAGCCCATTCAACGCTTGGACGCTTGCCAAGGCATTGGAAACATTGGATTTACGGGTTTCGCGGATGGCCGAAAATGCCTTAAACATTGCTGAATACTTGGAAGGTCACAGCGCCATTGATCGCGTGTCTTACCCCGGTCTCAGAAGCCACCCTCAGCGTGAGATCGCCTCCAGACAAATGCGAAACGGTGGAACGCTTGTGGCTTTCCAAGTAGCAGGAGGAAAGGCCAATGCTTTCAAGGCGCTGAATGCCCTGCGGCTCATCCGCATCTCGAACAACCTCGGCGACAGCAAATCACTCGTCACTCACCCCGCCACCACCACCCATCGTGTGTTGAGCGAAGAGGCTCGGTGGGAGGTTGGTATTTCCAACAATCTAATCCGACTGAGCGTTGGCCTCGAAGACGTGGGCGACTTGAAAACCGACTTGGAAAACGCCTTGCGCGCGATCGATTAGAGGCACAAAAAAAAGGGGGCTTGAGGCCCCCTTTTCCTATTTCCGTGATCTGGTGCTTGGGTCTTAGACGCCAAACAGCAAGCGGCTCGGGTCTTCGATGTTTTCCTTCACCTTGACCAAGAACGTCACCGCTTCTCGACCATCGACAATCCGGTGATCGTAGGACAGCGCAAGGTACATCATCGGGCGAATAACAACTTCACCATTCATCGCAATCGGGCGATCTTCGATTTTGTGCATGCCCAGAATAGCGCTCTGTGGCTGGTTCAGGATCGGCGTGGATAGCATGGAGCCGTAGATGCCGCCGTTGGAAATGGTGAACGTTCCGCCCGACATTTCCGCCATAGACAGCTTCCCATCCCGGGCGCGCTTACCAAAATCAGAGATGCTGTTTTCGATATCTGCGAAACCCATCTGATCGGCATCACGAATCACGGGAACCACCAAACCATTCTCAGTGCCAACTGCGACACCGATGTTGTAGTAGTTCTTGTAGATGATGTCGGTGCCGTAGATCTCAGCGTTAACCGCTGGCAGTTCCTGCAGTGCGGCCACGCAAGCCTTCGCGAAGAACGACATGAAACCGAGCTTGATTCCGTACTTCTTAACGAACGCATCCTGATGCGATTTCCGCAGGTTCATCACAGCGGACATATCAACATCGTTGAAGGTCGTTAGCATCGCGGCGGTGTCCTGCGCTTCTTTCAAGCGGC
This sequence comes from Alphaproteobacteria bacterium, assembly GCA_965661545.1. GTDB lineage: Bacteria > Pseudomonadota > Alphaproteobacteria > UBA7985 > UBA7985 > UBA7985. The sequence continues at coordinate 17,652 of CBFIEF010000035.1, read as the reverse complement.
GCGCGATGGTCTGGCGCAGTCGGGACATCCGAACGACTTCTTCTTCCCCGCCCGGCTGCCGAGGGGGCAATTGATCTGTTGGCGTAAGGCCTGAAGCCTTGGTCGCAACCGCACCGGAAACGTGACCCTCGGGCCAAGAACCAGCCTTCGCAGCCTTCAGCGCGTCAGACGGCATCACACGCGCGCCAGCAGACGGCGCAGCAGCAGGCTTGGGTGCCGGTGCAGGTGACGGAGAAGCAGCAGGCGCAGGGCCGGCGGCAGGGGCAGCAGCAGCAGCAGGTGCGACTGCGGGTGCAGCGCCCTCTTCCATTAAACCGAGGATCGCGCCGACTTCGACGGTTGCGCCTTCTTCAGCTGAAACCGAAGCAACAACACCATTCGCCGGTGCGCCAACTTCGAGAGTCACCTTGTCTGTTTCCAGTTCGACCAGCGGCTCGTCTTGTGCCACGGCCTCACCCGGCTTCTTGAGCCATTGAGCGACAGTCGCTTCGGTAACAGATTCGCCCAAGACTGGGACGACGATTTCTACAGCCATTCGCTGTTTTCCTTTTACTGTAGTAGTGCGCGACTAGCGGCGCTTGACAGGACCAACCAGAGCCGCTTCGACCAAGGCTGTCTGTTGTTTCTTGTGCAAAGAGCCAGAACCGGTTGCTGGCGAGGCCGCAGCCGCGCGACCTGCGTAGCCTGCGCGTCCTGCTGGTGCGCCGACCTGCTCCAAAACTTCTTCGATGTACGGATCCACGTGGGTCCAAGCGCCCATGTTTTTCGGCTCTTCTTGGCACCAGACAAACTCACAGTGCTTGAAGCTCTCCATTTCTTCCGCCAACGCGATGCTTGGGAAAGGATAGAGCTGCTCGACCCGTACCAGATGAACGTGGTCCAAACCGCGCTGTTCGCGTTCTTCGAGCAGGTCGTAGTAAACCTTGCCTGTACACAGAACCACGCGCTTGGCGTCCTTGCGCACGGACATGTCCATCGAGCGATCTTCCAGCAGAACCCGGTGGAAGGTCGAACCGTTCATGAAGGCCGCCTTAGACGAAACACAGCGCTTGTGGCGCAACAGTGACTTTGGCGTCATCAGCACCAACGGCTTCCGGAAATCCCGGCGCAGTTGGCGTCGTAGGATGTGGAAATAGTTCGCTGGCGTGGTGCAATTCGCCACCTGCCAGTTGTCTTCTCCACACATCTGCAAATATCGCTCCAGCCGCGCAGAGGAGTGCTCTGGGCCTTGGCCTTCGTAGCCATGGGGCAGCAGCATGACCAAACCGGACATCCGCAGCCATTTGGCTTCAGCCGAAGAAATGAACTGGTCGATGATGATCTGCGCGCCGTTTGAGAAATCGCCAAACTGCGCTTCCCACAGGGTCAGTGCCTTTGGCTCAGTGTATGAATAGCCGTACTCGAAGCCAAGAACACCCAACTCGGAAAGCGGGGAATCGATGATTTCCAACCGTGCCTGATCTTCGGACAGGGTCGTTAGTGGCGTGTGCGTCGCTTCGCTTTCCTGATCCGTCAGCACAGCGTGACGCTGCGTGAACGTTCCGCGCCGCACATCCTGACCCGAGAACCGGATCGGCGCGCCTTCCATCAGCAGCGAGCCAAAGGCCATCGCCTCGGCGGTTGCCCAATCGAAGCCTTCGCCAGACTCGAACATCTCGCGCTTGTTGTCCATCAGACGGACAACCTTCTTGTTCGGGATGAAGTCCTCCGGCATCGACGGCAGCTGTTCAGCCAGCACCATCCACTGCTCTACGGACAACCCGGTCTTACCGCGCCGTGGACCGTCTTCGGCACGCTTCAGGCCCTGCCAAGAACCGCCCAGCCAATCGGCGCTGTTCGGCTTGTAAGACTGCGCCGCTTCGAATTCTTCGGCCATCAAGGCTTGGAAATCGTCGTGCAAACGCTGCGAATCTTGTGCTGAAACCACGTTTTCCGCAGCCAGCTTCTCAGCATAGAGCGCGCGTGTTGGGCGCTGCTGCTTGATTTGCTTGTACATCAGCGGCTGGGTGAACGCAGGCTCGTCGCCTTCGTTGTGGCCAAAGCGGCGGTAGCAGAACATGTCGATAACGACGTCCTGCTTAAACTCCTGGCGGAACTCTGTCGCAATCCGCGCCACGTGGATCACGGCTTCTGGATCGTCGCCGTTCACGTGGAAAATCGGTGCCTCGATCGCCTTGGCGATATCCGTACAATACGGCCCGGGGCGCGCGTTTACCGGATTGGTCGTAAAGCCAATCTGGTTGTTGATCACGAAGTTAATGACGCCGCCAGTGCGGTAGCCCTTGAGTCCCGTCAGATCCAAGACCTCAGGCACCAAGCCCTGACCGGCAAAAGCAGCATCGCCGTGGATCAAGATCGGCATGACCTTGGTCCGCTCGGTATCACCGTGCTGATCTTGCTTTGCCCGCGCCTTGCCCACCACAACCGGGTTCACGGCTTCGAGGTGGGAAGGGTTTGGGTTGAGGGACAGATGAACCGTCTCACCGTCAAACTCACGGTCCGCTGAAGAACCCAAATGGTATTTCACGTCGCCCGATGCGTTGATGTCGTCCGGGAAAGCAAAGCCGCCCAGGAACTCGTTCAAAATCGCCCGGTACGGCTTTTTCATGAAGTTCGCCAGCACATTCAGGCGTCCACGGTGCGCCATGCCCAACACAACTTCCTTCAGCCCCAGTTGCGAACCCCGCTTGAGGATTTGCTCCAGAGCCGGGATCATCGTCTCGCCGCCATCCAAGCCGAATCGCTTAGTGCCGGGGAATTTCTTATCGAGAAAGTTCTCGAACCCTTCCGCATGAGTCAGACGCTCAAGGATCGCCCGCTTCCCCATTTCGGTGAAGTCCGTCTTGTTCTCGATGCCCTCAATCCGTTCCTGCACCCACGCCTTTTGACGTGGATCCGTGATGTGCATGAACTCGACGCCAATTTTCCCGCAGTAGGTTGCGCGACACCGATCAAGAATTTGCCCGACCGTCGCGTACTCGCCCAAGCCCAGCACATTATTGATGTAAACTTCACGATCCATATCGGCTGCGGTAAAGCCATAAGTCGCTGGCTCCAGCTCCTCATGCTCTTCCTGCTTTTTCAGCCCTAATGGGTCGAGATCTGCTTTGAGGTGCCCTCGGATCCGATAAGCGCGGATCATCATCAGCGCAGCAACGGAATCCTGCGTCGCCAGCTTGGCCGCTTCTGAATCCAGTCCAGCGCCGGCTGCAGGCTTTTTCTTCGCCGCAGCTGCGCGGGCAGCCTCTTCCTCGGCGCTGATTGCGCCAACAATTCGAGTACTTCGAGATTTCCAGCTTGGACCATTGAAATCGCCAAACAAGGCTGCTTCGTCATCGCTCAAGGCCGCGAAGAATTCTTGCCAATTGGAATCAACCGCTGACGGGTTTTGCGTGTACAGAGCAAAGAGGTCAGCAATATAAGAAGCGTTAGCGCCGGTCAGCGCGGAGAGCGGGTCGTCGTACGAGGCTGCGTCACCAGCCTGATCCAGCGGTGCCATTGGTTTCCTGTCTCTACAATGGTGCGAACCAGCCGAAATAAGCCGGTTACGAGAAGCGGAGTAATCCTGCGTCATAGGTTTACGCCTGTCTGCTGAGAATTAAAAGCGCCCCTTCCTGCCGTATCTGCGACCGCTGCACGTCAAAACCTGCATGGCTTGTCAGGTTGATGAAGGCTTGGGTCAAAGGACTCGGTCGAATCGATTCCCGACTCTCAATTTGCATTATGAGACTGGCAAACGGGCTTTGTCGTCATAATGCAGGTTTATGCGCTCAAAACAGCGAAAACCGCGCATTTTCATGGACTTGGCAGACGGATTATCAACTTATGCCTTCAAATTTATAAGTCTGAGCGGCGTGCTTAAGTTAAATCCAACATTTCTTGGGTTCGCATTCTGCAACAGACATCGGGGTATTTTACAACACGTCTCACCGGGATTTGAAGGGCGACGCAATGCGACGTTTGCTACAGCACGGAACGGCGATTATCGCCTTGGCTTCTGCGACTATTTTGATTGGCTGCGAAGCGATCGAAAACGGAGAAGTCGCTTCACAGCGCCTGTTAAAAGGCCACGCTTTCCATGGCGAAGGGGAATACGTCGAACTGGCGGCCTCGACGGTCGAGCGCAGTTTTGGCCAACCAACCGCTCCGACCACGGACGCGATGGAAGACTTTCTCTGGAATAATAACGTCCGCGCTCTGATTGTATCTCAGGGCGACGATATCGTGCTCGAGTCCTACACCGCCGATCATGACGAAACGAAACTGTGGAATATGCACGGTATCAGTACGACCATGATTGCGACGGCTGTTGGGGCGGCGATTCAGGACGGTAAGATTCAGTCGCCAGATGAGTACATCTCGCTGCATCTGCCGGAATACGGCGGTTCAGGCCTGACATGGCGGCACCTGCTGACCATGACGCCAAACATGAAGTACCGGGAAACTCCCTTCTCGCCGGTTTCGCAGACAGCACGTTTGTTCACAGACGATGATTTCTCAGATTTGGTTCACGAGCCGGAGTTCAACACGGAGCTCCAGCCCGGCGAAGAGTTCCAGTACAGCTCCCTGACATCGCAAATCATGGCTGAAGCCTTGGAAGCTGTGTACGACGCGCCCATCGAACGGATCATCACCAACGAAGTATGGTTCCCAATGCGTTCCGAGCTCGCCGCAAAGTGGGCGGTCACGGACGGCGAAGATCAGCAGGCGCGCGCAGGCTATGGTCTCTACATGACCTCCCGCGACATGTGGCGTTTGGGCCGGTTTTTGGCGACCGATATCAAGCATCAAGTAGATCCAGAATTCCTTGCCGAAATGCAGGGACCGGTGGCCGGCAAGGGCCGCTTCTTTAAACGTACCGAGTCTCGTCTTCTATCTGAAGACTGGGGCTACGGATTTGGAACATGGTTCGTAAAATTTCCGCTGAACGGCAAACTCGTCGCGGGATACGGATCAATCGGCTTTGGAGGCCAAACCGTCCTGAACGTACCACAGTACGACATGACGATTGCCGTAATGGCGCAAATGCCTCCTCAAGGCGGTCGGGCTGCGTTTTTCCAGTCAGTATTGGAGCACGCACTCAATCAGGAAGGCTAAAGCGAAGGTTCTGATCCCCTTTCGCGGATGTCTTACACTTCTCTTAACTTAAAAAGGCGGCTCTCCTACTCCGGGAGGCCGCCTCTTTTTTTGCTTAAGATCAGGGGGCTAGGCTAGCTTAGCCCATCGCCTTCAGCATAGCTTCGCCCAAACCGGCGGGGCTGTCGGAAACGACGTAACCTGCAGACTTCATCGCTTCAATCTTTGAGCCTGCATCCCCCTGGCCGCCCGCGATGATAGCACCGGCGTGCCCCATGCGCTTGCCCGGAGGTGCGGATACACCAGCGATAAAGCCAACGATGGGTTTCTTCGTCTTCTGGGCTGCAAAGAACTCAGCAGCTTCTTCTTCCGCTGAACCACCAATCTCACCAATCATGATGATCCCGGCAGTTTCGTCATCCTGCAGGAACAGCTCAAGGCAATCGATGAAGTTGGTGCCGTTGACCGGGTCACCACCAATACCGATACAGGTCGACTGACCCAAGCCAGCAGCCGTTGTCTGTGCAACAGCTTCGTACGTCAGAGTGCCAGAACGAGAAACGATCCCGATTTTGCCACGACGGTGAATGTGCCCCGGCATGATACCGATTTTGCACTCGTCTGGCGTAATCACACCCGGACAGTTTGGGCCGATCAGGCGCGTTTTGGAGCCGGAAAGCGCACGCCGTACCTTCACCATATCCAGTACTGGAATGCCCTCGGTGATACAGACCACCAGCTCGATTTCCGCATCGATGGCTTCGAGGATAGAGTCGGCGGCGAACGGAGGCGGGACATAGATCACAGAGGCATTGGCCTCAGTGACGTGCTTGGCTTCAGCAACGGTGTTGAAAACGGGCAGGTTCAAGTGCTGCTGTCCGCCTTTACCCGGCGTTACGCCACCAACAACTTTGGTGCCATAAGCCAGCGCCTGCTCAGAGTGGAAAGTCCCCTGCGAGCCGGTGAAACCTTGCGTGATGACGCGCGTGTTTTTGTCTACGAGAACGGCCATGTTACGCAGCCTCCTTCACGGCTTTGGTGATCTTGTCAGCTGCATCAGCGAGGTTGTCAGCCGGGATAATGGTCAGGCCGGAATTCGCCATGATTTCCTTGCCCTTTTCCACGTTTGTGCCCTCAAGACGCACAACCAAAGGCACTGACAGGCTGGTTTCCCGCGCCGCCGCAACGACACCGCTTGCGATGATATCGCACTTCATGATGCCACCGAAGATATTGACCAGAATGCCTTTTACATTCGGGTCGGACAGGATGATTTTGAACGCTGCCGTCACCCGCTCTTCGGTTGCGCCGCCACCGACGTCTAGGAAGTTTGCCGGCTCGGATCCGTAGAGCTTGATGATGTCCATCGTCGCCATCGCAAGCCCGGCACCATTGACCATACAGCCAATTTCACCGTCCAGCTTCACGTAGTTCAAATCCCACTGCGCGGCTTCGAGCTCAGAGGCATCTTCTTCATCTTCGTCCCGAAGCGCTTCGATGTCCTTGTGACGGTACAGCGCGTTTTCGTCGAAGCTGACTTTGGCGTCCAGCGCGACCAGATCACCAGCGCCAGTAACAACCAGCGGGTTCACTTCAACCATCGCACAGTCCAGCTCCGTGAAAGCCTTGTACATGGCGAACAGGAATTTCGTCGCTGACTTAATCTGCGCGCCTTCCAAGCCCAAGCCGAACGCGATCGAACGCGCATGGTGTCCTTGGATACCAGAGGCTGGATCGATATCGACCTGCATGATCTTTTCCGGCGTTTCTTCGGCCACAGTCTCAATGTCCATGCCGCCTTCGGTCGAAGCAACGATGGTCACTCGAGAGCTCACGCGGTCCACGAGAAAGGAAAGATACAGCTCACGCGCAATATCGCAGCCGTCTTCGATGTAGAGGCGCTTGACCTCTTTACCTTCGGGGCCGGTTTGCTTGGTGATCAGGGTGTTCGCCAGCATGAACGAAGCCGCCGTCCGAACGTCGTCGACGGACTTAACCACCCGAACGCCACCACCGGTTTCCCGCTTTGGATCGTTTTCGAAGTGGCCCGCGCCGCGTCCACCTGCGTGGATCTGCGATTTTACAACGTAAACCGGTCCGCCCAGCTTCTCAGCTGCGGCAACCGCCTCATCAGGCGTAAACGCAACGCCGCCGTCCAGCACAGCTACGCCGTACTTTTTCAGCAGTTCTTTGCCCTGATACTCATGGATATTCATGGAAAGGAAGGCTCCCTATCTTGGTGTGCTTTGCCCAGTCATCGGACAATCTCAAGACAAGGGCACCTCAGAAAAGGCGTCGCGTCTTGAGCAACAGAAGTCGCCTGCACAATACGCCCGAGGATGCGTGGGTCAATGCGCGCACAGTGCTTAGCGGTGGCGCGCGAAACGAATACGGTTCACTTGTTTGTAAGGTCAAAGGAGCAACCGTTAGCCCCTTTGACCATTCAGCGGAATTGGCCTTACGCCAGCGCTGCTACAGCGTCGTTCAAGCCCTTAACGGCATCAACCGATTGGTTGAACATGTCGGTCTCATTTTCGGTAAGCGGCAACTCAACAATCCGCTCAACGCCTTCAGAACCGATAATCACAGGAACGCCAACGTACATGTCGTTGACACCATACTGACCGGACAACTTCGCAGCACACGGCAGCAGACGTTTCTTGTCCTTGAGGTATGATTCGGCCATCGAGATCGCCGATGAAGCAGGCGCGTAAAAGGCCGAGCCTGTGCCCAACAGAGCAACGATCTCACCGCCGCCCTTCCGCGTCCGATCAACAATAGCGTCAATGCGCTCTTCGGTGATCCAGCCCATCTTGGTCAGCGTTGGCAGATCGATGCCCGCAACGGTCGTGTAATTGACCACTGGAACCATCGTGTCACCGTGTCCGCCCAGAACGAATGCGGAGACGTCCTCGACCGAAACATTCATTTCGTCAGCCAAGAAATGACGGAAACGCGCGCTATCCAGAACGCCAGCCATGCCGACGACCTTGTGCGCAGGACAACCGGAAGCTTCCTGAAGCACTTTGACCATCGCATCCAACGGGTTGGTGATGCAGATCACGAAAGCATCGGGAGCGTGGGCTTTAATGCCAGCACCCACCGCGTTCATGACCTTAACGTTGATGCCCAACAGGTCGTCACGGCTCATGCCCGGCTTTCGGGCGACACCAGCGGTAACAATCACCACGTCTGCGCCAGCGATGTCAGCGTAATCGGCTGTGCCGGTCATGTTGGCGTCAAAGCCTTCAACCGGTGCAGCTTCTGCGATGTCCAAAGCCTTACCCTTGGCTACACCGTCTGCGAGATCGAGCAAAACCACGTCGCCCAAGTCTTTCATGCCCGCGAGCAACGCCAAAGTACCACCAATATTGCCAGCACCGACCAGTGCAATCTTGTTTCGAGCCATTCCTAAGTCCTTTCTTGACCAGCGCACAGCGGTGAACCATGCGCCGTTTAAGTACTGCTCTGCTGGCGCGCTCGAGTCCTGAACCAAAAATCCAGTAGGGCGCGAATCAGCCAGAGAGCGTCGATTTTCTGCAGATCCGCTGACTTGCTAAAACGGCCCTTACGGTGTGGCAAGTCACTTCACGCGTAGCTGTGATTTGCAGCGCGTAACCTTCTCCGGCCCCCTCAGACCCAAAATGGGAATGAACCACGTACGCTATTTGGCGAAGGCGAAATTGGTAAATCTCATAATGATTTAACGTCGATTCGACGGAAAAAATAAAGAAATGCGGAATATCAATAGCCTACCCCTCAGGCGCATAATTTTTTTGGGCTTAGTCGCATAAGTTGGCATCACTGTTGCGTATGTATTCACTATCTTTGGTGCCGTGCAATTTTCAGTACGAGCCTCAGATTGTTTGATAGCTCTTCTTGCAGCCACCTGGGGGACGCGAAATTCGCGTCTCCTTTTTTTTTGCGCATCGCTCGCGTCCGCATTACCACTGCCGGAACGACTCATCTCCAATCAAACTGGATTCAGCAATGCCCGGAACCATCGACGCTCGCTTAAATGAATTGAACATCACCCTGCCCCCGGCGACGGCGCCCGTGGCGAATTACGTTCCCGTGACGCGCTCCGGCAACCTGCTTTTTGTCTCTGGCCAGGTTTGCTTTAAGGACGGCGCGCCAATCGTTGGCAAATTGGGTGAGAACATGGACGTGGCCGAGGGCGCAGCAGCGGCTGAGAAATGCGGCCTTGCGATCATCGCACAGGTGCAGAAAGCCCTAGAGGGCGACCTCGACCGCGTTGTGCAGATCGTCAAGCTCACCGGCTTTGTGAACTCCACAGGTGATTTCACCGATCAACCGAAAGTCATTAACGGCGCCTCTGACCTGATGGTTAACGTTTTTGGTGACAAAGGCCGCCATTCCCGCGCTGCGGTTTCCGCTGCTGCACTGCCGCTTGGCGTTGCCGTCGAAGTCGAAGCGATCGTGGAAGTCGCCTAAATGGGCCTTCAGAATTCAGCGCCCTCTGTCACACCGCGTCAGCGGGTGCTGAAGCCTGAGCAAATTCAGGCGATTTTTGAAGTTTTCCAAGGCATTGAGCCCGAGCCCAAGGGCGAACTCGATTATGTCAACGCCTACACGCTGGTCGTCGCTGTGGCGCTATCGGCGCAAGCCACCGATGTCTCCGTCAATGCCGCGACAAAGGCCTTGTTCGCCAAGGTAACAACGCCCCAGCAAATGTTGGACTTGGGCGAAGACGCGCTGAAAGACCACATCAAGACCATCGGCCTCTATAACGCCAAAGCCGCAAACGTGATTAAGGCCGCTCGCATACTGGTCGATGATTTCGGTGGAGAAGTCCCCGAAGACCGCGCGGCGCTGGAAAGCCTGCCCGGCGTGGGTCGGAAGACCGCGAACGTGGTGTTACAGATGTTTTGGGGCCATCCCACCATTGCCGTAGACACCCATGTTTTCCGCGTTTCCAATCGCATGGGCATGGCCGCCGGAAACAATCCGGATCAGGTCGAAGATGGGCTGAATCGCCGTGTCCCAACAGCCTTCAAAAACCACGCGCATCACTGGCTGATCTTACACGGTCGTTATCTGTGCAAAGCGCGAAAGCCGGAGTGCTGGCGCTGTCCGGTCTTTGACTGGTGTTGCTTCAATGAAAAGACCCCTGAACCTGCGGCAAAAAAGAAGAAAGACTAGGCCCAAAAAGCCTGCTTTTTGCCTTGCTATCCGCCTGCAAAAGCACAGGTTATCTAAGGCATCGGCACCCCTCACCATCGCACCAGCGAGGATCACTTCGCCCTCATGACTGACCCTGACGCGCGCCTGCAAGTTCGGACGATTGGTAGCCTCTCTGAAGTCTCAGCCGAGGCGTGGGACGCCTGCGCAGGACAGTCTAACCCCTTCGTAAAACACGGTTTTCTTTCCGCTCTGGAAGACAGCGGCTCCGCGACGGCTGAGTCTGGTTGGGCCGCGCAGCATGTGGTGCTCGAGGACAGCGAAACGGGCGCCATTCTTGGCGCGGTGCCGCTTTACGTCAAAAATCATTCCTACGGCGAGTACGTTTTCGATTGGGGCTGGGCCGATGCCTATGAGCGCGCAGGTGGGCGATATTACCCCAAGGCACAAGTTTGCGTGCCATTTACCCCCGCAACTGGCCCGCGTCTGCTGCTCGGCGAAGCATCAGACAGCGAGACGCACAAGATATTAGGCGATGCCATCGTCTCCGTCGCCAAGCAGCTACAGCTTTCCAGCCTACACGTCACTTTTCCCAACAAATCCGAATTCGATGCCTTGGGCGAGTTGGAGCATTTTGAGCAACGGCTTGGGCTGCAATATCATTGGGAAAATAAAGGGTATCAGAGCTTTGATGACTTCCTGATGCAGCTCAACAGCCGCAAGCGAAAAGCGGTGAAGAAAGAGCGTCGCGAAGTGGCGGAGTCGGACATCGATGTCCGTGTGCTTTCTGGTCACGAAATGACCGAAGCACTCTGGGACGCCTTCTATGACTTTTACATGAACACCGCCGACCGAAAATGGGGCCAAGCCTACCTCACCCGGTCGTTCTTCTCACTACTGGGGGAGCGCTGCGCTGACGACGTGGTGATGGTGATGTGCTTCGAGAATGATCAACCCGTTGCCGGCGCACTGAACCTGCGGGGCGGCGATACGCTATATGGGCGGAACTGGGGATGTTCGGAAGACCACAAATTCCTGCATTTTGAAGCCTGCTACTATCAGGCCATCGACTACGCCATAAAACATGGCCTACAGCGGGTCGAAGCGGGCGCGCAAGGGTCGCACAAGGTTCAGCGGGGATACTTACCGAGTGCGACTTTCTCGCTGCACTGGATCGCCGACCCAGCGCTTAGAAGTCCCGTTGCCAACTTCGTCCGTCACGAACGGGAACAAGTCGAACATCAGATCGCGGGAATGCTGGAGCACGATAACCCCTACCGCAAAGCTGAAAAGTAGTCTGTCCAACTTCGATTTCAAATCAGACAGCGAACTTAAGCTGCGTCTGCTTCAGCGTCTGCTTCAGTGGCATCTTCAGTAACGCCAGCCGTTGCCAGCTGATCATCAAGCCCACGGCCCAGCCACAGGAAAAACATCCGAAAGTCGCTGATCAGAGACCAGATTGGGTGCGTGAAGGTTGCTGGACGGTTTTTCTCAACGAAAAAGTGGCCGACCCAAGCGAAGAAATAGCCGCAAATCATCGCGATAGGCAGCGACAACCAATGGGTGTTGAGCAAAAAATTGAACAAGAAAATGATCGCACCGCCGGTTCCAATAAAATGGAGAAAGCGGGTGTTCGATTTGCCGTGCTCCTGCAGATAGTAGGGCCAGAACTCGGCATAGTTGGATTTACGTTCGGTCATGGTGGTGGGTCTCCTGTCTCGGTAGCTTACGTGACGCTACTCAGAAGCGCCATTAGTACAAATTTTATCTATTTTGTCCACGGAAGACTCCATCGAAGGCCAAACATGCACGAAAAACGGCCACGAAAGGATCCCCTCGTGGCCGTTCAAAACACTTTGGCGGTGCGGTCGTCGAACGTTAGCGCACCGATTCTTCGCTGTCCGCATCATCAGGCGCAGGCAGTTTTGCCACTTCTTCGATTGCCGCGGATGGGAAGGTAAACACGAACTCAGTGCCGTCCCAGTCAATCAGCACAGAACCACCGCTCTGCAAGCGACCAAACAGCAGCTCGTCCGCCAACATTTTCTTGATCTTGTCCTGAATGACCCGCGCCAAAGGACGCGCACCCATCAGGCGATCATAGCCCTGCTCACCCAGCTCATTCCGAGCTTTATCCGTTAGACGGATGGTAACAGAACGGTCAGAAAGCTGATTTTCGAGTTGCAGAATAAACTTCTCAACAACCCGGCCAATTGTTTCCTTCGCCAGCGCAGCAAACGGAATGACCGCATCCAAACGGTTGCGGAATTCCGGTGTGAACAGGCGCTTGATCGCTTCTGTATCTTCGCCTTCCTTCACCGCAGACCCAAAGCCGATCGCTGCCTTCGACATCTCCGACGCGCCCGCGTTGGTGGTCATGATGACCACAACATTGCGGAAGTTAACGGATTTGCCGTTGGCGTCGGTGAGTTTGCCGTGGTCCATGACCTGCAACAGGATGTTGAATAGGTCTGGATGGGCTTTCTCGATCTCGTCGAGCAGCAGAACACAGTGCGGCTGCTGGTCAACGGCATCCGTCAGCAAGCCGCCCTGATCAAAGCCAACATAGCCTGGCGGTGCGCCGATCAAGCGGGAAACCGTGTGCCGCTCCATGTACTCCGACATGTCGAAGCGAATCAGCTCAACGCCCATCGTGTGCGCCAACTGCTTGGCGACCTCAGTTTTACCGACCCCAGTTGGACCTGAGAACAGGAACGCGCCAATGGGCTTCTCCGGCTCACGCAGGCCCGCACGCGAGAGCTTCATTGCCGTGGACAGGGCATCAATCGCATCGTCCTGCCCGTAAACCAGCCGCTTGAGATCGCGCTCAAGCGTCAGCAGCATTTCTTTGTCGTCCTTGTTCACCGTTTTCGGCGGGATCCGCGCAATTTTGGCGACAATGGCTTCGATTTCTTTCACGCCGACGGTCTTCTTGCGCTTGGAAGGCGCGGCAAGCTTGGTCGCTGCGCCTGCTTCATCCAGCACGTCGATCGCTTTATCGGGCAATTTACGGTCGCCGATATAGCGGTTTGACAGTTCAACAGCCGTCCGGATCGCTTCGCTGGTGTAGCGGATGCCGTGGTGCTCTTCGTAGCTCGGCTTGAGCCCGCGCAGGATTTTTACTGCATCCTCAACCGACGGCTCATTAACGTCGATTTTCTGAAAACGGCGGACCAGCGCTCGGTCTTTTTCGAAGTAGGAACGGTATTCTTTGTAGGTTGTTGACCCAATGGTCCGCAGCTCACCCGCGGCCAAAGCTGGCTTGAGCAGGTTTGAGGCGTCCATCGCGCCGCCGGATGTTGCGCCCGCGCCAATAACCGTATGGATTTCATCGATAAACAGGATCGCACCGTCGAAGGCATTGATTTCGTCGATCACAGCCTTCAGCCGTTCCTCAAAATCACCCCGGTAGCGCGTTCCGGCCAGCAAAGCCCCCATGTCGAGGGAAAAGATGGTGGCGTCGTTTAGAACTTCTGGAACGTCTCCATCAACAATCTTCTTTGCAAGACCTTCAGCAATGGCTGTTTTGCCAACACCCGGATCACCGACATAAAGCGGATTGTTCTTGGTCCGACGACAGAGCACCTGAATGGTGCGCTCGACCTCAAGATCACGACCGATCAGCGGATCAATTTTGCCTTCACGGGCGCGTTCGTTGAGGTTCCGGCAGTATTGCTCCAGCGCTTTCGTGCCAGACTCGCCTGCGCCCTCGTCCTCACCGTCCTCAGCGCCGCGAACGCTACGAGACTCAGAAAGATCCTTGTTCTTGGCGATGCCATGCGAAACGAACTGCACCGCATCCAAGCGGGACATGCCGCGTTCTTGCAGGAAATACACCGCGAAGCTCTCTCGCTCTTGGAACAGAGAGATGATGACGTTTGCACCCGTTGCCTGACCGCGACCCGAGCCCTGAACATGCAGGATCGCGCGCTCGAAGGCCCGCTGGAACGACATGGTCGGACGCGGATCAACGCCGTCCTCGCGCACCAGGTCATCCAACTCGTTCCGCAAGAAGGTTTCGACGGCTTCCGTCAGTTCCTCAATATCAACATCGCATGCCCGCATCACTTTTTGAGCGTCGGGGTCTGAGATGAGCGCGAGCAACAGGTGTTCGAGCGTACAAAACTCGTGGTTCAGTTCCGCAGCCGCAGCGAGAGCGCGGCGGAGGGTTTCTTCAAGCTCCGTAGAGAGCATCAGCTGTCCTAACCTTTAGTCGTCTTTTTCTAACGTGCACTGTAAAGGATGTTGGTGTTTCCGAGCGTAATCAACAACCTGCGTCACCTTGGTCTCGGCAACCTCGAAAGTGTAAACGCCGCAAACGCCAACGCCCTGCTGATGCACATGCAGCATGACCTGAGTCGCAGCCTGACCGTTCATGTTGAAGAAACGCTCCAGCACGTCCACGACAAATTCCATTGGCGTATAGTCATCATTGAGCAGTAACACTTTGTACATACTCGGTTTTTTGGTCTTTGGCTTGGCTTCAAGAACCGTGGATCCACCGGGCACATCGGGTTCATCCCCTTTGCGCGGGGGTTCCGAAGGTGGGTCTGAAGCAAGGATTTCCAGCGACATAGTGTCTTGATCCGTGTTGGTGTTCACGCTTGGGTTACCTCAATATGGAACGACTTTAGCCGCCTGTTAATGCCTGAGTGAACATCGGGCCGAGTTTCGTGGTGGAAGACTCGATAATGTTTTCAAAACAGGCAGGAAGACTGACCTCAGACGTTAAAATTGGCCGCCGATCGGCTCATTTAAGAGACATTTCGGCTCACCCTGCGGTGCGTCGGTTAGCGTGAAGTAAGTTGCGAGAAGGCCGGATTCAATGGGTGGCAAGGGATCCGCGTCAACGTTGCAGTGGATTTCCCGTGATAAACCTCAAAAAACGTGACCCTTTTGGGGGTCGAGGGGTGACGTGTTGCAGGGGAAAGTACATCAGCCCTCTGATTTCCCATGACGCACGGAAGCAGCGCTTGCCGACATACATCCAGCAGCATGGGAAATTTCAGATTGTGGGGATTGGAAGAGGCTGGAGCGGTTTGAGCCTTAGCCCTTCCCTTGAGAGTCCAAAATCGCCTTGGTCACTGCTTTCCCGACTTTACCTTCTTCGAGTAGCACCGTGATCGTGCCGTCGAGGAACTGGCGATAGGCCGAGACGACTTTACCGTTCTTGCCAACACACTGGACATCAAGACCCTTGCGGTCTTCGGCCAGCTGCGAGGTACAGACGATCTCGCCATAACGTGTGGCGATGGCAAAGGAGTTCCCGGCAGCCTGTGCGTTCATGGGCAACACCAGTGCAGCAACCTGCGCGACAAGCGAAATCAGGAGCGGCAGCAAGGGGCCGCGTAGGGTTGGGCGCTGTGTCAGTGCGTGGGCCATAGCCTTCTTACTCCTTTGTCGTGCTCCTCGTTTCGCTCGGTGCGGTCATCAGCGCAAAAAGAGCTGGCGGTGTGAGCGATTGCGGAACCTCGGTGGTATCTGCTGTTGTGGAATGAATATAGGCGATGTTTCCCGCAGATGTTTGTCGAAATGCTCGGATTATTGAAACGGGGACGCTCGGTTTGTTTCAAAATGTTTCGGGCGCATGGTACAAACACTGAATTACGGTACTTTTGGCCTATCACCTGAATGGCGGAAGACGACATGAGCGACGCAAACCATATCGCAATTCTGGACGACGATCCGGAAATTCGGAGCCTGCTGGAACAAAACCTCCGCAGTTCTGGGTTTGAAGTGTCCACGGCTTCATCCGGGCGTGACCTGAAAACGATCCTCGAACACCAAACCATTGATCTGGTGGTCCTTGATCTGATGCTGCCCGGTGAAGACGGCCTGACCATCTGTCGCGAATTGCGCACGGACTCGAACATTCCGATCATCATGCTCACCGCCATGACCCATGAAGCTGACCGCATCATCGGGCTGGAAATGGGCGCAGATGACTATCTGACAAAGCCCTTTTCTCCGCGTGAATTGGTCGCTCGGATCAAAGCCACCTTGCGCCGGCAGGGCATGGTCTCGGCGCAATCCGAAGATCGCAAGCGCGTTGCAACGTTTGAGGGTTGGAAACTAGACGTTGTCCGGCGTGAGCTCCGCGATCCGGAAGACGTACTGGTTGATCTGACATCAGGGGAATTCGATCTTCTCGCTGCGCTGATTGACCGCCCCAACCGACTGATGACACGCGATTTGTTGCTCGACATTACCAAGGGACGGCAGGCCGACGTGTTTGACCGGTCCATCGACATCACCATTTCGCGCTTGCGTCAAAAGATCGAAGACGACCCAAAGAACCCACAGTTCATCAAAACGGTGCGCGGCAAGGGTTACATTTTCTCTGCTGAGATTGGCTAGGGCCTGTGCTCCGGCCCCTGCTTGAACAAAGCACCCCGCTTGACCTCGCCCGTGCTTTTCTGCTGGTCGTGATTGGCCTGAGCTGGTCCATCGTGATTTCGGTGGGCGGGTATTTGATCGTGCAGACCTACGGCGAAGAAGTGGGCAAAGGCCCACCCTTTGCGGACCAAGCGATGGCGGTGGCGGAAGTGCTGGAACGAACACCGGCATCTTTGCGCCCGGAAGTTCTGCGCGCTGTTACATCGAATTACTTCGACGTCGCGCTGCAACCCGACGCCACCGAGCCCTCAATCGACAATTTTCAAGCCTCGATGCTCACCTTCCGCTTCCTGACGCTGAACACGTTCAGCCAAGATACGCGGCGCGGTCCAGGGGCGATGGAGGTGGTTTCCATCCTCGCTGGCTTGCAGCGCCCGGGACCAGAAATTGACGGCTTGGAAGTGCTGCTGTCTGATGGAACCTTGGTCGCCTTTGTCTTGCGAAAGCCGTTTAAGCGCCGTGATGATTTGCTGCGCCAGTTGTTCTATCTGTTCGTCATTGGCTCAACAATCATCACCGTTTCCATGATTTTGGTCTATCGGCTTGGGAACCCCTTGGGAAAGTTTAAGGAAGCAACGCTGCGGCTGGCTGACGATATCGAAGCGCCTCCACTCGACGAGAAACGTGGCGTTGCCGAAGTGCGTGCCGTGTCAAAGACGCTCAACGCGATGCAGCAGCGGGTTAAAGACTACCTCGCGGAACGAACGACCATGCTCGCCGCCATTTCACACGACATCCGCACCGGACTGTTTCGCCTGCGGATGCGGTCCGAAAAGTTGGAAGACCCCAAAGAGCGGGCAAAGGCGCTAGACGACGCTGATGAAATGGCCGCGATCCTCGATGATATGCTGACTTTTGCACGATCCGACCAAAATGATGTTGGGTTCGAAAAGCTGTCGCTGCCGTCATTGCTGACATCGATTTGCGATAACCTCGAAGATCAGGGGAAAGATGCACAGTTTGAGAGTGGCGGACGGATGACGATTATTGGCGACCGGACGTCTCTGAAGCGCGGGTTCCTCAATCTGATCGAAAATG
>CBFIEF010000034.1:260-29001 GCA_965661545.1 Alphaproteobacteria bacterium | reverse complement strand
CCCTCAAAACGACATACGCCCGGTGCGTTTCGTGCACCGGGCGTACTTAAGGCTTTAGGAAGGGACTTTGGAGGAGGTTCCAGTCCCGTCCTATTCCGTGTTTGACTTACGTCAGGTCGTACGCACGCTCGCCATGGGAAGCGAGGTCGAGGCCGTCGGCCACTGCCTCGTCTTCAGCTCGCATACCAACAAGAGCGCGACACACGACCGCGATGATGAAGGTGACGACTGCGACGTAGACCGCAGAGAAGACAACTGACCAGAGCTGCGTAATGAACTGCTTCATCACACCAACTTCAGCAACCAGAGCCGCATCGCCGTTTGTACCGATGAAAGCGAGGAATGGCAGCAGAAGCGTACCGGTGATACCAGCAACACCGTGGACGGCGAATACGTCGAGTGCATCGTCGATCTTGAAGGTGCTCTTGATCAGCGGAATCGCCAGTTGTGGCAAGACACCGGCGACCAGACCAAGGATCAGTGCGCCAGGGACGGAAACAACGCCAACCGCCGGGGTAATCGCAACCAGACCAGCAACAGCACCCGTGGCAGCACCAACCAGTGTTGGCTTACCGGTACGCATGGTTTCAAACAGAACCCAAGCGATGGAAGCGCCAGCCGCAGCAACCTGCGTTGAGAATATTACGTAACCCGCGTTTGCTTGGTCACCAGACAGGCCGGAGTTAAAGCCGAACCAGCCGATCCACAGCATAGAAGCACCGATCATGACCATGCCAGGCTGTGCTGGTGGCTGAAGAGCGTTCGGGAACCCTGCGCGCTTGCCGAGCATGACGGCGATAACCAGAGCCGCAACACCAGCTGCTTGGTGAACAACGAGACCACCAGCCCAATCGAGCGGAGCAACACCAGTAACCCACTCAAGCGGAGAAGCGCCTGCGTAGTCGCCTTCGCCGCCAAGACCAACCATCCAAACCCAGTAAGCGAGTGGACAGTAAACCAAAACAACCCAAATGGCGGAGAACAGCATCACGAAGGCGAACTTTACCCGTTCAGCGTACGCGCCAAGGATCAGAGCCGGCGTGATAATCGCGAAAGTCAGACCAAATGCCGCGCCCGCCATGTCAGCGTGCGGCGTGGTCGCCATGAAGATCTGCGAGAAGTCCAAACCAATGTAGGGGTTGGCTGGGCCATCGCCTGCCGTCGTGGACGAGAGCACGTAACCGATGACCATCCATACGATGGAAATCAGGCCGGTGATCGCGAAACACTGCATCAGAACGGAGAGGAAGTTCTTTGCGCGGACAAGACCGCCGTAGAACAGGGCGAGACCGGGGATCGTCATAAACAGAACGATCGCGGTGGAGGTGAGAAGCCAAGCGTCCATTTGGGATACCTTTTTTACAACATACAACGTTAAGCCAGCGGTAACTGGCGTGTGATGAGCCGACCAAAGGCGTCTAAGAACGGTCTCGCAACGATCGAGCGCTCAAAAATAGGGCAAAGACCGGAATTTGCGCACGTTTGATTATAATATAGGCATATTGTTTTCGGTTGCTGGCAAAACTATGTCGTATTTCTCGCAAAATGCGCCTACTCACCCCGAAATTTGCAAATTCCGGCGCAAACGAGTCCTTATTGAGAATTCTAGTCACGGCCTAACCTGCTCATTGCAACAGCAGAACGTCTCTAAAACGTGCACCTTTAGCAACTGCGGCCCAAGACCGAGATTGTACATCACATTCAATCAATCCACGGGACGCGATCCGCGAGGGCTGGCGGCCACCTGCGAATACGCTTTTCACTGAGACAAAAAGCCACAAATCGATACCTCAAAGACCTTGAGTTTTTGATATGTTTTTTGAGCCAAATATGATTTGGTTAGCTCCTAAGATTGTATCGAATTAAATGAAGAGGCGGCAAAATGGCTACCGTAGAAGCAAAAAATTTCTCCAGAGATGCTGACGAAGTTGCAACACCAAACAATGCGCGCGTTGAAACTGTAAATGTACTGGGCCAGCGAGTGATGCGCTTGACCGTGCAGCCGGGCTGGAAATGGTCTGAAGACATCAAACCAATGGTTGGCACTGACAGCTGCCAAGCGAAGCACGTCGGCGTCATCATCGAGGGCTCGATCACTTGTCGCCACGATGACGGTAGCGAAATCACCTACTCCGCCGGTGACGCCTACGCCATCGAGCCGGGTCACGATGCTTGGGTTGTTGGTAATGCACAGGCTGTTGCTTACGAATTCCACGGCGTTTGGGGCGAAAAGCACTAAAGCCAATCCGGTCTCGCCAGCCGTCTCGCGCTCTGAGAGAGCGTCAATAAACGGACGGCTGCAGGACTGAACCGATGACCACTCGACCAACTCACGCTCATCAGACAGAAGAACATCATGAAAATCATATCATCCGTAGAACTCACCAAAGGTTACGCTCACTGGAGAAGCCTTTTTGACGCCAACAACGCCCTGCGCGAAGAATACGGGGTAAAGGTATTGGCTGCAGGCCACGCCAAGGACGACGAGAACAAGGTCTGGACCTGCATCGAAGTCGAATCCATGGAAAAGATGATGGAGATGGCCAACTCACCCGGCATGATCAAACTGCGCGAAGAAGCTGGCGCAAAGATCGATACCCAGACTTGGGTCGCATTGGTCGAGTAATGCTTCAGCGTTGGTGTGCCACCGGGCGCACCAGCTTGCTGGGCAATGATGCCTGGCCGTAGCCTTAGCGGTTGGTTTGCAGATGGAGCCACTGCTCGAGCACACCAGGATAAGGGAAGCCGGGTTGGTGGGCGCAAGGGCAGCTAGGTCATCAGCAAGGACCGAGCCGAAGCGCAGTCCTTGTGATTGTCTGATTGGTTCAGAGACGGTTTTGAAGGCGTAGCGTCAGACAGCCTTCATTGCATGTGCAAGTTTCTGGCTATCATCAAAAATATGGAATGTTTTGATCTTTCCGTCCTCGATGATGTCGTAGTGACCGGAGTAACTATCCAAACCGTCAGCGGTCAGGTGAACATGAACAAAGACGTGGCCGTTTTCCTCAACCATGTGTAACGGCGTTACAGCCAGACCCGAATAGTGGCTTGGCAAGTGAGCGAGATGGTTGGCCATCCAGTCACCAACGCCATTATAGGTACGCGAAAACTTACTCATGCCATTCACAACAATGGTGGCATCTTCAGCAAATAGTGAGGCGAAAGTCTCCATGTCGCCAGATGCGAAGCAATCATAAGCTGATTGGGCGATCTCTTTCGGTGTCATTGCGAATTCCTTTCAAAGAATCTACTGCCTAAGGACAAGTCATAGCTATTTATTTACAAAACTTAGACTCTTACTTTAGCAGTCTTTCGTGACACTTTGGTTGCGGTCAAATGTCCATTTCCAATTTATTTACCAATTCTTGGAAAAATACGTGGCTCGCGAAGGCTCGACAATAATGAAAGCTGCCACCAAGCCTGTGCGGAGGCTTGCTGTTGCATTGTCTTCATTATGATTTCTGGGAGTTCTTGGAGCGGGCGACCGGAATCGAACCGGCATATACAGCTTGGAAGGCTGTCGTTCTACCGTTGAACTACGCCCGCGTCCTGAGCGCTACAGATAGTCCGAGCGTCGCGCCTTCGCAAGAGCGCGATTGTGCTTAAATCGAGAGGCAGCAACCCGTCACAAGACGAGAGCAGCACAATTATCCTTTCTGAACCGGCGTCTGTATCGGACCGGTCTGATACAGCTTCACCTTCAGCCCGCCATGCGGGATGGGTGAGGTCGGCTTTTTGAAGCGCAGGCCGGTTGCCTTGGCCAGCTGGTGATCGTCAGTGATCAATCCAACACGCCAACCAACAAACCGCTCTTTCATCACTTTACCGAAGGCACCGTAGAGTGCTGCAAGGCCTTTCTTGTCACCAATACGATCTCCGTAGGGTGGATTAACAATCACCAGACCGGTGGCATCCGGGGAAGGTCGCTGCAAATCACTAATCGCCCAATGGTCAAAGCGCACCAAGTTGTCCACGCCCGCGCGCTCGGCATTGGCCTGAGACATCTCAATGGCCCCTTTGTCGCGATCGCTGCCGCAGAAATGGAGGCCCTCAGGGCACTCTGGCGTTTTCGAGGCTTTCAGCTTGGCAAAGGCTGGCGCTGAAAACGACGGCAGGTGTTCAAAGGCAAAAGACCGGCTGCGACCGGCTTGCAACCCCAGCGTCATTTCCGCTGCTTCAATAACAAAGGTGCCAGACCCACACATGGGATCAACCAGCGGCTCACCCGGCTTGTAGCCGCAGGCCAATAAGAACTGCGCCGCCATGGTTTCCCGCATGGGAGCTTTATTGACAGCCAGCTTGTGCTCGCGCTTATGCAGCGGGTCGCCAGATGTATCGATACTGATTGTACACAGGTCATCGTCCAGCCGGACGCGCAGACAAATCGGCGCGCTAGGCCAGACCTTCACGCCCAGTTTGTCGGTAATCGCGCCCTCAATGCGCTGGCGGATGGCACCGGTGTGGTAAACCCTCGACTGCTTGGACGATGCTTCGACAGAGATCGGAACGTTTGTGGGCAGAAACTCCGCCCAATCAACCTTGCGGCTTCGCTTGTCCAACTGCGCCAGATGAGGCGCGCGGAACTCGGCGATCCGAACCAAAACCCGACTCGCACCGCGCATTTCCAAGTTGGCGCGCCAGACCTCAGGCCACCCACCTCGACACGTCGCACCGCCAGCGACCGTCTCCACTTTAGCGAAGCCACGCTCACGCGCCTCCTGCCCCAGCACAGACTCAAGGCCGGGAAGACCCACGAGAAAGATTTCGAAATCATCGGAATTGTTCATGGCCGGACCCTAAGCCAGAAGACGAGGCGCGTCATTGCTTGAGTCAGGCCTTCAGCCTTGAAACAACCGTCGAGGCTCAGGCACAAAAAAAGGGACGGCCACCATCGTAGGGTGCCGTCCCTTTCGCACAGCCAGACCGAAGTCTGATGCGTGATTAGCTTAAGCGTACACGATGCCGGACATTGCCCACAGCAGGTAAGTGTAACCGGCGACAAACACCAGAGGAGCAACAACTGGCTCAGCGGTGTACTTCACGCCTTCCTTCACACCAACCTGCGACCGGATGGTGACGAGGCTCGCGATCGCCGCGATGACGCCCTGCATCAAGAACAAAGTCATGATGTACCAGCCACCCTCTGGGCCTGTGAACAGCATGATGACATGCATAATTGCTCCTGCGGCAGCAAAGCTACCCACGAAGCGGCCCATGATCACGCCCGTATGACTGATGTTAAAGCGATCAAAGAACGACGCTGTACCCACCAACATTTGGAACGCGTAGTAAGCCCAACCCAACGTCAGGATCACAAAAATCACTAGATTTATAATACCACCGAAACTTTCAACCATGATCTTCTCTCTCAATCTCAGTTCGCGCCAATCGCGCTGAGCCGGACATTATACGACTTCACAGGCCCAAACAGGGAGTTTGAGCGGTACATATTAGAAACTTGTAATGTATTGAGATATGTATTTCTTTTTGCGGCGATATTCTTGGGGCGATGAACGACCGGCGTTCGAAAGCAGGTCATCGCTCCACGACGCTACCGATTTTAAACGGTTACGAACTCAACAAAGCTTCAGCAGAAAGAAAAGGTGGTGGAGAGAGGTGGATTCGAACCACCGTACCCGAAGGATCGGATTTACAATCCGACGCATTTAGCCGCTCTGCCATCTCTCCACGAGCGCAGGACGTCGATTTAGAACAACTGTCGCTGTCTGTCACGGCAAAACCTGCCCTTCGAGACCAACACTTGTACTTATCGCCAATGCGTTCCAGTCATAGAGAATGAATCAGGATCGACCACGACGTCAAAACGCCCCGTTTCGCGGCTCCCCCAATGAGCGGCCACAGCCGCCTGCGTGGGTGCATCTTTATGGCCTACACGCCGTTACCACCGCTCTGAAGAATCCAGACCGGCAGCCCAGTCTGCTGTATTTCGATCAAAAGAAAGAAGACGCGCTAAGGCCTATTCTCGAGCCAATCCTCGAAAACCATGACAACCCGCCACCGCTGCAAGCGACATCAGCGCAGTACATGGGCACCCTGGTTCCCGATGGTGCGCCGCATCAGGGTATTGTCCTGAAAACCAGACCACTGGCTAACACTGAGTTAAAGACCGTGTGTGATCGCCTGTTCGACGAGCCGGGCTTGGTCGTCGTTCTTGATCAAGTGACGGATCCGCAAAATGTTGGCGCGATCATCCGCTCCGCCGTTGCGTTCAATGCTCAAGCCATTGTCACGACAGACCGAAACGCGCCGTTTGAGACGGGGTCGCTGTCGCGTGCAGCGGTTGGCGGGGTGGATCATCTGCCTTGGGTGCGAGTCACGAACCTTTCCGACGCACTGACCACGTTGGCGGATACGGGCGCTGTGCTCATGGGGCTGGATGGATCTGAGGGCGCTGAAGACATCTTCGTACCGCCACGGAAGCGGCGCGTCTTGGTACTGGGCGCGGAAGGTAAGGGCCTGCGGGAGAAAACCAAAGAAACGGTAGACGTTCTCATGCGACTGCCAACCAACCCAGATTTCCCCCACTTGAACGTGTCAGCTGCTGCGGCCGCCGCGATGATGATGCTGAAAGTCTAACTGCGGTGTTTTGACGTAGCTGCGCGCCCCTCACTGGTCGCAGCGCGTCTCTGCCTTAACTTTTCGGCTAACACAGTCGATCGAAAGGGCGCTTCATGCTCCGCATTCTCAGTCTCACAGCCATCGTCCTTGGCCTTTCCATGACCACAAGCTCGCTATCCTTTGCCGTTGGCTCGGAAAGCGGTTCTGGCTCTTCATCCTCGTCTTCGAGTGGCTCGTCCTATGGCTCGAGCTCTAGCAGCGCCTCGTCCTCCCGTGACGGAAGTTCAGCTTTCTCTGACGACCCTGATGCGTTGATGGCTGAAGGGCAGCGCTATCTCGAACGCGGTTGGTATCGCCGGGCAGTCGGGTCTCTTCGCAAGGCGACACAGCTCGATCCCTTCAACGCCGATGCGTGGAATGAACTGGGCTTTGCTTACCGCAATGTCGAGAACTATAACCAGTCTGCGCGGGCCTATGACCGGGCCTTGTCTCTGGAGCCCAATCATTTGGGCGCGCTGAACTATCAGGGCTTTATGTTCTTGGAAACCAACGACCCAGACTCCGCTCGCAGCAATCTTGCGCAGTTGGGCGAGCTGTGCGGATCGTGCCGAGAGTACCAGCTGTTGAAGGACGCAATCGACAAGCTTTGACGCCCAAGCGGATGAGTCTTGGCCTGCATGGCTCATTTGCAGGCGGATTCCGCGTCTAACGGTCTGATTTCCTTGTATTGGCGCGGCTCCTGCCCTATCCCGACAACATCTGCGGGAGGGGGCTTTGCCGCCCCGTATCGACCGCGGACCTCAAATGGTTTTTTGCACTAGAGGATATCATGGCAAAAAAAGTGGACAGTAGCTTCAAGCTACAGATCCCAGCTGGTCAGGCGAACCCGTCTCCACCAGTTGGTCCTGCGCTGGGTCAGCGCGGCGTGAACATCATGGAATTCTGTAAGGCGTTCAACGCCGCGACGCAGCAAGTCCAGCCGGGCACACCGACACCCGTTATCATTACGGTTTACTCCGATAAGTCCTTCACCTTCGAAACCAAGACGGCTCCTGCGTCCTACTACATTCTGCAGGCAGCGGGTAAGAAGTCTGGCGCGAATGCACCGGGCACTCAGTTGGTTGGCAAGATCACTAAGGATCAGGTCAAGGAAATCGCTGAAGCTAAGATGAAAGACCTCAATGCGGTCGACGTCGAAGGCGCGATGAAGATTATCGAAGGCTCCGCACGCTCGATGGGCGTGCAGGTCGTGGAGGGCTAATCCAATGGCAACAGGCAAGCGTATTCGCGCAGCATACGAAGGCGTTGACCGTGACGGTCACGTAACCCTCGATAACGCTGTAAAAATGGTGAAAGAGCGCGCAACTGCGAAGTTCGACGAAACCATCGAAATCTCCATGAACCTCGGCATTGACCCTCGTCACGCTGACCAGAACGTGCGCGGCACAGTCAACCTGCCAAACGGCACGGGTAAGACCATCCGCGTTGCCGTGTTCGCAAAAGACGCAAAGGCCGATGAAGCCCGCGCAGCTGGTGCTGACATCGTTGGTGCAGAAGACCTGATGGAAGCCATTCAGGGCGGCGCAAGCGACTTTGAGCGCGTGATTGCTACCCCGGACATGATGCCGCTGGTCGGTCGTTTGGGTAAAGTCCTCGGCCCTCGTGGTCTGATGCCTAACCCGAAGCTCGGCACAGTTACCGCCGACGTTGCGGGCGCAATCGAAGCTGCTAAAGGCGGTCAGGTTCAGTTCCGTGCGGAAAAAGCGGGTATCATTCACGCTGGTATCGGCAAGGCGTCTTTCTCTGAGGCAAACATCCTCGAGAACGCAAAGGCCTTCATCGAAGCCATCCAGAAGGCGAAGCCAACTGGCGCTAAGGGCACCTACGTGAAGAGAATCGCTATTTCTTCCACCATGGGCCCAGGCGTGAAAATCGATCCGGCATCGCTGAACCCAGACGCTTAAGTCTGCAAGTCCAGTCAGAATACAAAAAGGGGCCACGTGGCCCCTTTTTTATTGGTTCAATCCCACCAGAATTTCGCTTTCTTGAGCAACAACAGACCGGCCCCGCTGCTCGAAGCAGCGAGGAAGCTCGCGAAGTTCGGCGCTTAGCTTAGTGCTTAGGTAGCAGGGCGAACAGCAACGCCAGCGTCGGTCAGATACTGAGTCAGCTCACCAGTTTCGTGCATCTCACGAATGATGTCACAACCGCCAACAAACTCACCATTCACATACAGCTGCGGAATGGTGGGCCAGTTGGTGTACTCCTTGATCCCTTCGCGAACGCCGGGATCTTCGAGAACGTTCACGGAGTGGTACTCCACGCCCACGTTGTTCAATACGGCAACAACAGCAGCCGAGAAGCCGCACTGTGGGAACACGGGTGTCCCCTTCATGTAGAGCATTACCTGGTTCGACTCGACGTCGCTTTGAATGCGCGAGAGGATAGAGGTATCCATGGTTTTAGTCCTTTAGATCGTTCAGCTCGGACGGTCAGCCGAGGTCTGGTGCTTTGGTCTGGAGTGACAGGGCGTGCAGCTCCGTACCCATCCGACCCTGAAGCGCAGCGTAAACAAGCTGATGCTGTGCAACGCGGGTTTTTCCGCGGAATTGTTCAGAAACGATGTGGGCCGCGTAGTGGTCGCCATCACCGCGCAAATCCTCGATGCTTACTTGGGCATCAGGCATAGCAGCGCGGATCATCTGTTCAATTTCACCGGAGGACATGGGCATGGGCGTTTTCCCTGAAATGCGTAAGTTATCTTTAATATAGTGTTACTTGAGGCGATTTGAATAGTCAGATGATTTGGCGCAGGCGCTAATTTACTGAACTGTCTTTGGGCCTTGTAAGTCACGAGGGCCCGCATCGGGCATGATTCCAAGCCGCGCAGCAACCAAGCGATGCCCGTCTAGACCCGTTTCTGAGTCCCGCAACGTTTCCAGCTTTTCACCGGTTTGGTTGTCCCACAGGCGGCAATTATCTGGCGTCATCTCGTCCGCAATGATGATGCGCATCTCCTCCTGACCATTATCCATCGGCTCCCACAATCTGCCGAATTCCAACCGAAAATCGACGAGTTTGAGGCCGACACCAATGAACAGGCCGGAAAGAATATCGTTGGTGCGCATGGACAGTGCGACCAGATCATCGAGATCCTGTGGGCTGGCCCAATTAAAGGCGGCGATGTTGTCTTCGGTGATCAGCGGGTCGCCCAGCTCGTCAGAGCGAAGAAAAAACTCGATCATCGGGCGGGGTAGCTTCAGGCCTTCGGGCATCCCCAAGCGCTGGGCAAAGGCACCAGCAGCGAGGTTCCGGATCTTCACACCAATGGTCAGCCGCTCAGTCGCTCGGACCACTTGCTCGCGCATGTTCAGGCGACGGATCAGGTGGTTTGTCACCCCCATATCCGCCAAGCGCGTCATCAGGACTTCTGAAATCCGATTGTTCAGCACGCCCCTACCCGCTTGCCACAGCGCAACGGCATCGTCGCCGCGCTTACCCGGCGAGGGATCGTCTTTGAAGTGCTGAATGTGTGTGTCCGCTTCGGAACCTTCGTAGATGATTTTCGCCGAAGTTTCATGGACCTGCTTGCCGCGTGGCATGGCAATGGTGCTTTCGATTATGTGGAACGCTGTAGTGCGCGCTTATGGCCTGTAGCACTGACTGAACTATGTGTTAACAGATGTGCAAAGAGGAAAGCCATGCAAGACGATCACCAAACTGAAAAGCAACCTGCTCAGAAGCCTGACCCTTTGGGCTGGCGCGCGCTTGCGCTTCTGGCATTTATGGGCGTAGTGATCATCGGTTTGATTGCCGTAGGTTGGCAAATTTGGTTCTCGGTTGATACGGCAATGGATCCGTTTGCGTGGTGGTTGATCGGCGGCGCGTTGCTGATTTCCATAGCACTTGGCGGCGGCTTGACGTTCTTGCTTAGCCATTCAAGCCGCCATCATGACCATAAGGTTTACGAGGCTGACCACTTCAAGAAATGGGATCGGCGCTAGCGGTAAAGACCCAGCGCTTAGGATAGATCGACCGGTTGATAGGCCGCCTGATCAGCTGGTCCTTCGGCAAACAGAAACACCGGCTTAGCGTTCTCATCCTGCATGGTAGGAAGCGCGATCAGTGCCGAAGAAACTGTCCCAAAACCCCACTCAGGCACGTCTACGTTCAGCGCGGCTTCCCAGTACTCGGCGTCTGGTGTCGCGCGTTCACTCAGCAGATCCACCCATGATTGCCAACTCGCCGGATCCTCCATCGCCCCTGTTGGCACTCCGGCGCTGACCCGTGTTAGGTGCGTTTCCGCCCGTAAGCCGGTATCGAGGTCATTATGGCTGATGATGTGAACGCCCGGCTCTATGGGCTTTACCTGTACCTGCGCATCACCCTCGTGTGCGACCCAGAAGGCATCCCGATTGTCAGCAATAATGAGGTTAAAGGGGCGATAGGCATCGCCGTTCGCGTCTGACATCGCCTTTGCCGCATCGACGGCGTCGGCATGATCTAACGCATCAAGCACGATTTCCCCACGTGAGCGCTTGTTGGGTGCCGGCCCCAGCGCTTTCTTTTTGTTCAAGATAGCTGCGACAACGCCGGTATCAGACACACCCAGCCACGTCCCACCGGCCAGCGTGTCCTGTCCGGCCACGACATCATCACGATCCTGCCAATGCCGCGCCGGGGGCAACCATGGGCGCGTGCGCAGTTCATCGCGGTTACCGGCGATCAAAAACGGCCAGTCGGAGTCGGGATCGTAACGGAGGATATATGTACACATGACAGCAGATGTAGGGAGTGCGCCGGGACTTGTCATGCTCCGGAACAAAAAAACCCGAGAATGGAAACCTTTGCTAACCGTAAGCCGAGCCATCTCAAAGCTACGCGTAAGCTATTGTCTGCAATGCAGGAATTGAGGCGCTGTCGCGTGGCTCAGAGAATTGTTGAACGCCGGGAAAAAGGATACAACCGGCTCAGTTTTTTCGGGTAAGCGACACGCTCGCCGCCCTTTGCGACAAATCCCCTGTCGCACCAGCGATCATGTATTGAGGAGAATCCCATGGTTCCAGGTCACGACACCATGCAGGTACGGTCCACACTGACCGCCGCAGGCAAGGAATATGACTACTACTCACTGCCGAAAGCCTATGAGCAACTCGGTGATCTATCCAAGCTGCCTTTCTCGCTCAAAGTCCTGCTGGAAAACCTGTTGCGGTTCGAAGACGGTAAGACGGTTACCACTGACGACATCAAGGCGTTCGCAGGCTGGATGGACAACAAAGGCGGCGCGTCTGAAATCGCTTACCGCCCTGCGCGGGTTCTGCTGCAGGACTTTACCGGCGTTCCAGCCGTCGTAGACCTCGCCGCCATGCGCGAAGCGGTTGTTGAGCTGGGCGCTGACCCCAAGAAAATTAACCCGATCTCCCCGGTTGATCTCGTGATTGACCACTCGGTGATGGTCGACCATTTCGGCGGCGACAAGTCCGCAGATCTGAATACCGAGATCGAGTTCAAGCGGAACAAGGAGCGCTATGAGTTCCTGCGCTGGGGCCAGTCCGCGTTTGAAAACTTCCGCGTGGTGCCACCGGGCACAGGTATTTGTCACCAGGTAAACCTCGAGTACTTGGCCAAGACAGTTTGGTCGACTGAGGTTGCCGGACGCGACATTGCCTACCCTGACACATTGGTCGGCACAGACTCCCACACGACCATGGTCAACGGCCTCGCTGTTCTCGGCTGGGGCGTTGGCGGTATCGAGGCGGAAGCAGCAATGCTGGGTCAGCCGGTTTCCATGCGTGTTCCAGAAGTCGTGGGCTTCAAGCTCGACGGCAAGATGGTTGAGGGCACGACCGCGACCGATTTGGTACTGGTGATCGTTCAAATGCTGCGCGCTAAGGGTGTTGTCGGCAAGTTCGTTGAGTTCTACGGCTCCGGTCTGACGAATCTGACGCTCGCTGATCGCGCAACCATCGCGAACATGGCGCCAGAATACGGCGCGACCTGTGGCTTCTTCCCAATCGACGCCGAGGCTTGCCGCTACCTGTCGTTCACGGGCCGCGACGCGGAAACTGTTGCACTGGTAGAGGCCTACGCGAAGGCACAAGGTATGTGGCGCGACGAAAGCACGCCGGATCCTGTCTTCACCGACACGCTCTCGCTGGACATGGCGACGGTTGTTCCGTCTTTGGCAGGTCCAAAGCGTCCGCAAGACCGCGTTCTGCTTTACCAAGCGCACAGTGATTTTGCTGATCACATCGCAGCCGACCTGAAGCAAAAGCCCCAAGATGCGGGCAAGGGCTCAGCGCCCGTTGGCGGTGCAGATTACGCCATGGACAATGGCGACGTTGTGATTGCGGCGATTACGTCCTGTACCAACACATCCAACCCTTCAGTTCTGGTTGCTGCTGGCTTGGTCGCGAAGAAAGCAAACGAGCTGGGTCTGACATCCAAGCCTTGGGTGAAGACCTCCCTCGCACCGGGTTCGCAGGTTGTGACGGACTACCTTGAGAAGGCCGGCTTGCAAGACCACCTCGACGCCATCGGCTTTGATCTGGTGGGTTACGGCTGTACGACCTGTATCGGTAACTCTGGTCCGCTGAAGCCTGAAATCGAGTCCGCCATCAACGAAGGCGACGTTCGTGTCGCGGCGGTGCTGTCTGGCAACCGTAACTTCGAAGGTCGCGTGCACCCGCTCAGCCGCTTCAACTACCTCGCGTCTCCGCCACTGGTTGTGGCCTACGCGCTGGCTGGCTCGATGAACATCGACATCACAAATGATGCGCTGGGTCAGGACAAAGACGGCAACAACGTCTTCTTGAAAGACATCTGGCCATCCAACCAGGAAGTTCAGGAAACCATGGACGGTTGCCTGTCCTCTGAGATGTTCTCTACACGCTACGGCAACGTGTTTGATGGCACGAAAGACTGGCAAGGAATCAAAGTTACTGGCGGCATGACTTACGACTGGGACGACGGCTCAACTTACGTTCAGTACCCACCGTTCTTTGAGGGCATGACCACGGACGTTGACGACTTAGCCGACATCCAAGGCGCTCGCCCATTGGCTCTGTTGGGTGACTCCATCACCACTGACCACATCTCACCAGCCGGTGCGATCAAACGTGATGCGCCTGCGGGTCACTATCTGATGGAACGCCAGATCCAACAGAACGACTTCAACTCCTACGGCTCACGTCGCGGTAACCACCACATCATGATGCGCGGCACCTTTGCCAACATCCGCATCAAGAACCTGATGCTCGGCGGCTCTGTCGAGGGTGGCTACACCATGCATCAGCCATCCGGTGAAAAGATGGATATCTATGATGCTGCGATGAAGTACGAAGCCGAAGGTACGCCTTTGGTCATCGTTGCGGGCAAGGAATACGGTACGGGTTCTTCTCGTGACTGGGCAGCCAAGGGCACGCGCCTGCTGGGTGTCAAAGCCGTTGTTGCTGAGTCCTTTGAGCGTATTCACCGCTCCAACCTCGTTGGCATGGGCGTGCTTCCATTGCAGTTCAAAGACGGCGACAGCATCGCCTCCTTGGGTCTGACGGGCGCAGAGACCTATGACATCACAGGCGTTGCTGCTGGCATCACGCCTCGCATGGACGTGGCGTGTAAGGTCACCTTTGCAGACGGTTCGACCAAGGACATCACCCTGATGGCGCGGATCGATACGGCAAACGAGGTGGAGTACTACCAGAACGGCGGTATCCTCCACTACGTCCTGCGCTCAATGGTAAAAGACGCTGCTTAAGCGTTCACGCTAAGGCTTGAATTGACAAAAAAAGGCTCGGGGCACAGCTCCGGGCCTTTTTTGTTGCTCAGCACGCTGCAGGAGCCACAATCACAACAAAACCCACTTCATTTGCGAAGGTGGGGGACTTACGGTTAACTTGCGCAGAGAATTTCACGCTGAACAGGTACAGATGTCGGTATCATCTTTGCATTGAAAAGCGTATTTACCGAGCCAAACCCCTGTTTTGGGTTAAGGAAGCACGAAATGAAGCACAGCTCTCGCACGTTGCGGACGGCAGTCATTCTTTTTACCAGCAGTATTCTACTGGCAGGCTGTGGCGCCATAGACCCGCTGCGGGATGCGATCATCCCCGACTTCAGCGATGAGCAATTGGGCAACCCCATGGCGGGCTATATGCCATCAAGCACAACCACCATGGCCGCCACAGCGCCTTCTCCGGGATTGGCCTTCTCTGCGACGCGGCCGGTGGAACAGGCGATTGCAGCAGCGCCGCAGCAGATGCAGGCACCTTCTGTTGGTCTGTTGGATCAAGCAGCAGCGACAGGCGTGAACAGCGCAGACGCGGCCTTGCTGGATGCGGCCTTGGACGTCTCCCCAAGCCAGATGGGCGGCAGTGGCGCTTCCATCGGCTTGGTTGCTGATTCCCTCAACGGTCTCCTGGGGTCGAGCACCGCAGATGCTGGCATGGTGCGCGCGCCGATTGTAAGCTCGATCGATGGCACTGGTGCGGGGTTTCAAGTCCTTTCCAGCGCCGATGCGCTCGCGCTCATGGCCAATGGTGGCGACGTGATCCAACACACCACTACTGAGCGCGCTGACCTGCAAACGCCCTACTTCGAAGGGCGCGCTGATGCCGTCAGGGGCTTGCGTCCAACACCCGGCATTACGGCCGTCGGCACGAGCCCCGCAGTGGCTGTCAGCGTTCCGGACGATGGCCCGAACAGTTCAGGAAACAGCTTCGATATGGCCGCGCTTCCTCGTGCAACGCTGCGGACCAACCAAGCGGCAATCCCAATCTACGGCGGAAGCCAGTTGCTGGCCCAGCGCCCGACAACAGGCACGTTCCGCCCCGGATACGCGCAGTTCCGCAGCGGAAACATCGAGTTTACGCTCACCTACCCCTCTGCTGTTGCCATCGGGCAGATGTACGGACCATCAACCAACAGCGTAGCCATGACCATGCGCAACCTGGGCTCACAGTCCATCTCGTTCCAGCCCGAAAATCTGTTGAACCGGTTTCCTCCGTTCGAGGTCTTCCGCTGGACCGGCTCCGTTTGGGCGAGCTTGACGATGGACGTGGCCTACAACCTCGACCGGCAAGGCATTGCCGCGCCCGTCACGTTACAGCCCGGTCAAAGCACCACCCGGCAAGAAGAGTTTGCGAAGCTGGCGCTGTTGCCGCTGAAGGTCGATTTGCCGCCAACCAACCAACTTGCAATCCGGCTGCGTGTGCTGGGCCAAGGGGGCGCGTTTGGCAATGTTGATAGCGGATATTTGCCCATTCGGGTGACCGACGCTGGCGCTTTCCCTGCGGCGACCAGCTTGACCCCAAGTACCGATCCGGGCTTTGTTGTTCTTAGTGGTTTGCAATCGATACCGGGGACAATTGTCACCCAGTAATCGAGCCGGTGCAAACCGCTTAATCGCTGTCTGTTTTGGAAACCCGCACCATGACCCTGACTCAGGAAGCCCCCGCGACTTACGATGCATTTCGTCGCGTGCTGTCAGACCGCTTTGACGGCCTGTCTCCCCAATTGAGGTTGGTGGCTGAGTTCATTGTGCAACATCCTAACCGGGCAGCACTCGAAACCGTCGCAGAACTATCGCTGGCCGCCAACGTGCGTCCGCCAACCATGGTACGCTTTGCGCAGGCCTTGGGCTTCACCGGGTTCACCGATATGCAGCGCGTCCTGCGCGCCCGCTTGGTTGCGCGCACGCCCACCTACAAGGAACGGATCACTGAGGCAGCAGACAAAGCGCCCAAGGAACCCGTTGGCGTCCTGTCCGACTTCATCGCCAGCTCCCGCGAAGCGCTGTCAATTCTGGAATCCGAAGTCACTGCTGACGACATGCGTCGCGCGGTTGCGATGCTGTCCACTGCCGAGCGCGTTCACGTCATGGGGATGCGCCGTTCCTTCCCTGTCGCGACCTACCTCGCCTATAACCTCACTGGCTTTGGCGTCCCGGCGCACATCATTGACGGCACAGGCGGCATGGCGTTGCAGCAGACCCAGATGATTGGTGCGAAGGACTTGCTGGTGGTGATTTCCTACCCGCCCTATGCCCCAGAAGTCACCGACGCCATCACTGCCGTATCTGCCGCAGGCCGCCCGATCATCGCCATAACCGATGGTCCGCTATCGCCCCTCGCCGCGAAGTCGGATCTTTGCTTCGAAACGGACAGCCAAGAAACCCACGGTTTCCGTCTGATTTCTGGTGCCATGTGCTTGTGCCAGGCGCTTGTGGTATCGCTTGGCTTGAAGCTGACCGAGAAAAATAATCAAGCCTAACCCCAGCAACTAGGCGAAGCCCTCCATATCAGTACGGTGTGCGGGATTTTTAGTACATTGGAGCCGAAACACCATGAGCCCTTCTCTCGACTTGGACTTTGTCCGCGCGCAGTTCCCTGCCTTTGAACAGCCTTCGCTGGACGGTCAGTTGTTCTTCGAGAACGCGGGTGGCTCCTATACGTGTCGGCAGGTCGTCGACCGCCTGACGCGCTTTTACACCCAGCGCAAAGTGCAGCCCTACGGTCCCTACGAAGCGTCCCGTTTGGGCGGTGAAGAAATGGACGAGGCCCAGACGCGTCTTGCCGCTGCAATGGGCGTCCAAGCCGACGAAGTCTCCTTTGGTCCATCCACCACGCAAAACACGTACGTGCTTTCCAAAGCCTTTGGCGAGATGCTGAGCGCAGGCGATGCAATCATCGTAACCAATCAGGATCACGAGGCTAACACCGGCCCATGGCGGCGCTTAGACAAGCTTGGCATCGACGTTCGCGAATGGAAGCTGAACCCAGAAACCGGCATGCTCGACGTGCGCGATCTTGAGAACATGATGGACGATCAGGTTAAGCTCGTGTGCTTCCCGCATTGCTCCAACATTGTCGGAGCACCCAACGCTGTCGCAACGATTTGCGAAAAAGTCCGCGCAGCAGGTGCTTATTCGTGCGTAGACGGCGTGAGCTACGCGCCGCACGGCATCCCGAACGTGCATGCGCTCGGCCCAGACATTTACCTGTTTTCGGCCTACAAGACTTTTGGTCCGCATCAGGGAATTATGGTGGTACGACACGCTCTGGCCGACGCCCTTCCTTCGCAAGCGCACTACTTTAACGCTGGCTACCGCACCAAGAAGTTCACGCCTGCCGGCCCGGATCACGCGCAAATCGCGGCCAGCGCCGGAATGGTCGATTACTTGGAAGCGCTGTACGCGCATCATTTCGGCAGCGCCGAGGCGTCCCTGACAGCACAGGCAGAAGCGGTGCATGACTTATCGCGCGCTTATGAAACCGAGGCCCTGCAACCGCTGCTAGACTATCTCGCAGACCGAAATTCAGTGCGTTTGATTGGCCCAAAAGAAGCCGAGGCGAAAGCGCCAACCGTTGCTGTGCACTCCCAAACCCGCGCCGAAACCCTTGCGGCAGCGTTGGCCAGCCGGGGTGTAATGGCCGGTGGCGGTGATTTCTACGGCGTTCGATGCCTAGAGGGGCTTGGGATCGATCCCGATCATGGCGTCCTCCGGCTGTCTTTCGTCCACTACACACGCAAAGAGGACGTCACAGCGCTGATTGGCGCACTCGATGAAGTCCTCTGATTTTGAGGTGATCTGATCTAGATCAGCTCAACATCCAAGCTTCCGCTCTGGAACCTGCCAATGGCGGAATCGTCGTTGAGATCGGCTTCGAAAATATCCTCCCAAGCGATCAAAGCGCTTTCGGAGTTTCCAATAAACGTCGATCGCCCCACCTCTTCGCCATTGCTGTCAAAGTGGCGAACTTTGTAGTGATCGACACCGCGACGCGGCGAGTTTACCAAAGCGTCGTAGCCGCCGCTGGTGGTTTCCTCCACGTGCTCAAAATCGTAACGGCTGCTTTGCTGGATGACCCTTCCCCGCCGATCCACCAGATCAAGGTCTCCCTCTCCATCGTGATTGATTGAATACCCTCCTGATGTTGAGCTACTCAGGATCACGTCACCGTCACGCTCGATTTCAGTGAGCAAATGGCCAATGTTGGTGTCGGCGTTCAGATCGACCTCAAAGTCATCCTCCCAATCCACCAAAAGCGGCTCTGAGGTTCTGATAGACGTCGCTCGCCCCACCTCCTGACCATTGCTATCGAAGTGCCGGACTTTGTAACTATCATCACCTCGACGCGGCGAGTTAACCAAGACGTCATAGCCGCCGCTGCTGTTGTCTTCAGCATGCACGAATTCATACCGCTTGCTCTGCTTAATCGCCGGACCACGCAGGTCCACCAGCTCAAGATCATCAAGCCCCCCGTGGTTGATTGTAAAGCCCCCGGAGGTCGAGCTGCTAAGGGTTACGTCACCCACGCTCTCAATTTGATTCAGAGTATGACCAATGTCGCCGTCCCCGTTCAGATCAATCTCAAAATCGTCTTCCCAATCCACCAATCGAGGTTCTGAAGTACCGATAGACGTCGCCCGTCCCACCTCTTCGCCACTGCTGTCAAAGTGGCGGACCCGATAGTTTTCAACGCCGCGCCGCGGCATGTTAACCAAGACGTCATAACCACCATTGTTGCTGGCTTCCGCATGTTCAAAGTCAAAACGGCTGCTTTGCTGAATGACCTTTCCGCGCCGGTCCGTCAGATCAATGTCACCCCCACCATCATGGTTGATCGCATATCCTCCTGAGGTCGAACTGCTCAGGGTGACATCACCGGCACTCTCAATTTCATGCAGAGTATGTCCGATGTCACCGTCGCCGTTCAGATCGATCCCAAAATCGTCTTCCCAATCCACCAATAGAGCATCCGACGTGCCCAGCGACTTTGGCCGGCCAACGGCAGCGCCTTCGCTGTCGAACTGGTGAACGGAGTAGCGCACCTCCCCTCTCCGAGTTGCGCTTTGCTCAAGGGCAAGGAAGCCTGTTTCACCATCATTTTCAGCTTGGGTCAGGGTGGTGCGTTTTGAAATCAAGGTGCCACGACGATCGGTCAGCTCGATTGGGTCGCCGCTACTGCCTTGCACCTCATAGCCCAGCCAAGGAATGGAATGCGGCTCGACGCTACCATTGGTTTCCAGAACCTGATCATCGCCATATTCGACAACGAAATAGAGCAGGTTACTGTCGCGGATGTCGTTCCACTCACCCGCCGCGCCACTATAGGGTGGGTTTTCATAGGGCCAGGGCTGAAGCGCC
Organism: Alphaproteobacteria bacterium; assembly: GCA_965661545.1. GTDB lineage: Bacteria > Pseudomonadota > Alphaproteobacteria > UBA7985 > UBA7985 > UBA7985. The sequence goes on along the minus strand of CBFIEF010000034.1, from coordinate 9,275 downwards.
ATTCCCAAAGCGTCTTGGGCTCTACCAGTAGGCTCGCCCGGATCACTGCCTCCCCAGTTCGCATAGGTAGCGTCTAACAGATTATCGTTGGACCACTTCCAGATCCCTTCCCGTGAAAAATCGCCAGCTCCAACCCAAACATAGGACGCTGAGCCGCCGTCACTCGCGGATGAGACTGCGTAGGCGGACGCATTGGCCTGAAACCACGTGTCTACCATACCAAACACGGTATCAGCTTCCGCAGGGTCTGTCAGAACGGCCAGATACCCGCCCTTTGCGCGCGCGAATGCCTCCGCGTCACCGAAGCTCAACGCATCGCTCGTGATGAGCTCATAGGTTACACCGTCGTGGATGACCTCCGTCGGCACTGTTCCTTCGCTCACATCCGTAACGCGCACCGTTAGCGTCTGCGTTGCTGTTCCACCATTGCCATCACGAACGCGAATTTCGACCTCGTAGTCGTTATCATTGTCCTCCGAGGCTGATGCTTCAAAGTCCGGCGGGCTGATAAACATCAGCTGACCACCCGCGCTGTCGATGCTGAAATCAGCCCCGTCTGCGCCACCAGAAATGTCATAGGTCAGAACATCGTCATCGCTGTCCGTCGCACCAGCCGTATAGACCACGCCGATACCATTTTCGGCAAAACTCACAGTAGTCCCAGACGAAAACAACGGCTCGCTGTTGCCCGGTAAAGAACTCAGCACGGTTGCGTATGAGTAGGTTTGACCATTGAAGACGAGGTTTTCGATCGATGAATCAATCGAGCTCGCACCGCGCCCATCATCAACGGTCAGCGCGCCATCCACCGTTGTGAAACTGTAAGAGCCATAGGGTAAGGTGAAATAGACATGATCGTTGCCACCACCCCCAATGTAGATGTTCGAACCCCCGCCGTGATGGATATCGTCATTGCCTCCACTGCCATCAATGATGTTATCCAAATCGTTCCCATAGATGGTATCAGCGGCTGTTCCGCCCGTGGCGTTTTCGATCTCTACGGTGGCCGGCAAGGTGAAGCCCCCGTAGATCGTGCCGATGTGAGAAACGTAGCCTGCGCCGTTTGCAGCTTGGGTGATCGACGCTTCTCTCAAATCAATCGTGGACGTCAAACCCGTAGAATTTACGATCTCATCGACCCCAGAGCTGTCCCAGATCGCCTGAAAATCAACACCAGCTGATGCGCCAGCGGGCAAAACAAATGTGGTCTCGCCTTGGTTGTTCTCGCCCGTGCCGTAGAGCTGCTGAAGCATGGCTCGATCCAGGTTCATCGGCGTAGATTGCCAGCCAAAGGAAGCCGAGTAAGACGTCCCCTTCTCAACCGGCCAACCATCATAATAGCTCATGGTGGTGAAGACGCCCTGATTGAGGTCAAACTGCCCAGGATCTTGATTGTTTGAGACACCCGGCAAAATGGACGACGAACCGCCAGTATCGTGGGGATGGGCCAAGCCGAAACCGTGTCCAAATTCATGGATCAAGGTGATAAAGCCATACCCACCTTGGTCCAGTCCCCCACCGGCGGACGAAGACCAACCAAAGCCATCACGGTTGAAAAAACCATAGCCCTCGAAACCTTCGCCGGGGGGAAACATCATCCCCAATGCACCGTTCATGAGAACACCCGACGCGTTGCCGTCCAGTAGATGGAGAACGAATTCGGCTTCATTGATGCTGCTGGTATACTCAATGGTAATGTCGAGGGCGTCGCTGAATGTTTCGAGTGCGAGCTTGGCCTGAGCCATCTCGTAGGCATTCCACGCCACCGTACCCGCGCCAGTCGGCAAATACCCGGGGCTACCAGCCGGCACAAAGTGGACGTTCACGACCTTGTTTGTCAGGTCCAGCTTAGTGCCCCAATGCAGGGATTGAAGCGGATTACTCAGGCTTAGCCCTGAGGACGACATCACTTCTTCATGGGGGGCTAATGAGTCGCTCTGTGTTGTCTTTGCTGTTGCTGCACAAGCGCCACAAGCACAGCCATCATCATGTGAGATGTCAGTGCCAAACGTACGGGCGGCGGCCAGCACCAAAGCATTGTCATCGTTTGGGGAAGCCAAGCTCCCGCACAATTCACATCCGCAATCGGATGAAGACCCGTCGCCGTGCCCGGTAGCAGACTGCTCCAATCCAAGGCCAGAATAAACCGCGTGCCGAGCCTCGGAGAGAGCTTCAGGTGGATTGGTCACCAAAGGAGAAATACGCATTGATCAATGACCCTGAAATTAGTGTATTATAAATATTAAAACACTATAAATGCGGCCTATTATCAATATGTAAAGTTCGATTCGCATTGAATTCTAGCAAACGCGCAGTACAGTTACCATTAATAGAAAGTTGCTAGTCTGTATCTCCACAGAAATCAGAAAATTACCCATTTTTTCTATTATATTGTCTCTTTTTGGCTTTTTTTACTAATCTCATTCGATCATCAAAAATATTTGATCTTTTGAATAGCCGCTCAAGGCCAATTATTTACGGAAAATCAGAAAATAATTAGTTTTATCACCCATTTTTGGACTATTTATGCAGTTTTTTGCCTGCTTAATAGGTCAAACAAGGCATTCGTCGCTGAATCCGAAGCCGATTTCGAAAGACCCAAAACCGATAGCATCCGATCAGGGTCAGTAATTGGCGTCACCACCCAAAGTGCGAAACAACTTTTTCAGGGTGATGGCGTTAGGGCCGGAAAAACTGGCGTGGCACGGGCCTCGATCAATGGCGCAAGCCATAGTGGATGGGTGCCAAGGGTGCTGGACGCACGACCTTGGTCGAAAGAATAATCAATCTCTGGGAAAAATGGTGCTGCTGGGGAGATTCGAACTCCCGGCCTCGTCATTACCAATGACGTGCTCTACCCCTGAGCTACAGCAGCACCGTTTGATGCGTGCGGTATTGCCACCTTCGCCCCTGACGCGCAAGACTTTACCCATGCGCCATGGGAAGCACGGCTATCTGTTGAAAAGCAAAAGCCAGCAGGCCGAAAATAACTCTGGCGCGGTGCTTTAGACGGAAAGGAGCTGTTTTGCGTTTGGAAAAGCCCCATACGGTGGCCAACTCCCCGTGAACTGGCCCCTTTATTGAGCGCCATGGGTGGCGCTTTTACCGCCAAAATCTCTTGCTCCCCCGAAAATTTCCACAGGCAATCGACTTGACCAATCGCGCAGGCTACCGCACTCCCTGTTCACATTATGGGGAATGAAAAAGCCAAGTCTGATAGTCGCGCGGATCGGCTCGCCGATGCACTCCGCAACAACCTTCGCCGTCGCAAGGCTCAAGGTCGTGCGCGGACGGCGGAAGAAATGGCGCAAGATCCTTCGCCTCCCCCCGAAACCGAACCATCGGAGTAAATGAGCTGTGGGCATCCTTCCTGATCACAAGATCCGAGACTTTGCAAACCAGGGCATGATCGAGCCTTTTGTTGAAGCCCAGAAGCGTGAAGGCATGATTTCCTACGGCTTGAGCTCTTATGGCTATGACGCACGCGTCGCCGAGGATTTCCGGATTTTCACCAACATCGATTCCGCAGTTGTTGACCCTAAGGAATTCTCCAACGACAGCTTCGTCGAGCGTCAGACCGACGTTTGCATCATCCCGCCGAACTCTTTTGCCTTGGCTCGGACGGTCGAGTACTTCCGCATTCCCCGTGACGTTCTGGTTGTTTGTGTCGGTAAATCGACCTATGCGCGGTGCGGGATCATCGTGAATGTGACGCCGTTGGAGCCGGAGTGGGAAGGCCACGTTACGTTGGAATTTTCCAACACCACTCCCCTGCCCGCGAAGATTTACGCCAACGAAGGCGCGTGCCAGTTCCTGTTCTTCCAAGGCGATGAACCGTGCGAAGTTTCCTACGCAGACCGCTCTGGGAAATACATGGGCCAAACGGGCGTGACGCTACCGCGCCTCTAACAATCGGTTCTAGTGGTTGCCTAAACTGCTCAATCTTTGCATGAAGACGTCATATCAAAAGGTCTGGCGCCTGCTAGGGAAATGCCTGACCATTTTCCTGAGAGAGATCGAGCGAACACGATGGCTGAAATTGTTGTTTCTGGCGGCCAGAGGCTAAACGGTGAAATCCCGGTTTCGGGTGCGAAGAACGCAGCGCTTCCGCTGATGGCAGTGACGCTGCTGACAGACGAACCTGTCACCCTGACAAACTGCCCGGACCTTCACGATATCGGCACCCTGACCAACGTGCTGCGCGGCCATGGCGCAGAGATCGATGCGTCTGGGATTGGCGAAGGCGCAGAGATCGATGCGTCTGGGATTGGCGAAGGCGCCGGCCCTAGCTTGCCCGTGCTGCACATGCATACGCCAGAAATCAAATCGATCCGCGCACCCTATGAGCTGGTGAGCCAGATGCGGGCGTCGATCTTGGTTTTGGGTCCGCTGCTGGCCCGCGAAGGCAAGGCAGAAGTCAGCCTACCTGGTGGCTGTGCCATTGGTTCGCGACCGGTTGACCTGCACCTGATGGGCTTGGAAGCAATGGGCGCGAAGATCGAACTTCGCGATGGTTACGTGGTTGCGGAGACTCCGCAGGGCGGCAAAGGGCGGCTCCAAGGGGCAAAAATCAACTTCCCGAAGGTATCAGTCGGCGCAACCGAGAACTTGGTCATGGCAGCGACTTTGGCTGAAGGTCGCACCGAAATGTTCAATGCGGCGCAAGAGCCTGAGGTCGTGGACCTGTGTCAGTGCCTGATCAGCATGGGCGCACAGATTTCCGGCGTTGGGACGAGCCATTTGATCGTGGATGGTGTCGAACGTCTGGGCGGCACCCAGCATCAAGTCGTGGCGGATCGCATCGAAGCCGGAACCTTTGCTGTTGCAGCGGGTATGACCGGCGGTGAGCTGATCCTGAAGAACGGCAAACTGGAACATTTGGGCAGCCTGGCCACCGTGCTGGAAGCCAGCGGCGTAATTTGCACGCAAGTCGCCGGCGGCATCCATGTGGTGTCCACTCACGAGCGCCCGAACAGCGTCAACGTCACAACAGAGCCTTACCCCGGCTTCCCCACCGACCTGCAAGCGCAAACCATGTCGTTGATGGTGATTGGGACCGGAACCGCGGTACTGACAGAGACGATCTTTGAAAACCGCTACATGCACGTTCCTGAGCTGATCCGCATGGGGGCCAACATCGAAGTTGATGGCCGTGTTGCGGTTGTGCGCGGGGTTGGTAAGCTGTTTGGTGCACCCGTGATGGCAACAGATTTGCGCGCTTCGGCATCACTGATTCTGGCAGGCCTTGCGGCAGAGGGCGAAACGCATCTGGGCGATATTCATCACCTCGACCGGGGTTACGAGCGCATCGAGGCCAAACTATCGGCTGTCGGCGCGACGATTGAGCGACGAGACTAGGCGGATAAGAGACCTATGGCAGCCAACCAAAGACTGAAAATTTTGGGCCGCGAAAACCGTGATATCGTGATGTTATCGGGGCTTGTGCAGGACGCGATCTTTGTCCCAACAGACATGACGATTGAGGACGACAAGCGCCGCTTCATTGCCGTGTTGAACCGGTTTCAGTGGGAGAACGCCGCACGCATTGACGCGCAGGATCAGGGCGAAGAGGCGTCCGATGCACGGTTCCAAGATGACATTGCCAGCGGCTTTACACGTAGCTTCGCCGCGCTGACCGTTGAAGGCATCACCGGCGCAAGAACGAAGTCCATCAAACGTGGCTCTAGCGATCAGTTTGTGTCCATCATGGCGCTGGTTCCCGATGAAAAGGGGCTGACCATCGTCTGCTCCGGTGAAGCCGCTATCCGCTTGTCGGGAAACAATTTGCGTGTATTCCTTGAAGATCTGGGTGAGCCTTGGCCAACTCAGCGGAAACCAGAACACGGCGATGACCTCGCCGCTATCGTCCGCGATGCGCCGGCGGTGAGTCAGGGAGACTAAAACCCATGAGTGATCCCCTTGTACTGGCCCTGCCAAAAGGGCGATTGGCCGGTGATTGCCAGCCCGTTCTCGAAGCCATTGGCGCCGCCCCCGAGGCTGCATTTCGCGACAAGAACGACCGACGCCTGCGGTTCGGCACCAGCTCGCCCGAAATCGACTTGATCCCGGTAAAGCCCTTCGATGTCGCAACCTTTGTGGGGTTTGGCGGCGCGCAATTGGGTGTTGTTGGCGCGGATGTTTTGGCTGAGTTTGACTATTCCGAGCTCTACGTCCCGGTTGACCTGGGGTTTGGCGCCTGTCGCCTGTCGGTTGCTGGACCACAAGCCAGTTTGGACGCCGTCCCCCTCGCGGGCCGTTCCCACCTGCGGGTAGCGACAAAATACCCAAACGTCACACGCAAGCACTTCGCCACGAAGGGCATCCACGCGGAGTGCATCAAGCTCAACGGCGCGATTGAACTCGGTCCGATGCTGGGCATGGCGTCGCGGATTGTTGATCTTGTTTCAACTGGAACAACATTGAAGATGAACGGCCTGATCGAAGAAGAAGTGATCCTGCACTCCACAGCTCGACTGGTGGTGAACCGTTCTGCGCTGAAGACGGATTCTCAGCGTATTCTGAAATGGATTAACGCTTTCCGGGACGCAGTTCGTGAAAGCCAAGGCAGAGAGACGGCATAGATGGTGTTTTGGCTGAACCAAAGCGATGAAGATTTCGAAAGTCGCTTTCAAGAGTTCCTGTCACTCAAGCGCGAGGTCTCTGCGGACGTCGATACCGTCGTGGCCGACATCATCCAAGATGTCCGCGCAGACGGACACGCAGCGGTCGCAACTTACACGCAGCGTTTTGACAAACTCGATGTGAGCCAAACTGCGCGCTTTACGGATGCCGAAATTCAAGCCGCCGTTGATGCTGTGGATGCCGAAGATCGCGCCGCGGTGGAGCTGGCCATTTCCCGCGTGCGCTCTTTCCACGAACGCCAACGCCCTGCTGATGAGGCTTACACGGACGACGTTGGGGTTGAACTTGGATGGCGGTGGACATCTGTTTCTGCGGCGGGGATCTATGTTCCTGGCGGGCAAGCGGCTTACCCGTCTTCGGTCTACATGAACGCCATTCCTGCGAAAGTCGCTGGTGTGCCGCGTATCGCGATGTGCGTGCCAACCCCAAGTGGCGAGGTGAACAAGCTGGTTCTGACCGCTGCGTTCTTGTGCGGGGTTACTGAAATCTACCGAATTGGCGGTGCGCAGGCTGTAGCCGCGCTGGCCTATGGGACAGAGGACGTTGCACCCGTTGATAAAATTGTGGGTCCAGGGAACGCCTTTGTGGCCGCAGCGAAACGGCGGGTTTTTGGGCAAGTTGGGATCGACATGATCGCGGGTCCGTCGGAAATACTGGTTGTCGCTGACAAGGATAATGATCCAGCGTGGATCGCTGCTGATTTGCTGTCTCAAGCTGAGCACGATGCGGACGCGCAATCCATCTTGATGACAGACGATGCCGCGTTCGCGCAGTCTGTTGCTGATGCCGTTGAGAGCCAGCTAAAGACCCTCCCCCGCGCGGAAATCGCCGGCGCGAGTTGGGCGCAAAATGGTGGGATCATTTTGGTTTCAGACGTAAACGCGTGCGAGGCCTTGGTTGACCGGCTGGCACCAGAGCATCTGGAAATCGCGACCGAAGATCCAAAGGCGCTGTTTGGCAAGATCCGCAATGCCGGTTCAGCATTCTTGGGCCGCTTCACGCCCGAACCGATGGGTGACTATATCGCCGGGCCAAACCACGTTTTGCCGACCGCTCGCGCCGCGCGCTATGCGTCGGGTCTGGGTGTTCTGGACTTTATGAAGCGCACAACCTTCTTGGGTTTGTCACCAGACGCGCTAGCGACCTTGGGCGCCCCTGCTCGGCGGCTGGCTGAGGCTGAAGGGCTGAGCGCCCATGCGCGGGCTATTGCAATTCGTGGTAACCGTTAGCCATGACAGACAAACTCGCCGCTGTTGAACTTGCCGATGTGTTCAATGCTCACCTCTCACCGGAGGCGCAGCAGGAACAGCAGATCGCTATTTTTGACTTGGTCGAGGACAATGTCTTCAAGCCAGCATCATTTGCGGATCAAGGGCCCTTTAAGCTCAAACTCAATGAGCATGAAGGCAAGCTGGTTTTTGAAATCACGCCGATGGGCGGCGAGGAAAAACCGTATTTCCTGCTGATATCACTGAGCACGTTCAAAGGCCCGCTCGCTGAATATTTTGATATTTGCACCGCCTACAATGATGCCATTCACACCGCCTCCGCCGCGCGGATTGAATCCATAGACATGGCGCGGCGCGGTGTTCACAACGACGTCGCTGAACTTCTCAGGGAACGGTTAGAGGGTAAAGTAGATACCGACCTGAACACAGCACGGCGGCTGATCACGCTGCTCTTTGCGCTCTACCTTGGCCGGAAGGATACCCTGACATGAGTAACCTGCCCGGATCCGTGCTGTTCCTTTGTACCCGTAACGCCATTCGGAGCCCCTTGGCCGAAGGCTTGATGAAGCAAGAGCTGCTGCAAGCCAACAGGATGGGCGTTTACGTGGCTTCTGCTGGGCTTTACCCCACGGACATCGACGGCTTTGTTGTATCAGTACTGGGCGAGCAAGACGTGGACATGCACAGGCATCAGGCGCGGCCATTTGATGCGCACTCCGACGGGGGGTATGATTTGATCATCGCGCTGTCCAAGCAAGCCGAAGGCGAAGCACTGGATGCGATGCGCGCACAGGCGACAGATGTCGAAAGTTGGGATGTGCTTGACCCAAGTTTGGTGGATGGAACCCGAGACATGAAATTGGACGCTTACCGCGAAACCAGAGACCAAATTCGCGCTAAGATCAGAGAACGCTTTGATTTTTCTTGATAATGCCCTGTTTTGCGTCCCTGCACCTTGACCTAAGCCGCCCCATGCCCCTATTTGCCAGCACACACCGGCGGACTGTTTCGCCGCGCAAAACAAGGTAAGTAAAGCCACACATGGCAAAAGAAGATCTGATCGAATTCACAGGCGAAGTGCTGGAAATCCTGCCAAACGCCATGTTCAAGGTGAAGTTGGACAACGACCACCAAATCTTGGCCC
>CBFIEF010000034.1:0-250 GCA_965661545.1 Alphaproteobacteria bacterium | reverse complement strand
CATATGATCTGTCCAAGGGGCGGATTACCTTCCGCTACAAATAGATGCGCCTGATCCTCGGCAGCGCCAGCCCTCGCCGAAAAGAGCTTTTGGCGAAGATCGGCGTGGCCCCGGACGCCATTAGCCCCGCAGACATCGATGAAACACCAAGGGACGCCGAAACCCCTAACGTGTACGTCGAACGGCTTGCCCGCGAAAAAGCGCAAGTGATTGGTGCCACCAACCCCGACGCCCATGTCCTTGCGGCGGA
>CBFIEF010000033.1:0-32188 GCA_965661545.1 Alphaproteobacteria bacterium | reverse complement strand
AGCACTATCATTCACTTCGATTGTGCCCGTCTCCTGACCAACATCCCACGCCGAGCCAGCATCCAAGAAGAAGCGGCCCTTAACCCCTTGTTCTGCAACGCCCGGAACCGGAAAACGCAGCTCCGCAGACGTCCGCCAAAACTTCGACGCTCCCAGTGCGCCACCGGACGAAGCACGCGGACCGATACCCGATGACGTGAAACCACGGATCAAATCACCACCGACAAAGAAACGGTCGGCAAGCAAAGTGTCCTGACCCAAGCCTTCAATGAACCCACCTTCAGCGCGCGTCGCGATCGTGAAAGTCTCGCCCAAAGGCAGATAATGTGTCGCTTCAGCCGTTGTCTTGGCGTAGCGAACCGATCCTCCGAGTCCTGCCACGCTGTTTCGCATCGCCAGCAAGTAGCCCTCAGTCGGGTTAATCGCTACGTCGCGTTTGTCATAAAACAACGAGTGCCGCAGCTCGGAACGGACAGTCACACCTGCCTGCTGCGTAATGAGCAGTGAAGCAAGGGGGTCGATATCTGTAACCTCTGTGCGGGTCAGCGCGTAGGTCCAAGTCTGCTGCAAATGCTCAGACAGCTTATAGCCTAGCGTTGTTTGTGCGCCGATCTCACGACGGTCATAGATATCGTTGACGTTCTGATCTTGATAGAAAACCTTGGAACCAGCACTGACTTCGCGGCCCAAGAAATAGGGCTCAGTGAAGCTGAATGATGCTTCTTTGTCATCAACACCCGCATTGATGTCCAGGTCATAACGCTGGCCGCGCCCTCGGAAGTTCCGATCGGCGATCTTGAAGTTACCCAGGATGCCGGCTGAGTTGGAATACGTTCCACCCAAGCGCAATTCACCAGTCCGCTGTTCTTCAACGATCGTATTAACCGTGACTTGATCGCTGGAGGAGCCACTTTCTGGCTCCAATTCAACAGAGGAGAAAAATCCGAGGCTCAACAGACGTTCCTGGGAACGCTGGAGCTTCGATACTGAGAATGCATCGCCTTCCGACAGGCGGAATTCGCGCCGGATGACGTCGTCGGCTGTACGCTCGTTGCCCTCAATCGAGATCCGCTCGACGAACAGGCGCGGGCCCTCTTCGATGGTGAAGGTCAGGTCAACAACGCCGCGCGCTGGATCGCTATCTTCGGTCACCACCACGTCGACAAATGGGAAACCTTGGCTCGACACGCGCTCGATCATATCCTCACGCGTTTCTTCAACGTCCAGAACATCATAGGTTCGGCCTGTGCGCACCTTGAGCTGGTTGACGAGGCGGGAGGTATCAACGCCCGGCAAATTGTTGGCGATCCGCACCCGACCAAAGCGGTATTTCAGCCCCTCTTTGACGGTGAAGGTGATTATGAAACCGCGCTTTTCCGGGGTTTGTTCGGCAATAGCCGAGATGACTTCAAAGTCAGCATAGCCGCGTGATTGGTAATATTCTGTCAGGAAACGCCGATCGACTGAAATGCGATCTGGCGCAAAGCCGTCCCCCTGCAACAGATTTCGCAGCAGGTTCGTTTGACGTGTCAGAATGGCTGACCGCAGGCGGCGATCTGTGTAGGCCGTGTTCCCCACAAAGTTAACGGCATCAACCCGCGCGCGCGATCCTTCGTTAATTTCGAAAACGAGGTTCGCCCGATTGCCCGTCAGCGGAATGATCTTTGGCTCGATCAAAACCAACAGACGCCCTTCGCGCTGGTATTGGTCCTTCATCTTCTGAATGTCGCGGGCGACTTTGGTCCGCGTCAAAACGGTCCGGGGCGCAGTTTCGATGATTTGGTTCAAATCACCATCACCGATGGCTTGGTTCCCCTCAAACGCAATTTGATTGATCAGCACGTTCTCACGCACCTGAATAACCAGAACGCTTCCTTGGCGGTCCAAGCGCACGTCAGCAAATTGTCCGGTTGCGTAAAGCGCTTTAAGTGCTGCATCCAAGCGGAGGGGCTGGAAATCATCGCCAACCTGAACCGGCAGCAATGTCAGGATCGTGTTGGTCGAGAGGCGTTGGTTGCCCTGTACCAAGATCTGGCTGATTGTTCCTTCGCCGTAAACTTCCGGCGCAAGTGGGTCAAACTGCACCACCGATTCCGCCGCCGCTTCAACAGCAGCAGCGTCAGCTTCGGCGCCGGCAACGACCTGGGCTTGCACAAGCTCAGCGGCTTGTTCAGCGGTTACCGGAAATTGCGCGCCTGCCACCCCGGCACTGAAAATCAGGCCAGCCGCCAGCGCCGTCAAAATACGGTCTGTGTGCTTAACGAACTGTTTGTTCAACAAACGCATTCAAAAAACCCCATTAAAACCGGGGAAGCCATCCCGGAATCATCGTCCGGTTAGGCACCAAGTCTTGAAAAGTTACAAATGCAAACTGAGCAATTATCAAACCCAGCCCAATCATCAGCGCTACTTCCATCACACGTGTGGGCAATGGACGGCGGAAAACTGCCTCATAGGCCAGAAAAACAAGATGCCCCCCATCCAAAACGGGAATGGGAAGCAAGTTCATCAGGCCGATGATCATGTTCAAGAAAACCATCATCTGCAGCACGGTCCATAGCCCCGAGCGCGAAGCTTCCGCCACATGTTGGGAAATCCCTACCGGGCCTTCCAATTCAGTCACAGGACGACGGCCCGTTAAAACCTGCCCCATTCCTTGAAACACCATTGACGTGATTTCAATTTGGTTTCCCACCGCAGCGCCAGATGCACCAATAACGCCATAGCTTTGGCGCTCAACTTCATCGGTTGCCCGAATACCCAAACGGAAAACCCGAACCGGGCCGGTCGCAGTTTCGATGAATTCTTCGTTTGGCTCCAGAGTAACGACAAAGCGACCGCCGTCAGGGCGCTGCGCTTGGATATCCAAAGCGCCGCCCGTATGCAGCGCCATAATCCGCGCAACGTCGCCAAAGGTCTCTGTCGTCTTCCCATTGACCGAAACGATGACATCACCCTCGGCAAGCGCCGTATCTGCCGCTGCAGAATTGTCAGTAAAACCGCCAATTTTAGCCGGGAGCGTCGCGCTGCCAAATGTCATGGCCATGACAAACAAGATAGCAAAGGCAAAAGCGAAGTTAGCAAACGGACCTGCGAGAATGACCAAAGCGCGCTGCCAAACAGGTCGTGACGGGAACGCCCCCTGCTCTAGCGCTTCAGGTTTATCCGGCATCAAGCCGCCAGCCATCTGCACGTAACCGCCAAGCGGGAGCAGCGAGAGTTTGTAGCGCGTACCAGCCTTACCGGTCCAACCGAAGAGTTCCGGCCCAAAGCCGATGGAAAACGTCAGCACGCGAACCCGGCACAAGCGCGCGACAAAGAAATGTCCCGCTTCATGGACCGCAACAATAACTGTGAGGACCGCGAGAAAAGCGACAACGTTGTATAGCAGGATGTCGAGAATAGACCCCATGTGTCGCTCATTTCTCCTTCGCAAGCGATGCGCGTTAACACGCCAGCATGCATTGCATTACGCGACTTCTGCCGCAGATTAAAACCTATTGGCCGAAAAAGTCGGCCAGAAATTGACCGTGCTCGACTTTCAAGGAGATAGCAGGCTTCTGAACCAGCGTCCTGCCCCCTGAACCGTATAATGTGGATAAAGCCTTGCTGGTTTTATGCCAAGCGCACCATGGGTCACTTTATTTGGAGAATTTGGCCACTGAAGCATGTGCTTTTGTCCGACTATCCGCATCGATAATGGCAATTTCATCCAACGATTCTGGAGGCTCAGCCCGCGTTTGCTCCAGCACGTTCTCCACAATCTGTGCGATGCCCCCAAACCGGCAAGTACCGTCCAAAAACGCCCGCACGGCGACTTCGTTTGCAGCATTCATCGCAATGGGTGCCGCCCCGCCTTGGCGCATCGCAGCCTCGGCCAAGGACAAGCAGGGAAAGCGGTCGCGGTCTGGTGGTTCAAACGTGAGATTTCCGTATTGCGCCAGATCCAGTGGCGGCACCGACGTTTTTGTGCGTTTGGGCCATCGCAAAGCAGCCGAAATCGGTGTTTGCATGTCCGGCACCCCAAGCTGCGCCAACTGGCCTCCATCATTGTAGGCCACGAGTGAGTGAACAATCGACTGGGGGTGGACCACGACATCAAGCCGGTCCGGCGCAATATCGAAGATTTGCTGCGCCTCGATCAGCTCAAGCCCCTTGTTCATCATCGAAGCCGAGTCGATCGTGACTTTGGCTCCCATATCCCAATTCGGATGCTTAAGTGCCTGTTCAGGCGTCGCCTGCTGAATGTCTTCCTTTGTCCACGTCCGAAACGGTCCGCCAGAAGCGGTCAGTATCAGTTGCGTGATGGCTTCGCGGTCTTGGCCCCAGAGTGACTGGAACAGGGCCGCGTGCTCAGAATCGACCGGGATCAGCGTGCCGCCGCCCTCTTCTAAAGCCGCCTTCACCATCGATCCCGCAGTAACCATCGCTTCTTTGTTGGCCAGCGCAAGGTTTGCGCCTGACCGAGCGGCTGCAAGGGTGGATCGCAAACCTGCGTAGCCCGTAATTGCACTGACCACCACGTCCGCCTGTCGTGCAGCAGCTTCAGTTACAGCTTCGCTACCAGCGCCAACTTCAATAGACGAGCCTGATAAGCGGTCTTTTAGGGCTGCGAATTGGCGTTCATCAGCAATAGCAACAAACTCAGCCCGCGTTTGCAGCGCGATTTCAGCCAAGCGCTCTACGTTGCGCTGTGCCACCAAGGACACCACTGCGAACTGTTCAGGGTTATGTGCCAAAACACGCAACGTCGAGCTGCCAATGCTGCCCGTTGCGCCAAGAATGGAAACGCGGGTTTGGGTTTGCGGTCTATCCACGGATCACTGCCACCCAAGCCAGCAGAACGCTGCCAAAGCCACAGAGGTTAGCGTCATGCCGTCCATCCGGTCCATCACGCCGCCATGACCGGGCAACAGCTTCCCCGCATCCTTCACACCAAACCGCCGCTTGACCATGCTTTCCATCAAGTCGGAAACCTGTGACAGCGCGGCAAGGAAAGGCGCGGCAAGGGCGAAGGTCCACGATGTGATTGGCGACCATGTCACCATGACCTGCGCCACCAGATATCCAGCCGCCACACCCATCAGCAGACCAATCCAAGTCTTTTTCGGGCTGATTCGAGGGGCAAGTTTAGGGCCGCCCAAGTGCTTGCCTGCAAAGTAGGCTGCGATATCGGCGTTGATCACCATCGACAAGCCGATAAAGAGCAACCATGGACCAATCCCACCAACCACATACAGACCGACCAACAGCGACCATGGAACAGCAGCGTAAAGAATGCCCAGCGGCAGCCAAAGCCGCTCAGTCGGGTTGTTCCACGCGGCAATGGCGGTCAGCCCGCACATCACCGCCATCCCAATACCAGCAACCCAAAACGCGCTGTATCCCGTGGCAAAAACGGTCAAACCCACACCAAAGAACATCAGTGCACTGGCAATTGAGGGTTGGTTGGTACCGCGAATGATTGCGCTCCACTCATAGGCAATCACAAGCGCGATAAACATGCCGGCGAATTGAACCAAGGGTGAGCCAACCGCAAAGACGATGAGGCCAAAAGCCGTCGCAGCCAGTCCGGTCAGGACACGCGATCTCAGTTTTTCACTGGTTGTTGGCTGAGCAATTGGCTGACTGTTTTGAGTCATTCCACGCCTTGTCGGTTTGTGCGCCCCTCAAAGGGCAGTCTGTGCCTTCAACCCACCGAATCGTCGCTCCCGGTTCGCAAAGACATTCAACGCGGATGCGAGGTGTTCGGCCGAGTAATCTGGCCAGAGCACCGGATCAAAATATAACTCCGCATAAGCGGCTTGCCAGAGCAAAAAGTTCGATAAACGCTGCTCACCAGACGTGCGGATGATCAAATCTGGGTCAGGAAGGTCTGCGGTTTCCAATCCAGAGGCAACCATCTCGGCTGTGATCTCTTCCGGTGCCAGCTCACCCGCCGCGACACGCGCAGCCAGCGACTGCACGGACGTTGCGATCTCGTTCCGACCACCATAGGACAGCGCCACACACAGGGTCATACCGTCGTTATGCTCCGTCAGCGTTTCGGAGCGGTTCAAAAGCGCCTCAATATCTCGCGAGAAGTCACTTTTGTTGCCTATGACGCGGATGCGAATGTTGGCGCGATGGAGTTCGGAAATTTCAGCGTTGAAGTACGATTTCAGCAGACCCATGAGAACGTCAACTTCGTCCTTTGGCCGCGCCCAATTCTCGGTCGAAAACCCATAGATCGTTAGGTGCTCGATGCCAACGTCACGGGCTGCGGTAACCAAACGCTTGGTGGCTTCCACCCCTTGCTTGTGCCCAAAAGTGCGCGGCATGCCACGCTCACGGGCCCAACGGCCATTGCCATCCATAATGACGGCAAGGTGCTTTGGAAGTTTATCCCGATCAACAGATGCAACCGGTCGCTTGTTAGACATCCCAATCTTTCCTTCTTGAACAAACCAAGCAGTCACCACGACATGACAAAGCATTAGCCGCCACTAAGGGCGTTTCAAGACTATTAAACTTGCATAATTTCTGATTGCTTATCGGTCAGCATCGTATCGATGGAACCAACATGCCGATCGGTGAGCTTCTGAATCTCGTCGTTGATGTCGTGCATCTCATCCTTTGGGATATCGCCGTCTTTTTCCATCTTCTTCGACTTGTCCATGCCGTCCCGGCGGACGTTCCGCACAGCAACGCGCGCCGCTTCAGCGTAGTTGCCCGCAACCTTGGACAACTCTTTGCGACGCTCTTCGTTCAAGTCTGGAATTGGAACCCGGATCAGCGTTCCGTCAGTCATGGGGTTCAGCCCCAGACCAGCATCACGAATGGCCCGCTCAACCGCGCCCGCCATGCTCTTGTCCCAAACCGAAACAGAGATCATCCGAGGCTCCGGCACAGAAATCGCCCCCACCTGATTGATCGGAACACTGCTGCCGTAAGCTTCAACCATCACGGGAGCCAGCAGGTCGGCAGAGGCACGACCTGTGCGCAAGCCGAGCAGTTCGGTTTTGAAATTTTCAATTGCGCCAGACATGCGCTTGTCGAGATCTTTCAGCAGATCGTCCGTCATGAAATCATGCTCCTGATAGTCGTGGATCTTTGGTTGAGCATTGCGGCAGCAATGCGCCAATCGTGACCATATTTCTCGGTTTGTCGTGCAGGTTTACCAAGCCTAGGCCGGTTTGTCAGTCAGTTGTTCACCTGCGAAACCACGTTCCTGACGGGCTTCAGTCGCCGTTGTCGTTGACGATGGTAAACATGCCCTGTTGCTGGACAACAGCGGCCATAGAACCAATCTCGTTCAGCGAAAATACGAGGATTGGAATATGGTTCTCTCTGGCCAGTGAAATGGCGGCGTGGTCCATGACGTTCAGATCCTCGGCAAGAACCTGATGAAAAGACAGTCGCTCGTAGCGGACAGCGGTGGGATCTTTGGCTGGATCAGCGTTATAGACGCCGTCAACTTTGGTCCCCTTGAGCAAGGCATCACAGTTCATCTCAGACGCCCGCAGCGCCGCAGCCGTGTCTGTTGTGAAGAACGGGTTGCCTGTTCCAGCAGCGAAAATCACGCAGCGGCCTTTTTCCAGGTGGCGCAGGGCCTTCTGCCTGATAAATGGCTCACAGACGTTATTCATAGGAATGGCAGACATCACGCGGCACTCGACGCCGGTATCCTGCAACGCGGAGCGCATAGCCAGCGCGTTGATCACCGTCGCCAGCATACCCATCTGGTCCCCGGTCGCTCGCTCCATACCCTCAGCCGCACCGGAAACGCCCCTAAAGATGTTACCGCCACCGACAACCAAGCAAACCTGAGCGCCCAGCTCCATCACGCTTTTGACTTCATCAGCCACACGCGCGACGTAGTTCGGGTCCAACCCGTAACTACGATCACCCATCAAGGCCTCTCCTGAAATCTTCAACAAAACGCGACGAAAGACTTGCGGAGTACCATCTGGCATTGAGCGTTACCTGTCCTTGAATATGATCACTGATGTTGTAGCTGAGGCATCACTGAGATTAAAGCGAGATTCACCACCGCTTTTCAACAGGCTCATGTGCCCACAAAAAAGGGCCGCCGGAGCGACCCTTTTCAACACGAGACTGTGCTGGATGCTTAAGCGCCGGAAACCGCGGCTGCAACTTCAGCAGCGAAGTCGCCTTCTTCTTTCTCAATGCCTTCACCCAGCTCGAAGCGGATAAAACCTTTGAGCGCAACGTCAGCGCCGATTTCCTTGCCGAGGCTTGCGACAACGTCTTTCACACGGTTTTCACCGTCGATGACAAAAACCTGCTCCGTCAGGACAACTTCTTCGTAGTACTTCTGGATACGGCCAACGATCATCTTTTCGATGATGTTGTCTGGCTTGCCCGACTCACGTGCTTGCTCGGTCAGAACGTTCTTTTCACGCTCCAACAGTGCCGGATCGAGGTCGTCGACGGAGGTCGAAGCTGGGTTCGTCGCGGCGACGTGCATAGCGATTTGCTTTGCCAGCGCTTCGAGTTTTGCTTTGTCACCGGTGGACTCAAGCGCAACCAGAACAGCAATCTTACCCATCGAAGGGGTCACTGCGTTGTGCATGTAGCCTGTTACAACACCGTCAGAAACTTCCAGCATCCCGGTGCGACGCAGGTTCATGTTCTCGCCGATGGTCGCAACCTGGTGAGTCACTTCGTCCTTAACGTTACGGCCCGATCCCGGGTAATCCATGCCCAGCAACGTGTCGATGTCACCGCCAGCTTGCAAAGACAAACCAGCGATATCGCCAACCACTTTCTGGAAGGAATCGTTACGAGAAACGAAGTCGGTCTCGGAGTTCAGCTCGATCACTGCACCCTTTGCGCCGTCGGTGGCGAAGGAAACGAGACCTTCAGCAGCAACGCGGCTGGACTTTTTAGCAGCCTTGGAAAGGCCTTTCTGACGCAGCCAATCAATTGACGCTTCGATGTCACCATCGGACTCAACCAGAGCCTTTTTACAGTCGAGCATACCTGCGCCGGTGGTGTCGCGCAGTTCTTTAACCATTGCGGCGGTAACGTTAGCCATTGCCTTGGTCCCTTGTCTTTATGAACGAAGCACATCCCGCCATCGGAGATATGCTGGATAAGTGGGATATAAAACGCCCTACTGAAGCAGCAGGGCGTTTCAATTCTGTGAAGTCGGCAGGCTGATTAAGCCTTAGCTTCTTCAGCTGGAGCTTCCGCAGGCGCTTCAACAGCAGCTTCTGCAGCAGGAGCCGCTTCTTCAACAACCACAGCCTCAACCGGCGCTTCTGCCGCAGCACCAACGTCAGCACCAGAAGCCGTAACTTCTTCTTGCAGACCTTCGAGAACCGCATCACCGAGCAAGTCGCAGTAAAGGTCGATCGCGCGCAGTGCGTCATCGTTGCCCGGTACTGGGAAGGTGATGTTGTCAGGGTTGGAGTTGGAGTCGATCACAGCAACAACCGGAATACCCAGCACTTTAGCTTCCGCTACCGCGAGGTGCTCTTTGTTTGTGTCGAGAACGAAGATCAGGTCAGGCAGGCCGCCCATGTCACGAATTCCGTTCAGCGTGCGCATGAGTTTCGCGTGGTCGCGAGACATCATCAGCGCTTCTTTCTTAGAAAGCTTCGAGAGGTCTTCGGACTCCATCGTGGCTTCGATGTCACGCATGCGCTTGATGGACTGGGAAATGGTTTTCCAGTTGGTGAGCATGCCGCCCGGCCAACGGTGGTTGACGTAGTACTGACCACAGCGCTGCGCTGCTTCAGCAACCTTCTCAGATGCAGCACGCTTGGTGCCAACAAAGAGGATACGACCGCCCTTGGATACTGTCGCTGTTACCGCTTCAAGAGCGCGGTAGAGCATCGGACGCGTTTGATCGAGATCGATGATGTGAACACCGTTGCGCGCTCCAAAGAGGAACGGAGCCATTTTCGGGTTCCAGCGGCGGGTGTTGTGACCAAAGTGTACGCCAGCTTCCATGAGCTGACGCAGCGTGAACGTAGGCGCTGCCATCGTTTGTTTTCCTTCCGGTTTAAACCTCCACGCGAACCTGTCTCAGGCATTTTTGCCTCAACCGGGAATGTCCACGTGTGTGTGATGAGGGTCGTTTACCCAAAGCAAGCAACAAAGGCAATTGCGCACAACGTTACACGGTCATGCGCAAGCAGCCACCCAATGAGCCCCTAGTGGCTCAGGATCAGCGGCATCCGGTGGTGCCGCAGGACATATCGCGTGGTGTTACCAAGGATGAGATTGCGCCACGATGGATGACCATTCGCCCCCATGATCACAGCATCTGCGCCAATCTCTTCAGCGGTGCTCATCAACACTTTGCCCGCTTGGTTGTCTCCGTAGTCCTTTCGGAGTTCGGCCTGAATGCCGTGGCGTTCGAGGAAATGGATCACCTGATCCGCTGGTAGGCGCCCTGTTTCCTCGCTGGTGCCAACGGAAAGAACCGTCACGCGCTCAGCATCACGCAATAGCGTTAGGTTGTCCCGCACAGCCCGAACCGCTTCCCGCGAGGACTTCCAAGCCACAAGCACATTCTGCGGATCAAAAGCGCCCTCGAACTCCTGCGGCAGAACCAGCACCGGCAAGCCAGATGACAGGGCCAGCGTTTCCGGCAACCCGCGCACAAATCGATCTTCCATGCTGCGCTCTTGTACGTCTGAGACAATCAGCAAGTCCGCAGCGCGTGCGTGGGCTTCCAAATCGCGCTCGTCTTCACCGATTTCTGAGGCAAAGCGGAAGGAACCCAGCCCCGCGCTCTTACAAGCCGCTTCAAAGTGTAAACGTGCCTGCAACGATTCATCGCTGATCCGATCCTGACGAGCGCCGTCCAGCACTCGACCCCGCGCGCGGCCATAGAGATCACCGTCGAAGTCTTCCAGCGATAAAAACAGCCCCGTCAGGTGTGCTCGCTGGCGCGTTGCCAGCTCAACAGCCGTCGCAACGCGGGCGCGGCCCAAGTCAGAATGCTCAAGATGAACAACAATGGTTTTTGTCAGCATGTTGGGAATGAACCTCTGGCTTCAATTAAAAAAGGGAGTTCCCGATATATGGGAACTCCCGTTGGTCTAATCCAGCTCGATGGCGTAGTCACCTGTCGGTGTCGTGCTACTGATCAATCCCTGCTCCAGCAAGAACGCCTCAAACCGCTCATAACGCCCCGTGTCCATCGCCGCTGGACGCAGCGCAAACCGTGGCAGTGTGTCCCGCCATGCACGGCGGTTTAGCTCATTATCAAGCAACTCCTCACGGCCTTTGATGAACAGCTCCCAAGCGGCTTGCGGGTTGTTGACCATATATTGGGTCGCCGCTTCCAACGCAAAAATCACCTTGGGCAAAGCCGGGTTTTCCAAGCCATCCTGCGCAGCAACCAAAATCAGTTCATCATAGCCAGGCACGCCATTTTCCTCAGGGTAGAACGCCACACCCGGACGGCCCGCGATGTCCATCTGGTTCAGCTCAAAGTTCCGGAACGCGCCCACGACGGCATCAACCTGACCGGAATACAACGATGGGCTGAGGGAGAAATTCACGTTGATCAGCTCCACATCATCCAGACTCAAACCTTCGCCAGCCAGCATCGCGCCCAGCAGCGCGTCTTCGAACCCGCCAACGGAAAAGCCAACTTTCTTGCCCTTGAGATCAGCCAGCGACCGGATCGGGCCATCAGCCAGCGCAACAACCGTGTTCAGCGGCGTTGCAACGATGGTTGCGACGCGCACCAGCGGCAGGCCTTCTGATACCTGAATATGCAGCTGTGGCTGGTAGGAGATCGCCAACTCAGCTTGACCCGCCGCGACAAGACGTGGCGGCGCAGAGGGATCCGCAGGTTCGATGAGCTCAACCTCGATGCCTTGCTCGTCAAACAGCCCCAATTCCTCGGCAACAAACAGGGGGCCATGATCGGGGTTGATGAACCAATCCAGCAAGATTGTCACTTTCTCCGCCGTCGCCACTTGGGCAAAGGCATTCAGGCCAAGCACAGCGGTGAACGCCGCTGCTAGAAGCTTTTTCATTCTTAATTCTCCAGAGGTTTCAGGTCCGTTTCAGACCAAGATGCAGCCCGCGCTGCAATTAGAGACACGAGGCCGTATAGACCCAGCGCCAAGATCACCATGCAAACGACGGCGACCATCATTGTGTCCGTGCGTGCATTGATTTTCAGTTCCCGCAGGATGACGTAACCCAGCCCATACGCCCCGCCGACCTGCTGACCCCCAACCAATTCGCCGATGAACGCGCCAATGGGCGCGATAGCCGCCGCAGCTTTCAGGCCGTTCAAACCACCGGGCAGGGCAAGGGGTAAATAGACCCGCCACAGCAATTGCCAGCGTTCCGCGCCATAAACCCGCCCGGCGTCAACCAAGTCCCGGTCCACCGCACGAAGCGCGCTCCAAAAGGCCATAGTCACGGGGAAGAACAGGATAAGCGTCGTCATCGCAATCTTTGGTGCGAGGCCCCAGCCCAACCACTGCACCAACAGCGGCGCGAGAGCGAACACCGGGATGGCTTGGGAAATCACCAGCAAGGGCAACAGCCAGAACCGGACAACCTTTGAAACCGCTATCACGATTGTCAGGCACAGCCCCAACCACGCGCCAAGCAGCAGCCCAAAGACCACCTCGATCAAAGTCACGCGAAAGCCCTTTATGAAATAGGTCGGGTTCTCAATGAACGCGGCCCAGACCAAATCGGGGGTTGGAAGCAGGAACCGCCCTTTGCCTGTCAGTGCTTCAATCAAAAGCGCTGCCAGCCACCACAGGGCCAAAAGTCCGAAAAGAAGGATGAACGGTCTACCCGTTCGGATAAGTCTAGGCACGCTCCCTCCGCGAGTACGAACTCGATCAGGTTGTAGGGTCGCGGACATCCGCCTCTCAGCACCTCGATCCCGAAGCGCTCCCCTGCGTTAATTCGGGCCGAGTTTAGGCTCGTTGGCTGTGAAAAACAAAGGAATGTTACTGGATGTCACACAAGGGCCGCGTGCGTTTTTGCGGGGCGGTCGCTAAAGTCAGCGCGAACTCAACTGGTTTTGGATAAAACGCATGCACCGCTTTCTCCTGCTCGCCCTCTTCTGGCTGTCCCTCGGATCTGCCGGAACCGCATCCAGCCAAGCGGTTCTGCCGCAAGGCGTTCCACCCATGGAATTCGGACGCGACGCGATGGCCATCACGACGGACAAAGGGCGGTTTGTCTTTGAAATAGAAGTTGCAATCACACCGGATCAGCAAGCGCGTGGTCTGATGTGGCGGCCTGTTTTGGGGCCGAACAAGGGAATGCTGTTTATCTTTAATCAGGAGCGTGAGCTATCATTTTGGATGCAAAACACGCTTATCCCGCTGGACATGGTCTTTATCGATAACAGCGGCCAGCTCGTCAGCATCCAGCGCGAAGCTGAACCGCAGACCAGAACACCCAGACCGTCTGATGGCCCAGCGCGGTTTGTTTTGGAGATCGATGGCGCCGAGGCCGCAGCGCTCGGTATCGACGCGAACACCACCTTTGAGTTCGGCGCGGCGACGCTGCAATATCTCGCCGCCTCACGCCTCCCCTACGATGGCTAGCTACCGGAGCAAGCGTGCCTTAGCGGCTTGATACTCAGCCTTCATCTCCGCGACGACATCGGCAACTGGACCCGCGTTTTCGATATTGCCAACCCCTTGCCCCGCGCCCCAAATGTCTTTCCACGCCTTAGCTTTGGTGTTCCCACCAGAGCCAAAATTCATCTTTGTTTTGTCCGCTACGGGCAACTCGGCAGGATCCAAGCCCGCTTGGGTTACTGACTTAGACAGATAGTTGCCGTGAACACCGGTAAACAGGTTCGTGTACACAACGTCCTTGGCCGCTGAATCCACGATCATCTGCTTGTAAGCCGGGTCCGCGTTGGCTTCTTCGGTCGCAATGAAGCGTGTGCCGATGTAGGCAAAGTCTGCCCCCATGGCCTGTGCTGACAACACCGCACCGCCGTAGGAAATCGCACCAGACAGCGCAATCGGACCATCAAAGAAACCACGGATTTCCTTGATCAGCGCAAACGGCGAAAGCATGCCGGCGTGACCACCCGCGCCCGCCGCCACACAAATCAAACCATCAACACCCTGCTCCAGCGCCTTCTCAGCGTGACGGACCGAAATGATGTCGTGCATGATGATGCCGCCGTAGGAGTGCACAGCTTCGACCACAGCTTTCGGCGGGTTGAGGGACGTGATCACGATTGGAACGCGGTGTTTCACACACATCTCGACGTCATGTTCCAAACGGTCGTTCGACGGGTGACAAATCTGATTAACCGCAAAGGGGGCTGCGGGCTTGTCCGGATTGGCGGCATTGTATTCTGCCAGCTCGTCCGTAATCCACGTCAGCCACTCGTCCAAAACCGCCAACGGACGCGCATTCAGCGCCGGAAAAGAGCCGACAACGCCGCTCTTGCATTGGGCAATAACGAGGTCAGGGTTGGAAATGATGAAAAGTGGGGCTCCGATAACTGGAAAGTCTTTGATGCGTTCGCGCAGGTCTATCGGTAATTTTTCGCTCATTTTGGGTCTCCCTCAACCGCTCTGACTTGTTCTCAAGGGGCAACTTGTCCCAAAACTAGTGTTGTTCAAGGTCGAGACCCTCAGGAGCCGCACAATGACAGCTTTTTCTTTTCAAACCGTCCCCAGCCTTAAGTTTGGTGAACCAGCGGCTGAAGCTTTAGCGGCTATGTTGGGTAATTTCGGCGCGCGCCGACTCATGATCGTTACCGATCCCGGCGTCGCTCGCGCAGGCTTAGTCGATCCGATCGCCAGTGCTTTGACCGATCTGGGCCTCATGGTTTCCGTTTACGACGATGTCGAAGCCGACCCTCCGCAAGCCAAAGTGCTGGCCGCCGTTGCCGCCGCGCAGGATTTCGACGCAGAGGCCATTGTCGGTCTCGGTGGCGGCAGTCCGATGGATACCGCCAAGCTCGTCGCGCTCATGTGTCGTTCGACGCAGCCACTGGATGAGATGTACGGCGTCGCCCAAGTGGATCGGGCACGGGTCGCCAACGGACGTTTGCCCTTGTTTCAGGTTCCAACGACCGCAGGCACCGGATCCGAGGTCACACCCATCGCAATTGTCACCGTGGGCGCCGAAATCAAACTTGGCGTTGTGGACCCAATTCTCTACGCCGACGGCGCCGTGTTGGACCCCAGCCTCACCGTTGGATTGCCGCCCCATGTAACCGCGCACACCGGGATTGACGCGATGGTCCACGCCATCGAAGCCTTCACCTCGAAAGTGCGGAAAAATCCTCTATCCGATGCATTGGCGCAGCAGGCTTTGAAACTGCTGGCCACGGGATTGCCAGAAGCCATGGCGGACGGCGGCAATCTGCGCGCTCGTGGTGATATGCTGCTGGGGGCGATGCTCGCGGGACAAGCTTTTGCGAACGCGCCTGTTGCTGCGGTGCACGCCCTGGCCTACCCCATCGGCGCGCTGTTCCACGTCCCACACGGGCTCTCAAACACCCAAGTTCTTGGCCCAGTCCTCCGCTACAACGCAGCGACACACCCCGATCTCTATGCGGAACTCGCTGATTTGTTGGTCCCAAACAGCGCGGGAAGTGCGAGCCAGCGCGCGGGGCACTTCATCGATTATATGGAGCGTCTGACCACCGATTGCGGGGTAAACCCACGGCTGCGAGAGGTTGGGATTTCCCACAACGACCTGCCCAAACTGGCCGAAGACGCAATGAAGCAGACCCGCCTGCTGCAAAACAACCGGCGAGAAATGACCCATGAGGCGGCCTTGGAGATCTACACCCAAGCGCTCTAACCCCGCCTCACGCGCCCAGGTAAGTTTGAAAAATGCACGGCATGCCAGCGAACTTGCCCGTTGCGCGGGCGGCTGAGCGGACTAATTCTGTCCTCGAACCCGCATTCAGGAAATTCCATGACAGAACGCACCCAAGACGGCACCTCCCCGGCTACAACTCCTGATGAGCCCAAGGCCAAGCGCCGCGGTCCCGATATGATCGGTGATCCGATTAGCAAGCTGCTGATCATGCTGGCGATTCCGGCGGGGATTGGGTTCTTCTTTATGATCGCCTACAACCTCGTCGACACCATTTGGGCCAACCAGTATCCGGCACCGGGTGAGGCGGCGAACATGACGGGCGCAGCACTGGGGCGGTCATTTGGGCCGTTTTTCCTGATGCAGGCTTTCTCCATTGGCCTGATGCAAGGCACGACGGCGTTGGTTTCCAACGCTTTAGGAGCGAAAGAAGGCGACAAGGCCCGGCACACCATCGCGCAAGCCATGGTTGCGGGCGTCATCGTCGGCGCAACTTTGCTGATATTTGCGCAGTTCATCCCCGTACCAGGCGTAGGCGGATCGTTCATCGAGCTCTATTACCGCACGCTTTCAGGCGGCAACGCTGAAGCCACCCGGCTTGGCATGGCCTACATCCTGCCCATCCTTTACTTGGCGCCCTTCCTGATCGTGATTTCCGTGTTTAACGCCATATTGAGCGCAAAGGGTGATTTCACCACGTTCGGGATCGTACAAGTCGGGGCTTTCTTTATGAATTTGATCCTCGACCCCATCCTCGTTTTCGGTGGGACGCCGTTCAGCCTCTACGGCTTGTCGGTCGATCTGCCAAACTTCTTGCCTGAATTGGGTGTTGCAGGTCTCGCTTGGGCCACTGTCATCACACAGTTGATCGGTGCGGTGATCGTCATGATCGTGGCGCTAAGAACCGGCATTTTCAAAGGTCTGAAAATCACCGAATTCATCCCGTTCTGGCCGGTCTTGAGCCAAGTCATCGGACAAGGCGTTCCGGCTGCGGTCAACATGCTGCTGATCGCGGGTGGCTTTATCTCGATCCAGTTCTTTGTGCCGGAGATCGTTAAGCAGACTGGGAACGTCCTGCTGGAGACAATGTCTGCCGCAGATGCAGCCGAGGCCGCCATCAACGGCTATATGAACGCGGCGCGGATTGAACAACTGCTGCTGCTGCCCGTTATTGGGCTGGAGCTGGCGCTGATTTCCATCGTAGGGAACAATTTGGGCGCACGCCGCGAAGACCGCATCTGGCGTGTTTTCCGCCTAGGCCTGATCACCGCCATTGCCATGACCGTCACCGCAACCATCATTCAGTTTGCCGGCCACCAGCTCTTCCCATCGTGGATCAACAGCTCAGAAGAAACGCTGTCGGTGTCCTCGCAAGTGCTGTCAATTTCAGCCTTCCTGCTGACCGCCTATGCGCTGATCTTTATCAACTCCGGCACGCTGCAAGGCATGAAACGACCGTTGTTTGCGATGCTCATTAACAGCGTCCGGCTTGTCTTTGGTCCTGCGATTGTCTTCATCTTTGTTTCCCGATTTGCGCCGGGTAACTTGCTGTTCTTCTGGCTGGGCTACGGTGCAGTCGCTTGGGGCTGCGGACTGTTCGCAATGTGGTATACTCCGGGGCGAATGAAACGAGTGATGGCGCGGGAGTTCAATACACCCACCGCCTGATCCTCGCGCCGCCCGTCCCACCAACGGGCACAACAAGGAACGACGCAATCATGAGCCAACCCGTCACAGCCCCCGACCGGGAAGACATCAGGGCAGTGCTGGAGGGGAGCAGTATCGACCTGCACTCACCCAATCGCTTCATCAATCGGGAAGTGTCTTGGCTGGGGTTCAACGAGCGGGTTTTGGCCGAGGCGAGCCGGGTCGAACACCCGCTGCTCGAACGCGTTCGTTTTGTAGCGATTTCCGCCACCAACCTTGAAGAATTCATCATGGTCCGGCTTGCCGGCCTTAAGGCGCAGGAGCGAGAGGGTATTGAGGCTGTCTCCCCCGAAGGCTTAACCGCCTCTCAGCAAGTCGAGATGACCACAGCGCGCGTCCACGCACTGCAGAAGCAGCAGCTAGAGGTCTGGCGTGGACTGCGCGACGAGTTGGGCAGCGCCAACATTCAAGTCATCGACCGCAAACAGCTGACCGATGGCGAAAAGTTCTACCTCGAAGAAACCTTTGAAACCGAGTGGCTGCCCGTTCTAACGCCAATCTCGGTCGATCCAACGCACCCGTTTCCCTTCATACGAAACTTGGCCGTATCGATGGTGATGGAGCTGACGCGGCGCAGTGATTCGCGGCGTTTTACGGGCTTGCTGATGATCCCGTCCGACATGCCCGGCTTTATTCGCCTGCCCTATGCCAGTGACGGGACATCTCGCATCATTCCAGTTTCCGAAGTGCTTTACCGCTACCTAGACCGCCTGTTCCCCGGCTTTGAAGTCCATAACGCCGGCTTCTTCCAGCTGTTCCGCGACAGCGATTTGGAGCTGGCCGAAGAAGCTGAAGACCTCGTGCGTTATTTCGAGACCGCGCTGAAGCGCCGAACGCGGGGCGAGTCCGTATCGATTAACGTAGACCGCGATGTCCCGGACCATTTGGTCACAACGCTGCTCGAAGAATTTGATCTACAGCCCGAAGACTGTGTGCGCATGGGCGGCAACCTGAACTTGGCGCAGCTGAGCGAAATTTGTGAGATCAAGCGACCTGACCTGAAGTTTCAGCCCTTTGACCCACGCTATCCCGAGCGCGTTCGCGACTTCGACGGCGACTGCTTTGCGGCCATCCGTGCCAAGGATTTTGTAATCCACCATCCGTTTGAAAGTTTCGACGTGGTGGTTCGGTTCCTCAATCAAGCCGCGATGGACCCTGATGTTGTGGCCATCAAGCAAACGCTCTACCGAACATCCAACGACAGCCCCATCGTCTCCGCGCTGAAAAAAGCAGCTGAGGCCGGGAAGTCTGTCACCGCACTGGTCGAGCTCAAAGCACGGTTTGACGAGGAGGCTAACATCCGTTGGGCGCAGGATTTGGAGCGGGCGGGCGTGCAAGTTGTTTACGGCTTCCTCGACCTGAAAACCCACGCGAAAGTCAGCTTGGTGGCGCGGCGCGAGAACGGAAAGTTGCGCACTTACTGCCACTTTGGTACCGGCAACTATCACCCGATCACAGCGCGAATTTACACCGATCTGTCGTATTTCACAGACGATCCCGAGTTTGCGCAGGACGCGGGGCGTCTGTTCAACTACATGACCTCCTACGCTGTTCCAGAAAAGATGAACCGCCTGTCTGTGGCGCCACTGAACATGCGAGAGACCCTCATGGGGGCGATCGAAGCCGAAATTGATAACGCGAAAGCTGGAAAGCCATCGGGTATTTGGGCCAAAATGAACGCCTTAGTTGACCCCGAAATCATCGACGGTCTATATCGCGCATCCCAAGCGGGAGTGAAGATTGAGTTGGTGGTTCGGGGCGTCTGCTGCTTGCGGCCTGGCATCAGCGGGCTGTCCGAGAACATTCAGGTCCGCTCCATCGTTGGCCGCTTTCTTGAACACTCGCGGATCTGCTGTTTTGGCAACGGAGAAACCCTGCCGTCGCGAACCGCTAAAGTCTTCATCTCCTCCGCCGACTGGATGCCGCGCAATATCAATCGCCGCGTGGAAACGCTGATCCCGATTTTGAACGAGACGGTACACAAGCAAATCCTCGACGAAATTATGGTCGCAAACCTGCGGGATACCGTCAACGCATGGAGCTTGCGGTCTGACGGGTCTTACGAGCACGAGCAGGCCGAAAACAAAGAGTCCATCTCCGCGCACCAATACTTTATGGAAAACCCCAGTTTGTCCGGTCGGGGCCGCGCCATACGAAAGTCGAAAAGCAAGGCCAAAGACAAAAGCAAAGCGAAAACAAAGCCAAAGGCCTAAGTGATTCGTGCGTATTTATGACCATTCTACCTATCCGCCTCTGGGCGTCTTGGACATTGGCTCCAACACTGTCCGGCTCGTGCTTTTCCGCCGGCTTTCGAGCGACCAAGAACCCGAATGGGCAAACTGGTACGAAGTCTTTAACATGCGCGAGGCCTGCGCTTTGGGCGAGGGTTTGGCGACAACAGGGGCGATGAAAGCCGCCAATGTTGCCCACGCCGTCCGGGCCATTCGCGATTTCCGACGCGCGTTGATCCAAGAAGCACCCGATGCCCACATTGACGTTCTGGCCACAGCCGCGGTTCGAGACGCGTCGAACGCTGAGCGGCTAATCGAAGCAATTGATCGCGCGTTTGGCGCACCCCCGCGCGTTCTGACGGGTAAGGAAGAAGCACGCTATGCCACGCTTGGCGTGACGTATGGCATCCAAAGCGCCAAGGGCCTGTTTGCGGACTTGGGTGGCGGTTCGTTAGAGTTAGGCTTGAGCGAAGACGGGCCCCTAACGTCACTGCCTATTGGCGTTGTAAGACTGCACGAGAAGGCGAAGGGCAAGCGGGACAAGGCTCAAAAAATTATCGTGAAAGCGCTGAAAAAAGTGCGCTTTCTCGGACGAGCCAAAGGCGAGACCTTACATCTGGTTGGTGGCTCGTGGCGGCACTTTGCGGCCCTGCATCGGCGGTTGGAGAATAAGCCAATCCCACAGCTGATCGAAGGCTATGCGCTTCGCTCACGCACCGTAAGGCAGTTTGCGCGCAAGATTGCCCGTGAAAAGTCGAGCCGTCTTGCCCCTTACTTGCGTCGGCCCGACCGTGCCAGAACACTGCCCTATGCGGCAATTGTACTCCGGCAATTGATCCGGCAATCTGGCGTCAAACGGGTACGATTTTCGCAGTTCGGCATTCGCGAAGGCTTGCTGGTCGAATGGCTCCGGTCTGGTGACTATCGACAGCCTAGGGATGACCGGCAATTCATGCTGAATCTCGACGAGCCAAACGCCGACTAGTTCCCGAGCAAACCGCCTAAACCAAGCGCGTTCAAACCATCTTGAACCGCTCGGTTTGTTTCATCTTCCAGCTGCTGCTGCAATTGGCGGCGCGAGGTCAGCACCTGCTCCTGGGCGGCTTGGATCTCGCGCAAAGCCTGTGCCTCGAGTTCGGCGCGTTGTGCCTGCAACT
Organism: Alphaproteobacteria bacterium; assembly: GCA_965661545.1. Lineage (GTDB taxonomy): Bacteria > Pseudomonadota > Alphaproteobacteria > UBA7985 > UBA7985 > UBA7985. The sequence continues at coordinate 11,292 of CBFIEF010000033.1, read as the reverse complement.
GCGCCTGTACTTGTGCGGCCTGTTGCTCCACCAAAGCCCGTTGACGCGCGGCTTCATCGCTGAGTTGCTGTGCAATCCGATCACGCTCATCGGTGACAGCTTGTTCGATTTGCTGTTCGATCGCGCGCGCCTCGCTCAAGACCCGCTGCGTTTCTTGCGTGACATAGGAGCGGGCCTCGGCCTCCAAAGACGCAATCGACGCCCCTTCAGGCAGGTATTTATCGAGATCCCACAGGCCAGCGATTGTCGACAGGACATCGGGATTGCTCTTCAACCACCCCAACAGCGCCGGGCCGTCAATCGTCAGCTCCGGACTGTCCCAACTGCCAACGATGCGGATCGGCACGAGCAACCCGCCGTCATCCACGTTGATCGTCAGCCCGTAATCCAGTTGCTGTCCGGCCAGATCGATCAAACCACCGCCTTGGATGGTCAGCGCGGGCGTTCTCGCAAAGAAGTCTTCATGGCGCAGCACACCGTTTTCGATGGTGCCCGTCGCAGCCAAACGCTCCATCACTGTGGCAAACTGCTGGCCAATGAAGAAATTGGCCGTCGAGCTTTGCAGCAGGTTTCCACCCTTTAGCCCTTCGATCAAACGGGGAATGTCCCAGCCTTGGAAGGAACTGGGCGACAATTCCGTGCTGACGTTACCGTTCATGTTGGCCATCCACGCCTGCATGGTTTGGCCGCGCGTGGTGAGGTTTATCGTGGTTTGGCTCGATCCCTGAAGGAACTCGATCCCCATGAAGTCACGCAGGATATCACCCGCTTGCACGGCGGAAGCCTGCAGTTGCGCACTCAGGGCTGGAACGTCATTCCGCCCGTCGATCAGCATTCGGCCCCGTGCTGCGCCTCGATAGACGCTGGTTTCATCCACTTGGGCCTGAAAAATCCCATCCTCAAGCAACAGACTGACCTTTGACGGGCCGAACTGGGTAATGCCCAAGTCCAAACCATCGACCGTGGCGTTGATCTGCGCATTGGCGAGCTTCAAACCCGATACATCGATCGGATCGCTGCCCCACGGTGCCGATGGATCAGAAGCAGAAGCAACGTTTTGGCGCTCTGCTGTCGATGATCCTTCGAGATTGAGGAAAGGCGATAAATCTAAGGTTCCGCCGGTAAGATCTGCGCGAATGGTTGGCACGGCATCAAAATAGATCGAGGCATCGCCGCGCGCAGTTTGATTGTCCAAGGATACCAGCGCCTGAGAAACAGCCACATCGCTATCCGAGAACCGCAGATCGCCAGAAACTGACATCGGTCCAAGCACGTCCTCTGCGATCCCTGCAGGAACAGCATCAAAGGTGGCCAGAACGCGCCGTAAACTCGGAACGTTGGCTGACAATCCTTCCATCGTCGCGCCGGCAAAGAAGCCATCGCCCGCCGTGACCAGCATCCTATCAAACGTCAAAGACTGACTGCCGATAGAGGCAGTCGTATCGCTCGCACGCAGGGTCAATACGCCATCAGGCGCTACGGAACCGCTGACAGATGTTTGCACCCGCGTAGCCCCAAAAACTTCCGGGTCAGACGGCAAGCCAAGGGCCATCCCCTGCAGCCAGCGGTTCAGCGAAGGATCGGTCAAGCGAGCCGCTTCAAGCGTCTCAAACGTCATGCGACCAGAGGGCGACACAATGGCCTGTATTGGCGCACTGAACCGAGTTTTTCCGATGCTGGCGTCAACGCGTGGCGCCGAGAACAATCCAGCATCATAATCAAAGGACAAATCAGCATTAAAGTCGGACAGCAGCGCACCGTCGACGGGAAGATCCACACCCAACCGCGTCAGCACCCCGGCCAAGTTCGGCCCTTTGGCCCGCACTTGCCAACCCAGCAGCGCTGGCTCACCCGTGGTCAGATCCAAGTCACCCGCAACCGAGGCTTGCGCCTCAGCAAAGCTCACAGATCCATCCAAGCCAGCGGATTTGCGGGTAAGAAATCGCTCTGCGGTCGAGATAGTGCCATTGAAGCTGATCGGCGTATCTTGCCAATCGGCGCTTACATCCAAGCGGAAAGGACTGGACATACTGTCCAGCGCAGCGGCTGCGTTGATATTTTGCAGGACAACCAGATCCGCGCCGTCCGGATCGTTCAGACGGAATGCGGTCCGCTCCAGCGAAACGCCACTGAGTTTGATCTCCTCAGGCCGAACGTCCAGACTGCCTGAACCGCCCGCCCCACTGCCAAACTCCGGCAAGCCAGCAATCCCGCCCTGTCGTGACAGTTGCAAGTTGATCGACGCATCCGCCAAACGCAGTTTAGTCACCGTCACTTCGCGGCGCAGCAAATCTGCTGCATTCAACGCAATCGCTGCTGAGCCTGCGGTGGCCAGTGGCGGTAAACCCGGCTCGGTCGCCTCAATCACGAAGTCGCGCAGCTCAAATTTTACTTCAGGGACGGCCGCCAACCGAATGCGGCCATTGAGCTGGACCTGCATCCCCGTAGCCCGCTCAATCTCTGCCTCGATCCGGTCCGAAAAACGGTCAACGGGCAGCAGCGGCAGAGCCAGCACCACGCCAACCGCCAATAGCAATAGGATCATGACCGCGAACGCGATTAGGGAAAACAAACGTCCCATAGAGTCAGGCTACCCATAGAATCAGTTTACGGCGCTTACAGCCGCTAGAGTGGCTATATTTACCCCCACAACCTCTGTTCGCAAAGCGCCGCAGTGTGTCTCAGGCGTAAATCGACTACCAACTGCCGGTGTTTTCCATGCTGGCCCAAGGCTCAGCCGGGTCCAAAGATCCGCCTTCCTGCAGCAACTCGACAGAGATTCCGTCTGGCGACTTGATAAACGCCATGCGGCCATCACGGGGGGGTCGGTGGATGGTGTAGCCCATTCCAGCCAAATGCGCGCACAGGTCATAGATGTTCTTGGTCTCGTAGGCCAAATGACCAAAGTTGCGTCCGCCCTGATATTCCTCAGGATCCCAGTTGTACGTCAGCTCAATAGGGCAATCTTCCTGACCTTCAGGGGCGAGAAAAACCAACGTGAAACGCCCTGCTTCGTTCTCGTACCGTCGTGTTTCTTGCAAGCCCAAGCCATCGCAGAAGAACCGCTTACTTGCGTCGATATCTTTGACTCGAACCATTGTGTGTAAATAGCGCATATGCCCGGCCCCTACGGCTGATTTCGTTGTCGTTAAGACCATACACTTGGGGGACCACGACGCCAAAAAAAAGGCCCCGCCGGATGGAGATGGATATCCGGGGGGCCAAGTATCGCTGCTCAGTTGGGGTGCGAGCTGCGAGGGGTCGGAGAAGAGAATGAAAAAGCTCCTGAAAGCGGCTCCATCCTCGATAGTCGTGATCTAAGCAACAGCCATAGGAAGCCGCTGCTCTTTGGCCATAGAGACCATCTTCTGCTGCAGTTTTTCAAAGGCGCGAACCTCAATCTGCCGCACTCGCTCTCGCGAGATATTGTAGACCTTTGCCAGGTCTTCGAGCGTGGTCGGATCTTCGGCCAACCGGCGCTCGGTGATGATATGCTTCTCGCGGTCGTTGAGGTCGGCCATCGCCTCCTCAAGCAGCGCGTGACGCTTCTGAAACTCGTCGCTTTGCACCAAAGAGGCTTCTTGCGAAGTCTGATCGTCATCAACGAGCCAGTCCTGCCATTCGCCTTCGCTGTCCGCACGCAAAGGAGCGTTCAACGAGTGGTCCGCGCCCGCCATTCGGCGGTTCATGTTCACAACTTCCTCTTCTGGAACATCCAGATGGGTTGCGATCTTCTTGACGTGCTCTGGAGAGAGATCACCGTCCTCAATTGCCTGCATCTGGCCCTTCAGCTTGCGCAGGTTAAAGAACAGCTTCTTCTGAGCCGCCGTTGTACCCATTTTGACCAGCGACCAAGACCGCAGGATGTATTCCTGGATCGAAGCGCGGATCCACCACATGGCGTACGTTGCCAAGCGGAAACCTTTGTCAGCGTCAAAGCGCTTAACGGCCTGCATCATTCCGACGTTCCCCTCGGAAATCAGATCCGAAACCGGCAGACCATAGCCACGGTAACCCATAGCAATTTTAGCGACGAGGCGGAGGTGAGAGGTCACCATCTTGTGGGCGGCTTGCGTGTCTTCGCGCTCAGCCCATGCCTTCGCCAGCATGAATTCTTCGTCGGCAGAGAGCATCGGGAATTTGCGGATCTCATCAAGGTAGCGAGACAGGTTGCCTTCGCCGCTGAGACTGGGGATCGATGCTACGTTCGCCATGGTGTTATCTCCTTAAGTTGACCCACTCGTTTGATAAGAATTCCACAGTTGGTGTTCTGTGGCATTTCCGACACGGGCCGTTTGTTTTTTTTTGCGGTGCGCGTTTTGTTATTGTTAAGAAAAGCATTTCTCACGGCGATTTCAAGGCGTCTAACCGCAAAAGTGTGATTAAAATGCACTAAATTGCAGTCACAGAGCTGTGATTATGCAGAACGATGAGAACAAAACAAGAATATTATCAGCTTAAGGCGTCGATAAGATTTTTCATGTCAGTCGGAAGCTCGCTTTCGAACCGCACGTAGTCTTTCGTCATTGGATGAACGAATCCAAGAACGGCCGCGTGAAGGGCTTGGCGAGGGAAGCCTGAGATCGCCGCTTGCTGCTCTTCATCAAAACGCGCCTTCCGTGCCGGCGACGCGCGACCATAGAGAGGGTCGCCCATCAGCGAGTGACCAATGGCGCTCATATGCACTCTAATCTGGTGCGTGCGCCCCGTCTCCAAGGTGCAGGCAACCACCGTCGCACCCAGCCCAAGATGCTTGAGTACTTGGTAATGCGTGATCGCATCTTTTCCGTGCTTCAGATCAACAGCCATCTTTTTGCGGTTCATCCGATCGCGGCCAATAGCCCCTTCGACCACACCAGAAGTCGGACTCGGAGCGCCCCAGAGCACAGCCTGGTACGTCCGTTCCAAGTCGTGCTTAGCGAACAAGGCCGAAAGACCCTCGTGCGCCGCTTGATGCTTGGCGGCAACCATCACGCCGCTGGTATCCTTGTCCAAGCGATGCACAATCCCCGGACGCCGCTCTCCGCCAATGCCCAGCAGAGATTCTCCACAATGGTGCAACAGCGCGTTGACCAGCGTTCCGTCTGGATGACCCGGCGCAGGATGCACCACCATGCCAGCGGCTTTGTTGATGATGATCAGGTGTTCGTCTTCGAACAGAATATCGAGCGGCAAGTCCTGTGGCAGCAAATCGATCGAAACGGTAGGCGGCACATGCATTTCAACAGCAGCCCCAACAGTTTTCACCCGCAGCGCAGGTGCCTTGGAGACGGCGCCATCGACCGTCACCTTGCCGTCCACGATCAATGCCTTGATGCGGCTGCGTGAAATATCAGGAAAATGCTTGGCCAACAAATGGTCCAGGCGCTTGCCCTGTTCTTCTTCCGCCACTTGCAGCGTCAGTTTCGCGCTATCGTCAAGATCATCCACGGGCTAGGCTTCCATACCATTCAAACTCTGGGTCTTTGGCTTAACCATGAACTTCGCCTCCGACAATGTTGCAGGTGCTCACCCTGCCCTGCTTCAAGCACTCGCCGATATTAACGATCAAACGCTAAATGCCTACGGTGAGGATCCTTTCAACGCCCAAGTCGAGCAAGAATGCCGTCGTATTTTTGAGCACGACAGCCTGAAAACAGTGCTGGTTGGCACCGGATCTGGGGCCAATGCGCTGGCTTTGGCCACCATGACACCCGCTTGGGGGGCAATCTACTGCCACCGCACGTCGCACATTGTTGTGGACGAAGCCAACGCGGTCCAGGCCGCAACCGCGGGCGCGCGACTGGTGACGCTGGACGGCGATAACGGCAAGATTGACCCCGATGCGCTGCGCGGGGCGATTTTTGGCAAAGGCGTCATTCACCACCCCCAGCCCGCGGCGCTGTCGGTTACGCAAATGAACGAGTACGGCGTCACCTACACGCTGGACGAACTCACCGAACTGATGGACATCGCCAAGTCGCATGATCTGAAAATCCACATGGACGGCGCGCGCTTTGGCAATGCCATTGTGGGGCTTAATGTGTCACCGGCCGATATGACGTGGCGCTTGGGCGTGGACATGCTGGTGTTTGGCGCGACGAAAAACGGGGCCATGGCGGGTGAGATCATCGTTTGCTTTGACCCTACGGTCGCCGACGAGCTCGAATTTCGGCGCAAGCGTGCGGGGCATTTATACTCGAAAATGCGGATCCTCTCCGCCCCACTCGCAGCCTACCTCAAAAACGATCTTTGGCTGGATAATGCGCGACACGCCAATCGCATGGCACAACGGTTGGCCGATGGACTGTCCGCCGTGGATGGAATCGAGCTGTGCCGTCCACCATCGGGCAACCAAATCTTCATGGCGATGGATCCAGCGATGCAGACCAAACTGATGGATGCGGGCGCGTATTTCTACGATTGGCCTGACGACGGCCCCACCGCCGTTCGCATGGTCACCGCGTTTAACACGCTGCAGGATGACGTTGACGCCGTGATTGCCGCCGCCAACGCCTGACTGTGCGCCTAGTGGAGGCGGCCCTTGTCGGTGAGGTAGTCTTGCGCCTCCATCACCATACCGCGCCGGATCAGTGTGGGGTCTACGGCATAGTCTGAGCCCATCTCGTAGCGCGCCATCGCCTGATAGAGCTTTTGGGCGCGGGCGTAGTGCAGCAAGCCTGCGTGATCGAACAAGCCGATGTTTTGGTCGATTGACCGCGCACCTACCGCCTTCGCCAAAGCTGACGCATAGGTCAGGCTGTCATTAAAGCCACGAGGACAATACAGCACTGGCGTATCGCAAGCGGATGTCTTCGCACGCTTAAAGGCGCTGCTGGGTTGGGATTCGGTGTACGCAACCGTCTTGCCGTCCATTGACCCGCGCGTCCAATTCTGTGGGATTGGCGTAGAGGAGCTGACCGGGCAATAACTCAGCGTTCCAATACAGTCGCTTGGCGGAGCGTAACGCATGGCCAGCTGTCGAGCGGTGATAATTTCATGCTTGAAGCGATAGTTCCGCATCAGGCGCGCAAAGGCGCGGGCGGAATACACCGGGTCAGCGAAAATGGCGTGACCGGAGTTGTCCTCGCCCACCTGTCCACGCCAACGCTCGGTCGGCGGCGTTTTCACACACCAATAGTTGTTCTGTCGAATGCAGCGTCGTCCGGGTGCCGCCAACTCTTCGGGCGTCATCTCCAGCTCTTCCCACTTGCGTCCTGCCTGCCGGAACAGCCCATAGGGCCGCACCTTTTCCAAGCTCGCGGCACGCTGCGCCATAGCAAACTCAGTCACTCGGATTTCTTGCTTAGGTTCGTCTTTCTGCGCACAGGCGGAAAAGCCCAGCAGAATAGTTACAGCAATTGCACGGCGCACGAATGCACCCATTGACCGGCCAAAGGAAATCAAGGCCTAACTCCCGTTTTTTAAAAGCGCGTTGCCCTCTTGAAAATATCAAGGACCGCCTGAATTAATGTCTTGGAAAACCGAACAAACGATAGCCGCTTCGCGTCGAATTCAAGACCCGAACGCGAAGGTTGGCTTTCACAAGAACTGCATCGTATAATATTTAATCTAGTTTGTGAATTTATTTTGTTATGCGATTGAAATAACTGAGTTTTGCTAAAGTTTCATCCCTGAGGACCCATGCCACAACGCTCCAAAACATCTCTAGCCATCATCGGCTGCGGTATCGCAGGCCTTACCGCCGCCCAGATTTGCCAAAAAGCAGGCATGGCCGTGACCCTGTTTGATAAGGGGCGCGGTGTTGGTGGTCGATGTGCCACCCGGCGCCGGGACGATTTTGCCTTTGACCACGGTGCTCAGTTGGTTGGCGCGACAGACGGCGACTTCAAAGGCATCTTGTGGAAGTGGATGATATCCACGACGGCGCAGCGCTGGAAAGGCCAGTTCTCGGGGCTTCCCGCCAACGTTACGCCGTTTGTTGGCGCACCGGGGATGAACGCCTTACCGAAGATGCTGGCGGAGGGGCTGAACATCTATCTGCCTGTTGAAGTGACGGCTGTTGCTGCCGAGCCGGATGGTCAGTGGGGACTGCTGGACGGTGAAGGACGGGTTCTGGGCACCTATGACGCAGTGTTACTCACATGCCCCCCAGAGCAGGCTCAACGGCTGACCGCTGACATTCTCAGCCGGCCGTTCGAACAATCGGCAACCACCATGCGCGCGGTCTGGACCGTAATGGCGGGGTTTCAGCGTCCAGTGAAAACGGGCTTCGATGGCATCGTGATGGATGGTGAGCCACTCGCATGGGCTGCTCGCAATAGCTCGAAACCACAGCGCGACGATGTGCCGGAAACCTGGGTGCTCCACGCAGCCTCAGACATCAGCGAGCAGTTTCTCGACCACCCGCGCGAAGAGGTCATCGGCGACCTCTTGGCGGCCTTTGAACACTGGCTGGACGCCCCCCTACCCCAAACGAGCTACACCACTGCCCAACGCTGGCTGTATGCCAATGCTGAAGGGCCAGCGGTGAGCGGTGATGACATCAGCTTCTTGGATGCTGGTTTGGGCTTGGCTTTGGCGGGAGATTGGCTCAATCCGCCCCAGCTTCCGTTTTTCGGCATTCAATCGGCTTGGCAATCGGGTCATCACGCCGGACAGCGGCTGGCCCAGTGGGCAAAAACGCGCTGATTAGAACCGAGCGTTGATTGCAGCTGCAATCGCGTCGGCGGTGGTGCCGTCTTTGAAGACCTCAACAACGCGATGCTGCTTGTCAGTCAAAAATATCAGTGTCGTGTGATCGAGCAAATAGTCTGTAAATTCTTCTGAATCGTGCCGCGCCAAAAAAATGGCCCACTCCGCTTTAACGGCCTCAACCGCATCGGCCGTGCCGGTAAAACCGTGAAGCTTGGCATCAAACAAATCAGTATAGGCCAGAAGGTCGGCGGGACCGTCCCTCGCAGGGTCGATGCTGACAAACACCAGCGCTTCGTCTACCGCCGTTGCTTCACCGGCCACAACCATATCCAGCAGCGTGGTTGGGCAGACATCGGGGCAAAAAGTGTACCCGAAATAGACCAGCATCGGCTGGCTCGCGAAGGCCTGAGCGGTGTCCCAGATCTCTCCGCTTTCGTGCATTAGACGGAAATCGCCACCAATGCTCAAAGGGGCGTCCGCAGGCGACGCAGGCCATAAAGCCAAGGCAGCCGCTAGGCCACCAATCGCCAGAACCGCGAGAGCGCCGCCCAGAACCCTCATTTAGCCAGCATTCGCCGTGAGGCCAGCCACCTCGATCCCTGCAATCGCTGCAATCTCATCGTTGTCGGAGGTATCGCCGGTGACACCAACAGCACCAACCAACGTGCCGCCATCCATGACCAGAACGCCGCCCGGGACAGGCACCATCGAGCCATCCATCAAACCGTTCAGCGCGCCAACGAAATACGGCTGCTGCTGAGCGCGTTCAAAGATCGCGCGCGAGCCCATGCCCAGAGCAATGGCGCCGGCTGCCTTACCTTCAGCAATTTTGAACCGCAGGTTCGAAGAGCCGTCCTGACGGGCAAACGCCATGACATGACCGCCAGCATCCAAGACAGCCACCGAGAGGGGCTTTAGCCCCAACACACCACCTTTTTCCAAGGCAGCGGCAATAATGGTTTGTGCGTGTTCCAGAGTAAGGGACATGGCGGAGCTCCAGTGTTCAAAGCAATAAATGTTACGTCGCTAGGCTAGCGGGAATTAGGCAATAAAAAAGGGCGGAAGAACCGCCCTTTTGAAAAAACAGCGCTGAGCCGTATTTTACTCGCCGTCGAGGTCTTCGTCTTCGTCGTCTTCGTACATGGTTGGACCGCTGTCCTGACCCTTAGCGTCTGGATCGCGATCAACCAGCTCGATGAAAGCCATCGGAGCCATATCACCGAAGCGGAAGCCGGCCTTGAGAACGCGGGTGTAACCACCATCGCGCTTCTCGTAACGGCTCGCCAGTTCGTCGAACAGCTTCTGTGCAATCGTGTTGTCGTTGTGCAGCTGGGACAGCGCCTGACGACGTGCAGCCAACGTGCCTTTCTTGCCGAGCGTGATCAAGCGATCAACATAGCGGCGCAGATCCTTGGCTTTAGGCAGCGTGGTTTTGATTTGTTCGTGCTTGAGCAGAGCCACAGCCATGTTCGCGAACATCGCCTTACGGTGGGTGCTGGTACGATTGAGCTTACGCCCGGACATGCGATGCCGCATGGTACAACTCCTACATATTGTGTTGTTAGCGCTTATGCGCCGCCGGAGTGTCTCGGGATTGAGACCTCATGGTTTTCCAGTTTAGTGGCCTGCGTTCTGCCCTGTCGCTGAGTGCGGCATGACGGGGGCACAGACGCCCCCTTGTCGGTCCGATGATCGGGCTTAAAACGGCTCTTCGAGACGCTTGGCCAGATCTTCGATGTTTTCTGGTGGCCAGTTCGGAATTTCCATTCCGAGGTGCAAGCCCATTTGCAGCAGAACTTCTTTGATCTCGTTAAGAGACTTGCGACCAAAGTTCGGCGTACGCAGCATTTCTGCTTCGGTCTTTTGCACCAAGTCACCGATGTAAACGATGTTATCGTTCTTCAAGCAGTTTGCAGAACGAACAGACAGTTCCAGCTCGTCCACTTTGCGAAGCAGGTTGCGGTTAAACGGCAGCGCGTTCTCTTCCGGCTGCTGCGCCACATTCTGGCTTGGCTCTTCGAAGTTGATAAACAGCTGCAGCTGATCCTGCAGAACACGCGCGGCCAGAGCCAAGGCGTCCTCAGGGTTCACAGCACCGTTTGTATCAAGCTGCATCGTGAGCTTGTCGTAGTCAGTCTGCTGACCAACACGGGTGTTCTCTACTTGGTAAGAAATCGTGTTGATTGGGGAAAACAGGCTGTCTACAGGAATCAGGCCGATTGGCGCGTCTTCTGGGCGGTTGGTCGCTGCGGGGCGGTAGCCCTTGCCGTGATCAACCGTGATTTCCATGGAAAGAACAGCACCATCATCCAGTGTACAAATCACCAGATCCGGATTCATGATTTCGAGATCAGCACCGCCATCGATCATGCCAGCCGTAATCTCGCCAGGACCCTGGCCACGGAGGCGGAACTTCTTAGCACCGTCTGAGTGGAGCTTGAGCGCCAAAGACTTAATGTTAAGAATGATATCGGTTACGTCTTCGCGGACGCCGGCGATGGAAGAAAACTCGTGCAGGACACCATCAATTTGGATGGCAGTCACTGCGGCACCTCGCAAGGAGGACAGGAGAACGCGGCGAAGCGCGTTACCCAGAGTACGACCAAAACCACGCTCGAGTGGCTCCGCGACGACCGTTGCTTGCCGAAGCGGTTC
>CBFIEF010000032.1:0-32245 GCA_965661545.1 Alphaproteobacteria bacterium | reverse complement strand
GGTGACATGGTCCTGCTGGTGCGCGTGTGCGGCAACTTCCAGCAGCGTTGATACGGGCAAATGATGGTAGGGATCATCGCTATCGGGTGGACCGGCGTTGCGCTGTTCCAGCTCGACCAGAATATCCCGGCAGCGTTTGGTTTCCTGCACCAGCAGGGCAGCGTCTTCGGCCAGCGCAGACCCCGGTGGCAGGTCATGCAGCAATTCTTTTGAAACGACAGCAATGGTCGAAAGCGGCGAGCCAAGCTCGTGAGCCGCAGCAGCAGCGAGCCCCCCGAGGGCTGACATCCGCTGTTCCCGCACCAAGGCCAATTGTGAGGCTGTGAGGGCCTGCGACATGTCCCGCGCGCGCTGGGCCAGCCACGAGACGTAGAGCGCAACAAACAAGATCGACAGCACCAGAGAGGCCCAAATCGCGCCCGTAAACGTCCGGGGAAAGATCACCGGTTCGCTGGTCCAAGGCAGCGGCAAGGAATTGAGGGCCAGCACCGTCACAATACCGATGGCGAGAAAAGCCAAAATCGAGGTTGTCGAGCGTTCAAGGATCGAGGCGGATACGGTCACGGGGGCTAAAATGATGATGGCAAAGGGGTTGGAAACCCCGCCGGTCAACCACAGCAGCAGGCCTAATTGCAGCAGATCCCACGCCAAATAGCGCCCTGCTTCGCGGTCACGCAGCCAGAGCGCGTCGCGCCCCTTGCTGCGCCGGGCTTGCCAAGCCCAGATGGTCACACCGATGTTGATGGAGATCGGTATCATGGCGAAGCCAACGGGCAGCTGAAAACCCATGGCGAAATAAACGACCATGACGGCGGCGGCTTGCCCGGCGATGGCAATCCAGCGCATGGCCGTAACGATGCGGAAAGAGACCAACCCGCGTGTTGATTCGAGTTGGTCTGATATTCCATTCAGGAGCGGTGCAGATGTCATGCCCCTAAGCTGTCAGGATTGACGCAAAAAGAAAGGGTTTAGACCGTCGCAGCGTTAATGAATGCTATCGCTGACACCAGCGTCTTCAAAGGTCGACATGCCGCGGTGCAGGCTGCAGGCCGAACGCACGATTTGCGCAGCAAGCGTCGCGCCGGATCCTTCGCCCAGGCGCATGCCCAGTTGCAGGATCGGCTTTTTACCCAATCGATCGAGCACGTCGCGGTGTGCGCCTTCGACCGATAAGTGCCCGGCAAGGCAATGATCGATGGATTCTGGCGCCCAAGCGTGCAAGCAGGCCGCAGCCGCGCAGCTGATGTAGCCATCGAGGATCACGGGAACCCGTCCCATGCGCGCCGCGAGGATCGCCCCGGCGATTGCCGCGATTTCCTTGCCGCCCAAGCGGGCAAGGATGTCCAAGCCGTCGGCTGCGTCTGCACCATGCCGCTCGGCGCCCTGACGCACCACGTTGATTTTGTTGGTCATGGCATCGCCCTCGACGCCCGTTCCGGGCCCGGTCCAATCTTCGGCTTTTCCGCCGTAGAGCGCGTGGTAAATGGCGGCGGCAGATGTGGTGTTCGCAATACCCATTTCACCGACCATGAGCAGATCGATGCCTGATTCAACGGCCATCATGCCGTACGACATGGCTTGCGCGCATTCTTGTTCGGACATGGCGGGCTGCTTGGTGAAGTCTTCTGTGGGGTGTTCCAGCGCCATTTCATAGACCATTAAGTCGCCATCGAGGTCGGCGACCAACTGGTTTACCGCTGCGCCGCCAGCCTGGAAATTGTTGACCATCTGGGCCGTGACTTCTGCGGGGAAGGCGGATACGCCCAAGGCTGCAACACCATGATTGCCGGCAAAAACGGCGGTGCGTGGGTGATTAACGGCGGGCATTGCCTTGCCCTGCCATCCAGCCATGAAAATGGCGATGTCTTCCAGATCGGCGAGCGCACCGGCGGGCTTGGTCAGAATGGCGTTGCGCGCGATCGCTTCATCGCGGGCTGCGTCATCGATACCGGGAAGGATTTCGCGCAGGGCACGAATTTCAGCGAGGGAGGCAATTGGTTTTTGTTCGGTGGTCATGAAATCAACTTCGCGGTAAAGCGTTGGAAACAAAAAAACGGGTCAGTCTTGAGGTATATAGGATGAATTGGCGTTCGGCACTGGGAAGCCTAAGCACCAGCCTTGCTTTTCTGACGCGGATCCCGCTGCCGGCATCCCTGTTCCGCGACCATATTGCCGCTTCTAGCGCCGCTTGGGGGTTTCCGTTGGTCGGTTTGCTCATTGGATTTGCGCAGGCTTTGGCGGTTGGCTTGCTGGTCGCTTTGGGGCTGCATCCGGTGGTGATTGCGGTGCTGGTGATGGGCGGTTCGATCATGCTGACCGGCGCACTGCATGAAGACGGTTTGGGCGACGTTGCTGACAGCTTGGGCGGCAGCACGCGGGAACGAAAACGAGCCATTATGAAAGACAGCCGCTTGGGCACCTTTGGTGTGCTGGCGCTGGTTCTGATGGCGGCGATAAAACTTGGGTTCCTGATGTCATTGGCGGGTGGTTTCCAGTGGTCCTTGGCCCTCGGCGTGCTGGTCGGCGCAAGTGTGGTCTCGCGCGCCTTGATGACGGTGGTTTGGGCGGTCTTACCAGCGGCCAGCGCGGAAGGGCTCGGGTCCGAGCGACCTTCGTTGGTCATTGGCCTGATCGCTTTGGCCATCGGGTGCGCTGTTCTGGTGGCGTTGGTGCCGCTGGCGCCTGTTGTTGTTCTTGTCGGCGCGCTGGTTGCGGTCATCACGGCTGTGGCCTTTGCCCTTTTTGCAAGGTGGCAATACGGCGGTGTGACGGGTGACGTTTGCGGCGCAACCCAAATGCTGACAGAGCTGGCCTTTTACGGTGCAGCGCTTTCATTGATGTCCTAACAAAAGGTGGACGAGGTCTATGGCTACAGTCACGCGTTGGTTCTGGGTGCGTCACGCGCCGGTTATTAATCCCGACCACATCGTCTATGGCGCCTCGGACATGCCCGTTGATGTCAGTGAAACGCACATGTTTGCCCCTGCGGCGCGCGCGCTGCCTCGGGGCGAGAACGTGGTGTGGTTGACCAGCACGGCGGGCCGGACCCACAAAACACGCGATGCAATCATTCGTGAAGGTTATCCGCAAGTCGAAAGCACTCAAGAAGGTCGCTTTGCCGAGCAAGGCTTAGGCGATTGGGAAGGCCTGACGTGGGACGAGGCTTTGCCCGGTGGCGAGCAGCACCCGTTTTGGCACACCACAGCCGAATATCGTCCCCCGCAGGGCGAGAGCTTCATTGACGTGATTGAGCGTGTGCATGAAGGCATTTTGGAGTGGACTGAAAAGCTCCGGGGCAAGGATATCGTCTGTGTCGCCCACGGGGGTGTCATCCGGGCAGTGACGTCGATCGCGATGGGGTTATCGCCGGACAAGGCGCTGTCGGTTGGTGTCGATAACTGTTCGATCAGCCGCTTTGACTGGGTCGAATACGGCGAAGATGAAACCAAGAAGGCATGGCGCACGGGCTACCTCAACCTTAGCCCACGCAAGCCGTGGGGCTTTGCCAACGGCGCGCCACTGGACGAGCAAGAGCGCGGCTAAGCCCAGCAAGATTCAGAGGTTTTGGTCGCTCGGTCTGTGCTAGGCTTTTCCCAGCAAGATCGAGCGATTTCAGGAGAAAGACCCAATGGCGAACCAAGGCACGGTAAATACCGCGGATGTTTCGTTGGCGCAGCAGGCTGCCGACTTGATTGATGCGCGGGTGAGTGACCTTGCAAAGCCTGGACAGCTTTCGTTGAAAGCGCTGGCAGGAGACCTGAAGACCTCGCCCACGTACCTGCAAAAAGTGTTCTCCCGCGTGGTTGGTATTTCGCCTTGGGACTACGGCGCGGAAAAGCGGGCACAGGCATTTCGGGCGCAGCTTAAAGCGTCCCCAAGTGTTACCGACGCCATCTATGCTGCGGGCTACGGCAGCCCAAGCCGTGTTTACGAGCAGAGCGGGTTTTTGCTCGGCATGTCGCCGGCGTCCTATGCCAAATTTGGCCAAGGCGCGGAAATTACCTTCGAAATCGTCGACAGCCCCTTGGGGCGTTTGCTGGTCGCTGCGACACAGGTGGGGATTTGCTTTCTGTCTTTTGGAGACAGCGACGCTGAATTGAGCAGCATCTTGGCGGCTGAATTCAAAGCAGCCGATAGCCTGCGCCGGGACGGAGTTGGCTTGCGTGCGGTGCTCGAAGACGTGGTCGATCACCTGGAAACAGGAACCATGCCCAGCCA
Source organism: Alphaproteobacteria bacterium (assembly GCA_965661545.1). GTDB lineage: Bacteria > Pseudomonadota > Alphaproteobacteria > UBA7985 > UBA7985 > UBA7985. The sequence goes on along the minus strand of CBFIEF010000032.1, from coordinate 28,027 downwards.
GCAGCTCGCCTTGGACGTGCAAGGAACTGCCTTTCAGCGCCGGGTTTGGCAGGCCTTGCTGGCCATTCCGAGCGGCGGGGTTCTGTCGTATGCGGAATTGGGGCTGGAAATGGGGATGGAGGCCGGACAGCGTGCGGTTGCCAAAGGCTGCGCGACAAACAAGGTCTCGCTGCTCATTCCCTGTCACCGCATTGTTCGCAGTGATGGGGCGCTGGGTGGATACCGCTGGGGCGTCAAACGCAAGCAGAGACTTTTGTCTATGGAAAAGCGCCGAATCGGTGCAAAAGAAAAGCAGCTATAGAACCCTGCCAACCTAATCGTTTTTGAGACCAATTTGACTGCTCAAGCGCTTTTTCGAGATCCCGAAACCGTCGAAGTCGCCGGCCGGATGTTTGATGTTACCGTCAACCGTCTCAAGCGGGCGCGGAGGCTGACAATGCGGATTGATACCAACAAGAGTTTGGTGAAGATTTCGGCACCCCATCACGTGGATACAGCGACACTTCGGGCCTTTTTGGCGCGGAATCAGCAATGGCTGGAGCGGCAGGTTGAAACTCGGCCTTCTACCCAAGTGGTCCGCGACGGCAGCACCATTCCCTTTCGCGGTCTGGATTACCGCGTGGTTGTCGATGCATCAGCAAAAGAAATTCAGACCAATGCAGATGGTCAGCTGGTTTTGCCAGCGCGGGGCGAGCCGGTTCTGCGCTTGCAGCGCTTCCTGATTGCGCAAGCATCAGAAGATCTGAAAGCCCGCGCGGATCGCCTATCGACCAAGCTTGGTATTCCATTTCGGTCTTTACGCGTCCGAGATACAAAAACGCGGTGGGGCAGTTGCTCGTCACGGGCGGGATTGAACTTCTGCTGGCGGTTAATTTTCGCTGATGATTCGGTGCGGGAATATGTTGTTGCTCACGAAGTCGCACACCTCAAGCACATGGATCATAGTCCGGCATTTTGGGCGCAGTGCGCGGCGCTTTGCCCTGAAGACCTCGACATCGAAGCGGCCAAAAGGACGTTGAGACGCGAAGGGAACGAATGGCATGCGCTTGTCTTTGATGGGTCCGCAGGGCGATGAGACCCGAGGGTCAAACGGAAGTTGTCGTCCGGCGAGCGGGTGCGGCTGATGTTCGGGCTTTGTCAAATCTTATCAAGCAGTTTGCTGTTGAAAGTGGCGAGTCTCCGCACTCAGTGAGTGGCGAAGCCACGCTCGCCAAGGCTTTAAGACATTTAACGGTTTTCATTGCCTATAGCGATGATGAGCCAACGGGGTATTCGCTGGGAATGGAATCTCTGGGTGGTCGCGGGTCGGCTACGCCAGAGATGCCGGGCTATTATCTGGGTGATTTGTTCATCGCCAAACACTGGCGCCAATTAGGATTGGGCCGGGCTCTGCTGTCAGCAATTCTGCAAACCACCACCAGTTGGGGACCAACGCGGTTTTTGCGGTGGGAGATGTCGACCCGTCCAGAATATGCGGCGACCCGCGCTTTCTATGATGCCATTTTGCCGGAGCGACACGTCGGCGTGCCCTTTGTTTGGGAGGCGCCAGCGGGGGCGGCTACAGTGTCGCCTGAGCGCTACATGGCCTTTCGCCCGCGCCGTTTAATGACGCCAAAAGCTTGGCTGTCGCTGGAACCAGCTTTTGCGACCCAAGGTGGCCGGTGGTTTGCGCGCCTGCATGAACTGGCGGGGTTGCCCGAAGACTATCCCGCGCTGCTGGATGCTTTGGCGTCCGACGGTTACGCCTATCTCTCCATGGCCGAGGGGCTGGATCTGCCCGAAGGCGGAGCGGCAACGGTGTTTAAAGGCAGTTATCGGCTAGAAGACGCCGAGGCTTGCTTGGTTGTTTTTCCAGAAAAATCGGCCTGAGCGGGGATGTTCGCCGAATTCTTGCCGTAAAGACCCTAGAAGGACAGGTGTTCGACCATCTTTGATGGTTGGTTAGCAAGGGAACATCACGGCGGAATGCTCGAAGCGCTGCGACAAGGTGAACCGCGAGTTTGGCAGGGCTTCTGTCAGGATCATGCGGGTTTGGTACTGCACGTCGTGCGCCAGACTTTTGGGCGCTACGGTGTTCGTGGTGACGCGCACGATATCGAAGATGTCGGGCAGGAAGTCTTCATCCGGCTTTCCAAGCAGGATTTCGCCTTGCTGAAAAAGTTTGACCCAGAGCGGGCCAAATTGACAACTTTCCTTCGTGTTGTTGCGAGTTCGACGGCCATTGATTGGCTGCGTCGCCGACGTCCTCAATCCGAGGACATTGACGATCATGCCGGGGCCTTGTCCGACGCGCGAGCAACAAAGGCATTTGACGCCATCGGCCAGTCTGAAACCGCGCTGCAAGCGGTGGAGGAGCAGGTCGGTGACGCCGGATTGTCAGACCGGCAGCGCGTGATCCTGAAGCTCATGTTTGACGAAGACATGGACGTCGAGGACATTGCAGCCAAGTTGGGGATCGCAGCACAAACGGTTCGAAGCGCTAAACACAAGGCGCTGACCAAGCTGCGAGATGCATTTGAGGCCAAACAGACGGCGGAGGCCCAGGGACAATGACAAAGACGAAAAAGCCAGTGGAGTTCGAGGCGCTGCCCGAGGATTTCGATCCAATGGAGATGGCAGCTTTTCTCGATGGTGAGAGCAATACGGATTTGGTCCAAGGGCTGACCCAGTCCTCGGCCCTGCGTGCGGTTGCGGCGGCAGGCTTGGATCCAGCGCAAATTGCCGACGTCGACGCAGCCGCTGCTTTGGCGGTGCGGGCCGCACCCTTGGCCCGGCGCGCTGGCGAGGGTTCTGCGAAGCGCGAGGCCGGTTGGCTGTCGACGCTGAGCGGATGGCTTGGCGGTGATTGGCGCGGTGTGACCGCTGGGCTTGTGTTGGGTGTCTTTGGGTTCAGTGCCGGCTTGCTCGGCGGGCTGGGCTTGGGTGATCTCGGGATCAGCACCGATGAAATTCTGATTTCTGCGAGTGCATCGGAGGTTTTCGCCTTCAATGCCACCGCAGACGTTTCAGCAACCGATCCGTTTGACGCGGTTTTCGGTAGCTTCGAGTAGGACAGAGCGGATGGTACGGATACTTGGCATTCTTGTGGTTGGCTTGATTGCGCTGAATATTGGGTTGGGCGCTGCGCTTCTCAAAGGCCGCTTTGAAGCTGTTAAAAGCATTCGGGCCTTGGAGCAGGAAATTCACACCCGCGCTTCCTTGAGTGGCGAGCGCCACGATGGCCGGGGCAGTGGCGGGAAAGGCCCGCGCGATTTCCGGCAAGTGCAGGAGCGGCTGGGCCTGACTGCAGAGCAAGCCAAGGGGCTTCGCCAGTTCTTGCGCTCGCACCGAGACAAGCGTCGGGATTTTGCCGAGCACTTAGGAAAGAAGGAAAAAGCCATCCGCGACGCACTGTTGCTGGAAACCGTGGATGTTGAAGCCATCGTGGCCCTGCGTCGCGAGATTCAGGACCAGCAGCGCGCAACCAACGACGAGGCGTTTCGCGCTTTAGTCATCGTCCTACAGTCGCTCAGCCAAGAACAGCGTGCCGCCATGCTTTCACTGTCACAAGGAAGATCGAACTCGCTCTTGTTCCTTTGAGCGCGGAGGGCTATTCCTTATCGTCCTGATATTTGCTGGGACGGGAACATTCACCATGGAACTTCGTATCGAACGGCAGAGCCTGATGCGCAGTCTTTCACACGTACAGAGCGTTGTGGAACGCAGGAACACGATTCCTATTCTTTCCAACGTTTTGATTGAGTGCGAGGGCGATGCGGTCACGCTGACCGCCACGGATATGGACCTGACCATCACCGAGACCACCGGGGCGACTATCGTCAAGCCGGGCGCGATCACCGCGCCGGCGCACATGCTGTTCGACATCGTGCGTAAACTGCCCGATGGCGTTGAGGTTGGGCTGACCAGCCAGAGCGATACGGGCCGTATGATCCTAACCGCTGGCAAGGCCCGGTTTGAGCTTTCGACGCTGCCACGCGAAGACTATCCGTCGCTGGATGGTGCGGCGATGCCGATTTCCTTTGAAATTCCGGCTGAAGAACTCAAGACGCTGATTGAGCGGACGCGCTTCGCCATTTCGACCGAAGAAACCCGCTATTACCTCAATGGTATTTACCTGCACGCCATGGGCGAGGGCGCTTCTGCGGCGCTGCGGGCGGTGGCGACCGATGGACATCGTCTGGCGCGCTTCGAGACTGTTTTGCCAACGGGCGCGGGTGAAATGCCCGGCGTGATCGTGCCGCGTAAGACGGTGGGTGAGCTGGTGAAGCTGCTCGATGGCGGCGATGAAGATGTTCGCGTGTCCCTGTCTGAGTCCCGCATCGAATTCCGCTTTTCGGACGTAACGCTCTCCTCGAAGTTGATCGACGGCACTTTCCCAGACTACGAGCGCGTGATTCCGACAGCCAACGACAAGTCCATGATGGTCGATAAGGCTACTTTTGCGCACGCTGTTGATCGCGTTTCAACCATCGCTTCGGCAGAAAGCCGGGCGGTTAAGCTGGCGGTTTCGGCGGGTCGGCTGAACCTGTCAGCGAACGCGCCAGACCGGGGTCAGGCGAACGAAGAAATCGAAGTTGAATACGGCTCGACGGACATCGAAATCGGCTTCAACGCGCGTTACCTGCTGGACATCGCGACACAGTTGTCAGGTGATTCTGCAGAATTCGTGTTTGCGGACGCTGGCTCACCGACGCTGGTTAAGGACAAGGACAGCGCGTCTGTTCTGTACGTCCTGATGCCGATGCGCGTTTAGACCAGGCGACACTGGCGCACGAGGAACGATCTCCGGTGGACGCAGGCTCGGTCTGGATCAGCCGCTTGGCCTGCTCACACTTTCGCTCGTACGCGCAGCTTGATGTAACCCTGCCCGAAGGCCCTGTGGCCTTTGTCGGGTCAAATGGTGCCGGAAAAACCAACCTTTTAGAAGCCATCAGCCTGTTTGCACCAGGACGCGGCCTGCGGGGGGCACCTGCTGCGGATGTGGCCAGCCGGAACGCTCAGGGTGGCTTGCTGAACGACAGCGGGACGTGGGCGGTTTCAGCGAGCGTGGAAACCCCGCTGGGAACCCGTCAACTGGGTGTCGGGTTGGATACCGCTGGCGGCAAGCGAGTGCTGCGGTTGGACGGCAAGAACAAGAACGGCGCGACCGCGTTTGCGGAGATCCTCCCTATCCTTTGGCTGACCCCTGACGATGACGCGCTCTGGCGTGGACCTGCGCAGGATCGTCGCCGGTTCTTCGATCAGCTCGTCGCCGCTTATGACCCCGGCCACGTGAGCAACGCGCTTGCTTACGGCCAAGTCATGCGCCAGCGGTTGAAGATCCTAAAAGACGCGACCAAGGCGAACACCGCGCCTGATGCGACGTGGTTGGAAAGTTTGGAAGAGTCTATGGCGCGTCACGGGGTGGCAATGGCGGCGGCGCGACGCGGTTTGATGCGGCGTTTGTCAGATCGCATTGCCAGCGGCGTAGGACCGTTTCCGGGCGCTCGATTGGGGTTCAAACCCGGCCTCGAAACCGCGCTTGCTGCTGACTCTGCATTGGATGTTGAGGATCAATTTCGTCGCAAGCTGGCCGAAGTGCGGGCCCGGGACGGCATTGTTGGCCAGTCCACGGTTGGACCCCACCGCTCAGACTTGGAGGTCCATCACGCGGTTCATGGGCGGGAAGCATCGCAATGTTCCACCGGAGAGCAAAAAGCATTGCTGCTCGCCGTGATTCTCGGGCACGCGCAATTGCTGACCGCAGCGCGCCGTTTGAAGCCAATTATGCTGCTCGATGAGGTCGCTGCACACTTAGATTTGCCCCGGAGAGCCGCTTTGCTGGAGGCTTTGGTGCCTCTGGGTGGTCAAATATGGATGACAGGTACCGAATCGGTAACATTCTGCGAAATAAGCGGTGAAATTGCTTTGTTTTCAGTCCATAATGGCCGGGTAACTCAAGAGAGCTAAATCACAGCCTTCGCCCCCTGTTTGGCGGTATAGGCTGAAGTAGGACAGCATGGCAGAACAGCAGCAAGACGAATACGGCGCAGACAGCATCAAAGTCCTCCGTGGATTGGATGCCGTTCGCAAACGTCCCGGTATGTACATTGGCGATACGGACGACGGCTCGGGCCTGCATCATATGGTCTACGAGGTCGTGGATAACGCGATTGACGAAGCGCTGGCCGGACACTGTGACCATTCGCGGGTGATCCTGCACGAAGATCACTCCGTTTCCGTGCAAGACAACGGCCGCGGCATTCCGGTCGACATCCATGCCGAAGAGGGCGTGTCGGCTGCGGAAGTGATCATGACACAGCTGCACGCCGGCGGTAAATTCGACCAGAACTCCTACAAGGTTTCCGGCGGTCTGCACGGTGTGGGTGTTTCGGTGGTCAACGCGCTGTCCTCCAAGCTCGAGCTGACTGTTTGGCGCGATGGCAAAGAGTATCAGATGACCTTCTCCCACGGTGAAGCTGACGCCCGGTTGGCGGTCGTTGGGGAAGTCCCCGCCGACAAAACCGGGACGCGCATCCGGTTTTGGCCCTCGCATGAGACCTTCACCCAAACAGTTTTCAGCTACGATACGCTCGAAGCCCGCCTGCGGGAGTTGGCGTTTCTGAACTCTGGCGTGCGGATCATCCTGACTGATGAACGCCCAGATACACCGGTTGAAGCTGATTTGTACTACGAAGGCGGACTGACCGCTTACGTGAAGTACCTCAACCAGGCCAAGCAGTCGCTGGTGCCGGAGCCCATCCTGATGACGGCGTCAAAGGATGGCATCACAGTTGAGGTCGCGATGGAGTGGACCGACGCCTATCATGAGAACATGCTGTGCTTCACCAACAACATCCCACAGCGCGATGGCGGCACGCACTTGGCCGGCTTCCGAGGCGCGCTAACGCGGCAGGTGAACGGCTACGCCAATGAAAGCGGGATCGCCAAGAAAGAAAAGGTCACGCTGACCGGCGACGACGCGCGTGAAGGTTTGACCTGCGTCCTCTCGGTCAAGGTGCCGGACCCTAAGTTCTCGTCCCAGACCAAAGACAAGCTGGTTTCCTCTGAAGTCCGCCCTGTGGTGGAAAGCATCGTGAACGAGGAAATGCAGCGCTGGTTCGAAGAACACCCACAGGAAGCGCGCCGGGTTGTGCAGAAGGTTTGCGAAGCAGCGTCTGCGCGTGAGGCTGCGCGCCGCGCCCGGGAACTGACACGCAAGAAGGGTGGCTTGGATATCAACTCGCTGCCCGGCAAACTGGCAGACTGCCAGTCGCGCGACCCAGAAGTAGCCGAAGTCTTCCTGGTGGAGGGTGATTCCGCTGGTGGTTCCGCCAAGCAGGGACGTGACCGAAAGTTTCAGGCGATTTTGCCCCTGCGCGGTAAGATCTTGAACGTCGAGCGCGCTCGTTTCGACAAAATGCTTGGCAGTCAGGAGATCGGTACGCTGATCGCGGCGCTGGGCACGGGCATTGGACGTGAAGAGTTCAACCCGGACAAGCTGCGTTACCACAAGATCGTCATCATGACCGATGCTGACGTCGATGGCGCACACATTCGGACGCTTCTGCTCACGTTCTTCTACCGTCAGATGCCGGAGTTGATCGAGCGCGGCAATCTCTACATCGCTCAGCCGCCTTTGTTCCGGGCCAAGAAAGGCTCGTCGGAGACTTACCTCAAGGACCAGGCGGCTTTGGATGAATATCTGCTGAATGAAGGCCTGAAAGACGCTTTGCTGACACTGGGCGATGGCAGCCAGCGCGCAGGCGCAGATCTGGCAGACGTTGTGCGGAAATCGCTGAGCGCGGCGCGGTCGGTGACCATGATGGGCCGGATTGTCGGCAGCCCATTTGTTGTTGAGCAGGCTGGTTTGGCTGGGTTCTTCCCCGATGGTGCAGGTGAACGCGTAGCGCAAAACTTGACCGAGCGCTTGAACCTTGCATCCGAAATTCACGAACGGGGTTGGGAATGCACCGTCGAAGGCGGCACCAACCAAGAAGGCCAGCGCCTGATTTCTGCGCGGACCCTGCGCGGTGTACCGCAGCGCTATACTTTGTCCGCCCGCGATCTCGATGGTCGCGATGGCCGTCGTCTCTCCGCGCTGATGCCTGAGTTGTCGTCGCTATTCGCTAAGTCAGCACGGCTGGCCTTTGGTGATGAGCCGTCGATCGAGCTGCACGGGCCATCGGCTTTGGGTAAGGCCATTGTCGACCGGGGCCGGAAGGGTCAGAACGTTTCACGCTACAAGGGGCTGGGCGAGATGAACGCCGATCAGCTGTGGGAAACCACCCTTGATCCAAATGCGCGGACGTTGCTGCAAGTTCGGATCGAGCAGGGTAAGACCGCTGACGCTGTCTTTGCCACGCTCATGGGGGACCAGGTGGAACCACGCCGGGATTTCATCCAGGCGAATGCATTGGAAGTCGTCAACCTCGATGTTTAAACCCTTCACGGGCGTCTTTGCGGGCGCCCTGCTTCTTTGCGGGGCGTTCAGTCGCTCCGCTCAGTCGCAGGCGCGCGACTTGGAGCTTTTGGAAGTCTATGAATTGGCTGCGTCGATCATCTCGCGGCAAAACCCTCTGTTCCTGTTTCCTGGTTTGCAGGTTGACCAAGTCAGCGTGAACGGCAACGGAGGCGAATATCATGTGGTTATTAACGGTCTGGGATTGCCGGGATCGACGGCTACTGTTCCCGAACCTGTAACCCTTCGTTTGCCACGCACCATCGGCGATGATGATTTGATCGATGTGGTGATGGAGGGGTTGCCGACCTCCACGATCATGCCGGGCGGTCAATCGCTCAAGCTGATTGAACCGCAATTCCAAGGTCTATGGTCGATCAACAACCGGGGCTTTGAAAGCTTCGACCTATCGGTTGATCGCATTGGTTTTCAGGGCGCTGGCATATCCTACACGGCCCGCGAGCTGACAGCATCGCTATCCCGTCAGCGTGACCGACAAGTTCTGGTGTTTAAGGCAGGCGGCTTTGATGCCGAATATGGCGACAGCTTTACCGGGTCTGAAAAGGCCAAGGGACTGGCCATCGAATTATCCATCCCGGCGAGCGCAACAAGCGGTCAAGTGCTCCTTGCACTCGCCTACCGGCTCAGCGGATTACTGCTGCAAGAGGCAGAGGTGCAAGAGCTGCTCGCCCCCGCGCCGCCGCCGGTAAGTGGCCTAAACGGGCTGCAGATCAAATTCGATTTCGACGGCGAGAGCTGGGAACAAGTCGTGCCGCCATCCAAGGGCAAACTCGGTCCACTTTCCCTGATGGCTGAAGTCAAAGCAGGTGATACCCCAGATATCAGTCAGGTGATGCTATCGGCTTCGCTGAAGTCCATGAATCAAACGCTGGAGCAAATGGAAGTCACCGTTGCCCAACCCTCGGCCTTCATGGTTGAGCTGGACGGGATCAACGCCAACGCGCTCGCAGACCTGCTGCTGGACCGTAGAGAAGGCTTTGATGCCCCAGATCTTGGCGGACCCCTATCGTTCTCAGCTGCGGTTGAGGTTGGGCGGTTAGATGTCCAGGTTCCGCAGATTGATTTGGACTTTGGCGCTAAGATGCTGGCAGGCAGTTTGGTCAGCGTGCCCGGCACAGACGGTGTTCAAAGCATCGACCTGACCGGTCGTGCAGACAGTCTGAACGTTATCAACTGGCCAGACAAAGACCAACTGGAACCCTTTGCCTCGACCATCGTTACACCCCTATTGCCTCGAGAGGCAGCCTTGGGGCTGAGCGTCACGGGCTTGAAGTCGGAGGACATCCAAAGCCTGATCAGCGCAGCCTTGGCCATCGACCTTGGCGGCGTCATGCGAGCCCTTCCCAAGGATCTGGGTGCTTTGGAGCTTGTGCTGTCTGATTCATTTTACAAATCTCGCTTGGTTGAAGCGGAATGGTCTGGTCGGTTAAAGCCGCGCGCCGGACGTATCCCGGTTCAAGGCACGTTTGAGCTGGTCACGGGCCCGCTCACTCCTTTGCAGATCGGTATGCAGCAATCGATAGGCACGCCGGTGCCAGCGATCTCTAAGGCCATGTCTGGCGGCATTCTGGGCCTGACCTTGCTGCAGACCTTTGCCGTGCGTGAAGAAGGCGGCACGCTGCGCTTTGAGATGGAGTTTCCTGAAACGGGCGGTTTGCCGCTGGTCAACGGACGCCCGCTGCCGTTTCAACAATTTCTCCGTTAGGCGGGGATAATTTCAGACATTCTCCCGTAGTAGAGCACACACTGGGAGATCACCATGCAAATAGACCCTCGACTTCGTGCTTTGAACCGCTTTGGGTTGGGTGCGCGTCCCGGCGAGCGAACCACCATCGACGCCGAAGTGTGGTTGCGCGAGCAAGTGCATCCAGCTGCGGCGATAAACCCTGACAGCGCCCTGTCCACCACGGATGCCATCATCAAAACCCTCGCCGAAACACGCAGCGGAGCCGGCATGGGGCAGGACCGGCGACAGGAGATACGGCAAAAAGGGCGCGAGGTTGCCGAACGGGAAGTGCTGTCTGCACTAACGCACGCGATCACCACCACCACGCCCTTCGCTGAACGTCTGGCCCGGTTTTGGAGCAATCATTTCGCCGTGAGTCTGCAAGGCGAGCAGCTGATCGGTTATTTTGCGGGCGCCTATGAGCGCGAGGCCATTCGCCCACACGTCTTTGGCCGCTTTGAAGACATGGTCTTGGCCAGCGCGATGCACCCGGCCATGTTGATTTACCTCGATCAGACCCGCTCTATTGGGCCCAACTCAAAGGCCGGACGCAACAATGGCCGGGGTTTGAACGAGAACTATGCCCGCGAGTTGCTGGAGCTTCACACGCTGGGCGTGGATGGGGGCTATACCCAGAACGATGTGCGCCAGCTCGCTTTGATGCTAACGGGCTGGACCGTTGGTGGTTTGACCCGAGGGCGCAACACCGGGGGGCCAAAGCCGTTTAGCTTCTCGGAGCGATTGCATGAGCCCGGGCGTAAAGTCTTGCTGCGCCGACGCTTTGACGAAGCTGGTGAGCAAGAGGGGCGAGGGGCCATTTTGCTGCTGTGCCAGCACCCCTCCACCGCTACCTTTATCGCCACAAAGCTGGTCCGGCACTTTGTTTCCGATCGCCCCCATCCAGTCGACGTTGATACCATCGCTCACGTGTTTCAGCGCACCGGCGGCGATTTGCGGGCCGTGAGCTTGGCGCTGCTCGATCTCGACTCTGCCTTTTTTGGCGGCGAACGAAAGTTTCGCTCGCCCCAAGAGTTTATCATCGCAGCGGCGCGGGCGCTGGCGCTGAAGCGGGTAGACCGGGGCGCGCTCAAAGCCCTGCAGTCCATGCGTCACGCCCCGTGGGCGCCGCCATCACCAGCGGGCTACGGCGATATGGTGCAGGACTGGGCGGACCCCGACAGTTTGCTCCGGCGTGCGGATCTTGCAAAAGCATTGACCCGGAAAATGAGACGGTTGCGCCCAGATGTCCGCTCGATTTTGGCAGAGACCATGGAAGTCCCGAACCCGAGCGTGTTGGTCCAACTGCTTGACCAGCAACCCGACCTCAACACCCAACTGGCGCTCTTGCTCGCCAGTCCAGATTTTCAGTGGAGGTAGCGCCATCATGCGTGCTTTGAACCGACGTTCTTTCCTTGGCGCCGCATGCGCGGGCGGTCTTGCTACAACCTTTGCGCCCTCGCTGAGTTTTGCGCAGGCATCGACCGATCGCCGTTTTGTTTTCGTCCTGCTGCGCGGGGCCATGGATGGGCTGCATTCCGTCGTGCCCGTGGGCGACCCTGCGTACCGGGATGCACGCGGCAGTCTTGCCTATGAGCCCAACGACCTCACGCGCTTGGACGGCTTGTTCGGACTTGCGCCTGGGTTGTCGCCTTTGGCTGCGAGTTACCGGTCCGGCGAGTTGCTGCCGGTGCAAGGACTGGCGATTCCCTACCGCACGCGTTCCCACTTTGACGCGCAATCCATTCTGGAAACGGGGCTGGATCAGCCCGTTGGTTCGGCGAGTGGGTGGCTGAACCGGACGTTGGAGGTGCTGGGCGGCACGTCAAGCCAAGGCATAGCGGTCGGTGGGCCCTTGCCGCTATCCATGCAGGGGCGGATCCCTGTCGCGACATGGGCACCCTCGGCTTTGCGGTCCGGCAACGAGGCCTTCATCGACGATTTATCGCAGCTTTATAACCTCGATCCTGTGCTTGCTGACCCCTTCACAGCGGCTTTGACCCTGCAAGAGCAGGCCATGGCCTTGGCGGGAGGTTCCAGTAAGCGAGGTTTAGCCCAGTTTGAGCAACTTTTTGCCGCTACGGGCCGGTTCTTGAATGCACCAGACGGAGCGCGGATCGCCGCGCTGGAGTTTTCCGGCTGGGATACGCACGCGGGTCAGGGTTTGGCCAATGGTACGCTGGACCGCCGCCTCAACGCTCTGGCGACTGGTTTGCTAGCGCTGAAGGCTGAGTTTTCCGCTGACGCGTGGTCCAAAACGGTGGTCGTGGTCGCAACGGAGTTTGGCCGGACGGTCGCAACAAACGGCAGCGGTGGGACCGATCACGGCACCGGCGGGGCGGCTCTCTTGTTCGGAGGCTCTGTGCGCGGTCGGCGCGTTCTTGCTGATTGGCCCGGTTTGGCGACACGTCAGCTTTACGAGGGCCGCGATTTACGGCCCACGTTGGATACGCGTCAGATGCTCAAGGGCGTGCTAGCCGCGCAGTTTGATTTACGCACGGCGGAGCTTGACCGTCTGGTGTTCCCAGACAGTCAAAGCATTCCAGCGCTCGGAGGTTTGGTGGCGTAGCGCGTTTAGTTTTCCAACATGCGCCGCAACAGTTCGACATCCTCGTCGATGGTTGCGTCGAGCGAACGGAGTTCTTCGACTTTACGCACGGCATGCATCACCGTCGTATGATCGCGGTTGCCAAAGCGCCGGCCGATTTCAGGCAGCGACCGCGTGGTCAGCTGCTTGGACAGGTACATTGCAATCTGGCGCGGACGTGCAACGGAGCGTGCCCGGCGCGGCGAATACATTTCACTGAGCTTAATATTGAAGTGCTCTGCGACCTTTTTCTGGATTTCCTCGATCGTAACCCGGCGGTCGTTGGCCTTGAGCAAGTCGTGAAGCACGTCTTGCACCATCTCCAACGTCACAGGGCGACCAATCAGGATCGCGTGGGCTTCGATGCGGTTCAAGGCACCTTCGAGTTCTCGAATGTTCGAGGAAATCTTGTGCGCGAGGAATTCCAGCACCTGCGGCGGGATATCCAACGCGATGCTTTCTGCCTTGGACTGCAAGATCGACAGACGCAGCTCGTAGTTGGTCGGATGGATATCCGCGACCAAACCCCAGCCCAGTCGCGACTTCAGCCGGTCTTCCAAACCTTCAAGATCGCTCGGTGACTTATCAGCGGAAACCACGACTTGGTGGTTCTGATCGACCAGCGCATTGAACGTGTGGAAGAACTCTTCTTGCGACGATTCCTTGTTCCCGATGAAATGAATGTCATCGATCATCAGAACGTCAACGGAGCGGAATTCGTCCTTGAAGGCCATCGTATCGCGATGACGGACCGCGCGGATGAACAAGGACATGAACTTCTCAGCCGACAGGTACGCTACACGACGCTCAGGTTGCGTTTCACGGATGTGCCAAGCGATAGCATGCATCAGGTGCGTCTTGCCCAAGCCCACACCGCCGTAGAGGAACAGCGGGTTAAAGGCGACATCAGAGCTCTCCGCGACCCGGCGGGCTGCGGCGTAAGCAAGCTCGTTCGGCTGCCCGACCACGAAGTCCTTAAAGCTGAACCGCTTGACCAAGTGCTTGTCGTCGGTGGCAACCGTATACCGGTATTGCGAGGCACCAACATGCTCAACATAGCTTGGCGCTGAAAGCGGGCTGGCATTCATGCCGCCGCCAGTTGCCGACTCAAGGGGCGCTGTCAAATGGCTCGCGCCCTGCTTGCTCGGTGGTACCGGCATTGCGTGCTGTGTTGACGGGCGAACAATGACCTCGATGGATTCGATCGTTGGCTCGTGCATCACCCAGAGCGAGCGCAGGCGCTCAAGGTAGTTCGCCTGTACCCAATCTCGTACAAAGCGAGAGGGCACAGACAGACGCACGCGCTCGTCGTTGGCTTCGGAAAACTCGATGGGCCGAAGCCACGAGCGATAGGTGCTCTCACCATATTCGCGGCGGATAGCAGCCTTTACCTGAGACCAAATTTCCTGACGGTCCTGAAGGTTGAGGAGATGATCGCTCACAGTTGTCCACCTAGGGACTTCGCGATTGGTGCAAGCAAATTAGATACCTTGGAAGCCGCAGCGGCAAATCCATGGTCTTTTTTCAGAACGCAAGCTCGCACGAGTATTCTCCTCAAATCTTTTCATTCGTTTGGACCACTGAACGCTCACCGCCTTAAAAGTCCACACACCCGAGTGGACGCCTATAGTGAGGTTCAAAACTCAAAACGAAGCGGCTTCTGTTGACCGCACATGTTACTGGCTTTGCCAAAATTCGTTGGGTCACCTTACCTACCGACTTGAGCGTCGCAAGGTCAGAAAGCGAGTCAATCACCAAAATTTCCGGAGTTTGTGGAGTCGAGGGCGCACTCAGAGAAGGGCAGCTTTGATTCGCTTCAAAGCGACTCCAGAGTCTGCGCGAACATGGTCGGATTATGACAAGGAAATCGGGTAATTTGCCGAATCAGGAGGGTGTTCGAGGTGAAGATCTTCTTTTGACGTCCGAATCGCCAAAAAAAAAGCCGGTCAGGAAATGAACCCTGACCGGCTTTTATAAAGACGCAATAAACGCGAGAGGGGTGGCTTAAGCCATCCGCTTCACTGCCGCGCTCAGGCGACTGATTTTCCGTGAAGCCGTGTTTTTGTGCATGGTGCCTTTTGTGACACCGCGCATGATCTCTGGCTGAGCTTCAACCAGAGCAGCACGAGCGGCTGCCTGATCGCCAGCTTCCAGAGCGGCTTCGACTTTTTTGATGTAGGTCCGAACGCGGCTACGACGCGAGCGGTTGATTTCAGTGCGACGTGCAGCGGTACGAACGCGCTTACGTGCAGAACGGGAATGTGCCATTCGGTTCTAATTCCAAAGACTTGGTAAATGATTGAGCGCTGCTATAAGCCCAAAGCCGGTTGAGCGCAAGGCAAGGCTCCTATCGCTGACAAGCAGCGCAGAAGAAAGTGGACCGATTGGACTGCACAATTCGCTGAATCGGGGCTTTACAGGCCTTGCAGTCGTCATTTTCGCGTCCGTAGACGGCCCATGCGTGCTGGAAGTAACCCAGCTCCCCAGAAACTTGCTTGTAATCGCGCAAAGATGAACCGCCTGCTTCGATGGCACGGGCCAAGACGCCTTTTATTGCCGCGCAGAGTCGCGTCACCTCCGCACGCTTGAGCGAGCCGGTTTTTCGCGTTGGCTTGATGCCCGACTCAAACAGCGCCTCGCACACATATATATTGCCCAGCCCCGCGACCATTTTCTGGTTCAACAAACTGGCTTTTATCGGTGAGGCCTTGTCGCGGAATATCGTCATTAGATAATCTGGTGAAATCGCGTCACTCAGCGGTTCGGGCCCTAGAGCCGCGAGAAAGCGATTCTCTTGGTCTGGACCATCGATCAAATCCAGAAACCCAAAGCGCCGTGGGTCATTGAAGCGGACCTGCCCGCGCGTGGTTTCAAAGATAACGTGGTCATGCTTTTCGAACGGGATGTCGGTTGTTTCTTCACAGACCATGCGACCGCTCATGCCCAGATGAAAGAGCAGGCTGAGATCGTCTGCTGTGTCAAAGCGGATCAGGCCATATTTGGCCCGCCGCTCGATGGCGCTCATGGTCTTGCCCGTGACTCTTTGGCTCAGACCCTCAGGAAAAGGAAACCGCAGATCCGCGCGTCGGAGCAGCAATCGGTCCAGCCGCTGACCCTCCAGAAAGGGCCGCAATCCACGGACTACAGTTTCAACTTCGGGCAATTCGGGCATTGGGCTGCGATCACCTGTGCAGGATTAAACGGTCGGCATTGCTTTTCACGGCAAGGGTTAAACGCTATCTGAGGGGTATGACAGATCCAAATGACCGCACCACCCATTTTGGCTTCCGCGATATTAGCGTGGAAGATAAAGCGCCGATGGTTCAGGGCGTCTTCGAAAGTGTTGCCAGCCGTTACGACATTATGAATGATTTGATGTCCATGGGTGCGCACCGTTTTTGGAAAGACGCGCTCATGGATTGGATGCGCCCACGTCCGGGCGAGCAGTGCCTGGACGTTGCTGGCGGTACCGGCGATATCGCTGAGCGGATTCGTAAGCGCCAAGGTGGTCCCGAAGCAGCCGGCGGGGTTCTGGTTTTTGACCTGACCGAAGGCATGCTGCGTGCGGGTCGAGAGCGGTTCGCAGGGCGGGACGACCTGCAATGGGTGTGCGGGAATGCCGAGGCTTTGCCGTTTGAAGACAACAGCTTCGACGCCTACACGGTCTCTTTTGGTCTGCGGAACGTTTCCCGGCCTGAGCTTGCCTTGGCCGAAGCGAGACGCGTGCTGCGACCCGGCGGGCGGTTCTTTTGCCTGGAATTCAGTCGTGTGGTGCTGCCAATTCTAAAGGATGTTTACGACCAGTACTCGTTCAAGCTGCTCCCAACGTTGGGGGGCTTGGTCGCCGGGGACCGAGAAAGTTACCAGTACCTCGTCGAATCCATCCGTCGGTTTCCGCCGCAGGAACGGCTCGAAGACATGATGCGAGAGGCGGGTTTTGGCCGCGTCAGTCACCGTAATATGTCTGGCGGGATTGTTGCCGTGCACAATGGTTGGCGGATCTAGGGCATGTTGAGCGGCGTGCTCCATCCTTTTCGAGGGCTAAACCTCCTCTGGGTCTTGGGCCGCGAAGGGGCCACGGACGTGGCTTTGACGCTGACACCCAAGGGCAGTTTTCCGGCGACAATGCTGCGTTTGCTCAGCACGTTAAAGAGTGGCCACGCGAAAAGGCGGGGGTCGGGCACAAATCTGGCGCAAGCGCTGAAGCGACTTGGGCCGACCTACATCAAGCTGGGCCAAATCTTATCAACGCGCGCCGACCTGATCGGTGAGCAAGCCGCTGTTGATCTCTCGGCCCTGCAAGATCAACTTGAACCGTTCAGCGATGCTGAAGCGCGAGCGATGTTGGCAGAGGCCTTGGGCCGACCGATCGATGCGGTGTTTTCCGAATTTGGAAAGCCGGTGAGCGCGGCATCAGTTGCGCAGGTGCATTTTGGACGGTTGCGGACCGGCGAAGATGTTGCTGTCAAAATCCTGCGTCCAGACATCGAGAAACAGTTCGATCGCGAGCTTCGCTTCCTGCAATGGGGCGCGCGGTGGGCGCAGCGGATCGTGCCGGACTTGCGGCGTGCGCAGCCTGTCGGCCTTATCGAGGTCCTGCGCCAGCAAACCGCGATGGAACTGGATTTACGCATGGAAGCCGCCGCTGGCGACCAGATGGCGCGCAATTTCAAGGAGCGCGGCGGCCTCAGTGCGCCAACGCCGTTTTGGGATCTGACCAGCCAGTGCGTGCTGGTGATGTCGCGGATCTACGGCATCAACATTGACGAGCGCGATAAGCTGCGCGCTGCCGGACACGACTTGGCGCAAGTGCTGACCAATGCGGCCACTTGCTTTTTCCAAGCGGTGTTCGATGACGGCTTTTTCCACGGCGATCAGCACGCTGGAAATATGTTCATCGACGCACGTGGCGAGGTCGTCTTTGTCGATTTCGGCATCGTTGGGCGGCTAGATTGGAAAGGCCGGGTGTTTCTGGCTGATCTCATGTCCCACCTTCTCGAAGGCGATTACGACGGCTTGGCCAAGCGCTATGCCAACGAAGGCTATTTGCCGCCAACCGCCTCCACGCAAGCTTTTGCCTTGGCTTTGCGGTCGGTCGCCGAGCCCATCGTCAATCAACCACTCGAACGCGTGTCCTTCGCACGCTTGCTGGGCCAGTTGCTGGTCATGGGGCGCACCTTTGACATGAGCCTGCAGCCGGATTTGTTCTTGCTGCAGAAGAATATGCTCATGGCTGAAGGAATCGCGCGGTCTTTGGCGCCCGAAATCAACATCTGGGATATTGCGCGGCCTTTGGTGCGCGATTGGATGATCTACAACCGGAATCCCATCAGCCAATTCGCAGAACATGCAGAAACGGCCCTGGTTGCGGCCGGACGCTTGCCAAAGATGCTGGAACAGGCCGAGACTGCGCTGACAGACTTCAATGCGGAAATGGACCGCCGCCGGTCCGCTGGCCCCATCTGGCTTTGGTTCGCGCTGGCGGGCGGAGCAGGGGCCGGGCTGATGTGGTTTATGACGCGCATGCTGGGAGGGTAAGAGATGACCCTGAACGGAAAGCAGATATTGCTCATCGTCTCCGGTGGGATTGCCGCTTACAAGGCTGCAGTTCTGGTGCGGAGGCTTAAGGATGCAGGAGCGTCCGTGGTGCCGGTGCTCACACGCGGCGGCGCGCAATTCATCACGCCTTTGACGCTGAGCGCTTTGGCCGAGAATCCGGTTTACGAAGACCTTTTCAGCCTCAAGGACGAAGCGGAAATGGGCCATATCCGTTTGGCGCGCGAAGCGGACTTGATCCTTGTGGCACCGGCCAGCGCTGATTTGATCGCGAAAATGGCCCATGGGCTGACTGACGATTTGGCGTCTACGACGTTACTGGCCGCCGACGGTCCCGTTGCTATCGCGCCGTCGATGAACCCCGTCATGTGGGCGAACGTCGCCACGCAAGCCAATGTCGCCACGCTCATGCAGCGCGGCATACAGGTTTGGGGGCCGGCAGATGGTGATATGGCGTGCGGAGAAATCGGTACAGGTCGGTTTGAAGAGCCTGAAGACCTCGTTGCCCGCGCTTTGGCGTTTTTCGCGCCTAAGCCTTTGGCGGGCAGGCGTGCCTTGGTTACATCTGGCCCAACCCACGAGCCGATTGATCCCGTCCGCGTCATGGCCAATCGATCCTCAGGGCAGCAAGGACAAGCCATCGCCAATGCGCTCGCCGCCGCGGGTGCAGACGTCACGTTGGTAACGGGCCCCGTTAGCCTGCCCGAGCCGAGCGGTATGACCGTGGTTCCCGTGCAGACCGCCGACGAAATGCTGGCTGCAGCTCAAGCCGCTTTACCTGCGGATATTGCAGTCTTTGCTGCCGCCGTTGCGGATTGGAAGCCCAAGACCACAGCTTCCGAAAAGCTCAAAAAGGTCGGCGGACAGGAAGAGCTGTCGATGAGCTTCATCAAAAACCCCGATGTCCTCGCAACCATCGCACAGGCAGAAAACCGCCCAGCTTTGGTCGTGGGGTTTGCGGCGGAGACGGAGAACGTCGTCGAGAATGCTCAAGGGAAACTGTCGCGGAAGAACGCCGACTGGATCCTCGCCAACGACGTCTCAGCAGGCGCTGTGTTCGGGGAGCGGACCAATACCATTACGCTTGTATCGGCCCAAGGCGCCGACGCGTGGCCGACTTTAGGCAAGGATCAAGTTGCCCAACGGCTTGTACAGAAAATCGCGGAGACCCTCGCATGATGCCGCCTGTGAAACTCAAGCGGCTGGAAAATGGCGCAGGATTGGGGCTTCCGGCTTATGAAACGCCGGGGTCGGCTGGCGCTGATATTCAAGCGGCTGTCGATGCGCCGCTGACGCTGGCGCCGGGGGAGCGCGGTTTGATCCCTGCCGGATTCGCCATGGCACTGCCTTCGGGTTTTGAAGCTCAAGTGCGTCCACGCTCTGGATTGGCGGTTAAGAATGGCCTGACTGTTCTCAACGCGCCGGGAACCATCGACAGCGATTATCGAGGCGAAGTCAAAGTGCCGCTGATCAATCTCGGGCAAGAGCCGTTTGTGATCGAGCGCGGCATGCGGATCGCCCAGATGGTGATCGCGCCTGTGGTTCAAGGTGACTTCGCCGAAGTTGGCGATTTGGATGAAACACAGCGCGGAGCCGGCGGGTTCGGTTCGACTGG
This sequence comes from Alphaproteobacteria bacterium, assembly GCA_965661545.1. Classification (GTDB taxonomy): domain Bacteria; phylum Pseudomonadota; class Alphaproteobacteria; order UBA7985; family UBA7985; genus UBA7985. The sequence goes on along the minus strand of CBFIEF010000032.1, from coordinate 8,085 downwards.
TGTCTGAGACCCCGCCCACCGACGATGACGCCCTAGGCCAATTCAGCGATGAGGCGTTGGAGCGCTACGCTCGCCATTTGATTCTGCCTGAAATGGGTGCAGCCCGGCAGTTGTCTTTGCAGCATGCGCGGATCGCGCTGGTTGGAATGGGCGGCATTGGTTGCCCGGCGGCTCAAGCGCTGGCTCAGGCCGGTGTTGGGCATTTAACATTGATCGACCCTGATACTGTCGATCTTTCCAATCTGCCGCGCCAAACCCTGTTCCGCACCGCTGATGTCGGTCGCCCCAAGGCGATGGTCGCAGCGGAGGTGTTGGAGGAAGTGAACCCCGATCTGTCAGTCAGCGTAAACATCCAGCCTACGCGCACGCAGAACGTCGAGAAGCTATTGGCCGGGCATGATCTGGTCATTGACGGAACAGACAACTTTTCGACCCGCGTGCTCATTGCAGATTGGGCGCAGTCAGCGGGGGTGAAGTTGGTGGCGGCCTCGGTGACGGGGACGGAAGGCCAGTTGCTGTGTCTGGATGGCGAGACCCGGCGCTACGCTGACCTGTTCCCCGAAGGCCCACCCCCGCAACAAAACTGTGCCGATGTGGGTGTGCTTGCAACGTCCTCAATGCTGATGGGGCAACTGGCGGCGCATTCGGCGATTCAGTGGATCGCGACGGGCGAGAGGCCTCAATCGCAACTGGTTTCTACGTGGCCTTTGCGCATTATGAGACTTGGTGTGTGAATCTAGGCACAATGCTGCTCTTGCTGCCCAATCACTTTAATAAAAATATCTAAAACGCTTGAATAGATCAGTTTTCTGCGTAGAACGGGAGTCGTTGACGTGCTGCGAAATTTTCTGCGCAGAATTTAAAGCGTCAATAACTCAATTTTTGAAGTGTAAAAGCGGATTATTTACCGTGCAATTCAGTGGTTCTAGTCGGGGGATTCGGCGCACACCGTCGACCCTCCGGCGCCTCACATGGATACTGTCCTTATCGCTTGTGATCCTCGGGTCACTGATGGCTCTGTCTTCACGGGCGGATGCGCAGCATGTTGGCACAGGCCCGGAAACGGGTAAGATGCTGCCACGCTTTGTATCGCTGGGTGAAGACAAGGCGTTCTTGCGCCGTGGCCCCACAATGCAGCATGCGATCGAATGGGTGTACCTCCGGCGAGACCTGCCGATTGAAGTGGTTGCCGAGCATGATAATTGGCGGAAAGTTCGGGACTTTGACGGCACCATCGGCTGGATGAACCGCGTGGTTCTTTCCAACGAAAGAACCGGTATGGTGCTCCTCGACGGAACAACCCTTCACCGGGCTCCAGAACCTGATTCCCCTGCCGTCGCTCTGATGGAAGATGGACTGGTGGGCAAGGTGGATCGCTGCCAAGACGGTTGGTGCGAGATGCGTTTTGCCGAAATCAGTGGCTGGCTTCCGCAATCTAAGCTCTACGGCGTGGGTCGAGACGAAGTCTTCCGCTAAATTTAGCGACTTTTACACATAAATCACTCTTGTACGCTTTATGTTCTCGTGCGAATTTCCCGCTATGGGTGAGAGCGCACACGATTTCCTGACCATTGCTGTCGAAAATGAACATGGAACCGAGCGACTGGCTGAGAAGCTGGCGCAGGTTCTGGCGGTGGGCGATGTTGTGCTGCTGGACGGCACCTTGGGCGCAGGCAAAACAGCCTTTTGCCGAGCCTTGGTGCGGGCTGTCCTCGATGACGCCGACGCGATTGTGGCCAGCCCTACGTTTACCTTTAGCCAGATTTACAGCGCGCCGTCCCTGACCGTGACGCACTTTGATCTTTATCGGATGGGCGAGGCGGAGGAGGTCTATGATCTCGGTTGGGACGACGCCTTGGATGAGGGCGCAACTTTGGTCGAATGGCCGGATCGCCTTGGCTCTCTTCAGCCCCCTTCCGCGCTGAGCATCGTGCTTGAATTGGATCGGGACAGCGAAACATCCCGGACCTTCCGCTTTCGTGGATCCGGGGCCTGGGCCGAGCGGCTCGCGGGGGTTACGCCATGAGCTTGCGCGGCCTGTACAATATCCCCTCTTACGCTGATTTCGGGACTACGCTGGCCCAAGGTCTACTGGATGCCGACATTGACTTGGCGGACGCGCTGATTTTGCTGCCCAACAGACGCGCTGGACGAACGCTGCAAACGACGTTTTTGCGGTTGCGGCAGGGAGAAGCCATGCTGTTGCCCCGTATGGTGCCAATGGGGGATTTATCGGACGAAGATGCGGTGGGAGAGGCAATTGTCGGGCGCATTGACGCCGATATGTTGCCCGATGCCGATCTCGACCTTGCCGATCCGTGGCCCAAGCTGCGCCGCGAAGCCGCGCTGGCGGAGTTGGTGGCGAAAACCGATGCGATGCTCTCGCAAGATCACGTGATGGCGCTGGCTCAAGAGCTGGCACGGCTGATGGATCAGATCGAAACCGAAGGCTTGGACGCCGCCAAACTCCCCCAGTTGGTGGAGAACAGCGAGTTGGCGGCGCATTGGGAGAAATCGCTGCGGTTTCTGCGGATTTTGTACGAGGTTTGGCCGACTTTTGAGGATGTGGCGGGTTACATCTCGCCCGCCAAGCGTCGCCGACTGTCCATCGAAAACCAGATTCGCCGCTGGGATTTGTCCCCACCAACGGGCCCGGTGATTGCCGCTGGCTCCACCGGCTCGATCCCCTCAACCCGGCAGTTGCTCGCAGCGGTGCTCAAGCTGCCGCAGGGGGCTGTGGTTTTGCCAGGCATGGACCCGGATTTGAGCGCGCAGGCGTGGATAGAAATCGAAGACGAAATCACGCACCCACAATACGGATTTTTCGAAGTCCTTAAGGCGTGCGAACAGGGGCCCGACACCGTGCAGCCTTGGCCCTGGTTGCCCACGCGCGCGCAGGAGCCGCGCACGCAATTGCTCTCTAAAGCCATGCTTCCTGCCGAAACAACGGCCAGCCTGACCGAAGGCTGGCGCGCAGGGGTTCAGGGGTTGAGCGCTACGGCCATCGAGCAGGCCTTTGACGATGTTACGCTCTATGAGCTCGACGATGATGATCAAGAAGCCCAAGTTATCGCTTTGGCGTTGCGACAGGCGCTGGATCAGCCGGAATTCGTCTCGGCGTTGGTTACGCCTGATCGGGCTTTGGCGGAGCGGGTGAAGGGCCATTTGCAGCGCTGGTCGATTGAGCCAGATGATTCTGCCGGTCTTCGCCTCGAAGACACACCAGCCTTCAAGTTCGCCCGCATCGTGTTGGACTTGGTTGAGGGCAAAGCAGACCACTTTGCGCTGCTGTCCCTGCTGCACCACCCCCTGTGCCAACTGGGTTTGACCGATCCAGAGCGCCTGCGCGGTCGGACGGCTTTGGACCTGCATGTGTTGCGCAATTCCCCGTCAGGCAATGGGTTCACGCCCATGCTGAACTGGATGAGTGCCAACCCGGACACGGATGGCGTTGGTCAGGCTTTTGCGGTTTTAGACCGTGTGATTGTGGCGACGCAGGCGTTGCGGCAGGAGGCTGATAAGGGCGAAGACGGCACGAGCTGGACGGCGCTGAGTTGGCTTGTGGCCTTGGTCGAGGCGCTCGAAGATCTCGCTCGTCCCGCGCCTGCTGAGGTTGAGGTGGAGGCAGAGAGATCGGATTTATGGGCGCAAACGGGCTCTGAAAGCGTCATTGGCTTCCTGATGGAGTGGGCGGAAACGCTGGCTGATCGAGACACGGGGACGGGACCGCTATTGCTCCCCCAGTTTCGGGCGTTGATGGAGCGTGCGGCGGCTGGGCAAAGCTTGCGCTCGCCCTTTGTCGGTCATCCTCGCGTGCTGATCCTCGGTGGGATCGAGGCGCGTTTGACCAGCGTCGACCGGATTATTCTCGGGGGCTTGAATGAAGGCACTTGGCCGGCGGAAACCCAGCCCGGCCCTTGGATGTCGCGGCCCATGCGGCGCAGTTTCGGACTGCCCCCCGTGGAACGCCGAATCGGTTTGGCAGCGCACGATTTCTGCCAAGCTTTTGGCCGCGCAGAAGTGATTATGACCCGCGCCAACTTGGTTGATGGCAGCGCGACGGTGCCCTCACGCTTTATTAAGCGGCTGAAGGCTTTTCTGAAGATCGTGAAAGCTGACCACGTGCTTGCGCCCAAGGGATTATCGCTGGCGCAGGCGGCGCGGGACATCGACCTCGCCGAAGCGATCAAAACAGAACACCGTCCGCGACCCAAGCCACCCCTCTCCGCGCGACCGCGCGTATTTGCGGTGACGGATGTTGAGCGGTGGAAAGCCAATCCGTTTGATTTCTACGTCAAGCATACCCTCCGCCTGCGCGCACTCCGGCCTTTGGGCGGACAGGTGGACGCGGCGGTGCGAGGAACGATCATCCATGACGCCTTAGAGGCTGTGTTAAAGGCGCATCCGGGGCCGTTGGGTGACGCGTTTGAGGCCACAGTGTTCGACGCGCTTTTCACCCGATTTCAGCACAGCGGTCTGCCCGAGCCCCAGCTTGCTTTATGGACGCCAAGGCTGCGTAAGGCGGCGGCATGGTTCGCGTCAACCGAGCGCGCACTGCGCGACAATGGCCGCTTCCCGGCAGCAATCGAAGACAAGGCGGAATACAGCTTTGAGGTCGGGGACATTCAATACACATTGCGCTGCCGAGCGGACCGGATCGACGTCACGTCAGACAAAAAGCTGGTGGTGGTTGACTACAAAAGCGGCGTGATGCCCTCGAATACTGATGTTCATAAGGGCGAAAAACCGCAATTGGCGCTCGAAGGGGCGCTGATCCAGAAAGGGGCCTTTGGTCAGGTGCCAACCGGTTTGGACGTGGAAGCGCTGGAATATTGGCAAGTCAACGGCGCTGATGAGGGCGGACAGATTGCCATTCGCGCACCGGGCGGCACACAGAAAGAACCCATCGTTGCCGCAGATTTAATCGATACGACATGGGACGATCTGCGGGCGCTGATTGCGACCTATCAAAATGAGGACCGAGCCTTTATCGCGCGGGTTGTGCGCAAGGGCGATTTCATCGACTTGGCACGCCAAGATGAGTGGGAAGGCGGAGACCATGATGACTAATCCGTCAGCCTGGCTGTGGGACGACCGGATCGACGGCGCCGACCCGGCGCCCAACCACCTGCAAGCCACGCACGACCAGCGCACCGCGGCGAATCCCGTTGCAACGGCTTGGGTTGCGGCCTCCGCCGGGACGGGCAAAACGCGGGTGCTGACCAACCGCTTGCTCGCCCTGTTGCTCGAAGGGGCCGAACCCCGAGAAATTCTGGCGCTGACCTTCACCAAGGCAGCGGCGGCAGAGATGGCCAACCGGGTGAGTGAAGCGCTGGAGAAATGGGTGACGCTGGGTGATTCCGACCTCAGTGACGCGCTGTTCAAGCTGGCCGGCAAGAACCCGCGGGAAGAACAATTGGCACTGGCGCGACGCCTGTTCGCTAAAGTGTTAGAGGCGCCGGGTGGGCTGAACATCCAGACCATCCACGCCTTTTCCCAAAGCCTGCTCGGGCGTTTTCCAGTCGAGGCCGGCGTTCAGCCCGGTTTCAGCGTTCTGGAAGACAGCGAAGCTAAAGCGCTGCTGGAAACCACCGTTGATCGATTCCTTTCTGGTTTGATCGCGCGCGAAGAACCAGCGATGTCGCGGGTCTTTGAGGTGCTGGGTGAAGACACATTCCGGGACATTCTGGCCGGTTTGGTGCGGGAGCGGGGCCGGGTTGAGCGCTTGCGCGGCGAGAACAAACGCACAGCGCGGGTCATTCTTGAGCCCCTGCGAGAGCGCTTGGGCTTGGAGTTGGGCGTTGAGCAGCAGGCCTATGCAGAGGATTTGTCTTTCAAGGACGGTGTCTCGGCGGACCTTCAAGCAGCGTTTCAGGCGTTTGGCACGTGGATGGCCAGCAACGGCAACGAGCCGAACAGCAGGAATCGTACAGCCTTTTCCGCGATGGAATGGGTTATTCAATCCCGCCTCGAAGACCGACTTGTGACCTTTGACCACTACATCCCTTTATTCATCAAAACCGACAGCGAACCGCGCGACCTGAACACCCAAGTGTTCCTCAAAAAGTTTCGTGAGGAACACCCTGAAGCCATCGAGGCCATTCTTAAGGAACAGGAACGGGTCATACCCCTGATCCACGCGCTAAGGGCCTTCCATCAACTGCACGTATCCGAAGCGCTGTTGGATACCGCTGGCGTAATCATCGAGACCTATGCGACCTCAAAAGCTGCAATCAGCCGGGTCGATTTCGATGATTTGATCTTGAAAACCATCGACTTGCTAACCTCAGAAGATGGGGCCGGGACGTGGGTGGCGTTCAAGTTGGATCAGGGCTTGCGACACGTGCTCGTGGATGAGGCGCAGGACACCAACCCGGACCAATGGGCCATCGTACGGGGGCTGACGGATGCTTTCTACGACGGTACAGACGAGGACAGCGCGCACCCGCGCACGACGTTTGTGGTGGGGGACTTGAAGCAGTCGATTTATGGCTTCCAGCGCGCTGACCCTCAGGTGTTTGAAAACATGCGGACGCGGTTTGAGCAGGACGTGCGGCGTGTGCCGACCCGGGCTTGGATCGACCCTGTTTTGAACGTGACGTTCCGCTCGTCGCAGCCGGTGCTGGACGCGGTGAATGCTGTGTTCACACACGCAGAAAACGCCAAAGGGCTCACCTTTGAAAACCAAGACTGGCCCATGCACCTGACCGGACGTCCCGGTGCGGGTGGTTTGGTCGAAGTCTGGGACGCGATTGAAGGAACGCCCAAGGACAAGAACGCGCCTCGCGTGGTGGTGCGTGGCGACGATGATCTGGATGAGGACGACCGCCCGGAAGTCGAGTTGGCGAAACTGTTGGGGGAGCGGATCAGCGGTTGGCTCGACGGCACGGCAACTGGCGAAGGGCAGGAAGGTTGGCTGTCCAACCATGGCCGCCCCATGCGAGCCGAAGATATTCTGGTGCTTGTGCGCTCGCGCTCTGGCCCGTTCATCAACACGCTGACCTACACGCTGAAAAAGAACCGCGTGCGGGTGGCTGGAGCAGACCGGATGAAGTTGCAGGAGCAGCTGGTCATCAAGGATCTGCTGTGCCTGACCGAGTACCTGCTACAACCTGCCGCTGACTTGGCGCTGGCCACGGTGCTGCGCAGCCCACTGTGCGGGTTTACGGTGCAGCAGTTGTATGAGCTGGCGCATCGGCGGGGCAAGAATGAGACGTTGGAGGCGGCTTTGATTAAGGCGGCCAACAATGGCAATGCAGCGGCGCAACAGGCTCGCAGCCTGTTTCAAGCGCTGCGCGCACGCCTGGCGTCAACGCCTTACACTTTTTACAGCTTTTTGCTGACCAGAATGGAGGCTGGAATTCGGTTTTCTGGTCGCTTAGGGCCTCAGGCTGCAGACGCCCTAAAGGAGTTTTTGCGCGCCACGTTGACTTATGAGCGCGGCAAGACGCCGACGATTCCCGGCTTTTTAGGCTGGCTGTCCAAGGCGGAAATTGAGGTTAAGCGTGAGCAAGAGGGCGCCAATGGCGGCGTGCGGATTATGACTGTTCACGGCTCCAAAGGCCTAGAAGCGCCCGTCGTCATCCTGCCCCACACGCATCGGCGGATGGATGATATTTCCCGTGACCGGCTGCGGTGGTTCGATGCGGAAGACGCACCTGCGCCGCTGCCGTACTGGAAGCCCCCAAAGGAGGATACGCCGGCCGAAACCAAGTCGCTTGATGCGCAGGATAAGGCCAAGGCGGAAGAAGAAGAGCGGCGCTTGCTCTATGTCGCGATGACACGGGCGGAAGATCGCTTGTATCTCTGCGGCTGGAAACCGCGGGCATCAACAAGTGAAAAAAAGCCAAGTTCTGCGACGTGGTACGAGACCGTAAGGGCTGCCTTCGAGGCAAGCACCACGGTTGAGACCTGCAAGCCAGCAGAAGACGGGGTTGCGGGCACGCGTTTTCGCCTTTTTGCCCCTGCGACCTCACCGGACCGACTGCCGAAGAAAGACGACTCTGGTGGCGCGGTAGTGCCCTCCACCGTGCGGACAGATGCGACGGCACTGGCAAAGTTGCAGGCGGCTATCCCGACAGAACC
>CBFIEF010000031.1:0-32287 GCA_965661545.1 Alphaproteobacteria bacterium | reverse complement strand
GGATGGGTTGTTGGAGATCTCGTAGGAAATCGTGTCACCTTCTGGGTCGGTTGCGCGGAACAGCTTGGAGCCGCCCTGTGCAATCGAGAATGTCGCGCCGTCTGTCTCATTCAGCTCGAGCGCGCCAGTCTGGTTGCCGCCACCAGAGTCGCTACCATCCGTGATGTTCAGAGCCAGGTTCACAGTCTCAACATTGCCTGCAACGTCGCTAAACGTCATTGCCGGGCCATCGAACTCGCCTGTGTTCAATGCGTCAGCAACCAAACCTTCGATCGTCACGTTGATAGAGCGGTAGCTGTCCTCGGTGCCTTCAATCAGGCCAGAGCCAGAGCGCTCGGTCGTAACCGTCGCGCCATCGGTGAAGACCGATGCGATTGTCGCCGCACCACCAACCGCAGCTTCCACGGCTGCGATCAGGTCGCTTTCGTCGATACCGTCTTGGTCGCTAATCGCGTAGGTCAGTGAGGACGTTTCGCCCTTCACGATGTCATTGCTGACAACATCCAAACGCGCTGCGCTGTTACCAGTGCCGTCATCGTCATCATCGTCGTTGCTCAACCGCGAACGGACTGCGTTCGCAACCAGAACCAGCGCACCAGCGCCAAGTCCAACAGCGGCTACAGTACCCAGCGTGCCCAAACCGAATAGTCCTGGACCACCCGTAATGGTGCCCAAAATTCCGCCGGAAGAGGAAGCTGCGGTCGTGTCATCGAAAATCACGCCGGAAGACGTGGAACCAACGTTTGTGGTTCCCATCGGCATGGGCTCCGGGAAGCTCATCGGAGCCGGCGCGCCACCAATCATCGCACCCGAACTTACGTCGCCGCCGGAAATACCGGTGGAGACAGTTGGGCTGAGGTAGAGGACGCCAGAACCGTCAATGAAGAAGTTGTTGGAGGTGACCAGCAACGACTGCTGGTTAGCAAGCTGGACCAAAACCGAACCATTGGACAACTGAACGTATGAAACAACGTCAGCTGGCGCTGGCGCGAAACCGGTTGGAACACCAACCTGTGCGCCTGCTTCCAGAGCAACCATTGCTGAAGCAGCGGTTACCAAAGCGGTAGTGGTCAGAAGGGCGCCTGCGCGTCCACGCAAGCTCTTCTTTGCAGCAGCAGAAGAACGCGTCATCGGTTCAAAAGAGGTCGCCCGGCTAGCGGTACCTACATCATGCTGACTGTCGAACATCATATTCGTCATCTCCGTTTATCATGGCCCTTCCGGCAATGGGCCGGTCGGAAGTCGTTTTGCGCGTCGCGGCGCGCGCCAACGACATTCAATCAGACCAAGTTCAAAGTGCTTATGCACTGCAAATCTTGGCAAAAATAAAATTGTTATTCGGTATACAAAATTAATACCACCTAGGGATCGCGTAATGTCTACCTAAATTAGGTCGGTAGCACTAGCTGATGTGCGCACTCAAGCTATTTAAGCGTGGCTAAAACAAGACTTGGGGAAAAGTCAGGGCGAATCGGACGTAGGTGTGTACAAAATGCCACTAGGTTAAGGGTTTTCACACTATTGTGCGCCCCAACCCCCATCTACGACTAGGTTTGTTCCCGTAACAAGGTCCGATAATGACGAATCGGAAAGATACAGCAGAGCACCGTCTAGATCGCCCACATGCCCGATGGGCTGCTCTGGTGTTGAAAGAGGCATTTTTTCAGCAACGAACGCTCTAAAAGCCTGATTTTCCATTAAAGGTCGGGTCAGAGGCGTCTCGATGTAGGTGGGGCAAATTGAGTTTACCCGGATCCGTTCAGGCGCAAGATCAAGCGCCATTGCTTTGGTCAAACCCTCGAGGGCATGCTTTGTCGCGGCGTAGACTGCACGGCCTGGCAGCGCAACACGACCAAGCATGCTGCTCATATGAATAACACTGCGCGTTTGATCGCGTTTCGGTGCGGCAATCATGGCTCTGACAGCCGCCTGTGAAGCGAAGAATCCAGCCTTCAAATTCAGCCGCATAATAGCGTCGAAATCTTCGACAGTGACGTCCTGAAAAGCCGCTGGGCGTGTGGCCCCCGCATTATTGATGAACACATCAGGAACGCGGCGTTCCATCAGTTCCGCGAGGTGTCTTGGGGCATCTGGCCCCACCAAATCGATGCTCGCAAAAGCGAAATCCAGCCCATCTGCGTGCAAGGCGTTCTGTAGGTTTTCCAGCTCATCAACACTGCGCGCCACCCCAATAACGGAGGCACCAGCCTCAGCAAAGACCCGGCAGGCTCTGGCACCAATACCCTTGCTTGTGCCGGTAATGATGATCGTTTTGCCCGCCAGCCCCATGTTCAGAATGCCTCAAAAGATCGAATTGTTGATGATGATCATCTCGTTGGTGGGAGGTTGCGGTACAGGAAAGGCATCCTGCCCCCCGCCATAAAGCGGCCCCGAGACACCCGTGTTGGTCCCTGTCTGCGGCACTTGCTGTGTGTAGATCGTTGGCGTTTCTGATTGACCCGATGGAACCGCGTAAGGGTTCGTCGGGACCGTCGTCTGGATCGTACGTGAAAAGATCACACGCGGCTGCGCGTTCGGGTCATAGACTTGGCCATCGACCGTGTAGACCGTGCCGGGTGTCCGCGTCACACTGCTGCCAATGCCGGTGCCAACGTAATACTGCTCGCCATCCATCGCCAGCACGGGATCCGTTCCGTCAGGAACCAAACGATACCCGATATCTGCAAAAGGCCGCAAAATCGGGCGTGGCGGCAGAGCCGCTACGGGGCCGACGGATTCTTCGATGATGAAGCTTTCGTTGTTCATCGCCACTTCGGCAGTCACCACAAAACCATCCGCACCGTTTATCGCGACCGGTGACAGAGCATCGATCCCCGTCCCTACCGATATACCCGCAGAGACGCGATTAACCGGCACTGTGTCGTCTAGGATCACAGTATCACTGAACAGTGTATCTTCATATTCTCCGGGGCGACCAAGCGGCAAGGGCGGCAAACCGGGGGCAAGTGCACTGACAACAGTCCGCGGGGCGGCTGCGTCTTGCTCACGTGTTAAGCCATTATCCAGCTGCGCGTCTAAACCACCGGCGGCCAGCGCCAAAACAGACGCAGGAATTTCACCCTCTGTCCCAATGGACGCCTTGGTTTCAGAGGCACGTGCCACGATTGCTGGCGAGTTTTCCCGCAAGCCAACAGACCGCACAGCGGCGGCGATGACGGCCTGCGCTTGCTCGCCTTGCGTCCGTCCCAACAGGACACGCAGCACTGGCAAATCTGTTTGCAGTGACAGCGCCTCAATCGCACATTGGTCGCGCATACCCAGCGCATCCACCAACGTCAGCGCGACCGGCAAGCCTGCTTCAATGCCCGACCGGATGAGCGCTCGGGTTTGTGCGGAGCGGCGGCTGCTCGACGTCACCATCAGTTCCGCAAAGGCTTGGTCGGCCACAGGCTCAATCAGTGGGTCGAACAATTCTCGTGCTGGGCCTATGGCACTGATATCAAAGCGGACTGAGCCGTCGCTGAACCGATCAAGCACCGACTGACGGGTCTCATTTCGGCGTAGCAAAAGGACTGGCTTCAATCCTGCGACCACGTAATCATGAACCGCTGAGGCCAAGGGCCGCTCATCGTCAGACCACTCACATCCAGAGTTCGGCGATGGTGAAAGCGTCAGGATTTCAGGGTTCGCGCCCAACACGGTGGTTCGCGTGTTTTCTGCTGACTCAAGCACAACCAACCGACCACCGAACCTGTTGAGCGTCGCGATTGCGGCATCAAACGTATCGTCTTCGCCGTCGTGCATCACAATCAAAGTCGGTCCGTCCGTCAGCACTTCCAAACTGTAAACCCGATACGGCAGATTTCCAGCCCCAACAAACGTCCGTAAGCATGTAGTTTCTGGCAAGCGTGACAGGTTTCTAACCAAGTCGCGGTCTTGCGCCGAGCCGGGCGAATGGCAAATGCTCGGTTCAACAAAACCAGCAACCGAGGTGTCGGCGAGTGGATCCAGCTTGAAACTTGATGTTGTCGGTGTGGGTTCGGCCTCGACGACGGCAACGATCTCTTCCACCAAAGGTTCTTCAACCGCAGCGACGACAACAGTTGAGGTCGAACGCGAAATCGTCCCCCCATCCTCATCGCTCAGGGATGACTGCACAGGCGCAGACTCCACAACAGACTCAGATGCTGACTCAGTCATCTCCGGTGCCGCCGCCTCGGTGGGTGCAGAGGTCAGCATGGGCAGCTCAATCGTGCTCGGCGCAGGAGCAAGGTTCAAAACTGGTGCAGCCGATGGCGCAGCAAGCTTCAACGCTGCCAGTGTTTCGGAAATGCTTTGTTCTTCGATAGCGTCCGTCGATGCTACTGGCGTCGTCGACTCCTCATTGGCGTAAATCTCATCCAGCGCGCTGTCCGCGAGCGCGGTCATGGTATCCGGAGTCAGCAGGCCGTTTCCAGGGATCGCCTTGGACACTTGAAAGGCCTTGAGCGCGTCACGAGTTTGGCGGTCATAGCGACCATCAACAGTCCGCGAACCCGGCAAGGTTCCGATTGTTGCGAGGAGTGCTTGGAGCACGCAAATCTGACTGGTTCCCACAAAAGTGGGTAACGCCGCCGCCGCCGCTGCGCGGTCGTACTGCGCGCTCAGGGGAATTTCTGCGCATGCCGCTGATACGGCCAAGTCTGCACGCGCTGTGCCTGAAACGGCCAACGTTACAGCCCCGGTCGCCCCGACCAAGAAAGCCAATCCTTGCTTCAGAACACCCTGCATATCGTCTCCCGGTCCACTTCTTCTTCAATCGCAAAAACAAAGGATCTCATCGCATTTTGATAACGCTCTGACTTCATATTGCGAAGGTTGATTGTTGTTTTGCCAATCACGTCTGGCAGAAATGTGTTTTGGCTGTCAGAAAACAACGCATAATACGTTAAGTTCATGTCATCTGACGTGCATGGTCTATTTTAAGACTAAGCTTTAACACCAACCCTACACCACCTTTGAATTGGCGACTTATCCCCAATTACAGTCTGTTTTTAGAGGCTTGATCGGATTTTCGACCCTATGCACCTGTCCAATGCATGGAAACCGCCCGTATGGCGGCTGATTCCTAAAAGTCTGGCAGTCCTGTTCGTCTTTGTTGCGGTACAAGGCGCGGCACAGGCCGATTCACCCATCCTCGAACCGGTGTCGGAAACTGAGTTCCATCACCTATTTGGTATTCGCAGTCTGGACCTGTTGGTTGCGGAGCGGTTGAAGGCTGATGGGCAACTGGCGTCCGCAGAGAGCGACAATCCCTTCCGCGACCTGAGCATCGACATTCTGCCCAGCATCCGCCCCCGCCCGCCGCTCAAGCAACGCTATGTGCTGCCCGACGCATTCTCCATCGTGAATCGCCCGCCGCTACTGACCCCCACGCTGGTGGTCGCAGGTTACGAGAATCAGCCGCAGATCAGCGAGTTGGGCTGCGCAACTCGGCAGCATAGCCAGCACAACCTCGCTTACCGCTGTAACGCCCCGATCGCACTGAATGTGCCCGGTGGCGAAGACCCTTCAGCTTCCTTCCTTAAAGAAATGGAAGACGAAACCAGCCTCCGGATCGGCCACGACCTTTGGCCCGGCGACAAGGATATTGTCACCGGAGACAGGCTTCTCTCCGCCCGAGATATTGTGACCGGCATGCGGTTCACGCTGCGATACCTCGATGAGCGCGGTTTTACGGTAGCGAAGGCCCCCTGCTCCGACCGCTCTCAGTGGCGCTGGTCTTACATTTGTTTGAGCGACTCAAATTGGGCCGCTCTGTCTGCGGTTGAGAAATGCGAATTCGTGTTGGACGGCCTGCTGACGGTCGAAGGCGGCGCGCCGAATTGGTCCTTTGCGCCTATGCCGAGCCCGGGCACAGCCGACGGCGCCCTCATTTCCATCGGCCTCACTGTTGATCCCAAAGAGATCACGGACACCCGCAAGCTGTGCCAGGAAATTCGCGCGCAAGAGACGCTCGACCGGATGCTGACGGGCTTCATCAACAATGCGCCGGATGAATTGGGGCTCCATCTCGCCTCCTTGGCGAAACCCGATGAAGCGCTTCTAACGCTCAGCGGCCAGTTCCGCGGCAATGAAATGATCGTTGGCCATGTGACAAGCACGGCACCCGCCCTCCTGCCCGATGCGATGGAAACGCTGGAGAAGCTGTGGCGCGGACTGGGCGGGGTTCAGGTTTGTGACAACGCGGACTGCTCTGGCCCCCTTGAACTCGCTTTGCCTCCCCTGCCAGACTACCGCCCTGCAGACCCACCTCTCCAAGCTGAGACGCAGGTTGCCGAGAAGCGAAGCAATTAAAAGGACTGTCTGAGCACGTAATACCAGTTTTGCCCTTGACCTAGAGCCAATCGATCTCGATCTACAGGCCGTAGAGCGGTCCTGATGCAGCAAACGTCTGCATCGTTTCTCGATTTATGCAACACATGGGGTTCCCAATGCTGCCTGCTTTTTCGACCAATGGTTTGCTGCCGGGCGGCGTGCATCATTGCGATCTGGCGGTGTTTGAGGAAACATTCGTTTGGTCCGCTCGACGGCGCGAACTCTACCTTCAAATGTCACAAGGCTTGGGCATACTCCACGAATCTGGCTACCGCATGTTGGTTGTTGGTGGAGAGTTTATCTCTAAGGCAGAGCATCCTTCTGAATTCAAGGCACTCTACGACTGTGATTCGCTATCCATCGAGACGCTCGATGCTCGGTTGAGTCATTTTGACAAGAATTCTCGATTAATTGCTGCGATTCAGTGGGGTGGGCATTTTTTTCCTGCTTCCTTTAGAGCAAAAGGAACGGGTGCGACGTGGTTGCACTATCTCTCATCAGACTCACCTGAAGGCCAACGCGGTCTGGTTGCGCTGAGCCTCATATAATGCCCTGCGGAATATAGGTAGTAAGGGGAAAGACACATGCTGTACCCGGTGGAACAACTTCCTCGATTGGTCGAGCAGATTACGACGTTGGAAAATGGGCTGGTGGTGTTTCGCCAACAGAACAGCCCCATTGATCCCAACTACCAGAAGGAAAGCGAGGCACTCATCGCAGAGATTGTCCGGCTGGAAGACCTTCTCTGCGACTGTGTCGAAGCCCACGGCGGCCCTGCTAAGAGCGGATGGCCCAAAGAAGTGGTTGCGATTTATGCCCGCCGGACCGGCTGGAATGGCTGATCCGGCGCCTGCTGGCTTAGCGGGTTAGGCGATCAACCGCCGCCCACAGCGTCACCGCAGCGCTGGCTAACCCCAGCACTGCCGGTCCTTCATCCAATGCAGCATCCCAAGACCCGCCCAAGAATTCACGATTGCCCGCACGTCGGCTGGCTTGACGCAATTCGAACGCGTCTCCTTCAAACCCTCGCCCGAAAATCAGGAACTTTGGTGGCCGGTTCGGATCATCGAAATCGCCTGCCACCAGGATGTGCGACACTTCTGCGCTGTCCCGATCAATGAACTGCGCCACACTGCGCTGAATTTTGGTCAGCGACGCCCGTTCAGGACAATCAGCAAGGTTTGGGCTGCCCTCGGCACAGGGCCACGCCGGTCCCATGGGAACCGATCGCTGTCGAGCCAGTCCGTTAGACGCGGTGTCCGAGCTGGTCGCCACGCTGGTATTCGCGGCCAGCACCTTTTGCAGCAAATTGATCGGCATGAACGCGTAGCAGTCGCCAACCTCCTTCAGGCAGATTTCTGAACCTTGAAAGTTGGTAAAGAACTCCAACTTCTCCACGTCACCGGACTTACGCTTGAAGAAAATATATTCGTCGCGAAAGAACGCGAGGATCGGCGGATCCGTGCCCTCGGCTAAGCCGCCAAATCCGGCGATGGACCACGTCCGGTGGTCCAAGCGGTCGACCTGCTTGTCTGCAGTTTGGCGGCCATGTTGCTGCACTCGGTCGGGCTTACTGCACCCTACCAAACCAACAATCATTGCCGCTAACATCATCATAAGACCCGATCGCATATCTCGATCTCCCCATCTTGGCGCATAATGCGCGGTTATGGGGTGATTCTTAACGCGGGTGAGCGGGGTGAATCCACGGCCTTTAGAGGGCGCTGCGATGATTTCTTGGGGTAACTTTTTGGCAACCTAGTGCCGGTTGTCGCTCGCCAGAATATCCACAGACCGCAACAAAGCCTCCCGCGTGACATCTTCTGCGTAGATGAGGGCAAAGCGCACGAATCCCTGCCCCGGCAAGGAACCATCAGGCATAGGGCGCGATAGGATCGAGCCCGGTAGCGTCCGAACTGCCTGTTCCTGCCACAACCGCCGAGCCACTCGATCGCCATCGCCGCTGGACACGGGCTGCCACAGCACAAACCCAGCTTCTGGCGCACGGAAACCGGGCAAATCGCCAAAAATATCGCGGGCCATATTGTTGATCGCCGCATACTTTGCGCGGAACTTCTCTACGTGTGTTTCATCGCGCCAAAGCTGGATCGCGGCCTCTTGCAGCGCAACGGGCGTCTGTGCACCGCCATAGGCGCGCAGGTAATACAGATCCTCGAGCCGGTCCGCGTCACCAGCGATAAACCCAGAACGCAAACCCGGCAAACCCGAACGCTTAGACAACGAGTTTACAACCCAAACGTTGTCCAGTGATCCGCCCATGTCACGACAGACATCCATCGCACCCAGCGGTTTTGTCTCGAAATATAGCTCGCTGTAACATTCGTCGGACAGGTAGGTGAAATCGTGGGCCCGCGCTTTCTCAATCGCTGCCTTCATAAAGGCTGCCGAAAGCAGTGTTCCAGTTGGATTACCGGGGTTGGTCGCAATCACCAGCGCAACGCGCTCCCAATCATCTTCTGGAACCACAGACAAGTCTGGCGCGAAGTCCGTTGCGGCCGTGCATGGCGCGTAAACCACTTCAGCCCCTGATGTCAGCGCTGCGCCGACATAGACGTGATAGAGCGGATTGGGCAGCACCACGATGGGGCGCAGATGTCCGCGCCCAGCGCGCTCCAACCGGTCTTCTTTGCGCAGAACAGACGTCAAAATCGCCGAAAAAAGGCCTTCTTTGGTGCCAAAAACCGGGTGCACTTGCGCTTCGGTGTCGAGCATGCCGTCGGGCAGGTCATAGCGAGACCGCAACCAATCGGCCATCGCCTGCCGTAGTGCCGGACCAGCATTGACCGGCGGATACTTCCCCCAGCCAGCAGGATCAGTCGCAGCCAAGGCCTGAGCAACGGTTTCATAAGCGCCAAACTTTGGCTCACCCACTGACAGGTTCAGAGGCGGCAAATCTGTCTCACACTCACCCAATACCACCGGAACTTTACGGTAGGTGTAGTCGCGGAGTTGTTCCAGTCGTGTACGGGTCATGCAAGAGGGCTCGTTACTTGTTCAAGATAGGCGAGATCGCCACCGTCGAGATCTGGCCCAACTTCGGCCAGCACACGAGCGTGGTAGGCGTCTACCTGTGCAATTTCAACATCTGAGAGCATTGAGGCTTCAATCAAGGCCCGATCATAGGGCACCAGCGTCAACGTCTCAAAGGCAAGGAAGCCGTCTTCGCGCTCGATGACCAGCTCCACATTTTCAATCCGAACCCCGCTTTCGCCTTCGCGATATATGCCCGGCTCGTTGGTCACAAGCATCCCAGGGACCAAAGCCGCTGCGTTCTGGTTCTTACTGATCCGCTGTGGGCCTTCGTGAACGCCGAGGTAGGAGCCGATGCCGTGGCCGGTCCCGTGTTGGAAGTCGATGCCCTCTGCCCACATGAATTGCCGCGCTAGAACGTCCAAATGGCAGCCATGAGTTCCCTTTGGGAACACGGCACGCTCCAGCGCGAGATGCCCTTGCAGTGTCAGCGTGTAATCCCGCCGCTGCCGCGCTGTGGATTCACCACCAATGGCCCACACGCGCGTGATATCGGTAGTTCCGTTGTAGTACTGGCCGCCACTATCCACCAGCAGCATACCGCCCGGTGCCAGTGTCGCGTTGCTGGTTTCATCGGCTGAATAGTGCCCCATGGCCGCATTCCCGCGAAACCCTGCAATCGTGCCAAAACTCTCACCGTTCATCGGAACGGCATCGTTATTTTCTTCCCGCAGAGCGAGGATTTTACCGATCACTGACAGCTCGCTTTCCGCCGTGATGTCCGCATGCTCGCCGAGCCATCGCCCAAAGCGAATTACCGCGCGCGCGTCACGGCGCTGCGCGTCGCGGGCGCCCTGCTGCTCGATCTGGTTCTTTATGGCCCTCGGCATGATCACAGGGTCTGTGTTGTTCTTCACCGTTGCGCCACCAGCCTTGAGCGCGTTGGCAATCGCCGCGTTGCACGTCCCAAAATCGAGCCCAACAGCTCCGCTCATGCGGCCCAACCGGCCAAGCATCTCGTCGGGGTGATAGAGGGCAACGTGGTTGTCCAAAGCCTGATGCATAGCCTCAGAAACTCGCTCAGGCGCGATGTACCAGTCGACATCGCCCGTGTCGTGCAAAGTCGCGAACGACCGTGCAACGGGCAAGCCCTTAATGTCGTCACCGCGCACATTCAGCAGCCAAGCAACCGACTCAGATTGGTTCAGCACTTGTGCCTTGAGACCGCTCTTGGCCAATTCAGCCGCCAATTCTGCGCGCTTGTCCGCGCTGCTTTTGCCGGTGAACGCTGCGCCATGGGGCACCGCGGCGGTCGCGGGTGGCGTTGGCTGGTCGGACCAAATGGCGTCAACGGGGTTCGTCTCTACCGCCTGCAACCTTGCATCGACGGTCGCAACAGCCTTGGTCCAAGCCTCAATGCTGCTCACTGTCTGCATCGCGGCATCATAACCAACAACATCGCCGGGCTTCAGGTAGTCAGCAACGCAGTCCATTGGCGCTTCAGTGGTGCTGTTTCGGATGGTCCATTGGCTCTCATCCACTTCTGCCTTGATGGCGATCAGATAGCGGCTGTCCGTCCATATGGTCGCGCTGTCCAGGGTGACGACGATAAAGCCAGCAGAGCCAAGGAAGCCGCTCAGGGCGGTAATGCGACGCTCAGAGCTGGGGGAATACTCACCCATGTGAGCATCGTCCATGGGAACCAAAAAGGCATTCAGGCCTTGGCGGTGCAGTTCTTCACGAAACTCAGAAAGGGAAACTCTAACACTCATGCGTCAACTCGAACCTGCCGCTGTTGGGGAGAAACTAGCGACTAATCTAGGTCGCATTCTTCATTAGAAAGGCAAGTTGCGCTTCGACCAATCGATTTTTGCAAGAATCATCAAAAACGGAAAACAAGGGGAAAGAGTTGATTTCGAGAAAAACCCATTCACCCTGCCCGTTCAACCGAAAGTCCAGCGCACAGTAATCAAAGTGGCAGGCTTGAGCCATCGCTACCGAATGCACGGCAACAGGCGCAGGTGGTGCACTCTCGATAACTTGAGTACATTCGTCGACGCGGTAATCCAGCATGTCGCTTTTGACCTCAAAGCCGAAGACCTCGCCACCAATAACAAAAACGCGGTAATTGGTGCCAGGCAACCGCTCCTGCACAAACGCACTAGCATAATTCATTGTGTCTTCCGGCAGATCAGCAGGCCGCGCAGCATAGTCACCGCCATGGGACGGTTTGGCGATGACGTCTTCTCCCGCAAATTGCACCTTCATTGCCTTGGGCGCTCCAGCGAAGACCGTGGTTTTTGGTATCTGCATGCCAAGCGCATGCGCCAACAATAAATTGCTGGTTTTGTTGTTCTCCCGCAGCATCGAGTTCCGGTTCAGCATGCGAACGTGCGGGTTTGCGAGCAAAAAGGCCGAGACCGTCCTCACAAGCGCCGTCGACCAGACTTCCACACCCGCTGAAAATACATCATGGCGCAAATACACTGCTTTAGGGTGTGACGGGTTGCCGTTGAGCAACAGGTGTCTATCCCCAAAGGTCCATTGAACAGTCTGATATTCTGTTAAACTTGGATCAATCTGTATGTAATTAATGTCTTGGATATACGAGTGATCCGCGACCCTTTGAGTGTTGGGGTCGTTATCACTGCCGATGATCAAAAGCATGTTCTCAACTGCACCATTTTCTACACTCTGAGGTTAACCTTTATGACAAAGATTATCGAAAAAATAGCTCAAGATTACCGTGATCAAAAACTGAGCAGGCGGGGGTTCCTCAGGTCTGTCGTCGGCGCTGGTGTCGCCACTTCGACCGCCTATGGTCTGCTGAAGCTTATGGAAGCCCCTGAAGCGAACGCCCAAGAATTGCTTCAAATCGAAACAAACGAACCGATAACTGGTGGTTTGTCACCCACTGCCCCATTTGGAGAGGAAGGCCCAACTTCGAGCGTTTGGGAATCGACCAACTCTTGGGGTAACGGAAGTAATTCACCATTTTCCGCCACAACCAACGCTGTTGGTGAAGAAGACGGCGAAGCCTTTGGCAACCTTGGGTCTTTTGGCGGTAGTACGACCGCAACGACATTGGCAATTGGCGAAGAGGACACCTTTGTGACCCCGACGATCCCATCGTTCGAATTTGGCGGATCAGAAGGCACTTTCGGGTCGAGTTGGGACAGCACGTCTGGTTTCTGGTCTCGGTTCGGCACCAACGACTAAATCAGAGAATACGGGAAAAGGTCACGCTTGATGGCCTTTCCCAAGAGTCAAAAAGGGGCAGAAAGCGCGATACTCGTCGCTTTCTGCCCCTTTTTTTAATGTTGCCAGCGCCCCTACAGACGCTGGCTTCACTTTTAACGCAGTTCGCGGCGAAGGATTTTACCGACAGCTGACTTTGGCAGTTCTTCGATGAATTCCACCACGCGAGGGCATTTGTAACCAGCAAGGTTTTCCTTGGCGAAGGCCTTAATCGCCTCTTCGCTCACAGACGCATCCGGCTCGAGAACAACGCAGGCCTTAACTGTCTCGTTGCCATCATCACCCTTAACGCCAACGACACCAACCTCAAGAACACCATCCATACCGGAAAGCACGTCTTCAATCTCGTTCGGGTACACGTTAAAGCCGGAGACGAGGATCAGATCCTTGATCCGGTCCACGATGCGGTAGTAGCCATCATCCTGAATAACCGCGACATCGCCAGTTTTGAAGAAACCGTCTTCTGTCATCACATCAGCGGTAGCGTCCGGACGGTTCCAGTAGCCGCGCATGACCTGGGGTCCGCGCGCCTGCAGCTCGCCCGGCTCTTCGACACCAGCTTCTGAGCCATCTTCTTTGATGATGCGAATTTCTGTGTGCGCCAGCTTGACCCCAACGGTGCCCAGCTGGATCGCCGTAATCGGGTTAGCCGTCAAAACCGGAGAGGTTTCGGACAGGCCGTAACCTTCAGTGATCGGGGAACCCGTCACTTCCTGCCAACGTTCCGCCGTTGCCTTGGGCAGCGCCATTCCGCCGGAAGTGGAGAACTTCAGGCTCGAGAAGTCGAGCTTTTGGAATTCTTCATCGCCCAGCACGTTGTTAAACAGCGTGTGAATGCCAACAAAAATCGTGAAAGGCGTTGATTTAAGCGCTGTCACGAAGGTTTTGTTGTTCCGCGGATCAGCGATCAGCAAGGTGTGCGCCCCAACCGCGAAAGGCAGCAAAATGTGCGCGTACAACGGCATGATGTGATACATCGGCAAACAGCCAACCATCGTCTCGCCACCGTACTCAAATGCACCCGGCGTCAGTGCAATGTTCTGAAGAGCGTTCGAGATGATGTTCGCTTGTGTCAGCATCACCCCTTTAGGCACACCCGTGGTACCACCCGTGTATTGCAACAGCGCCAGCTGGTCAGAAGCGCGCTCATGGCTTGGCGTGGGCAGCGAACGCCCCTGCTTCATCGCATCGCGGAACTCAACAGCGCCCGTTGGCAAATCGCCCAAAGCCGGTGCGCCGGAGCGGCTCAGCACAAAGTCGATCAACCACTTCTTTGGTGTCGGGTGACAATCGGTTCGGCCAACAGCAATTCGATGCTGAACACTGGTGTCTTTCAAGGTTTCATCGTTGAACGTCGCACTGCGGTAAGCCACGACGGCTTTCGCGCCACTGTCTTCGAGCACCACACGAATTTCGCGCGCTGTGTAGAGTGGGTTTGCGGGGACAGGAACAAAGCCAGCTTTCCAGATCGCCAGGAACGTGACCGGCGACATCATCAGGTTTGGCATCTGCACCATCACACGATCACCTGGCTCCATCCCCGGAAGGCTCGCCAAGTAACTGGAAAAATCGTCAACCATGGTGGCAAACTGGCGATAGGTGAACGTCTGCGTAATCGACGTGTACGCCGGCTTGCTACCGTATGTGGCAACAGCATCTTCGAGCATATCTAGAATATGGGTGTAGCCCTTCGGATTAATATCCGCAGGAATCGTGTTGGACATGGCGAATTCTCCTCCCGCCCGGTTAACGTTAAATGCTCCTCCAAGCACTATCGCGCGGACACTAAGCCTTTGCTCTGTGTGGTGCAACGTGTGACCCCAGTTTCACAAGGAAATGATCGTTTTTTGTGCCTGGTGTCATAGGAAAAACCGCTGAAAACTACGAATAATCTTGCCCAAACTTGCTGCCTTTCGCCGTTTTAGCGCCCTATTTCAGGCCGACATTGAGCCGAACTAAAATTTTAGCATTTCCCGATCTCACATCGTCGAGGAGCCAGCCCCATGTTTTCCATTTCGCGCATAATACCCAGTCTTGTTTCCATTATGATCTCCCTTGCCCTCGCCCCGCCGCTGTATGCGCAGCAACTTCTGCCGAGCATGGATCTGCAGACCGCTCGCGCTGACACTGACGGACGGTACACTTTCTCTGAGTTGGCGGGTGCGTCCAATGCGATCTCTAACGATGCCTACGGCTTATTTTTCAAGCCGCCGCGGCATGAGATGGAGTGGGACATGCAAACGCGGAACTATCGCCTGCTGCTGGCGCTGTCCTTAGACGAGAATGAGAACGGCTTTTCGACCCTGCTTGCTGCTGCTGCCGCAATGAATGCAGGCCGGGATGATCATGCGACGACATTGGCACTGGAGGCACGTGCAAAACTTCAAAGCGACGATGACAAAGCCATCGCGTCCTCCATTCTTGATCAGCTCTCGGGTCGGGTTAAACGCAATTACACCAATACGGCGCGCGACCGGATTTGGCAGCTCAGCCGGCAAGTTGGCGTGTTCGGGCCGTACGCCTCATTTTCGGAGCAGGACGGTGACTACACCCGTCTTTGCCTGCGCTTCTCGCGCCCGGTCCAAGCCTCACACCGTGTGGATTACCGCGACCTTGTGACGGTAACGCCAACGCCACCGGTTCAGCGCTTCGTCATCTTGAACAATGGCTATCAGTTGTGTGTTGTGGGCACGGATTTCGAGCAGACTTACGCCATGACGGTGCAAGCGGGTCTGGGGAGTAAGGCCGGAGAGCGGCTTAGTGAAACAGTGAGTTTCACGCAAGTGACACCGGGCCGGAAGGCGGAGATGCGGCTGCCCGGTCAAGGGTACGTCCTGCCTGCGTCTGGCGCGCAGTTGGTGCCAATTGAAACGGTGAATATCGAAGAACTCGACGTGGGCTTCTACCACTTGGATGAACGGAACATCACGCAGGTTCTAGAACGAGGCATCCTGGCACAAAACACGTACGACATCGGCGAATCACGTGGCTCTTATGCTTACTTTGACGAACGATCCGGCACCTTTCATGACCAAGTTAGCCCGGTCTTTGAAGGCACGCTTTCCATCGACGCCCTCAAGCATCAACGTCGCCGCGATGGCATTTCAATTTCCAAGATGCTGGACGGTCCAGCAAAGCGAGGGCTGTATCTGCTGACGGTCCAAAAACCCGGCAATCGTGATGCGGATGCCGTCAAGTGGATCATGATCAGCGACATGGCACTGACCACCGTTGATACGCCTCAAGGCCTGTTCATCAACGCCATTGACACCCGTACCGGAGCACCCGTGTTCGAGGATGTCGAAGTGAAGCTCGTGACACGAGGGAACCGGACCTTAGAACCCTTTGCCACCGAAGATGCGACCACGGGATTCTTCAACGCCGCGCAGCTGAACGGGAAGAATGCCGATCAGCCGCTATACCTCTATGCCAGTCACCCCACCCTTGGTGACGCCTTCCTCGCGCTTGGCCGTGCACCGATCGAAATCGCCACTGAAGCCGGGCTAAGCACGCTTGAATCCGACCCGTTGGAGCTTTGGGCCAAGGCCGATCGGGGCACCTACCGTGAAGGCGAAATTGCGCGTGTCGCTGGCTTGCTGCGCCAGACCGATCCGGCTGCAGATGTTCTCACGCCACAGACCCTCCTCGCCCGCGTGATTGACCCCAACGGCGACGTGGTCGAGAGCTATGACATCAGCCTTTCGCAAGGCCTGGGCTTTGAAGCCGAAGTGGCGCTGCCCTTTGGCGCGCGACAGGGGCGATGGTCGCTGGACCTGAGCTTGGGACGCGGGATGCCAGTGCTGAAGTCGGTCGCGCTGCGGGTCGCAGACTTCGTTCCGCCGTCTGTTGAAATCAAAATTGACACTGTGAGCGCACTAAAATTTGATGGAAGCGACACCGTCGATGTTCAGGTCGATTACCTCTATGGCGCGCCCGCCAAAGACCTGCGGGTAACACTCACTGGGATGCTGTCGCCTGAGGGAACTTTGGCAGGCTATGACGTCGGCCTAAGCCAAGAAGAATTCATCCTCACCCGACCCTTTGACCTCACGCTCGATACGGACGCAGAGGGTAAGGCCTCCTTTGTCATTCCCGCCTTTGTCCTGCCTGACCAAACCGCCCTGAGCATGATTAACATTGATGCTATCGTAACCGATGCCGCCGGGCGTCAGGAGAGCACGCGCACGCGCGCCGCGATTGCAAGCGATCAAATCCTGATCGGTCTCAAGCCTGACTTCGACACCACGTTTCCCGTAGCGGAAAACAGCTCTGTCCGCTTTACTGCTGCGGCTCTGACCAGCGCGGGTGATCTTGCAGCGACGGACGCCACATGGATCCTCTACCGCGAAATCTACGACTACAACTGGTACTTCGACGGCGGACGCTGGAACTACGAAAGCAGTTATATCGACCTGCCAGTTTCCGAGGGCACGCTGTCGCTGGATGGCGAAACCGTCTTGGACCTGAACGTTGATTGGGGGGCCTACCGGGTCGAGCTGGTCAGCGAAAACGGGCTCAGCGCGACCTCGCTGCGCTTTGACGCCGGCTGGCGCGCACGGCCCCAAGTGGATCGCGCACCAAGCCGCCTTGGAGTGACAGTCAGCAGCACAAACACGCGCCCCAGTGACGCAATCGACTTGGTCATTGATAGCCCACACGCAGGTTCTGGCGTGGCGTATCTGGTCGGTTCCGAAACCACTGTGCTTGACCTCGGCGCATTCGAGGCGGGCGTCAACACGCTTTCCCTGACCATCCCCAACGACTGGAGCGATGTTGAGGGACTGTGGGTTCTGCCTGTGGTTTACAGCGCTGGTGCAATTGGTGTTGATCAACTGCCCAGCAGAGCCGTCGGTGCGCACTTTGTAGCATTTGACCAAAGCCCCGTTTTACTCGACGTCGCGACCCAAACCGATGGCGAAATCCGGCCTCGAGAAACCCTGAGCGTTCCCGTCTCCGTCGGTGCATTGCAGGATGATGAGGCAGGTTTTGTGCTGGCTTGGATCGTCGATGATGGTGTTTTGCGCATGACGAACTATGCCTCCCCCAACCCCGCCGCACACTTCCTCGCGCCCTACGCCCTGCCCGCCGATCTGCGAGACACGTTCGCGTCGATGATCGCGTCCGCAGGCCTCACTGCGGCGACCTTACAACAAGGCTATGACGGCGCTTTTGCCATGGCCATGCGGGCCACGTCAGCCGATGCGAGCGAATTCTCACTGGCCCAAGGGCTGACAACTCGGATTAAGGAAACTTTGGCGCTGTCATCCACCATTGTGCCTCTGACCGCAGACGGAACCGCAGAACTGGCGTTTGACCTGCCGGACTACGTGGGGCGTGGACGCCTGATGACCATGGTCTGGACCGATCAAGGACGCATGGGCGCGGCGAGTGATTTGCTGGTGATCCGTGATCCCGTGGTCGCTGATCTCTTCTTGCCTCGCTTCCTCGCGCCAAGCGATGAAGTGGATGTAAAACTGTTGCTGAGCAACACGCAAGACCGCGATCTTACTGCCGATATTCGGCTGAAGACCGCCCACGGCCTGACGCTCGCGCAAGGCGTCGAACGCATGTCGCTGACCCTCAGTGCAAAGGGGCAGCGGACCATCCCTCTGCGGATCAAAGCCGAAGAAATCACCGGCGCAACCAGCATCGAAGTGATCGTAGCGCTGGAGGATGAGACCCTCACGCGGTCCTTCCCGATCGAGGTGCGGGCCATTGCCCCCCGCGACATCACCCGTGCTGCCTTTGTCGTGGAGGCGGGCGACAGTCTGACCCTCGATCCGTCATTGCTGGCGGATCTTCTGGATTCAAGCATCGAACTGAGCGTCGCACCCCTGAACCAAATCAACGCTGATTTCTTGGCACAGAGCTTGGCCGCCTACCCCTACCGATGCTCTGAACAAACAACATCGCGAGCAACCGGGCTGTTGCTGGGGCAGAATCTCACGCTTTCCGACGTCCAGCGCGATCGAGAGCTGAATGATGCCTTTGTCACGCTGATTAACCGTCAGAGCTACTCGGGCCTCTTCAGCTTGTGGCCGCGTGGGTCAAGCGGGGACATGTTCCTGCACGCCTATGCAAGCGACATCCTTGGCCTCGCCGCAGATCAAGGATATGAAACCGCCGCCGCTATCCGCCCCAAGTTCATCGAAAACCTTCAGCGCAATCTGGCGCGCGTTTCCGACCCGTACTACGCCATCAGCATCACGCCGCGCACGGAAGCTTACAGCCTCGCGGTACTGGCCCGAGCGGGTGCCGCAAACATAGCCGCGCAACGCCTGCTGTTCGATCAACTGCTTGAACAAGACGGTCACGTGATGGCCAAGGCTGCGCTCGCCGTTGCGGCTGAGGCGGTTGGCGACCGGTCGGACCGCGATGCATTGCTGGATGCACTGAACGCACCAGCAACGGGCAGTGCATCGGATGATTTGGAAGACTACGGCACTTCTTTGCGCGACCAACTTGCCGCGCTGGCTTTGCTGGCTGAGGGCGGATTGCTCGACCATCAGGCTGTTGAACAGTATCTCACCGTCCATCTCCCCATCATTGCGTTGGCCCTTCAAGATGACTGGCTGACAACGCAAGAAAAAGCCTGGGCCCTGCGTCTGGCTCAACACCTTGGTCAGGGTGAGGCTGCCTTTGACGTCATTGGCGGGTTGAACGGCTTCGATGCCGGACGACTGAGCCTTGCCGCAGCGGACTTTGACGGTACACACGGCGTCACCAACACCGGGTCCGCTCCGCTGTTGGTCTCATTGTGGCAAGCTGGTGCGCCGAGAGATACAACATCTGCTCTCAGCGCCGGGGCCACCGTACAGCGTCTGATGGTCGATCTGGAAACACTGCAACCGGTCGAGAACCCAGCACCGGGCCAGCGTGTTCTGGTCAGCCTCATCGGGACTGTTTTTGACGATACAATGCTGGATTACGTGCTCGCCGACCTGCTGCCAGCCGGGTTTGAGGTTGAGCAGACAGGCTTGCCCACCACAGTCCTTGTCGCTGGCGGGCCGGTTGGTACCTGCCAAAGCGGCGAGCCAACACTTGTCGCTGGTGTTTGCCTGTTGGACGGTACGAAAGCCTTTCAGCAGACGGGCGGTGAGTACGCAGAGGCGCGGGCAGATCGGGTTATGTTTGGCTTCAAGGGGCAAAAGGAGCACTTTGCGCTGCACTACGTGATGCGCCGCACTCAGGCAGGTCACGTCACCCATCCGGGTGCGTATATCGAGGCGATGTATATCCCCGAAAACCGAGCGCGCTCTGCCGCCAAGCAACTGCGCTAGGCGGGGCCTTGGGTTTGACCGCGATCCGCCGCTTTTTGGACTGGACGCCACTCTGGATCGTGGTGGTGGTTTTGGGTGGAATAGCTCTGGCTGACAGGCTGTTCCCACCCCCCATGGCGCGGGCTTACGACCTCAGCCCAACCATGACCGATGTCGATGGTCGCTTGCTGCGGGCGGGGATCTCGCCAGCGGGATATTGGCGACTATCCACTGAACTCGCCGATGTGGACAGCCACTACGTCCAAGCGCTGTTGGCGTTTGAAGACCAGCGTTTCTATCGGCACCATGGCGTAGATTATCGGGGCATGGCGCGGGCGGTTGTTACGTCTTTGCGCGCCCGTCGCCTTGTCTCGGGCGGGTCCACGCTGACCATGCAAACCGCCCGCTTGCTCGAACCGCGCCCCAACCGCACCGTGGGTGCTAAAATCATGGAGATTCTGCGGGCGTGGCAGTTGGAGCGTCGCTATACCAAAGAAGAAATTCTCGACCTCTACCTGACCACAGCCCCCTTTGGCGGCAACATCGAAGGCGCTGGCGCAGCGGCATGGCGCTACTTTGGCAAGAAGCCCGCCGACCTTACTTGGGCAGAAAGCGCGCTAATGGTTGCCCTGCCGCAAAGCCCTGTGCGCCGCCGCCCCGACCGGTTCGCCGATCGAGCAGAAGCAGCGCGAAACCGCGTGCTCGACGTTCTGGTGCTCCGGGGTGTTATCGCGGCGGAACAGGCTGTACGTGGCAAGCGGGAGCCGGTCCCAGATGCGCGTCTGGATATGCCCTTTTACGCGCCAACGCTGGCAGAACGCTTCTGGTCCAGCGAACCGACAGCACAGATCGAAACCACGCTTCACGGGCCGACACAGCGGCGGCTGGAAAGGCTGATGGATCGGCACATCAGCACCTATGACAACAGCATCAATGGCGCTTTGCTAGTCCTTGATGCGGAAACTGGCGCAGTGACGGCGCGGGTTGGTTCCTCGGGTTATTTTGAGCAGCGCGCCGGGGCAAAACTGGACCTCACCCAAGCCCTGCGCTCGCCGGGCTCCGCGCTCAAGCCTGCGCTTTACGCCTTGGCCTTCGATGCCGGGCAAGCGCATCCGGGAACGTGGCTGCCAGACGATCGGCGGAACTTCGCCGGGTATCAGCCCGAGAACTTCCACGACACCCGTCAAGGCCGTGTGCAGGCTTACGCGGCTCTGCAGCAGTCCTTGAACCCACCCGCCATCGCTATCCTCAACGAATACGGCGCAGAACGTGCGCTGGAGGCCCTCACGCGGGTCGGCGTGGCGCCTGCGAATATTGGGGAACCGGGCAGCATCGGCCTATCGCTGATGCTCGGTGGGGTCAGTTTGACAATGGAAGACCTGGCCCAAGTCTACACAGCATTCGCCACCGATGGCCGCATCCGCCCCCTGTGCGAGACACCAGCGGCCTGTGCCCAGACCCGCCCGACACGCTTTATTCGCAGCCAGACCGCAGGTCACATCACCGCCATTCTCAGCGATGTTCAGCGCCCGCACACCTTCAACCAAGCCGACACACCCCGCATCGCCTTCA
This sequence comes from Alphaproteobacteria bacterium, assembly GCA_965661545.1. GTDB lineage: Bacteria > Pseudomonadota > Alphaproteobacteria > UBA7985 > UBA7985 > UBA7985. The sequence goes on along the minus strand of CBFIEF010000031.1, from coordinate 10,889 downwards.
AAACCGGCACTTCGGCCAGAAACCGAGATGCTTGGGCGGTGGGTTATGACGGAAAGTACGTGATCGCCGCGTGGATTGGCCGCCCGGATAACCAACCGACGGAGACCCTCGTGGGACTGGTCGACGCCGCACCGTTGCTGTTCCATGCCTTTGAGGAACTAGACGACACCCGTCCACTGACGCTTCCCGCTGGCGGTTTGGATTACATTCTGGATGAAACGCCTTTGGCGCTCCAACATCATGCCGGCTTGCAGACTGACGAGACCGACCCCTTTCGCCTGACTTTCCCCACTGACGGCGCAGTCATGCCCCTTCGGGAACGCGGGGGCGTCGCTCTGAAGCTCAGCGGTGGGCAGCGACCCTTTCGACTTTTCGTCGATGGCACGCCGCGTTCCCAAGCCATTGGCCGCCAAATCACATGGATGCCCAACAGCCCCGGTTTCTACGATCTCGCGGTGCTGGACAAAGACGGAAACCGCGTTTCTGCAAGGGTGGAAATCACAGCAGGGTTTGGCAATTTGGCGCAGAGCCGCTAAGCACATCTCATGATGACTTCACGCCCCGTGCTCAACACACCTCGCCTCTACCTGCGCGCGCTCGGTCCGACGGATATCGACACCGTCATGCCTCTGCGCAGCGATGCGGCTGCGATGGAGCGTATGCTTGAAGGGGTGCAGGATCACCACGCCGCGCTTGAAACGCTCAAGACCTTTGATGCCTTTTGGTCCACCCAAGGCATTGGCATGTTCGGTGTGTTCACCCGAGATGAAGACCGTTTTATCGGTGAAGCCGGGATCATGTTGCGTCCTGATGGTTTGGGGTTGGCAATCCGCTACAGCTTCTTGCCCGCGGCCCGAGGCCAAGGCTATGCACGCGAAGCGGTGACCGAGATCACCGATTTTGCCCTACGCGAAGACGGTGGTTTGGAACGGATTGTTGCCGTACTGAGTGATGACAACAAAGCCAGCCAAGCCCTCGCCGAAGATCTGGGTTTTACGCTGGAGCAAAGTTTCTATCGCGGTCGGCGTAAGATGCTGGTGTATGGCCTGTCCGCAGATTTCTGGCGCGCACGGCAACGGTTGGCCGAGTATCTCGTGACGGTAAAAGCCAGCTTTACAGCTTAAAACCGCGTTGGCAGGCCTTAGATGATGTCTTTCAAGAATGCGCGAATACCGCGATCTTCAGCCTGCGCCAAAGCCGCCTGTAAATCACCATCCTTGTGCGACAGCGAAACCGGCACTTCGATTTTCAGGCTTTCGTGTCCATCGTGGCTGAGCACGTCGATAACCGCAGCAATCCGCCGGCCTTCGACCCGCGCCCAAACCGCCGCCGGTGTGTGACAGCCGAAGCCCAGCTCTTGCGCGAAAAACCGCTCGACCACAGCCAAACGACGATCCAACGCGCTGGTCAGAACGCCTTCTTCAGTGGGCAGCTCTTCAGTCTCGCGACATTCCAGCGCCAATTGGCCTTGGCCAGTTGCCGGTGTGAAATCCATGGGGTCCAGATCGAAGTCTCGCAGCGGATCGAACATGCGCGCGCGCTTCAGTCCAGCCTTGGCCAACACCACCGCGTCAAACGTGCCGTCCATCTGCTTTGACAGGCGCGTCGTGATGTTGCCGCGCAGGGCCTGGATGTTCAAATCAGGGCGACGTCGCCGAAGCTGCGCGACCCGGCGCGGGCTCCCTGTACCGACGGTTGCCCCTTCTCTCAACTCATCCAGCGGACAGCCAACCAGCACATCGCAAACCGCTTCCCGGGGCGGAAAGTATTGCTTCAGACCATCGGTCGGACGGCTGGCCATGTCTTTGTATGAATGCACGGCGGCATCAACACGGCCATCGAGGATTGCTGATTGGAGCTCAGCGACAAAAACCCCGACCCCGCCAAAACTCGACAGGGACGATGTTTGATCCTTATCACCCTGCGTCTCGATGATGACCCGCTCGATATTGCGCGCCGGGGCAAGCCGTCTCATTTCGCCCAAAGCCCAGTCCGTTTGCGCCAAGGCCAAGACAGATCCACGTGTGCCGATCTTCAAATCAGAATTGTTCAACTCAAGCCCCACAAACTAGAAAAAAATTGACGCGATTTATTCTTATTGGAGCTTGCACCCATCTGCAAGCCATCGGCATCACTGGTGACACCCATTCTCGAAACTGTCATGCTCCAAAACACACTGACTGAAAACCTTTTGGGGGAGTACGGCACCTATGAAGTTGCTGCGTCACGGAAAAATCGGCATGGAAAAGCCTGGCCTGTTGGATCAGGATGGGACCATTCGTGATTTGTCAGAACACATCTCTGACATCGACGCCGAGGCCCTCTCGCCCTCGGGCTTGGCGCGGCTTGCGGCCCTAGATCCCGCATCGCTGCCAGTGGTTGCCCGTGATGTTCGCTTGGGCGCGCCCATTCCCCGGCCCGGTAAGTTCATTGGTATCGGCCTGAACTACGCCGACCACGCCGAAGAAGCCGGTCTACCGATCCCAGAGCAGCCAATTGTGTTCTACAAAGCGTCGTCCTGCATCAGCGGGCCAAACGACGATATTCTGCACCCGCGCGGCTCAGATCGTCTTGATTACGAAGTCGAGTTTGCCTTTGTTATTGGCACCTCGGGGCGGTACATCACCCGCGAGGCGGCATGGGACCACATTGCGGGCTATACGCTGGTCAACGACATCTCTGAACGGACATTCCAGATGGATCGTGGCGGCCTGTGGAGCAAAGGTAAATCTTTCGACACCTTTGGGCCGACGGGTCCGTATCTCTTGACCAAAGACGAAATTCCGGCACCGCAGAACCACCCTTTGCAGGCAAGCGTGAATGGCGAAATCCGGCAGTCCGGCACGACAGAAACCATGATTTTCGACATTCCGAGCATCATCGAACACCTATCGCTCTATCAGACGCTCGAGCCCGGCGATCTTGTCTGTACCGGCACCCCTCCCGGGGTCGGCATGGGGCTCAAGCCGCCAAAATTCCTTGTCCCCGGTGATACCATCGAGCTTTCCAGTCCGGGTTTGGGCGCGCAGTCCATGGCCGTGATCAAGGATCCGCTCGCCTAAGGTTTGGCTGGAAAAAACGCGAAGGGCGGCAACTGACGGCTGCCTCCGTGCCAAAAACGCCCTCAGCGGACTGGTTTGTGGGCGTAGATGGCGTGCAACGCGGTAACAGGACCATGCGGGTCCGTCGATTGAATCTGGCGCTGATGGCGCAGCATGCGGGAGCGGATGATGGCGCTGCATTTTCTTCGCCATGTCACGCGCCCCGTCTCTAACAGCCGATTTAGCATCTGGAAACCGAGCTGTGTCTCGCCACGGCGGCGGAATAAACGTTGGTCTTTGGCAGTCTGTTGATCAAACGCAACTAACATCGCGCGCTCCTTTTGTTGTGAGATATTGTCTTTGGCCCTTGGGCCAGATTTGATAGGTCCGCGCCGGCGGGATGCTCTCTCATCACCCCGCCGGACTGCGGATCGTCACCCATCAACCGTGGGTAACGGCAGAGGGCATTGCCGACCTTTCCTCCCAGAACGCCAGCGAAGCCTCCGCAGTGTAAAAGTCAGATCAGGGACAACTGATCACCAGCGCGCTGAGGTGGTCGGAAAGCGTCCCGTACCAAAGGCCGCAAATGCTCCGATAGCCCATAGCGTCCGCAGGCAACCTGGAACCTGTGCCGGAGAATGTGCGCCAGCGGCCCACTGCCCCGCATCCGTTCGCCAAAGTTCGAGCGATACTCTTGGCCGCCGTGCATAGACGTGACCTGCGACATCACTTTCTTCGCTCGATCGGGGAAGTTGGCTTCGAGCCAATCCCGAAACACGTCTTTGACCTCCAGTGGCAACCGCAGAGGGATCATAGACGCAGCCTTCGCCCCGGCTTTTCGTGCCGCTTCGAGGATATTCTCCAACTCGCAGTCGTTCAGCCCGGGAATCATTGGTGAGGCCATGACCCGCACTGGAATTCCAGCCTCACTCAAATGCCGGATGGTATCGATCCGGCGCGCGGGCGAGGAACAGCGCGGTTCCATCAGCCGAGATAACTCTGCGTCCAGCGTTGTGACCGACAGGCCAACACTCACCAAACCGCGCCGCGCCATGCTGGTAAGACGGTCCAAATCCCTCAGAATACCCGCGGACTTGGTGACAATTGTCACGGGGTGATTGCACTCATCCAACACGGCAAGAATAGAACTGGTCAGCTTCAGCTCTCGCTCGATCGGCTGATAGGGGTCCGTATTCGTACCCAGCGCGATGGGCGCGACTTGATAGTCAGGCTTCCGCAACGCGTCCTCAAGCAGCCGCGCAACGTCATATTTCGCGAACAGTTTGGTTTCAAAGTCCAATCCCGCTGACAGCCCCATAAAAGCGTGGCTTGGTCGGGCATAGCAATAGGTGCAGCCGTGCTCACAGCCCCGATAGGGGTTCACGGACCGGTCAAAACCCAGATCTGGCGATTCATTGAACGTCAGTACCGACTTCGCTCGATCTTCGGACACCGTTGTAGGGCGCTGGATCAAGTCCTCTAGCCGCGCCTGCCCGCTTTCCCACCCATCATCGAACGCAACATGTTCCGTAACCTCAAACCGCCCCGCCGGTCCATCAGCAGCCCCGCGCCCCTTGCGATAGCCCCTCGCCCGCGCAGCTTCTGCCTGTGAGTGATTGGCACGATGGCGGTAGCGACCATCATTGTGAGATTCCAAAGCAACCTTGCGGACAGGGTTCGCGCCGCCCGCACCAGCGTGAGCAGGCGTTTTGTACCGTTCAGTCAGACCGGCAGTTTCTTGCTGTTTCATAGAGCCCCACAGGATGATCTGTTTTTGTTCTCATTCGGATGTATAATGAGAACAAAAGTGAACATCAAGCAAAAAGTGAAACAGGTACAGGGCCTTAACCAATAAGACCAAAGCCTTCCCTAGTCAGGACGCTCCAGCTCAAAGACCTTATCAATCACCGCGTAATCCATATAGCCCAGCCTCGACAGCGCTCGCGCTTGTTCATTATCGAAGCGGCCATCGCGGACCAGATCATCTTGGATAAAGGCTCGGGTTACAGTGGCGATAACCATCGAGTTGTGGCGACCGGCTGTGTCAGACTTCAGCGGGATGAATCGGTCAACTTTGCATTCCAGCGCGGCCTTTGCTTCAGCGACACGGGGGGCACGCACGGTTTCGCTGGCTGCTTTGGTCACACCCGCGAGTTCAAACTCATCGACAGCCCTATCAACGGTCTTGGCACTGCGGTTCATGGCATCGGTCAGATCGTCACTCACCAGGTTCCAAACAAAATCCCCTGTACCGACAGCATTGAAGAAGCTGTCTTTATGACCCGAGGTCGCAAACATCACCATAAAGGGGGAGTCAGCAATGAGGTTAAAAAAGCTGTAGGGTGCCAAGTTCGCGACGCCCGTGGGGCTGATACTGGAAATCCAGCCAATAGGTCTAGGTGCCACAAGGGCTTTAATGGGGTTGTGCGCCAGCCCCTCCGCCGTCCCGTTCGGATCAAAAAACATGGCCCTACCCCTCTCTATGCTGATCTTTCGTGGGTCCACCTTTACCGCATGTCCATCCAGAGGTGAGGAAAAACCCTCACAAAGTGACGTATCGCTAAGATGCCTCCCACAAAGGCATGCGCTCAACGCATATCAGTGCGAAAGTAGACGTAATGCTGGCGTTATCTTTGCGAATTACGCACAACTGCTTCGCAATCAGAAGGCTTCAAAGTGCAAATAGGTTGAGCTAATTCAAGGTCATCAACAGCGGCCTCTTCTCCCGCTGTTTTCATATCTCTCTCAGAAGAAACTCCTCCCTTTGGCAAACAGCCCCGCGAGCGCGACACTCGCCGGGCTGTTTCCAATTTGCGGCCCCAACATCAAATCACCGCACACGACACGGCTCGTTTCACCGGCTCTTTCACGAAAACATACAAATTAATCATTGCGATTATATCAATTCCGATGCCTTGCATCGCGAATCGGAATTCGTTCTGAGAAGAAAATCTAAGACTTATTTCTCATTATTTGAGCATGCAAACTAGAATTCGCATGGATAGTCATAATGAATGTCAAATTGACTTTCATTATAAACCATATTGTGAATATTTTATCACTTTGATCGTCAAAGAAAAAAATTCACTAGAATCCTAAGAACTTACTTGCTGCGCATTAAACTTACTCCAAGCTGGCTCTAGATCGGCGCTCAATTGGTTCCAGTCACTGCGTCGTCTGCCACCAAAGCAAAGCAATTAAAGGGGATCAATCGTCGTAAGGCGTGCGATACTGCAACATGTACCAAGAATTGATCAGCGTAACACCGCACGACAGGGTGACGTCCAACCGTCGGTCTCGAACACGAAAAGATATTCTACGGGCAGCGCTGGAGCTGGTCGAGGCCGGCAGGCCAATGACAGTCCAGGCGATCGCGGATCAGTCTGGCGTCTCGAAACCCACCATTTACCGCTACTACAACTCCCCGGAGGAGATAGAACGCGATGCCTTCTTAAGCGAATTGGGCGCTGAGCGAGGGGCGAGTTTTGTGACGGCAGTCCAGCAAATCATCGCGGACAACGCCGACGTCCGAGTGCGGATCCAGCGGATGGCGGAGCTTCTACCGCAGCTGCTGGAGACCAATGGCGCATTCCTTCGCGGCCTGATGACTCAGCATTACCGGAAAGCTGGTGAGAGACCCGAATGGTTAATGCCTGCGATTCAACAGATGATTTACGGCGCCCTTGAGCCTGTTCGCAATCGATTGACGATGCAGGATTTCAAGCAACTGGCCGCGCTGCTATCGGGCTACCTTTTGTATGATGGCTTTCTGATCCATCAGGACCGCGCAGTTGTTTTTGATGTTGAAGCCAATGAGACCGTTCGGATCGGTATTGATATCTTGCTGGATCGATACCTCGGCCCCGCTGCGAGCAAACGTCCCGACTTCCGCGCCATATAAAGAAACGCGCTGAAACAGGCGCAGTGGCACGATGACAAAAAAGAGGCCTGTACCGTCGAGCGGTGCAGGCCTTTAGTTTTCCTAAGCAAATCGGTTTGAAAGAGTAATACATTCCGAACCGAATTTCAGGTTTACTGCATTTTACCGCGACGCCAAGAATCTTTATCTACAATTCTTAAGGCTATCATTGTTGATAATAGATTTTGCAGATTTTACCGATAAACACCCGAATTCTGCATGGTAATGTATATCTACAAGAATTTTGCCTCGCAGTTTTTCTGTGCAATTATCTTGAATTCGAATCAAAGAACGACGCTTTTTTGGAGTATCCCTCAAGAGATCCAGCCCTCCAAGCGTGTAATTTTGATTGATTTGATCTCAACCTGTTAGCTTGACTGACAATTTATGAGTAATTTTTATCATCTTTTTGAAATCTTCTATTTTTTATTGATAATGATCTGTAAGTTTTAGCGATAAGTAATGTTGTATGGTGCAAGCGGGTCAGGGGATTTCTGGCCTTTCGTTTCTGCGTTTTCGCATGGAGTAGATTTGTGGTGAAACTCTCCCGCCGCCAACGAACGGATGAAGCAATCCTTCGGGCAACTCTCGATATTATTTTGTCAGGCAAAAAGCTGACGAAAACGTTGATATGCAGCGAGACACCCTGCTCGCCGGCCACACTTTTTAGATTCTATCCAGATATTGAAGTGGCGCGCGCAAATTGCTTTCGGGGCGCAGCGGCAAAAGAGTACTCCCAACCTTTTTATAAGGGCGTGGAACTCGCGCTCGACCGGCATTCCACTCTGATCAATCGCCTCACGGCGATAATCGACGTACAAAATGCCTACGTTCATACCCACCTCACCTACATAAAAGAAGTCACGCGCGCCTTTCTTACAGACGACAGCGCGCCTGACACACCGGCCAAACTGAACAAAGACCTCTGCCACCGTTTGGCGCAGGACACGTTGGGGCTCAACGCAGCGCTTGAAGACATCAACATGTTGGAAGCGCAGCTGCAGCAACTGATCGGCTTTAACGCGATGCTGAGTGGTTACCAAGTGGCCAGCAGCTCAAGCGTCCCTTACATAGATCACTGCAAGCTGATGGCAAAAGCGATTCTGAGCCAGCTCAAGACCTCGACACAGCGACATCGTTTGATGCCTTTGCGCGATAAGCCAAGCGTTTCCAGCCGCTTGCAATCTGTAAGGTAGGCGATCCGTCTGTTTTGCCTCAGATCAATTGACACCGGCGGTGCAGCCGAAAATACTGACCTGCCCCCGGCCTCGCCGCTGCGTGTTCAGGGCCTAGAAGCAACAAGGCAGGACACACGAACCCTATGCTAGAGCTGTTGACCGCTCCAGAAGTCTGGATGGCCTTTCTTGCGTTGGTCACAATGGAAATTGTGCTCGGCATCGATAACCTGCTCTTTATCTCAATCGCCTCAGCAAAGCTGCCCGAGCATCAACAGGGAACGGCGCGGCGCATTGGGATTGGGTTGGCACTGGTTTTGCGGCTGGTCCTGCTGTCCGCGATTGCGTGGATCGTGGGTCTGACAGAGCCCGTGTTTGATTTGGGCTGGAGCGGCGGAATTGGCGCGCATGGAGCCCCCAGTTTTGACACCTCGTTTTCGTGGCGTGACCTTATCCTGATTGGCGGCGGCGTCTTCCTTGTTTGGAAAGCAACCACGGAGATACAGCATAAAGTCCAGCCAGAGCCCGCCGATACCGTCTTTAGCAAGGGCGCGACATCGGCTTTTGCCACGGTCATCGTGCAGATCGTCCTGTTGGATGTCGTTTTCAGTGTTGATTCAATCTTAACCGCCGTGGGCATGACGGAGCATATTCCCGTCATGGTGGCGGCTGTTATCATCGCCGTTGGTGTGATGTTCCTTGCCGCTGGTCCTGTGACGCGGTTTGTGAATGATAACCCAACGGTCGTTATGCTGGCGCTCGCCTTCTTGCTGATGATTGGGATGGTGCTGATCGCCGAGGGCTTTGATCGCCACGTGCCCAAGGGCTATATTTATGGCGCGATGGCCTTTGCTGCACTGGTCGAAGGCCTGAATATGTGGGTGCGCCGCGCATCAGGGCGCACGGAGGGTTAGTCTGCAGCGCAACTAAGCAGACATGCGCGAAAAACGAGAAGAATTGGACGTTTTGTCTGCTTCCTTGCCACAATTCAGTCCCATAGAGCCTGAAACCACTTAGGATTTAGACAATGAAGCTGCTTCAGGTCGCCACCGCACTCGTTTTCGCTCTGTCGCTGACAGCTCAACCCGCACAGGCCCAATTTGGCCTTTTCAAGAGCGCGCTCCAAAAGGGGCACGACGCTTATGAGAAGGAAGAGTACCAGCAGGCCCTCAAACACTGGACAAAAGCGGCGGGTAAGGGCGATGCAGAGGCGCAATATCGCTTGGGCCGACTGTATGATCGCGGTGAAGGCACTGAGGAAAATGCCGTTCTGGCGCTGGAGTGGTACACCAAAGCAGCCGAACAAGGCGTCCAGGAAGCACAAACAAACCTGGGCGTGCTGTACGATCTGGGCCGGGGCACAGAAGAGAACAACGTTGCAGCCGCCAACTGGTTTAGCGCTGCGGCCAAGCAAGGCAACATGGTGGCGCAGTACAACTTAGCGGTCATGTTAGACACCGGCGAAGGGATTGCACAAAATAAGGCGCAGGCCGCTATCCTGTATCGAAGAGCAGCGGAGCAAGGCATGGACATCGCCCTGTTGCCTCACGCAAAGGTGCTTGAACAGTTGGGCAAACCGGTTGCGGCCTTCAAGAAGCTTCAAGAAGCTGCACAAGCGGGATCGCCAGAAGCGGCCTACATCATCGGCCTGAAATTACTCGAGGGTAAGGTCGTTAAAGCCAATAACGAGATGGGCATGAAAAGCATCCAATTGGCGGCGGATAAAGGAAACCTCAAAGCCTTGCACCACATCGGCGTTGCGACCCTGACCGGGAACTACGGCGTCACCGAAGACGTTGAAGCTGGTATCGCGCTGATGATGAACGCCGCCGAACAGGGCCACGTGCCCGCGATCATGGATTTGGCAGCGGTTTACGATGCGGGCAAAGGGGTTGAGCAGGACCTTGCGCAGTCACTGGGCTACTACGAAATCGCTGCAAAGCTCGGAAACCCGGTCGCCATGAACGTGACAGGCGAGCGGCTGCTATTGGGTATTGGTATTGAATCCAACCCAGAAGCAGCGATTGAGTTCTTCACGGCGGCCAGCCGCGCCAAGAACCCGATCGCTATGTATAATCTGGGCCAAATCTACGAAAGCGGCCAAGGTGCTGAAGCTAATCGCGAGGAAGCAGCCAAGCTCTACCGGGCCGCCACAGAGTTGGGATTTGAAAAGGCACGGGAACGGTTGCTCATCGTCTGTGAAGGCCAAAGCTTCGCAAGCTGCTTCCGGCGCTAGGTGCGACTCCAGAAGAAACGGGTTTTGCTCGCCTAGTATAGCGTGAGCAAGACGGCACCCTCACCGAAATGCGGCCTAATACTTTGTTCTTTGCCTGTTGCAACCGTGCTGATTGGCGAACATCACTACTCCAACCGACCCCCGCAAGAGAATCGCTCTGCCGCGCACCTGATAGAACGGTCAGATCTCGGCGCAAAATCAAAGAATCCCGGCCAGATTTTGCATTTCTCCGGAATAACCCGCTCTGATGTAAGGTCGTTATGTGCATGATTTATACTTTTCTACGACTAAAGTTGGAAATTACGCCGTCTTGCTGCAGAAATGTACCGACGATTGACGTGATGGTATTGGCTACCGTGAACGTGTCTTGCTTAGGGTGTGTTTGAGCCGTGGGAGCGGCTCCTTTTTTCCTTGGGAGGATTATCATGAAAAAGATGACCGCCGCTGCCCTCGTGGCTAGCGCACTGGTGAGCTTTTCTGCTGCACAGGCAGAAGAACTGACCATCGCGACCGTTAAC